>CADBBT010000006.1 GCA_902792985.1 Oscillospiraceae bacterium
GCAGACTTCGCACTTGGCTTTCACTGTGCATGTCGCTGTACCGCCAGTGTGTGCGACCTTTTCGGTCGTTGCGGTGCAGGTTGTGCACTTGTACCAGTGATCAGTCGCATCGGACTGAAGAACGCTGTAATCGTGGTCGGCCAGTTCGCCATATTCGGTATCGCACACTTCGCACTTTGCCTTGGCAGTGCAGGTCGCTGTACCGCCAGTATGCGCTTCCTTCTCGGTCGTAGCGTCGCAGTTCGCACACTTGTACCAGTGATCGGTTGCGTCGGACTGAAGAACACTGTAGTCATGATCGGCGAGTTCGCCGTACTCAGCATCGCAGACTTCGCACTTCGCCTTCTCTGTGCAGGTTGCTGTGCCGCCACTGTGGGCTACTTTTTCCGTTGTCAGATCACATCCAGTACACTTGTACCAGTGGTCAGTTGCATCGGACTGAAGAACACTGTAGTCGTGGTCTGCAAGTTCGCCGTATTCAGCATCGCAGACTTCACACTTCGCTTTTTCTGTGCAGGTTGCTGTACCGCCGCTGTGCGCTGCCTTTTCAGTTGTTGCATCGCAGTTCGCACACTTGTACCAGTGATCGGTCGCGTCAGACTGAAGCACACTGTAGTCATGATCGGCAAGTTCGCCGTATTCCGCATCGCAGACTTCGGGTTGTGCACTTGTACCAGTGGTCAGTCGCGTCGGACTGTAGAACGGTAAAGTCGTGAGCAAGCTTATTTATCACCGCGCCGTTACCGATCTTATTTCCACAACCAAGGCAATAGGTATCCCCGGTGTAGCCATTTGCTTCACACGTTGCAGCAACATAGTCTCTTGTTTCCGTACCATAGCCAACGTGGTTCGTCGAATCAACAGGAATCACTTCCTGCTCAACAAGCCATGTTTTGCAATCAGGACAGTAGCGTCCATCTGTCAATCCGGTTTCTTTACAGGTTGCAGCCTTGCCGGTCACATCGTAGGCATTTGCATGTCCCAGATCGTTACCATACTCTTTACCGCAAAAATAGCATTTTGCTTTTTCTGTGCAGGTTGCTGTACCGCCGCTATGCGCTTCTTTCTCGGTTGTGGCATCGCAGCTCGTGCACTTGTACCAGTGATAAAAATCATCGGATTGAAGGACTGAATAATCATGCGTATGTTGCTCTTCCAGAGGTACAAAAGCTATTTTATCTTCCGTATCGGCATAAACTTCTGCGGTAGACTCTTGATAACCGTAAATCGTTACGCCCTCAACAATTCCATCCTTCGTTCTGCTGATGTAATAATAGCCAAACGCTTCTTCTCCGATCTGCGTTTCCGGGCCGAGTACAGTGATAGAAGTCAGTGAAGTGCAATCATAAAAAGCATAATCCTCAACGTATTCTACCGTTGCAGGAATTACAACAGATTTCAGACTCTCGTTCCCTTCAAACGCGGATTCAGCAATTCCTACAACTTCATAAGACGATCCGTCGATTTCAAAGCTATCAGGTATTTCTAAATCTGTCGCATTGCCATTATAACCAGTAATTATAATTCCATCGTCCGTGATTTCATAATCGAAATCCGAAAGACTCACTGTAGAATCTGTAATCTCAACAGACCCCGGCACAAGAGAAACTGATATTTCTGATTCAACCTTGTCAATCATTTTTGTCGCCGCAACACTGCAACTGATTGGGACAACAGTTCCGACAACAGCGTTTTCATCAGCGAGAAAGACAAGTTTTAAAAGGTCATCATCAAGAATCGTATTATCATCAAAAGTGATAATGCTCGTATTCTTCGCAAAATCAATATCATGAAGCTTCCCGTCTTTCAACCACTGACATTCCGATTCGACCAGCGTCAAAACCGAGGAATCGAACGTGAAGTCAAAAAACGAAAGCGTTTTGACACCCGCTGAACAGACAAGGTGAAAAATCACCTCGACTTGATCCCCGGGCAAAGCAGAAGCAGTTGAAATATTGACAACTCCTTCCGGGGTCTCTGCGGCAACAGCAAACACACCGATATTGCATGCCAAAAGAATACATAATATGATACTGATTATTTTTCTCACACAAAATCCTCCTTCTGCTTACAAAGCCATGCCATCTAACACTTTTTCCATGGCAAGGCCAATTCCGCTACAGGAAATGTCTCTTTCTTCGTTTTTCAACACCGGAATTACACTGATCTCATCCGTTGACGCCGTAAAATCATGCTTGGCTTGCAGGCGAAAACTAAATATTTCACCAAAGTACTTAATCCCATCCTCAAAAGCAATCGCTGCATCCTTGGTGTCAAGATTAAAGTCAGAGAGAATTGCCTGATGATTCAACCACTGACCATCCAACAGTTCAAAATCATCCTGATTATAATTCACAGATAGCGCCATGGATTTTATTTTGCCGCTGTCTTTCATAGTGACAGTTACCTCAATAACGTCTCCGCTATTCAAATCTAAAGATTGGGCGATTTCATTGTCGCTTTTACAGCCTGAAAGCAGAAGTAAAGCCAGTGAAACAACTAAGAAGAAAGAAATGATTCTTTTCATTGCAGCGCACCATCCTTAAGACAGCGGATAACGTTCCGGAAGAAGCGTATAGTACAACAAATAAATGGCGTCGTTGCTATTTACATGTCCATCACCGTCAAAATCACCGTTTTGGTTAATTGTATAACGATCTGGCAGCAAAGTATGATAGAGCAAATGAATTGCGTCATTACTGTTGACGAAATCGTCTCCGTTAACGTCTCCACGCAGGATGTTTGAAACCGTAACACTGCCGGGAACATTTTCAATGCTGAGTTGCTTTTCCGATCCATTGGAAGCTAAAGTTGTAACGTTAAATCTGCACGAAACGGTGACTTCGCAGTCTTCAAGTCCTTCCAAAACGCTAAATTTCAAAAGGAAAACCTTGCCGCTCTGCTTTGTATTCTCTCTAAATGTTACAACACCGACTTCATCATTTTGATTCCAGTCATCAATAATCGAATTGCTGACGTTCCATTCACCTTGGGTCAATGTCAATTTGGTGTGATCATAGGAGAGATCTGCAATGGACATCGATTTTACATCGAGTTCCTTATCCAAAGAAATATATACGTTCACAGGATCACCCGGTCGACCGGTAGCATTTCCAACAATTGCTTTGGCATCGAACACCAGCACCGGCAACACTGTCACACATCCCGAAACCAATTTGAAGTCCAAATCATCTTCGTTCATATTGGAAATATCGCCTGTAATATATGTCATCGCAACTTCTGTGTCGCCTTCCGGTGCCGTTTCAAGCACCTGGAACGTCAGAATAAGCAATTCTCCCGTATAGGTCGTATCCGTACTATTCAGCCAAACAGCCTTTTTACCGTATGTAAATTGACCGCCAAGGTTCGATGTCAGCGCAACACCTGTCAGTTTTAGTACTGATGTATTATAATCAAAACCGAGAGAAAACGTGTTAATACCGGGGTTGTTTGTGATAGTTACCGGAACAGTGACCGTTTCACCGGGAGCTGCTGAAACATTGCCAACCGAAATTACGCCATTCGACGGAACGTCAGGTTTCACTGTTACCTTGCCCGCAACAAGGGCAAAATCCACATCGTCTTCATTCAGATTTGAAATATCTCCGCTGGAATATGTAACTGCAACAGATGCATCACCTTCAGTGGCATTGTCCAGCACCTTCATTGTCAACAACAGAAAATCACCGTTTGTAGTGATATCCGAACTGTTCAGCCAAACTGCTTTCTTCGAGTATGAAAACTGTCCGCCAACGCCATCAGCAAGCCGCACATTCACCAGTTGCAAACGAGATGTATCATAATTGAATCCAAAAGAGAACGTATTGATTCCGGGGTTATTGGCAAGCGAAGCCCTCAATTCAACCGTATCTCCCGGTTTTGCTGTTGCAGACGACACAGTGACAGTCGGAGTTCCAGCAGCTAATGCCATTGGGAAAACAGAAAGCGCAAGCAATATTGTCATAAGAATTGCTGCAATTCTTTTTGTCATAGTGATTCTCCTTTTCAGAAAAGCTTATCGTGATGAATCAATCATCATGCGGCAACGAGCAGCCCCATCGCCGCATGATGAAGGCTCTGTTGGAATTAATAGGTCGGAATCGTCATTGTGTTGCTCCAGGAACCGGAATATGCACATGTATCCCACCAACTCGCGCTAATGGAAACACTAGTAGTCGTAGCAGAAACCGGAACCGTGATCCAACTGGAATAAACCGTCTGGCTTCTCGTTCCTGTTTGTTTGGAGCCCCATGTACTTGCAGAGCAGATCTGAACATCGCCGGTACTCTTGCCGCCAATGGAGGCATTGAACTTCTGCGCATAGCCGAAATAACCATTGGAAATCGTATTCGTCCATTTAATCCTAATCTGAATACTCGTTGATGTCCTGTTCTGGAATTCTGCAACGGCAGTATAGTTAATGTATGTAGTTGAACTGTAATCCCACCATTTACCAGTCTTCATGGTTTGCGAACTGGAACGAGAAACAACAGGATATGTAAAGGTAATGGTCTTTGATATCGCGTCCCACTTTACGCTTTGTGCCGCGGGGGTTGTATAACCGGATTTGGCAGGCGGGGTAATGGTGTTGGTCGTGCCAAACTTATACGTCGCAGATGAAGACCCTAAACTCGTTCCGTTACTTGATTTATAAACAATGCTATATGTATAACTGTTCGGCGTTGCAGTTGCATAGATATCCGAAGATGTTACATTTCTTCCGACAGTGATCGAAGTTTCGCCCACCGTTCCAAGGGAATAACCCGTTGCAGGGGTATATGTAACACTTAACACATCACCGTAGTAAACTTGAGCACCACTGTTCAACGAACCAAGTTCTGCCCCAACATTCGGGGACGCTGTTCTGTTGACGGAGATGGAATACCCTGTTCCTGTGTTCCAAGTTGCAGTGAACACATCCGCTGCCCAACGCGCATACAACACAACATCAGAAGAGGCGTTAAACACCGTTTCTTCCGTTACTTGCGTTCCGCCTTCGGCCTCGGTAAACCAGCCGACAAAAGAGTATCCTGTCCTTGTCGCAGTCGGCAGTTCCTCATAAGGAAGCCCGTAATAAACCACCATCGAGTCGCTGCTTGCCGTGCCGCCGTTTGCATTAAAGTAAACGTTAAAGGAACCCTTGATATACTTTTCATATTCCGCCTGCGTAATGGTTCTGACATCGCCGTTAAACACATTCATGTACATACGTCCGTTGATGGTACCGTAAACGTAAACGTTACCGGAAACATCAAGATAGCCTTCGGCATAGTCAACCACTTCCGCCGAGATATTCAAGGTTCTGCAGACGACCGCATTGCCGCTGTTTGCAATCAACTGGTTATCTCGTTTGAGCGTAATATTTGTCGAAACGCTTGAAAGGAGGAGCGCATAACTCGGGCTGGTAATAGAAACTGCATCCAAAATCAAATTATCGGAGGAGATTTCCAACGGAATCCTTGTGCAGTCCTGAATTTTCATTTCTTCCAGCACGGTTGTTGTTGCCTGAGAAACGATCTTCATGTCTGTGTACACATTCTGTCCGCCCTTCAGCTCGAAGTACTCGATCTCCGGAACATCGAGTGTAAGAACAACACCGTCAGTCAGCGCCGAAAGATCCATAACCACTCTTTGCGCACCGGACGCAGCTGCTGCATTTGCAACCGCAGGCGCAATTTCCTGTGTCATAATCTTCGCGGCCAGTTTTTGAATCTGCTCTTCACTTGCGTCGGGTGCCTGCTCCCTCGCCGCCGACAATGCTTCCTCTGTCACAGATTTCAGTGCAACCTCTTCGCTGAATAACTTGACTGTAATCTGCGGTACACCGGAGAATGCCTTCGCGCCAATGAACGTTGTACTTGCGGAAACATTGAAGTTTTCCAAAGACGTGCAGCCCTTGAACGCTTCTTCGCCGATTCTTGTGAAATAACCTGAAATCTGCTTCAAAGCGGTGCAATTCTTGAATGCGCCGTCTGCGATTTCCTCAATAAATGGATTGAGTGAGATTGATTCAATCGGTTTTCCGGCAAAGGCAGATGTCAAAAGGCCTGTCACCTTATAGGCTGTTCCGCCCATCGAAATATAAGAAGGAACAATTACGTCCGTATCAGTTCCGGAGTAACCGCTGACTGTAGCCGTGTGTGCGCTTGTGTTTGTTCTGAACGAGAGTCCTTCTGTGCGAGCAGTCGAATGGTCAACATATTCTTTTACAAAATAAGGAACCTCAAACGCCAATGCACCATTTTCGTAATCATTGAAATTCTGATCCGGAGAATAGTCTAAAAATTCATGTGTCTCATCATCAAGAACATTGTAAGTATATGCAAAATATGACTTGCTAGCAACATCATATCCGACAACACCAAACACATGAACGGTTCCCGCAAGAACGAGACGGTAAAAGCCTTCGCTCTTTCCATCCGAAGAATAGGTTGAAGTTATAGTAACTGTTTCCGCTTCGGAATATGTCAGTGTTGAGGAGGTACTAAGGCTGTTACTTTCTGCTGCACTGAAGCTCTGAGACTCGCTGTTTTCACCACCAGTCGAATATGTTTCCCCATAACCTTTCGTGTTAGAAATAACTTCGGAAAGAGCCTTGCTTACCGAAGTGCTCTTACTTAATTGATTGGTTGTCGAACTAGAAGAAGTGTTGTTCCACGAAGAATTGTTCTCGCTGACTGTTGTATCAATTTTCGTTGTATCAGTACCAGTATGAGAATTGACCTCATCTCGCTCTTTGTGGTTGCGTTCAATGCTTCCGCTCACTTCAACGGTTGATTCTGCTTTTGCCATTCCAACATTTGCTCCAGCTGTCTGCTTGAAACCAGCTTCTATCTTGGCATTGAGTTCAACTGCATCTTCATTTGTTTTGTTCTGACTATCATATGAAAGTGCAGATGTTCCATCAGTTGTAGTTGTTGTATTGTTTCCGCCGCTGGAACTCGCAAAGGCGTATGTGTTTGCAGATGTTTTAACAATTTGCTCCGCTTCCTCCACAGTCATGCCATGCTGCTCTGCCCAAGATTCGCTCACACTTGTAGTATTGTTCCAATCTTCAGACAATGTCCATGTTGCGGAGTCTACCGTTTCTTTTGAAATAGTCTCTGAAATCGTTGAAGCTTGCTGTTTGGAAATCGTTGTCGAAACGGTTCGAGACTGCTGTTGTGCCAAGCCATATACATTTTGTGTTGTCCAGATTGGATTGCCCAACGGAACATTCTCAATCGTACCCAATTCATAAGCAAAGTATATTACATCATTGTCGATATCTTCACAGATAATCGGCTTTTCAATGGTGCTGACCTTTCTTGCCATGTTTCGTTTGCTTGTCCAATATGCGTTCAAAACAATATCACCAGTTGTTCCGATCGGAATTTTAGTGACCTCCAGGCCTTCATCGGTGTACCAACCCAAGAACACATAGTTGTAGACGGTCGGATTTGGCAGATCGATCAGGCCTTTACTCACAGTATAGTGCATATATTTTTCATCGTTGATGGGTGCAAGCGGTGTTCTGTAAAGCTTATATGTAATATCGAACTGGAGTTCCTGCCAGCGGGCAAAAAGAGTTACGTCGTGATTTGTTCCCGTATCAATTCTAGTGACTCGGACGCCGTCTGCAGTGAACCAGCCCAGAAACTCATAGCCGGGGCAGGAGATGTCATCCAGCGGGAAGCTATCGCTCACCGAGAAAGATGCGTGGTTTTCTTCATTCACCGAGTTATCAATCAGCTGTGTTGCCAGGTATGTGTCGCCCTTGTTGACGTTATACTCCACAAGCTTGTAGTAAACCTTATACGGTTTTGTCGGATTCACGGTATTCAACGCGCCGCAATCCGTACAAATGTTATCATCACCAAAAGTGTGCTCCGCACGTTCGTTAACCAGATTCGTGTGTTCACAAACAGCAGCTTTCCAATGATAAGTATTGTCATAAGACCAATCTTCAGCCCAGCTGTGACCTGTTGCCGGTTTCACAATCACTTCATCGGAAATCTCATTTTCCTTTTTGCCTATTGGATCATTGAACAGCTTGTGGCAATCCAAACAATGCCAGTAGGCGATATTTCCCGGCTCTGTGCATGTCGGAGACACAGCGTCTATTGATATCATGTTTTTATGTTGACAACCGTAAAAGATCTCCACATCATCGCCAGCAAGATAACGCATCAAGCGAGTCAAGTCTTTGTTATTGGTAGTGCCGTCGCCGTTGGTATCAATGGCTTCATCAACAACTTCCACTTCATCGCCAGCGAGAAAACGCATCAAACGAGTCAAGTCTTTGTTGTTGGGGGTGCCGTCACCATTGATGTCTCCGGGAACACCCGTCCCCTCAATCGCAGCAACGCGGAATGACCCTATCCCAACATTGGCAAGAATGCCAAAGCAGGAAAGAATCATGAGCAAGCTGAGAAGCAGAGCCGTTGATTTCTGTCTGATTTTTTGCATTGATATTTCCTCCTTGCTTTCCTGAATAATAAAAGGTTTACTGCATGCTTTGTATAATAAACTTCTTATAACCTAAGAAGAATAATCTTCGGCAGCATTCATTATGCTCCCACGTGGAATACACTCTTTATTCTTTCGATTAAGTTCTTAAATATGGCTAAAATCCTTGAAAATAAAGACAAGTTCCCTCCTGAAGAACCCGAAGAAGAGGATCCGTTTTTTTGAACAGTAATAATGCCTGGATTCAACTGAAACTTAACATTTTGCTCATTATAATTAGAAATATCTCCGGCTGAACAGGTCAAACGAACTTTAGCATCTCCTGGCTCTGCATCCTTAGCAACCTTAAACTTCAATGTCATGATTTCTCCGTTATATGTTGAATCCTTGCTATTCAACCAAACCGCTTTCTTTTTATAAACAAACTGTCCGCCCAGTTTACTGGATGCTTTAACATCAACTAAGGTTAGCCTTGAATTATCATAGCTAAATCCAAAAGAAAAAGTATTAATTCCGGGATTGTTTGACATGTTTACAGAAAGGGTAATCGTCTCTCCCGGCTTTGCTGTTGCTGACGAAACTGTGATGGTCGGGCTTCCTTTTGCTGAAACAGGAAGGACGTTTGAAAACAGAATCATTAGCAATAGCAGAATTGAAATCGTTTTTTTGTACATTCGCATCACCTCAAATTGTTTGTTATTTTAACAGGGCATGTCCTGTATTTTCTAAGTATTGATTATTTTTCCAAAAAATTCCAGTAATTCAGCCGTCCATAACTGCGGATACCGTCCTCTTCTCCGAACACCCAGCGACCGTTTTCATAATACAGCCCATGTGGATACGGGATTTCCATTTTTCCCTCATAGCCTTCATGTTCCTCAATTACAAGTACCGTTGCATAGCCGTCTTTCTGCCAAATATAGTCAACGCGATCATTATTATAATTATGGCTGGCACCGTCTCCATATCCGACCTCACCCATATAGAGTTTGCCGTCTTTTTCTATGTAGATTGTTTCTACAGCTTCTGACACAAACTGCCAAGAAAAGTATTTGCACAGATAAGTGATGAGTTGATCTTTCGTTTTGAATTTGTCACTTTTCACGGGATGATAGCATTCTACATTAGCATTCTTATCGGCCGGAACGCTCACCGAAAGATCGCAATTCTTAAGTGCAGGACTCAGCCAATAATCTGCAACTTTATAAGCTGCCTGCAGCTTCTTTTGCGCAAAGCTTTTTGTGATCTGTGTGGAAAGATCAGCCTTAACAAACGCACCAAAAGTATACTTGTCTCCCTGCTTTGCATAAGCACGCACCTTGTAATAATAGGGTGTGGAAGCTGACAGATTCTTGTCAATGTAGCTTGTATCTTTTACGACAGCAATTTTTTGATAGGTTCCGGTTTTACCGCTGGAACTTCGATAGATTTGGTAACCTTTTGCGTACTGCGCTTTGTTCCAAGTCAGTTCCAGCGTTTTTGCTTTTCCGCCAGTTGAAATACAAAGCGATTCGAGATATCCGGGTTTGTCATTTGCCGAAACAGAAGAAATACTGATCAGGCCGAAAAGCATAGTCATAATCAGTAGCATCGAAAAGATTCGTTTAAAACAATTCATAATCCACATTCCTCCAGACGAGATTACAACATTTTTCCAGCCTGTTATTCCTTTTATATCACAACAAAAAAACGTTTTCAAGCGATTTGGAACCAGCGGTCAACATACGGAATGAACGGTAAAAAACAAGGCCGCCGGACATTGCCGACAGCCAAATGCAAATCATTCATTTATCAGTTTTCTTTTTTCAAACACAGCCTGACATCTGCCGAAAAGACGTGATTCTCCACCGAATAATTGACCGAGCCGTCATACCGTTTTGCGGCGCGTTCCACGTTTTTGAGTCCGAGCCCGTGATTGCGTGCGTCTCGCTTCGTTGTTTTCACAGACAGCTCGTCGAGCGTGGTCGGGTTTTCGATGTGCAGCAAAAACGACTCATGGAATGTTGTTCCTTTGACGGTGATGCTCCGCTTCTGCGCCGCAGGCAGTTTTCGGCACGCCTCGATGGCATTATCCAGCAAATTCGCGAGAATCGTGCAAAGGTCTTCGTTCTCGATCCCGCTGCCCGGCACCACGCCGTCAAAGGAGAGCAGAATGTCATTTTCTGCAGCGGCAACCGCTTTATGATTCAAGATCGCGTCTGCAACAAAGTTGCCGGTCATGATCTTGTTTGTCGTGCCGTCTACACGGCTGCTGATTGCCGCAAGATAGGCGCTCGCTTCGTCAATGCGTCCGCTTCGCAGGTAAGCGTTCACTACGATCATGTGGTTGCGGTAATCGTGCCGGAACCGGCGCAGCTCTTCGTCGCCGACGATCGTCTTTTCGCCGAATTCCTTTTGCAGCTCCATTTGCTGCAGAATCGAATTCTGGCGGTGCGCAAGTGAAAAAATTTTGATGACAAGATACAGCACGGTAATAAAAACGCCCGCCGAAGAGACCACATACAGCGCGTTATACCAATCCGTAGAAATGCCGAATTCCTTGTAACAGCAGGTCAGCTCAAACAACAGCAGCACCGCATAGAGCCACTTCGGAATTTCACCGAGCACCTGCGGCAGAAAAGTGCCGGCTCCGTTTTTTGATGCATAATACAGCACCAGCGCTACCCCGCCGTAGAGCACCGCATTAATCAGACATTCGAGATACAGATCCTGCGGAATATACGGCACAAGCAGAGAATAGAACATGTCGATCGTGAAGCTGTAGATCAGAACAAACAGGATCGTTCCGCCGACTTTTCGGGGGCGGGTCAGCAGCAGGATCGCCAGTATGTCGATGCAGTTGGCGGCAAAGTCCATGATCGCCTTGTATTCTTCTGCACGCCCCATCAAAACATATGCGCCGACACAGGCGTTGCAAACCATCAGACCAATCAACAGTACCGCCTTTGACACACTGAAACAGACCTCCCGGCGGAAGACCAGCCGCATGAACAGAATCATGCCGACGGTTGCGGTGAGATCACGCAGCAAGCAGGAAAATGCGGTGACGGTTTGGATCATGGCGTTTCCTTTCGGTTACAGTGTTTTCAGAAAGGCTGCGAAACGGGCATCAAATTCGGACCGGTTACGGCGGCTGATCTCTGCGTGACAGCGATCCATATCGAAAACGATCTCGTTCTCTTCCAAACGCACAATATGCTTCATATTGATGAGAAAGCGGCGGTGTACCCGGCAAAAGCAGTTGTTTTCGATGTCCTCTGTGTATTCGGCGATGGACTTTTTGGAGTCAAAGGCTTTTCCGTTTTGCAGATAGACCACCGAATGCTTGCCTTGCGATTCAATACAGACGATGTCATCCAATGCGATCACAAGCTGCTCGTTCTGCGTCGGCACAAGCAGATATTTTATGGAACGAAACTCTGCAGCGTAATGCAGCATAGCTTCTTTCAGCTTCTCGTATTGCAGCGGCTTGGGAAGGAACCGGAACGCTCCGACTTCATAGCCCTCATAGACATGTTCCTGAAACGCCGTAATAATGATGACGCCGGTCGCGGCACGATCTTCTTTTAAGCGTCGCGCCAGCTCCAGACCGTTGCCGTCCGGCAGATGCAGATCAAGGATCAGGAGATCAGGCTTCGCATTTGCCGCGTCAAACGCCTGCATGGATTCAAAACATGTCAGCTCGCACGAAAGTGCCGGCAATTCGTTTTCGGCAATTTCCTTGACTGCCGTTTCCAGCTGCTCCAGCTCCATGGCCTCGTCTTCAACGATCGTGATTTTCATAGACGTCCTCCCTGCAGTTCACCGGAAGTTTCACTGCGTTCATTATAGCACAGCTTGATTTACTTTACAATCATTTTTATGCTATCATGATTGCAAAGAAAAATCAATTGTTTTGGAATTTGCGGTCAAGAAACAGAATAAACGGTTTCGTTCTGCGTTGACAGAAATCTATCGTCCATGCTATACTTTAATAAAAACACAAAGATTGGGATGAATGATACATGAGACAACCCGTCGCAAAAAAATGGCTCGGCTTTTTCCTTTTTTCCATCCTCTTCGCCGCACTTACTGTTTGGACAGCAGCAGCAGAAACAGAAGGAATTTTCACCTATTCCGTAGCAAACGACGAAGCGACACTGACAAAAGTGGACTATACCGGGATAAAAGATATTGTGATCCCGGAAACGCTGGGCGGCTATCCGGTGACAACGATTGGCGATCGTTGCTTTTATGACAACACACTTTCAATTGGTGACGGAGCCGACACAGTATTTATTCCTAAAACGGTAACATCGATCGTTCGTAGCGCATTTACCTATGCTGACATCAAGCGCATCGTTGCTGATGAAAACAATCCCAATTTTGCCTCGGATGATTTCGGTGTGTTGTTCAACAAAGATATGACCGAATTGCTTAACACTTGTTGTGCATTTGATGCGGGTGTCTATCATGTTCCAAACACAGTTACTGCTATTGCAAGCGGTGCATTTCACTCTTGCGTTTTTGTGGAGGAATACTATATTCCGTCATCTGTGGAAACCATTCAAAGTCAAGCTTTTTGGGAAAACCAAAACTTGAAAAAGATTCATTTTTCGGAAGGACTTCAACGAATCGCCGACAATTGCTTTGTCTGGTGCAATCAGTTGGAATCCATCGTTATTCCATCCACAGTCATCGATATATCTTATGGCGCATTTACCGAATGTTACGGTCTGAAAGAAGTCATTGTTTCTGAAGGCGTCACAAACCTTGGAAGGATTACCTTTGAAAGCGATACAGCATTGGAACGTGTATATCTTCCTTCTACCTTATCAACCATAGGTTCCGGCGTATTTGGCAACTGCACTTCTCTGACAGATATTTGCTATGCAGGATCAGCGGATGATTGGGCAACTATTTCGATTGATACTTCGCCCTATTCCGGCAGCAGTCCCGTCATGATCGACACCTGCAACATCCACTGCAACATTCCTGTGGAAGCATACAAAAACCTCCGCTTTGAAAACGACAACGATATTTTAACCTTCTCCGGCAGCGGCAAGATTCCGGGCGGCTGGCACTATTGGGACGCAGAAAAAGACACAGTTACAACCGTGTTGATCGACGGAGATTATGAATCCATTGAATCGGGCGCGTTCGCTGACTATCCCGAATTGACAACCGTTATTCTTGACACGGATTCCACAGCCATCGCTGACGGCGCCTTTGCGAACTGCCCGAACCTGCAGGCTGTGATCTGCTTCGGCGGCAGTGACTTCAGCACAAGTGCTTTCGGTTTTGAAGGCACATGCAAAGTCTATGAAAGCGCAGATGCGGCACATACCCTCAGCACATCGCAAGGCGGTTTGATCGTGATCCCCTACCGCTTCTCCGGCAGTGCCCTTTCCCTGCTCGGTGAAGTGACCTTCGAATCCTATGAGTTTTTTGACACGCTGGCAGCCTTCTCTCTGAAATATGATGACATTCAGAAGCTGACCTTCACGCGCTTCACCTTTGACGAGATCCCACTGTATTTCTACCCGATTGAAGGAAAGAAGACTACGAAACGTGTGGAAGACAACACCCTGATCAACGGCGAGATGTATCCGCTGATTTATGAGGACGATGCAGAAACGCCGATCTCTTTCAATCAGCTTGTTGCCGGTATCGCGGATAAAAGCATCACGAGCTTCTCTCTGATTTCCAGCGACGAAGCACACCCGCAGATCAAGGACACGCCGATTGTGATTGAGAACCCGCCAGAGGAAGAAGACGACAACGAAGGCGGCAATGAGAGCGGCATCGTCAGCGTCATCAAAAAAGCCATGCGCTGGGTGATCACACTGCTGAACGCATTGTTTAGAATCCTTGGGAAAAAGTAAGGGAAGAGGAATGGTTATGAAACGCATCTTTTGTCTTTTGCTGGCATGCTGCATCGTTTTATCTCTCTGGGGCTGCGGGAATGAATCCCCAGAGAATACCACTGCGCCGTCAACAACAGAGCCTTCCACCGAGCCGGTTGCCGTTACCGAACCGGAGCCTGCCGTTTTTTCGCTGAAAAAGCTGCCGGAGATCGGGGAGTTCGTGTCTGATGAAAAGAAAGATTATTTCTTTGACGACGGCGTTCATGAAGAATTTGAACCGCGCGATGATTACGGCGAGATCGTTCCGTATTGTCCGTTGACAGAACGCTTTTTTGCCATTGACTGGAGCTATGAAGATCCGGAAACCGGCGAGGTCTATTCCGGATCAACAGAAAAAAGCGAAGAAGGATACTTTGAAAAATACGGGTTTGCAACAACAGACGGTAAGATCATAACAGAAGGTGTCTATGAGGATGTGATAGAAGTTCGTGTCGAATCGGGCGAATGGATCTATGTTGCGTTTCCGAAGCAGACCTATGAAATGTGCGGAGAAATGGATATTATCGGCTCCGATGGCAGTTGGATGCTCCGCTTTGATTCCCAGGTGGATTTTCAATGCTTGGACTACCGCACATGGACCTATACTCCAATGTTTATTATTAGCGCAGAAAACCAAGATCAGATTTTTGATTTCAACGGGCATTTAGTGCGCGATGTTACGTGGATAAAAAAAGGCTCATTCGTTCTCCCCGAAATCTATTATATTGACAAGGATCAACTTCTTGTTGAGGAACATATCCCCGATGGTGAATACAGCAAAGAGGTCTTCCGTCTTTATGACAAAGATAACAAGCTTCTCTCCACGTTTCCCGAGGAAATCACCAATATCATAGACGTGACTCCAGAAGGCGTAGTGATCGCCAGCCCGGAAGATGAAACGTATCGGCTGTTGGATCTTTCGGGAAAACGTCTGAACGAAACGACATACTATAAGGTTGCTTATGATAAACAAAACGCCTGCTTTTATGCAGGGCCGGATTATGACGCAAGCATCATCGAGGTGCTTGATAAAACCGGAAAAAAGATCCGAACGCTGGACTGCCCTTATGATGAGCTGCAGCAGGATGAAAATATTTTTTGGCTCTTTGATGATTCCGATTATGTCATCCACGATTTTGACGGAAATGAAGTGCTGCTCGATGTTGAAGGTAAAGAGATCGAGAAAACAGAGATCCTTACAGACTGGGATACAGACCATACGCTCAAAGCTTGTTTCTATGCAGTAACGCCAAACGACACGCTGTATGTGTTTGACACAGCGGGACACCGGCTCGCCGTGATCCCGAATGTGGAATATGACGAATACGAGATATATAACGATTATGACGACGAAGATAACGATGAGGATGCGGATGAACCGAAGCAGTTTGAAAAATCATATCACATTGGGCTGGATAACAATTATCTGATTTATGAGCAGAAGGGAAAAGGCTGCGTGCAGTCGATCGATAACGGAACCATACGGAGTTTCCCGATCACAGACCCCGAAAACTACCGCGGCGTCACAATGGCCGGCAACAGTTTGTATGGTGTTGAATACATCACAAAAGACGGCTCCTGGAGCAGTAATATCACCTTATACGATTTCAACACTGACAAATGTCTGTTGCGAAACGCGGTAAAAATGGAACCATTCGGCAACTTGATTCTGGTTTTAACAAAAACACATAGTTACATACTGGACAAATCAGGCAACAAGATCCTTTGCCTGAAGAATGATAAACTGGTATAAAAAAGAGAGGAGATTATCTAAGATGACCATGAAAAGAACCCTTGCGATCCTGTTGGTACTCAGCATGCTTTTTCTCTGTGCCTGCGGCGCAAAAACCGACCCGACCGCAACAACGGAACCCGACACGACCGAAACCACAACCAGCAACCTGAACGGGAATTTCGAATTCACCAAAGAGAACTATCCGCGCATGGGCGGCTCGCTGGCCAACCTGCCGCTCGGGCAGGCTGTGACGGCCACCGTGCTCGGCATCAGCCGTGAAGACGCGAACGAACTGATTACCTTTGAAGGTTCCACCACAGACAATTACAAGGCAATTGTTGACGGAGAGTTTGACATTCTTCTGGCTTATGAGCCGAGCGAAGAGGCAAAACAATACATCAAGGACAGCGGGAAAGAATTGGAAATGACACCCATCGGCGTGGATGCACTGGTCTTTATCTGCTCCAAAGATAATGCTGTCCAAAGCTTGACACTCGACCAGATCAAATCCATCTACAGCGGGAAAACCACGAATTGGTCCACAGTCGGCGGTGCAAAGGGAGAAATTGCTGCATACCAACGCAATCCGGATTCCGGCAGTCAGACCTTGTTTGACAAGTTGGTAAATCTGGGTGACGATCTGATGACACCGCCGGAGGGCAGACAGGTCGGCACCATGATGGGACTTCTGGAAGCGATTGCAGATTATGACGACAGCAAAAATGCACTCGGCTATACGGTCTATTATTATCTGACCAATATGGAAAGTGAAAAGCTGAACCGGGCAAAAATTCTTGCCGTGGACGGTATCGATCCTTCCAACAACAGCATCGGCGACGGCAGCTATCCGCTGACCAACGATTTTTATGTTGTGATCCGCAAGTCCGCGGAAGAGAACAGTCCCGAGCGCGTGCTTTACAATTGGATCTGCTCCGAACAGGGCGCAGAGCTTGTGAAACAGGAAAACTACCCTGTGCGCGTGGCAGCAGAAAAGTAAAGGCTTTTAGAGAACAATCGGCGTTTTTAGAAATGGAGATCCTTTTATGACCTTTAACAGAAGAGTTTTTTCCATCTTCCTGGCAATGCTCCTTGTGCTTCCCTGCATTTGCGCAGTCAGCGCGGCAAAAGCAGAAACAGGCAAGTGCGGTAAAAACGCAACCTGGACACTGCAAAACGGCACGCTGACAATCAGCGGTTCAGGAAACATATATAACTATGAATGGGGCAGTTGTCCTTGGTATGCTCAGCGCACAAGCATCAAACGAGTCGTTATCGAAGAGGGTATCCGCTATGCCGGCTCTGCGATGCTGTATCAGTGCAGTAACGTCAAGTTCATCAAGTTCCCGCAAACGCTGACCGCAATTGGAGACGAAGCGTTTATCTTTTGCGGCGTACAAAAAATAAAACTGTCCGACAATGTGAAAAGAATCGGCACCAGCGCGTTTGAGCGTTGTCCTAATTTGAAGGAAATCATCTTCCCTCGTAAAGTGACTGCCTTCGGCGATGGCATGCTGTTTTATTGTTCTTCGTTGGAGCGGGTGGTGCTTCCTGAGAATCTTACGGGGATTCCGGCAGGAACATTCGGAAGATGCTTCCGGCTGCATGATTTTGAATTGCCGAAAAATGTGACATGTATCGGCGAAGGCGCTTTTGACAGCACATGTGGATTCAAAGCATTAAAGATTCCGGAGAATGTGACTGAAATCGGCGATTGCGCATTTATGCGCTCCTGCTTGAGAAAACTGACCGTTCCTGCTTCAGTGAAGCAAATCGGCGCAGAAGCCTTTCGGATGAGCAGTCATCTGAAAACGCTGACAATTATGAACCCGGACTGTGTGATCAAAACCGTACCGGACGCCGCAATCAACGGTGATCTGCTTATCATCCCGAAGACAGCGGTTTTGCGTGGCTTCAAAGGTTCCACAGCGGAAGCCTATGCTGAAAAATACGGATTGACCTTCCAAAATATCGAGAAAAAAGCCAAACCGGAAAAGCCTGCTAACCTTCAAGTTGTAACCGAAGGAAAGAAATCATCTCTCAAATTGATATGGAACGCACAAGACTCTGCCATCAAAGGGTATCAGATTTTCCGCAGCGCAAGCGGTAAAACGGGGACATATGAACGCATTGCCGTTGTGAAAAGCACTGAGTATAAAGACAAGAGTTTGGACTCCGGAACAACATATTATTATGCTGTTCGCGCCTATAATAAACAAAACGGGAAGTATGTTTATGGCGCGTATACAAAAGCAAATCAGACCACGCGATAAATCTACAAAAATCGTTTCCTTTGTTTGATTACGAATAACAAACAACCACGCTGTGAAGAACGCGAAATTCGCGTTCACAAAGCAATTGCCGCGACCCGTTTGGATCGCGGCTTCTATTTTCATTCCAGCTTTATTAATTGTTTCTAAAAAACTTGGAAAACACTCCTGTTGCATTGAATTCGATTTGAAAGAAATCAACCGCTGCAGATAAATTCAAAACGACCCAGTCTCTCGATTTTCTTGCTTCCAAAGTTTCCGGTAATTCTTTCATCAGTCGGTCCACTTCATATGGCGCACCTGCATTGTAACGTAATTCATTATTCTTTTTGTCCACATGAAAAGATTTTCTGCTGGTCTTCCATGCAGTTCGGATACTATTGATTGCATGTTTGCCCGTAACTTGTTCGCTGAAATAGTTTTCAAGCGACAACCGACGAATATAAGCGGGCGGTTCTGCGTACTCTTTTATGATCGATACAATGATTTCCGACGAAAGCTGTAAAATATCAGGTGCGCTTTCCGAATCATCATCTTTCATAGATTCAATGAATGGCTGCAATTCTACTAACATCCGAGAAAGGTATGCACGGTAGAAAGCAGTTCCTATTTCTCTTTGAACACTTCGGACGACGTTGCTCTTCATCACTTCAGTATTCGTAAGACCGGCTTCTACGCGGCAAATGACAGTTCGCCGAATCACTTCAGGGGAAACCGCCTTTACATCTTCGTTGGCACTGATCACAACTGCCGAATAGTTTACGAGATGATCTGCCACGCCAAAATCATCTGTCTTAATCGTTTCAATCGCGTGTTGGTTAAATCTCGTGTTGATCATATCATCCACAATAATTGGAGCCCCTTTCACCGTTCGCTTCAGGTTCTCAATGCTTGATCTTGTAAAATCCTGTGCCGCAACCTTCGGCTTCTGTCCAATCATCATTTTGAGCAGCGTTTCCAAAAAACTGGTTTTTCCTGCTTTGCTCTGTCCATACACCAAGCCAAACACAGGATAAGGCAACCGATTTTGATCATATCGTGCGGCCATATCCCTCATCGTTGCCATAAAAGGCGAACAGAAAAACCAGTTTGCAAATTCAAAATAACGATATTGCATTCCTAAATAATCCCCGTGGAAGTTTTCATAACCTTTCATGTATTTTAAGAACAGTTCGACATCCCGCCGAATGTCCTCTTTAGCGGGATTCAAATCCAAAGGCGTGCCGTTTAGAGAAACAGTAGAATCAAAAACATTCACAATCAATTCGGGGAATTCGCTTCTCTGTTCTTTTTTCTTCACAGATTCTTCTACTATGTGCCGTCGCATCTGAATAATATGCTCTGGAGATATTGATATTTTCCCCGTTTTCTTTTCCTTTTTGGGCGCATATGGCCGCATTTCATTTGCACATCTGCGCGTATCCAATATAAACTCAATTTCCTGATTCATATCGAAAACCGGTTCCAAAACCAAAGCTTTTCTTGTTTTGACTGTTTCTGAAATCGGCAAATCATCCAGGTGTTCCTCCATATCAGCCAAGGTCAAAGCTTTATGACTGATTTCATCGCTGCTATTTTCTTTTAAGCTGCAAAACACATCATAGTACCAGTTGTAGGCTTCATCGCCATCCAAATAACATACATTCTCCCGCTGATGACCCGCAAATGCGGTGTAAGACATATTGGCGGACCCCATAATGACACGTTTTCGCCCATCTGAAGCAGAAAGCAAATAGAGTTTTTCATGCGAGATTTGAGATCTTGCAACAAACAGTTTTACTTCATTTTGATCTATGCGAGACAATAGTTTTTCTTGTTGAATTGATCGGTTGTTGCGAATACGTTCTATCAAGTTTCCTTGAAATGCCATGACTTCCTGCAGCGAATAATTCATGACAGATTCACATCCGAAAATGATTTCCGCATGACTGAAAAGATCCAAGAGCTTGTTTATGAAGTTCAAGCCGGAGGAGTACGTGATTGCAAACAAAGTGTCAAATCCTGAAAACAAGTCTTTCCAGGATAATGACTGCGCAACGTCATAATTCATTTTCACAACATCAATTCTTGGTTCTGCTTTTTGAAAGACTGCATCTTGTGTAAACGAATCGTCAAAGAGTTCTAATTGGTGATTTTTCCTTTCCATCACAGGCTGCCTCCATGCACATAGTTTTGGTGCTTAATAACATAACACATTTCAAAATTACTCAACCTCAACGACGTTGAGACACGGTAAAATATTTCTGATACTTGCTTTTCGGTTTTTTGGGTATCGTCATATCGAGTTTATCAGCATCAATCAGCGGCCTCAAATATTTCGTCACAACATAATACGGCGTTTTTATATGCAGCATTTCAGCAATTTCTTCTTTGCTTTTCGGTTCTGCACAGAAGAGAAGGATCTTTTCTTCAGCGGACAAATCTTCGTTTTGGATTTTATTAACCGCTTTTTCGCCCGAAAACAAGGTCGCTCTGAAATTCCCTCTGTAGTTTTCAAATAGCGGGGGCGGCAGCTTTGCATTTTTCATAGCCTCGCGGATCGTCGGAATGCCGGAAAAACGGTTTTCCGCGTCGATCATCACCTCAAGATTGCTTGCAATAAAGGGATTTCGCGTATCACCGGGTACTTTGCCGAGCTCGCCGATGGTCAAACGTCCGTAAAGACCGCCCGGGTTTTCCACAACCAATCGATCTCGGTAAAGCACAACTCTGATGGGAGAATCTTCCGTATGGACGCTGTAATCGCGATGAATGAGTGCATTCAAAATCAACTCACGCACAGCAACAAGCGGATACTCCGGTTTGTCTGTGCGCTTTCCGTTTTCATTTACAATGACAGCAGTTTTTATATTACGTCTGACAAAGCCCATTGCGCCTTCGAGCATTTCCGGGATCGTTCCGTCAAACCGTTTATTGTCTATAAAGCGTTCGCCGGAATAACCGGTTGCTCCGATTTCATATCCGTCCACCGCCACCGCGGTTACGCCAAGCTGCGGAAAGAATGCCTGTGGATATTCGCCAACAAGCATCAGACCGGCGACTGTTGGCTTTTCATGATCGACAATTCCCTGGAGTTGTAAAATGCGCTGTTCATCCTGATTTGCAAGCTGCGGCTTTTCCGCCCTCAGCTTTGCAAAAAACATGTTCAGATGATTCCGGTTAAAATCATCCGTCGAAGCTCGATCCACAGTGCGGAGCTCGTCGCGAATCTTTTTCCTATACACTTCATAGCTATAAATCTCATACTCCGTCATCGGCATATCCGCATCGCCTACACGGACATAGGATCCACGCAATCTGCCTGCCGGTTTATAGAAGCAAGGTTTGTTTTCCGGCTCGCATTCCGGTATTTCGGCGCTGACGACGATTTTGCCCTCATATTCCGCAACCGTAAAAAAAGGACGGATAATCGGCTCCATCTGCTCCGCAGCGTTTTTAACCTGCGTTTGCAAATCCTGCGGATCATATACACCTGTTACTTCATAACCGGTGCTTTCATCGATACCGAACAGAATTGTTCCTCCACCATTTTGATTGGAAAAACTCGAAAACGTGTCATAGAGCTTCTTTGTTGTTCCGCCAAGCGCTTTTTTCGTTTCAATATATTGTTTTTCGCATTTTTGGCGCTTGATCGTATTGATCAGTTCGATCAAATCCTTCTCGGTCATAACAATCTCCTCCGTTTTTTCTAAACAGATTGTACTATTTTTCAAAACGATTGTCAAGTTTTTCAAAACAATTTATGTTTTTTCAAAACACTCGAAACAAACATCATAGCTATTTTTGATTTTTATGCTTTCATTTAGAAAATCTTCCTTTTTCTCCGTTAGTAAATTTGCTTTTTAGGAAAACACCTCAAACTCTTCCATATAACAACCACGTTATGAACACCGCGATTTCGCGTTCACAACGTGGTTGCTTTTTTATGTTCTGTCTTGAAACGTCCTCAGACGCCTTCCCGAATGCTCACCGTAGGCTTCGCATGTTTCGTCATTCTGCACAACGAATTCCCATTCGCTCGCCCAGTTTTAGGACACTAAGTATAAATATTTCGTCGTTCGTCAATGTCATCAGTAGCGGGTCGCCCTCCCGAATGCGCATGGTGCGACGGATCTCCTTCGGGATCACGACGCGACCGAGGTCGTCGATGCGTCTGACTATGCCTGTTGCTTTCACTGTATCTTTCTCCTTTGTTTGTAAGTCTTTGCCGTTAGTGTTTGCAGGAAGGAAAAAAATATACAGCGCGTGAATGAAAAGCGTCCCGCCGTTTCGGTCTGAGATCGACAAAAAATGAAAAACAAAGCAGGAAAACAATCTGCAATGATCATAACAATCGGGCAATATCATTTTCCCGGAGAAAAAGATCAGGCGTTCGCACCGCTTACAGCACAAGCTCCATGCCGTCATAGGCAGCGCCGTATTCATATGCATGCGGCAAAGAAAGCTGCGCGGACAGCGAATCGCCCCAGCGGCTCTCGTTAATATGCGTATGAAGAACACGTTTCGCCTTTGTTCGGTCAAACGCGGCAACGCACGACTCCGGCGAAAAATGTGCCAGTTCGCAGACAATGAGGTCGAGCTCTGTTTCAAACGCGACCGACGGAAAATCCACATCCGGGCGGCACAGATCGCCCGTGAACAGCAGCTTTTTTCCTTCCGGTTCCACCAGCAACGCATAGGAATTCTCGCAGTGCTGTGTAGGAATCGCGGTGATGCGCAGATGCTCGTCTTCATAGGCGACACCGGCAGAGAAAGAACAAAGCTGCAGATCTTTCCGCATCGGTCTGCCGTTTTCACAGGCTTCTGCCCACGTCTTCAGAGGTGGAATCAACCGCGCAGCAGGCAGCAGGTCAAAAGCAAAGCCAGAGTTGTTTTGATTCTTTTTTGCATGGTCAATACACATCCTTTCGGGACGCCGGTTTTTGTTTCTTTCGAAATCATTCAACAGCAGCGGTGCAAGATTTGTTACAAAAGATAGCGGAATGCACGGACAACAATGTTGTTCAGCAGATCTCGCAGAACAGAAAAGCCGTGTGGAGCCGTCAGTCTTTTGCCTTTCTCTGCCGCCGGAGGATGTAGCTCACCGCACGCACGCCGTAGACTGCGTATTTCCACGCATTGCCGCGAATGCCGGTCAGCAGCGGTGAACGAATTTTATCGTTGCCTGTTTTGTCGCCGATGTGCACAGTACTATTGTCGCCGGAAAACGGTGCGAGCAGATCGTTGCTGCCGGTCACATAAGCGCCGTCAGCAAAAGCGAGCAGATCCCGCAGCCGCACGTCATTCGGCTGTGCGCCGGAAAACGGCAGCAGACACAGCAGCGTGCGTTCACGGCTCCCGTTATACGACGGCGCAAGGCTCTTGCCCTGCGGCGCGATCAGCGTGTAGGTTTTAAAAATGCGGTCACCGGAGCGGTTCGGATGGTGGCGCTGCGGACCGTAAAATGTGCCGAAGGGATTCATGCGCACCCTGCCGTTGATTTCAAGGCGCATCGGGCAGTGGGCCATCGCGCCGAGCACGGTGCGCGCGTTGCCGAGCAGCAGACCGTGGGTCCCGTTTGTCAGCCCGATCATGCCGGCGGTCAGCTGGTTGTTGAAGGACGCAAGCGTTTTGTTTTGCGCGTCCGCTTCGCCGAAAGACGCCGCACGGAACGCGGAGACGTCACCCTCAAAGTTGCGCTTGATGATCGAAATATCGCCGCCCAGCGCCGGCGAAAGGCAAAACGGTACAGCCTCCTGCCATTTATCGTCGGTATATCTGCCGAGGGTGGAGTTTTCGGTCGAAATGGAATCCCGCTCCGCGGTGTAAGGATACTGCACGTCGGTGAGAACAAAGATGCCTTCTGCCGCGTCGGACGTAAAAAAGCAAAAGCGAAAAT
Organism: Oscillospiraceae bacterium; assembly: GCA_902792985.1. GTDB lineage: Bacteria > Bacillota > Clostridia > Oscillospirales > Acutalibacteraceae > UBA6857. Next base: position 24,214 of record CADBBT010000006.1, read on the forward strand.
GCCCCTGCTCCACCGCGTTCGGCAGCAGAATGCGGCCGCTGCTTTCCAGCGCCTTGCCGCCGCGAATCGGCACGCTTTGCAGCCTTTCAAATTGAAAAAAGAACCGTTTACCGCCATAGGTCAGGTAGGACTGCAAAAAGTCTGCGCTGCCGAGCGTCTGTCCGTCGAAGGTGTAGCTGTTGATGTTGCCGTCTGGTGCAAAGGTCATTTTTGCACCGCCGCTTTCCAATGTGTTCCCCGGTACGGTTTCGGGCAAAGGCGCTGCGACCGCGGTGATGGGATAGCTGTCTTTCACATCCGCAAAGCGCAAAAGCGTAAACACGCTGTCGCTCCCCATGCGAAGTACCGTGGCAGCCTGCAGACCATCGGCTTCCATTGCGGGCAACGTGTCGCCCGCGCAGGCAAGCTGCGCGCACTGAAGCTTTGTGCCGCTCGTGTTATGGAGTGTGAGCGCGCCTGCGGGGTCTGTGATCGCATTTGTCAGCGCGCGCGCGAGCTCGTTCGCGGCCGTTTCGCGCTGAATATTCAGCACCGGTGTGGCAAGGCCGAAATGCGTGGTGGACAGCAGCTTGACGCGGGAGAGAAACGCGTCGTCGTCTTTGCGCACACGCGCGGCCACGCGGCTGCGTTCGATCGCCGTCCAGATCTTGCGGTTATACGGCTTTTCCGCCCAGGAGGCGTAGCCGGTGAAATTGCCGTCGGCAGTGTCCTGCGTAAAGCGGATCGTTCCGACTGGCGCGTGGTTTTTCAGATAGCCGCCCGGCGTATCGAACACAACATAGTCGAGGTCGGCGACCTCTTTGACAAGTCCGTGGATGCCGTCGGTGTTGGCAATGCGGCTGCCGACCAGCGGCAGATGGAGGCTTTCCCAAAAGATCGCGTCGGCGTCCATATTGATGAACAGCAGCAGGTCGCGGTTGATTTCGCCGCTGACCTGCTTTTTGCGCAGGTCCTTCACCCATGCGCGCAGGCACCCGGCATCGCAGATGTCCGCGTTGGAATAAGTCGGCAAAACAGTCAGTCCCTCGCCCTGATACTCGAACGTCACCGGATTCAACGCCTTTTCGTCGTCAAGCAGCGGAATGAGCGTGCGGAACGCGTCAAAAGGCACACACGAGTAATACAGGCACAGCGCCTTGACGCCGAGTTTGCGGTAGGTGTGCACCTGCGAGGGTGTGAACATGACCTCCTGCGGCCGCACGATCATCTCGCATGTGCCAAACAGATCGCGCAGGCCGGAGCGCTGCGGATTCGTCACCGCCAGTTCGACCGACGCCGCAAGCTCGTCCGGCTGCATGGCGCCGAGCGCACCATTGGAATAGCCCATGATGATGTTTTCGTCGCCGTTTTCCTTCACACGGCGCTGCATCCTCTCGATGATGTCGGGCGCGTATGCAGGCAGGATGCGTTCCAAAGAAAAGAAGTTTTCGCTGTCCCAGGTCGCCTTGACCGGGATGCCTTCGGCGTTTAAGGCGTCAAGCGTTTTCAAAATGCCGCGAATGATGCGCAAATCGGAGCCGAAGCCCTGCGCGTCGGGCGTGTCGCCGCGATAGGAGTGATAGCAGTTGACATGAAAACCAAAAGCGATATGGATCTGATTGGATGTCATGATAATTCACCTCACAGGCTTGTATCGGTAAAAAAGAATATGTGTAAAACGCTGTCGCAAATCTGCGCCGCCTTTCGCAAAAACTTTCGCCGGGCGCGGTGCGAATCACGGTATGTGATAGGGATCCCTCTCTTTTTGTTATCAGGCGTTGGCGACCTTTGCAGTTTTCTTTTATGCAAGGTGCGCCCTGGCATCCTCATGGAGCGTCAGTTCCGGATATTCCGCATCCCGAAGAAACTCAATATAACAGTCAGGGCTGATCGTCATCTTTTTGTCCCTCCGTTATTAAAACAGTTGATGTTTTACAGCGAAATCACCAAATCCCCGTTTAGGGAACAGACCTTCCTCTCATTTCCCGCCCAAGATGATATCCATCATCGCGGCTTCGTCGATCCAGGACGGGTCGTACTTTTCGCCGCCCATCGACGCGCCGCAGTGCGGACAGACCGGCTTCGGGTCGCTTGCCGTGTGGCCGCAGGCGGAACATTCATATTCATCCGCCGAAAACAGGTGCGTGTGACGGATCCATGTTGCGTTGTTCTTTGACATACTGCGTCCTCCCTCCGGGGCATGCGCTTACCCCCGTCTGCTGAATGAACCGATTGCATGTCGGCACAGCCGCGACCTTTTCAGATCACGGCTGCGTTTTGTGCAAAGATTGCATATTACTTGCGTATATTCTTCTTCAGCTGAAGCTTTTGGGCTTTTTTGCTGTTTGGGCAGCCGTAATAGTCCACCACTTCTTCGCCCGTCTTTTTAGAAAACAGGGCAGCCAGTTTTTGAATCAGAGATTTCAGAAAAGCGATAACAGATGCCATGGCGCAATCACCTCTTTCATACTTCTGTGAGAATTATAGCACACCGTCTTCGCGTTTGCAACCGTTTTCTGCCGCGGGCCAGTACGAACGCCCCTCCTTGGGGCTTTGCTTTGGACGTGTATTCAAAAGCGCAACAGGCAGCCTGCCTTTGCAACCTTTAGGCCCCGAAACTGCGGATCATCCATAGCAAGCGGGCCGTTGCGCTTGACAGAGGAAAAGGCAGATGCTATACTGAACCCGGAAGCGGAAAATCTGCGGCTGCCGCTTTGCCGTGCGCTTCGCCGGTGCCGCACCGGCAAAAGGAGCCCTATGAAACTGAATGATTTTTACTCGCTGCTCAAAGGCGTGCTGGCAGTTCTTTTGGCAGGCGTTTTGTCGCTGTCCGCCGCCGGTTTTCCCCGCGTTCCGCACGAAAAGAAGCTGGAGCTCGCCTGGGCCGATGAATTCGACGGCGACACGCTCGACAACGCAAAGTGGGAGGGCTGCTACTGCAACGCGACCGACATCTATCAGCGGCGCGGCAGCTATTGGAACACCGACATGGCCTCTGTCAAAGATGGCGCACTGCACATTCGCACCGCATATTACCCCGACGGCTACAACGGCAACGGCAAACCGGGCTGGTACACCTGCGGGCTGGATACCAACGGCCGGTTTTTGCAAACCTACGGCTATTTTGAAACGCGCTGCATCCTGCCCCGGGGCAGCGGACTGTGGGCGGCCTTCTGGCTTGTGCCGGACAGCATGAACTCCAAAGATTTCGGCAAAATCGAAAACAGCGGCGAAGACGGCGCGGAGATCGACGTGTTCGAAGCCCCCTATTTCCACAGCAAAATGCCGCGGCGCGTTTCTTCCAACATCCACATCGACGGCTGGGGTCCCTATCATAAATCCACCAATGTCTGCAAGCCGTTTGTGCTGTTCAACGACCCCTACTCGGATTTCAACACCTACGGCATGGAGTGGAACGAAACCGGTTACACGTTTTATATCAACGGCATCAAAACCGGCCATTCCGATTTCGGCGGCGCGTCCAAAGTGCCGGAATACATGATCCTTTCGGTGGAGGTCGGCGGAGAAAACGCTGTTCCCGGTGAAAGCTGGGCAGGCAGCCCGCTGACCGAGAACAGTGATGTGAGTGATTTTATTGTCGATTATGTGCGCGTTTACCGCTATCGATAATCGGGCACCTCTGAAAATGCGTTACGGCAAAAGCGCCAGCAGATCTTCCAGCTTTGCTGTTGCAAGGCAGACGCAGGTATCGGACGCACCGTAATAGATCCGCACCTCGTTGTTTTCCTCCAGCAGCATGGCGCAGGGAAAAATCACGTTTTGACGAAAGCCCGCATCGGTCTCCATCGGAAGATCCGGCACGATCAGCGGCTTGTCATAGATCGACAGCACCTTGGAGGGATCCTCTGCATCCAGCAGCATCAGCCCGGTGGTATAGCGTTTTTTCCAGGTCGGTTCCCAGCCGTTTTTGCCGCGGGCTTCATCTCTGTCCACTGCGTGGAACAGCGTCAGCCAGCCGCGTTCGGTTTTGATGGGCGACGCAGTGGGGCCGATCTTGTCGTTGACCCAGGGCACGCGTTCCGTGCCCAGAACCAGGCTACTGCGTCCCCAGTAGATCAGATCCGGCGAACGTGAAAGCCAGATATCAAAGCGTTCATTGTGGCGGCTGTAGACCGGCATCGGCCGTTCCAGCCGAACAAATTCGCCGCCGATCTTTTCCGGGAACAGGACCATGTTCCGATTATCCGGCACACTGGTGCTGATCTTGCGGAATGTTTTCAAATCATCGGAAATCTCACCGATGGTGCCGCAAAGACCGTGGCGCGTATCGGTGGCAAGACAGAGATAGAGCTTGCCGTCGATCTTTGTGATGCGCGGATCGTAATAACGTTTGAATTCCGGATCGTCCGACGGATCGCTGCTGTCAAACAGCGGTTTGGGATCGAACACCCAACCGTCGATCCCGTTTTTGCTGCGGGCAATGCCGATGCTTGTGCCGGCAAACTTCCGGTTTTCGGTTTCATATTGTGCCTGATCGGTACCGTAATCGTTGCGAAAGACCATGATGTATTCGCCCCGGTGTTTGATCACACCGGCATTAAAGACCAGCGAACAAGGATACGGCAGATCAGAGGGCACCATGATCGGCAAAGGACGCTTTTTGATACACGGATGCGTTGACAGCAAGGGCAATACAGCAGACATTGTTCTTCTCCTTTCATGTGGAAAGATGATCTAACAGATTCGTTTGACTGGTTGTCCGGCTGCTTTTATTATAGCAAAAACAAACAGGATTTCAAGTGCTTTTCATACAGTCGGTGATTTCTTTGAAGATTCGCCGGGCACGCTGAAGGGGGGGGCTTTTTTGTATGACGGCAAATGACGCGGCAAAACAAGTCGCTTCACTTTTGATCGACTGGTGCGACGCGCTGCTGCGGCTGCAAATTCGTCGACCGGAAGATCCGCGGCTGGACGGCGCTTTGCTCTGTCCGGCCTGCGGCACCGTGCACGGCCGCTGCCACGAAGCGGTCTATCCCCTGCTTTGCGCCGCCCGCCTGACCGGGAACAACGACTATCTGGAAGCGGCAAAGCGGCTGTTCCGCTGGGGCGAACAGATGCTTTGCGCCGACGGCGGCTGCCGCAACGATTTTAATGCCGACTGGAAAGGCGTCACCGTCTTTGCGGCGATCGCGCTGCACGACGCGCTGTTTTATCACGGGGATCTGCTGTGCGCAAAAGAACGGGCCGCGTGGGAAGACCGCCTGTCTGCCATGGGCAGATGGCTGTATAATAACCTGACGCTGCAGATGCCCGCCTATCTCAACTACTACGCTGCAAATGCCTGCGCCATGGCGCTGCTGGGCGGCTATTTTTCCAACGACGCCTACCGTGCGCGCGCAAAAGAACTTGCCGCGTACTGCATGGACCATGTTTCAAAGAACGGTCTCATCTTCGGCGAAGGCAGACCGAACAACGCCGTTTCGCCCAAAGGCTGCCGGGCCATCGACGTCGGCGGCTATAATGTGGAAGAAACGCTTCCCTCTTTGTGCCGCTATGCCGCCATCAGCGGCGACAAACAAACGCTTGAAACCTGCTGCGCGCTGTGGCGGGCGCATCTGCATTGGATGCTGCCCGACGGAGCGTGGGACAACAGCACGGGCACACGCGCTTTTAAATGGACCTATTGGGGCAGCCGGACCGCTGACGGCTGTCAGGCTGCGCTGTTTGCGCTCGGCAAAGACGACCCTGTGTTTGCGGAAGCGGCATGGCGGAATTTTGAGCTTTACCGCGCATGCACCCACAACGGACTGCTGACCGGCGGCCCGGATTATCAAAAGAACGGCGAACCGCCGTGTGTGCATCACACATTCTGCCACGCAAAGGTGCTCGCCGGTTCGATCGACGGCGGCATTCCGGCGTTCCCGCGGGTCGCGCTTTTGTCCGATCATCCGCAGCCGCTCAGATACTATCCGGAGCTCGACACCTATCAGCTTGCAAGCGGCAAGTGGCGAATGGACGTCTGCGGCTATGATTTTGCCTATCGCGGCGAAAAACATATTTCCGGCGGATGCGTCACCCTGCTTTGGCAAGCAGATTTCGGTGCGGTGATTGCTGCCGGACTGTCGGATCAGACGCTGCTTGAGCCGCACAACCAGCAGCCTTCCGTTCATCCCGAAACATGGCGCAGCGGGTGTCCGCGCCTGGAAACGCTTGGCAGCACGCCGGTTTACGGTCAGCAGTACTGCGATTCTGCGGTGCTGTCGGCAAATGGGTCCGAAACCGATCCGACGGTGCGCGCAACCGGCTGTCTGAGCAGCAAAGAAGGAACCCCGCTGCCCAGCGGCGAGTATGCGATCGAATACCGGCTCTCGGAAAGCGGGCTTCTCGTCAGCGGCAGCGTCGATCCCGCGCTTGCCGAAAGGGTCTGTTTTGTGTTGCCGCTGATCGAAGAAACCGCAGCGGTCAACCTTTTACAGGGTGCGCTGCTTTCCGCGCCGGAAAGGTGCTTCAATCTCTGTCCCGGATTTTTGTGCAGGGAATACCGGATCGCGCCCGATCAAGCCGGCCGGTTCCGGTTTCGGATTTTTATTCCCGAAGCAGAAAACAAAGACACATTTCCAGCGTAATACGGATCTCAGATAAACAGCCGCGGTTTTCTTGACCGCGGCTACTTTTTATCTTCCTGCCTCTTTTACCCCGTGATCTCGATCCACCATGCGGTCTGATACCGCTTGCCGGGGTCAAGGAACAGCAGATCGGACTGCAGCGCCAGCGTTTCAACGATCCCTTCTCTGGACGGCAAAGACGTCCACGGTTCCACACACAGATAGGGCGCGTCGGTTTTCGGTTTGTGCCAAAGACCGAGATAGCGAAAGTCCGGGTAACACACCGTGATGCTCCTGCTGCCCGTTTCGGCCTTGATCGTGACTTTTTTCGCCATGTGGTGCAGCACGATCGCGTCGTGGTCAAACAGGCTGTGTGAAAGGCGGATGCGTCTGCTTTCTTCCAGCGCGTAGCGTTCCTGCCCGGGTGTGACGGCGCCGGAATCGGCAAGCTTGATCCGGTAAGGATCGGCCGGTTCGTCAAATTCGATCACATAGTCTGAAAAAGAAAGCCCGTTTTCCAGCGGAACATTGAACCCCGGGTGCCCGCCGACGGCGAAGTACATCCGCTCGCTGCCGGTGTTTTCAACCGTTGTCTGCATCTCCAGCCGGTTACCGTTCACCCGATAGCGCATCGTATAGCGAAACGCAAAGGGGTATTGCCGCAGCGTGTTTTCGTCGGATACGAGCTCATAGGTCACGCTGTCCTGCGAGCGTTCAACGACCGCCAGCTCGGCATACCGCACCAGACCGTGGTTGCCGAAGCCGTATGTGCTGCCCTTGTGCAGGAATTTGCCGTCCGTCAACCGCGCAACATAGGGAAAAATGTTCGGCGCATGGGACGTCCAATAGGCCGGATCGCCCTGCCAGAGATATTCCGTGCCGTCGCTGCTTTGGATCGACTGCAGCTCTGCGCCGCGCGCGCAGACCGTCACTTTCATGTCCTTGCTTTTTATCGTTGTCAGCATACTTCGTTCTCCTGTTCTTTTCATAACTGTTCTTTTCATTATGGTTGTGCGTTCGATACCCTCGGCCTGCGCTATGCCTGCAAATCTCTCGCGATCTGCGCCATCCGATCTGCCGCATCGGCAAAAAACGCTTTGTATGCCGCACAGTACTTGTTTTTTGTGCCGCCGTCCGTTCTGTCCCGCCGGCAGCCGCCGCGACAAAGGAAATGATACTGACAGACCCCGCAGCTTTCATGGATCAGATAGGATTGTTCAATGAACGCGCTTTGCTGTTTTCTCACCGCAAACGGTGCTTCCTCAAAAATGCTGCCGAGTCTGTATTCCGGCGTGCAGTAAAAATCGCAGGGATACAGATCTCCGTTCGCCTCCACAACAAAATAGCTGCCGCACACGCCGCACATGGCGCAGTTTTCGGGCGGATCGCCCATCAGGATGCGGATGTAGTTGTCAATATGGCGCACGGAAATATAGTTGTTTTGCGCCCATTCCTCACACCACAGCGCAAACGACTGTTTCAAAAACGCCCCATATGCTTCGGCAGTCAGCGAAACGCCGCTCCCCTCGTCCACATACGGAATGAACTGTAAATAACGAAAGCCGTGCTCTTTGAAAAAAGCCCAGGTACGCGCAAGCTCTTTCGCGTTTTCATGATCGATCACGGAAAGAATGTTGAAATCTACGCCATGCTTTTTCAGCAGATCGCAGGCGGCAAGCACCCGCGCGTGCACGCTTTCGCCGTCGTTGTCAAGGCGATAACGGTCGTTCGTTTTCCGGTCGCCGTCCAAGGAAACGCCGATCAAAAACCGGTGCTTTTGAAAAAACGCGGCAAACGCTTCGTCCACAAGCAGCCCGTTGGTCTGCAGCGCATAATCCACGGGAACTTGCAGCGTGCTTTGTACCGTCTGAACAAAGTATTCAAAAAAATCCAGCCCGGCAAGCGTCGGTTCGCCGCCCTGAAACAAAATGTGCAGCGCCGTCGGCTGATACGCCCTGATCTTATGAATCAGCGTATCGACCGTTGCCTTTGTCATCGGCCTGTTGTCTCTTTTTTCACTTGCCGCTCTGTAAAAACAGTAGGCGCAGTTCATATTGCAGGCTCCGGCTGCGGGCTTGATCAGTAACGTTAGATTTTTCATTGCCTTCTCCCGTTGACTTTGAGTATACTTTCAGTATAATAGAATCAGCGCATGAAATCAAGATAGAAAAGAGGGATCTTATGAAAAAACCGAACGTTGTGATCATTCTGACAGATGACCAGGGATACGGCGATCTGGGCTGTATGGGTTCTGCGGACCTGAAAACGCCGCATATCGATGCACTTGCCGAACACGGGATCCGGTTTACCTCAATGTATTCCGCCTCCCCCGTCTGCTCCCCTTCAAGAGCGGCACTGCTGACAGGAAGATATCCGGGCAATGCGGGCGTGCGCGCCATTTTGGCGGGACACCGCAAGGCGAGCGGACTGACCCCGCAGGTGCCGACACTGGCGTCTGCGCTGAAAAAAGAGGGCTACACGACCGGCATCTGCGGCAAATGGCATCTGGGCTTAAAAGAGGAGTGCCGCCCGAACGCCAACGGCTTTGATGAGTTCAGCGGTTTTCTTGCGGGCTGTCTGGATTACTATTCCCATATCTTCTATTACGGGATGGCGGACGGCGGCTGCAATCCCACCCACGATCTGTGGGAAAACACCGATGAGGTTTACGCCAACGGCGAATATCTCACCGAGCGGATCACACGAAAAAGCGTGGAATTCATCGAGCGCCACAAGGACGCGCCGTTTTTCCTGTTTGTGGCCTATAACGCGCCGCATTACCCGATGCATGCGCCCGAAAAGTATCTTTCGCGTTTTCCCGACCTGCCATGGGACAGACAGATCATGGCGGCGATGCTCAGCGCCGTTGACGACGGCGTGGGCGAGATCACCGACACGCTGAAAAAGCTGCATCTGTTTGACGACACCATCATCTATTTTCAAAGTGACAACGGTCCTTCGCGCGAAAGCCGCAACTGGCTGGACGGCACAGAGGATCCCTATTACGGCGGTACGACAGGTGCATTTTCGGGGCACAAGTTCAGCTTGTTTGAAGGCGGCATCCGCATTCCCGCACTGCTTTCGTGGGGCACGCATCTCGAGCCCGATACGATCAACGCGCCGCATATTTCGGTAGATATTTTCCCGACGGTTCTGGAGGCGTGCGGCGGGAATCCCGCAGAATTTGACATTGACGGAACCAGCTTGCTCGGCATGCTGACCAACGGGGAAGCGTGCACGCACGAATATCTGTTTTGGGAAATGGAAGGCCAGACTGCCGTCAGATATGGCAACTACAAGCTGGTTTTAAACGGTCAGCTCACGGAAAGCGGGGGCGTGCGCGCCCCTGTTTGGCTTTCGGATCTGAGCAAAGACCCGGCCGAAAAGCACAATATTGCAGACGATGAACCGGAACTCTGTGAAAAACTGAAAGCCGCCGCGATGGAATGGCGCAAGGGCATTGAAGAGACCTGGGAGCGGGATTTTGCAAAGAATTACAGCCTGACTTCCTGACAAAACCCATAAAATCACCCGCCGCGGTTTTCCCACGGCGGGTTTTCATTTGATAGCTGACTGCTAACAGCTAACTGCTAACAGCTTATTCCTCCGCTTCGGCCTTTGCGTCCTCAATGACCTTCTGCGCAACGTTGCCGGGCGCGTCTTCATAGCGGGCAAAGGTGAGGGTGAAGTAGCCGCGTCCTGCGGTGACGGAGCGCAGCATGGTTGCGAAATCGCCCATTTCGGCCATCGGCACTTCAGCCACAAGCTCCTGCATCTTCGGCTCGTCTGCGGCGCCCATGCCCATCACACGGCCGCGGCGCTTGGTGATGTCGCCCATGATGTCGCCAAGGTTCGCGTCGGGAATGTAGACCTTGAGGTCGCCGATCGGCTCAAGGATGACCGGCGCTGCCTGCGCCATACCGTTCTTGTAAGCGATCTTGGCGGCAGTGCGGAACGCCATATCGTTGGAGTCCACCGGGTGATAGGAACCGTCATACAGCACAGCCTTCAGGCCGACCATCGGATAACCGGCAAGCGGGCCCTTCTGGATGGCTTCCTGCAAGCCCTTTTCCACAGCGGGGAAGTAGTTCTTCGGCACGGAGCCGCCGACCACTTCGCTTTCAAAGATCAGCTCGTCGCCGTCATGCGGCTCAAAGCGGATCCAAACGTCACCGAACTGACCGGAACCGCCGGACTGCTTCTTGTGACGGCCCTGCACCTGGCAGGACTTGCGGATGGTCTCTCTGTATGCGACCTTCGGGATCTTGAGATCGATCTCCACGCCGAACTTGCCCTTCAGTTTTGCAAGCACGATGTCGAGGTGCTGTTCACCGAGGCCGGAAAGGATCATTTCGCGGGTCTCTTCGTTGGTGGAGAACACGACGGTCGGATCTTCACCCATGATACGGCGCAAACCGGCTGCCACTTTATCTTCTTCACCCTTCTTCTTGACAACGATCGCCATCGACAGCGACGGCGCCGGGAATTTCACGGCAGCGAGATTGACGACTTTCTTCGGATCGCAGATCGTGTCGCCCGTGTCAAGGGAATTGAGCTTGGTGATAACGCCGATGTCGCCGGCGACGATGGAGCTGATGTCTTCCTGCTTGTTGCCGCGCACGGAGATCAGCTTGCCCATACGCTCGCTGCTGCCGGTACGGGCAACATAAGCGGGCACATCGGCGGTGATTTTACCGGAGACGACCTTCACGAAGGACATCTTACCGACGAACGGGTCGGCAACGGTCTTGAAGCAGATCGCGGCAAGCGGGCCGTTCGGGTCGCACTTGACTTCCACGTCGTTTCCGTCGTCGTCCTTGCCGGTTTCAGCGCCGGCCTGCAGCGGGGAGGGAGCGGAATACACGATTGCGTCGAGCAGCAGATCCACGCCGTCGAGCGTTGCGCCGGAGCAGGCATACACCGGATAGATCTCGCCGGTCTCCACGCCCTTGGTCAGGCCGGAGATGATCTCGTCCTTCGTCAGCTCTTCGCCGTCGAAGTATTTCATCATCAGTTCGTCGTCCACAGAGGCGACCGCTTCCATGAGCACTTCCTTCATCTCGTCAAAATGCGGATCTGAAGGCATGTCCACAGCTGTGGCTTTGCCGTTCTTATATGCGAACGCTTTGCCGGAGCAAAGATTCACATAGGACGCGACAGTGCCGCCTTCCATATGAGGAACGACCACGGGGCAGAGCTTGGAGCCGATCTCTTCCTTGAGCGCTTCAAAGGTCTTATAGAAGTCGCGGTTTTCACCGTCGAGCTTGGTGATGGCAAAGAACTTCGCAATGCCGCGCGCATCGGCAGCCTTGATCGCCTTTTCCGCGCCGACGTCGAATTCGGAGCCCGCGGAGGTAACGATCAGTGCACATTCGGCAGCGCGCATCGCTTCATAAACGCCGCCTTCAAAGTCGAATTTGCCGGGCGCGTCGAGCAGGTTGATCTTGGTGTCCTTCCATTCCAGCGGCGCGACCGCAGTGGAAAGGGAGCACTGGCGCTTTTTCTCTTCGGCGTCAAAGTCCATCACGGTGTTGCCGTCGCTGACTTTGCCGAAACGGTCGGTCGCCTTCGCAAGGAAGAGCATGGCCTCGGCCAGTGTGGTCTTACCTTTGCCGGTGTGGCCGGCAATGGCAATGTTTCTGATATTTTTTGCATCGTAGGATTTCAAAACAAATACCTCCTATTGGTTTCATTTTTATGATATCTTATACATTTTAGCAAAAACAAACGCAAAATGCAAACTGATTTATCACTAATTTTATGTGATGTTTTTTGTATATATTGAATAGTTGGGCAGGGAGCAGGGGTCAGGGGTCAGGGGTCAGGGAACAGGGAACAGGGAACAGGATGTTCGTATTAGCACACTTCACCACGAAAATCAAGCATCCCGACATAAAGAACAGGCGGCCCGCGGCCGCCCGACTATTCACTATCGACTAACGACTATCGACTAATCTCACCCGTTCACTTCTTTTTCAAGATAGTCCAGCAGATCGCCGACGGTCACAAGGGTCGGCAGAACGCGGTCGGGAATGGAGATGCCGTATTTTTCTTCGATGATGCAGATCAGATCGAACAGATCAAACGAGTTCAGCCCGAAATCGGCGGTCAGCACGTTTTCTCTTGTTGCGGATGTGATGCGTCCGTCGGTGTAATCGTTCATGATTTCCAATAAATCTTTTTGAATGTCAGCCATTGGTTTTACTCTCCTTTGGGTGCGTTGCTTTCTTGTTCTTTTCTGGCCTGCTTCGCAGCGTTGCGCTGACGCCAGATCTCATTGTAGATCTCCTCTGTGGCAAGCGAGATCTTTGTGATGGAAAAATCACTGATCTCGGGGAAGACATACCAGGTGTCTTCCAGTGTGTTCAGGTCGATGCAGTCCTGATGCTGGCCGAAGCGGTAGGCGTATTCCACATGAACGGCATACTGACCGGCCGCCTTGATCTCCATCTCAAACGGCAACCCGTTGTAATCGCGCGTGCCGTGCAGATGGAACCCCTCCATGTCGTGTACGAGCGTACCCTTGCCCAGACGCACAAAACCCTTGGAGTTCGGCAAATCGTTCACATGCACCGGTGCCACAAAGCGGTAGGTTCCGGAAAGCACTTCCTTTTTCACCTGCTCGCGCTCCCACGCGTACCAGTCAGTCGCAAAGCGGAACTCCGTTTCGCCAACAGACGCCTTCAGCTCGCCGTACTCGGTGAGGGTCCAGGATTTTCCGCAGTTTTCGCAGTAGATCTTATCCTCTTTGGAGCGCATTTTGTATTCCTTACCGCAGTGCGGACACTGATACAGCACCTTGTCGAGCCCCTCGGCGCGCTTTTTATAGGAAAGGCGCACGTGGTTCGCAAACTGCCAGCGGAAATCGTCATTATACAGCAGCGTGCGCAGCTTGGCGTTGATCTCATCCGCTGTGGCGGTTTCCAGCTCCTCGGGGGTATAGGCCAACGTCATATCGGCCTGGACCGGACGCACTTCCACCTTGCGCAGCAGACTGTGGTCGCCCCAGAAGGGGTCATAGATGTGATGACCGCGGCAGGTCAAAGTTACAACGGGAACCTTCTGATGCTTGACAAGCTGACCGACCGCGTCGGGAATGACCTCGGTCACGCCGCAAAGAGAATAGCGCGCTTCGGCGTAGATGCCAAAGACCTGACCGTTCTGGATCGCCGTTCTGCACTGACGCAGCATGGAGATATCCGAGGTGTATTTGCGCTTGGGCACACCGCCGAGGTGGCGCAGGATCTCCTCACGGCCGATGAAATCATCCACCGCCGCCGGAAACACACCGCGTGCCGGATAGATGGCCGAGCTCATCACATAAAAATCGTAAAACGCATTGTGGTTGCAGACCAGGATGTAGGGCGGCTTCACGCCCTCCATGCGCACTTTGTTGATCACACCGTTATGCAGCACGCGGCGCAGGGTGCTGCCGCCGTAAACGAGTTGCGCAAGCACCGGGTCCTGCGTCATGCCCGGTCTGAGCATATCGAATTTTTTGACCTCAGGTGCGCCGCCGCGCACATAACGTCCATATTTTTTACTCATGAAAAGACTCCTAGAAAACTTTATCCTGAATATGATAATATAATTTTGAATCTTTATTTTTCCTTTTTGGCAAATACAGGATTTTTAATACATTTTTCACGAATTTGACGAAAAATTAATGAAATGTTATAAAAACTCCTATATATTTTATAGTATGTGCAAAAGCCGAAGGAATTCTCCAGATTATTTTCAAAAAACAGTTGATTTCCGACTGATTTTGTATTATAATATTGGACAATCGGCGCTTTAAAGCCTTAAAGCAACCGGACGCCCAGCAGACGCTCTGCATTCTGATAGAGCATCCGCGCCTCGTCCGATTGCGAAAACCCGAAGGAATGAAAGCGTTCCAAAAACGAACGCTGATCCGCCCAGGGAGAATCTGTGGCAAACAAAATGCGCTCCGGTCCGTGCCGCCGAATGATCTCGCGGCATTTGTCCGGATACAGATGCAGCACAGCCGCAGTGTCCATGTAAACGGGCTTGCCGCAAAGCTTTTGCAGCACCTCGTCCGGCAGATCGAACCCGCCGAGATGCGCAAGGATCAGTTTGTTTTCCAGCACGCTTCCGAGTTCCGACAACACCCGCAAGATCATATCCGGTGTACAGTGGACATGTTCGCGAAACGCGATGTCGACGCCCGCGTGCGTAACGATGTAAAGATCGCGCCGCGCGGCTTCCTCCAGGATGTGCAGATAACGCGGATCGTCAAACTCCACGCCCTGATAGTCCGGGTGCACCTTGATCCCGAACAGGCCGGCGTCTTTGATGAAGTCCAGCGTAGCTGCCACGTCTTCGCAGTCCGGATGGATCCCGCCCGCAAAAAAGACGCCCTCGCGGCCGTTTTCGGCTTTGGAAAGCGCGTTGATGCTGTTTTCCTGCTGCGGCTTTGTTGCCACGGGAAGCACCACGCTGTAATCCACGCCGTTTTGACGCATGGAATCTTTCAGCGCAGCCAGCGTGCCTGCACGGTGCGCCCGGATGCCGCCCTTTTCGCTCAAAAAGGCGATGGACTGCGCGGCGATTTTATCGGGGAATGTGTGGGTATGAAAATCAACGACCATAAGCGCCCTTCTTTCCGTGTTTTACGGAATTATAGCACAAATCTCTGAAAAAGCAAAGGAAATTTTTTTATGAAGACCAATGTACGTTACCGCTGTTCCGTGGATTTTCCGGAACTGAACACTGTCAAAGATATCATCCTTTACGGTGCCAAAAGAGGCAGTGACAAAAAGCAATATATGTTCATCAACCTCGACGGCAAGGTGGAGACCAAGACCTTCCGTCAGGTGTATCATGATTTCACCGGTCTCGGCCAACTGCTCTACAAGCGCGGCCTGCGCGAAAAAAAGGTTGCGATTCTGAGCGAAAACAGCTATTACTGGATCGCCGCGTTCTATGCCGTTTCCACCGGCAGAATGACCGCCGTGCCGCTGGACGCAAAGCTTTCCGACGAAGAGCTGACCGAGATCATGGTTCGCAGCGGCTGTGACGGCATCATCTACAGCGACGATTTCAAATCCGCCATCGACCTGATGAAAAAGACCGACGGCATCGTTCTGACCGAGTATCTGCGGCTGGACGATTTTGACAATCTTGTTGCCGAAGGGCACAAAGACCTTGAAAACGGCGCGAAGTTTTATCTTTCCGACAAAGTGAACCCCGACGATTTGGGCTTCATTGTTTACACCTCGGGGACGACCGGCAAGAGCAAGGGCGTAATGCTCACGCACCGCAATGTTGCCTCCAACGGCACCGAGATCTGCCGCGCGATGTCCGGCAGCAACGCCATCGCGTTTTTGCCGTTCAACCACACGCTGTCCTGGGCAAGCGCCCTGCTTGCAAGCCCGCTGTTTGCGGAATGGGGCTATCTGTGCAAGAGCGTGCGCGATCTGCCGAAGGACCTTGTATCCTACAGTCCGCAAAACTTCACCGCGGTGCCGCTGGCTGTGGAGACCATCTATAAAAAGATCTGGCACACGGCGAAAAAACAGGGCAAGGAGCAGAAGCTGCAAACCGGCATCAAACTCAGCCGCGCCCTGATGAAACACGGCATCGACATCCGACGCAAGCTGTTCAAGGAGGTCATCGACAACCTCGGCGGCGAGCTGGAGCTGGTCATCTGCGGCGGCGCCTATCTCGACGAGCTGTATGAGCGCGGTCTGTATGATCTCGGCCTGCAGGTCATCGTCGGCTACGGCGTAACGGAGTGTTCGCCGATCATCACCTGCAACCGGCTGGACAACTTCAAATTCGGCTCGGTCGGCAAGCCCCTGCCCTGCAACGAGGTCATCATCCACGACCCGGACGAAAACGGCGTGGGCGAAATCTATGTCAGGGGCAGCAACGTCATGCGCGGCTATTTTGACGACCCCGAAGCAACGGCAGAAGCGTTTGACAACGGCTGGTACCGCACCGGCGACTTCGGCTATTTTGACGACGAGGGCTTCCTGTATTACAAGGGGCGCAAAAAGAACCTGATCGTGCTTTCCAACGGCAAAAACGTTTCGCCCGAGGAGCTGGAGGATCAGTTCTCCACCGTGGACTATGTCAAAGAAGTCCTGGTCTACGCCGAAGCGGACACCATCGTCGGTGAATTTTATCTCGATGCCAACGAGCCGGACGCAGAAGAAAAACTGCGCGCCTATGTGCTCGAATGCAACCGCAAAAAGCCCGTGTTCAAGCGCATTTCCAAGATCGTTCTGCGCGACACGGAATTTCCGAAAACGACAACATTAAAAATCAAGAGGGGAAAAAAATGACAATCGTCGATGTGCTTGAAAAAAATGCACGGTTATACGGGGATGAGACCGCCCTTGTGGAGCTGAATCCCGAGCAGACAACAAAACGCAAAGTCACCTGGCACGAATATGAACTGGTGCAGCCGAACGCCAACGCGCCCGCGCGCCGCGAGATCACCTGGTCGGTGTTCAACGAACGCGCCAACCGCTTTGCCAACGCCCTGCTCTCGCGCGGCATCGGCAAAGGCAACAAGGTCGCCATTCTGCTGATGAACTGTCTGGAATGGCTGCCCGTGTATTTCGGCGTGCTCAAAACAGGCGCGATCGCTGTGCCGCTGAATTTCCGTTACGCTGCGGACGAGATCAAATATACCTTTGACCTGTCCGAAGCGGACATCCTGCTGTTCGGCCCCGAATTCATCGGCCGTGTGGAGGAGATCGCGGACAGCATTGACGAGCGTCACCTGCTGCTGTTCCTCGGCGACGGCTGTCCGTCCTTTGCGGAGGGCTACCCCTCCTTTGTGGGTGAAAGCTCCAGCGCCAACCCGAACATCCCGCTGACGCTCGACGACGACGCGGCAATCTATTTTTCCTCCGGCACCACCGGCTTCCCGAAGGCGATTCTGCACAAGCACCGCGCCCTCATGCACGCGTGCATCGTGGAGCAAAAGCATCACGGCCAGACCCACGACGATGTGTTTCTTTGCATCCCGCCGTTGTATCACACGGGCGCAAAGATGCACTGGTTCGGCTCCTTCCTTGTCGGCGGCAAAGCCGTGCTGCTCAAGGGCATCAAGCCGCAGTATATCCTCGATGCGGTCTCCAAGGAAAAATGCACCATCGTCTGGCTGCTCGTGCCCTGGGCGCAGGACATCCTCAACGCGCTCGACAACGGCTCGCTGAAGATGGAGGATTATCAGCTTTCCCAGTGGCGACTGATGCACATCGGCGCGCAGCCGGTGCCGCAAAGCCTCATCAAGCACTGGCTCGACTATTTCCCGAATCATCAATATGACACGAACTACGGCCTTTCGGAATCCATCGGCCCCGGCGCCGTGCACCTCGGTGTGGAAAACATCCACAAGGTCGGCGCGATCGGCGTGCCCGGCTTCGGCTGGGAAGCAAAGATCGTGGATGAAAACGGCGTGCCGGTCAAGCAGGGCGACGTGGGCGAGCTTATCCTCAAAGGCGACGGCGTCATGGTCTGCTACTACCGCGACGCGGAAGCCACCGCAAAAACGCTCAAAGACGGCTGGCTTTACACCGGCGATATGGCGATGCAGGACGAGGACGGCTTCATCTTCCTTGTGGACCGCAAAAAAGACGTCATCATCACCGGCGGCGAAAACCTGTATCCCGTGCAGATCGAAGATTTCATCCGCGGGCACAACGCTGTCAGCGACGTTGCGGTGATCGGTCTGCCGGACGAGCGTCTGGGCGAGATCGCCGCCGCGATCATCAAGATCAAGGACGGCTACACCTGCACCGAAGAAGAGATGAACGAATTTTGCAAAGGGCTGCCGCGCTACAAGCGTCCGCGCAAGATCATTTTTGCCGATGTGCCGCGCAACCCGACCGGCAAAATTGAAAAGCCCCTGCTGCGCAAGATTTACGGCGCCGACCACCTGGTTGACGCTCAAAATAAAAGTTAAACGAAAAGAGGTCTTTGTATGACAACAACCATGCTTTTTACCCTCGCACTGATCGTCCTGTTTTTTGCGCTGATGATCACCATCGGCATCCGTTCCCGCAAGCACGCCACAGACGTCAACGGCTTTGTGCTCGGCTCACGCTCCGTGGGTCCCTGGCTTTCCGCCTTTGCGTTCGGCACCTCCTATTTTTCCGCCGTCATCTTTGTCGGCTACGCCGGACAGTTCGGTTGGAATTTCGGCGTGTCATCCACCTGGATCGGTCTGGGCAACGCATTCATCGGTTCGCTCCTGCCCTGGGTCATCCTCGGCCGGCGCACGCGCATCATGACGCAGGCGATCGGCTCCAAGACCATGCCCGATTTCTTCGGCGCCCGGTTTGAATCCAAGGGGCTGAAGATCGCGGCTTCGGCGATCACGTTCATTTTCCTGATCCCCTACACCGCGTCGCTGTATAACGGTCTGTCGCGCCTGTTCTCGATGGCGTTTGAAAACATCGATTACACCGTTTGCGTCGTCATCATGGCCGCGCTCACCGGCGTTTACGTCATCATCGGCGGCTATATGGCAACGGCGATCAACGATTTCATTCAGGGCCTCATCATGCTCATCGGCATCGTCGCTGTCATCGCGGCTGTGCTGCACGACAACGGCGGCCTCATGAACGCCATGCAGGGCCTTTCCGCACAGAGCGAAAATGGCTGGGAGCTTTCCTCGTTCCTTGGCCCGCAGCCGGTGTTCCTGCTGTTTGTTGTGCTGCTCACCTCTCTGGGCACCTGGGGTCTGCCGCAGATGGTCGGTAAGTTTTACGCCATCAAAAACGAGGACTCCATCAAAAAGGGCACCATCATCTCCACCTTCTTCGCCATCATCGTTGCCGGCGGCTGCTACTTCCTGGGCGGTTTCGGTCGGCTGTATCCGGTGGACGTTGCCAAGGACGGCTTTGACGCCGTTGTGCCGCAGATGCTCTCCACGCTCTCTCCGCTGCTGATCGGCATTGTGATCGTGCTGGTGCTGAGCGCATCGATGAGCACGCTTTCGTCGCTCGTTCTGACTTCCAGCTCCACCCTCACGCTGGACTTCCTTGCGCCGCTCGGCAAAAAAGAGATGGATGAAAAGAAAAAGATGCGGATCATGCGCATCTTCATCGTGGTGTTCGTTGTGATCTCCGCGCTGATCGCCATCAAGCAATACAAGTCCAAGAGCTTCTTCATCGCGCAGATGATGGGCGTTTCCTGGGGTGCGCTGGCAGGCGCCTTCCTCGCGCCGTTCCTGTACGGTCTTTATTACAAAAAGACGACCAAGGCAGCGGTCATCGTCTCGTTCATCTTCGGCGTCGGCATGGAGCTGGTCCAGCTTGGCATCTCCCTGAAATGGCTGGATGTATCCGGCAGCGGCCTGCTGTCCTTCGTGTTCAAAAACTCGCTGTATTCCGGCGTATTTGCAATGGTCGGCGGACTGATCCTCGTGCCGCTCGTCTCCCTTTGCACGCAAAAGACGAAACCGAAGGATGTGGACGCCATGTTCGAATGCTACAACGCGACCAAGACGGTCGAGATCACCGACAGTTTGGGTGAATGAGTCGTTAGTCGATAGTCGATAGTCGATAGCTGTTAGCTGCTAGCTGCTAGCTGTCAGCGGATAGAAAACCCCGCCGTGGATGTGAAACGGCGGGGGTTCCTTTTCTTTTTGGAAAGAAAAGGAACCAAAAGAAAACCGTGCATGTTTCATCAAAAGCGCCCGCCTTGGAAAAATCCATGGCGGGCGTGGGTGTTTCAAACGGGCTTATTTGTGCAGGCCGAACAGGGCGAGGATGCTGTGGAAGAAGCCGATCAAAATGCCCGGAAAGCCGGTGTGGGTCTGACCGCAGTAGGCACAGCCACCAGAAGCCTGCGATTGTGGCTGCGGCGTCGGATTTGTCGGCTGTGTCGGGTTTGTAGGATTGGTTGGATTTGTCGGGTTGGTCGGCTCATCCGGCTTAGACAGCTTTGAAATCACAGAGCCTTTTTCGAGTGTTTGTTTGCAGACTGTACAATACGTGTCGCCTGTATAGCCGTCAGCATCGTAGGTTGCTTCTTTTGCATTGATGACTGTGGTTTGGTGCGCCGCAAGCGGTAGTTCATCGTGACCGGAAATGTATTTTTTACAGTCGTTGCAGTAGACACCAGCGGTGTAACCCTTGACCGTGCAGGAAGATGCAGTGGTAGCAACGTTTTTTGTGTTGACGTGGTTGAACGAATTGACAAGGATAGACTCAGTTTTAATCCCTTTACAAACGGAACACGTATATGTTTTTATGCCCGTTGCTATACAGGTTGCAGCTTCTGAGACTTCGCCCCCGTTCCAAGTATGATTTGCTTTTTCAATGTGGTTGCCGTTACGGGAACACACACGTTGATGCTGGGTATCGTTCAGTTGCGTCCAAGCTCCGTAGTTATGACCAAGCCTATTGATTTTTTCTGTATAACTTGAACCACAAGAACAAGTATATGTTTTCAAACCATCTGTAGTACAGGTGGAAGCAGTTGTAATTATAGAAGTATAACTGTGAGTGTGTTGTGATGTATATACTGTTTTTGAACCAAGCAATTTGAAATTTCCTCGACCAATATTAATAGCATAAACATATACGGTTTGATTCCCTAACCTTGAAGTTGGAATTTTAGCGTCAAAGCCATGATATTTACCAATGTGATAAGCATCGTCAACATCAGCACGCAAAGTGTCTGCATAAATATTATTATGAGCCTCACCAGTACCTGCATTGACATCTGCTCCGATATATACATGAATATTAAGCGATTTGCTATAATCATCTGCGTCCGCAGCCCATCCTCTTATATGAACAAAACCACTGCCTCCTTCACAGTTGTCAAGCATTCCGTCCGGATTTGGATCAGTAATAGATACTGTTCTTTCACCTAACAGCACATTGTCTCCGCTACCGATATTGATGGCATAAATATAGATGCTTTGCGTTCCGGTTAATCCTGTGTCAAAAGTTGCTTCATACCCGTGATACTCTCCGCAATTATAAGCATTATTCACATCAGAACGCTTACGGTCAGCCGTTATTCTATAAGCGCTTAAGTTTGGCGTTCCTGCTGGTCCTCCGATGTAGATATCAATATTGATACTTGTTGAAGTATTGTCACCATCAAAAGCCCATCCGCCAACGGTAACACACCCCACACCGCCGACACAAGAATCTATTGTCCCCACTGGACTAATTCCAGTGGAAAAATTAGGTCGGATATAGCCCCAATATGATTTTGTTCCATTTTCGGTACTGCTATACCAACTATTATTATAAGCCCAACTTGTTTTCTTCTCAACATATTCGCCAGCCATATTCTGGTGATACGAAACCGTTCCGCCTGCATAAATGGCAACATGACCATATGTTGCACCTATATATACAAGAATATCGCCTCTTTGTGGAACCCCGCCTTTAACTCTAGAAAAACCGTTGGGTAAAGAATTCGTTGTATAATCTTTGGCATTTCCACCGCCGCCAGACACACCGAGAAAACTATAATACGCTTGAATCAGAGCAACGCACTGTCCTGAGCCAACCGTTTTATTTATTTGACTTTCACACCAATTCATTGCTTCGTCAACTGTTTTGGATGTTGCGCTCACCTGCATCAATGCAACAGTAGAAACCATCAGCACCACCGCCAGCAATACAGACAGCGCTCTTTTTGTTTGTGCTCGGACTTTTTTCATCTGTTTTTCCTCCTTGGAAGAATAAAATATAGTTTCGGGCAGCAAAAATGCGCCCCCTCAAGTGAGGCGCATAAAAAGTGTGCTCACTTGCCGCGACGCAAACTGACATCGTCCAACAATAAAAAGTTGCGAGAATGTTCGAGCTGCACTTTTGGAAAAGAGAAAGTCCCGCAACCTTCATTGTTGACCTTTGTCGTAAAACCATTCACTTTACGTCGCAGTTATACTCTACCACATCTCCCCCGATAAATCAACCACTTTCCCACAAAAAACAGGCGGCCCGAAGGCCGCCTGTAAGGGGATAAATCAGAACAGTTGGAATGTGAACAGTTTACGGAAGAAGTCGATAATGCTGAAGATGAAGCGGAACAGCGGCTCGAGCCAGTTGGGCACGTTGCCGGTGTACTTGCCGCAAACGTCGCACAGCTTGTTGCCGTCGGCATCCACGTGTTTGCCTGTTGCCGGTCCGATCTGCTCCACCTTCTTGTTGCCGCAGATGGCGCAGGTGTAGGTGTTGGTTTCCGGTGTGGTGCAAGCGCCCTGATGCTTGGGTTCGCCGTATTCGTGCGCGCCTTCGTGTGCAAACTGACCGTTCTTCATGAACGCGTAGGTCACGCCGTCGATCACAGCTTCGTCCGTGGTCATAAGTGCGGTCGCCGGGTCGAAGTAATACTTCTTGCCGTCGATCTCCTGCCAGCCGGTGACCGGGGTCTGCGCCCAGTAATAACGCGTGCCGGTTTCATCGGTGACCCAGACATAGTCAAGCAGGTGACCGTCTTTTCTGTCAAAGTTGTAGGTAATCTCCTGACCGGTGTAGATCTTGATCGTGGTCTTGCCGGTGAGCATCTTGCCCGGATGGTTGCGGTTGGTGGAGAAGAAGTAGGTCTTGCCGTCGATGTCGTTCCAGCTCGTCAGATAGTTGCCGCCGCGATAGCAACGCGTGTAATTGTCGTGCTTCACGAATGCGCCGCCGACCTGCTTGCCTTCTGCGTCGAAGGTGTAGGTGACAAGGTCTTCCTCTTCCTGAATCTGCATTGTGGTGCTTGTGACAGCAATGCCGTTTTCATCGAAGTAGTAGCAGTCGGTCTCATAGTTGAGCCAGCCGGTCTGCGTGTTGCCGCCGATGAAGTAACGGGTCTTGCCGGTCGCTTCGTCGGTTGCAAAGCCGGTGTAGGTGCCGAGCGGTTTGCTGTAGCCGCAAGCGGTGCAGGTCAGAATGCCGTTTGCATAGCTGAAGATGTGTTCGCCTGCTTCGGAGCAATCCAGCGTACGGGTCATGGTGTAGGAATCGATGATCTCATCGGTGTAGATCGGCTTGCCGGTATCCGGGTCTGTGCCGGTCACGATGACTTCATGCGTATCAACGACCATGGTCGTATCGGTGGTCTTTGCGGTCAGGTAAACTGCTTCGTATTCGCCTTCCACAGCGCCTGCGCCGCGGATGAATTCATACGGGAAGCCCTCGGTTTCAACAACGTTGTAGGATTTCTCGCCGGTGGAACCGCAGATGTAATACACTGCGCCGTCTGCGTCGTCGCGTTCGCCCGCGGTGACGGGATAGGTTCTCATGTAAGAGTGGTCGTGGCCCGCAAAGACGAAGTTGAAGCCGTATTCATCCACCAGCGGCGGGATCAGCTTGTTGACAACTTCGTTGCTGCCGCCCGGATTGGTGTAATACGCGGGCTGATGGATCGCAAGGATCTTCCAGACAGAGGAATTGGTGGAAACGTCGCTCTTGACCCATTCAATGGCCTTCTGATAGTTGGCCTCGCTGCTGTCTGTGTAGTTGATCACAGCCATGTAAACGTTGCCGTAGGTCGTGCTGTAAGCAAGCGGTGCTTTGCCGTCTTCGGTCGTCATGCCGAAGTAGTCGGCGGAGTTTTCACCGTACTGGTCACCCATGTACTCATGGTTGCCGAGCACGTGGACGATCGGGCGGGTGCTGAGATAACCGCTGGAGAAGACGGACGCAACGCTGGTCCACCATCTGTACTGGCCGCCGTTGTCCACAGCGTCGCCGGTCTGAAGACCGAAGTTGTAGTCGATGTCGCTGTTTTCAAGGGAATCAAGGATCGCGTCAAGGTTGGTCGTGTCTTCGCTCTGCATATCGCCGATCACGAAGAAGTTCGTGTCAACATTGAACTTGCCGGTCGTGAAGAAGCGGATGTCGCTCATCCTTTCGCCGTCGCCGACTTTGTAAACATACTCTGTCTGCGGCTGCAGGCCGGTAATGACGACCTTGTTGAAGCGCATTGCATAGTTGGTTTCGGCGTTGCTGGAAGCGCTCAGCTCTTCCAGACGGCTGAAGCCGTTTGCGGTCTGGAACGCCGCGTCGCCGTTGGCTTCGAAGTCCGCTCTGGTCGCGTAGTAGGCAACTGCCGCTTCATCAGAAGCAGACGGGGAAGCGAACCAGGAGACGTTGATCTGCGAAGAGCCGTCCTTTGCGCCGTTGAGCACGATCGAGGTCGGGAAACCGTCTTCGGAGCCGCCGCCGGGGAAGCTCTGCGAGGTGTAATAGAAGGAGATGAGCTGGCTGTCGCCTTCGCCGACTTCCGCGCGTACGGTAAACTTCGTGACCGCGTCCTGGAATGCTTCGGTGTAAAGCTTGCCGTCTTCATCGGTCAAGTCTTCGGAAACAGGCGTGCCGTTTTCATACACGATCTTTGCGCCGGCAACCGGGTTGCCGTCCAGATCCTTGACATAGAAGTAGCCGCCCTGGCCGACCAGGAAGGTATCGGACGTCAGAATCAGCGGAGCGATGCAGGACGTTGTCACCGTGCCGCCGAAGGAGCCGAGATATTTCTCGCCCTTTTCGGTCGCATAGTTGATCTGACCCTTGTCCACACGGAAGGAGACGTCAATGCTGTCGGAACGGACATTGGACGGAATGGTGTAGACGATCTTTGCGATCACACCGTCTGCGGGCACTGCTGCGCCGTCTTTTTCCAGCTTGAAGCTGACAATGGCGTTCGTGTCGTCATACTTGAAGGGTTCCGTAAGCTTGTAGCCCTCTGCGGGAACCACTGTCACGTTGTCATAGAAATAGGTGAACGCAGCGAAGGTATGCACTGCGATATCAGCGCCGGCAACGTCGGACGCGTCGGCAGCCTTGACGTTCAGCGTGTAGGTGCCGCCGAGAACCGGGTTCGCGTCTGCCGCAACAAGCTCTGCGGTTTGCGCCTTGGAACCGGCAACCGTGAAGTATCTCGTTTCGGTCGTCTTGTTGCCGAAGTTGTCATAGACAGTCACGGAAACGCTGTGAACGCCGTCGTTGAGCTCAGCGTCATAGAGATACATCTGCTCGTCGCCTGCGTTGATGAAGCACTTGTTCGTCACGTCCACGCCGTCGATCGCCATGGAGACCTTGCTCGCGTCGATGCCGGTCATGTACTTGTCTTCCGCATCCTTATAGGAGGCGCGGATGGTGACGGTGTTGTCGGTGAGAACAGTTTCGTTGTTCACGAATTCCGCCGGAGCGCTCTCGGTGTCATAGGTCAGCGCAGTCACTTCGGGGTTCTTTGTGTCGTCGGTATTGGAGGAGTAAATAAGCTGAATATTGTCAAGGTAAACTGTGGTAGCCGACAACGAACCATTGCCCGGCCCTTTCTGGTAGGAAAGCCAAAACACGCCATCGCCTTGATACAAACCATAGGGATAGCCGGATGCGCCCATCCTGCTTTGTCCACTGACAGTATCATCAGCAAAGTCTATCTCAACATATTTCCAACCGACCCAGTTTTCAGCTACTGCCCCGTGCATAGTGGATACCGGCGCATAAGAGGCCTTCCTTATCTGAACACCTTCACTATTTGCAGTGTTCAGATAAAGCGCAAAATTGCCCATTCCTTCCGGACAATAAATCCATGCGCTCATTTTCTTGGGAGCACCTTCGAAGTAATAGGAGGGACTCGTCACACGCAAATAGTTGTTTGAGTTTGAAGAACCGTCAAAGGTCGAAAAATCAACGTCTATACGAAGGGCATGGTCACCAAAACGAACCTGCTCGTTCTCGTCGTCTCTGGAGACGATTCTTGCATGCATGGCGCTGCCATTAAGAGAATTGTTCGGCCAGCCGAAAAGAGGATATCCCTGCTGACGCCATTCTTCAGCTAAATCATAGTATGTCTTACCAGGGTGAGCAGTCGCCTTATTCTTTTCATCGAATATCGGCAGATCATAAGACGGAATCCACTGCAGCTTGCCGTCGCTGGCTTCAGCTTCGGCCTGGTCGGTGGTGTACTCAAAGTCATAGAGCATGACAGGTTCCGCACCAACAACGACCTTTGTGGTCGCGGTTACAGCGGAATCAAACGCGGAGGTGATCGTCACGTTCGCTTCCACAGTGTTTGCGCTTCTCGCCTTGAAGGTCAAGCCGATGAATTCACCGGCGGGCTGGCCTTCGCCTGCGGGCGCGGAATAGGTAACATCTGCGGAGAAGATCAGGTCGCCGTCCTTGAGGATGACGGTTCTGCCCGCATTCTTCGCAACAAGATCGAAGTCGGTCACTTCGTCAAAGTCGAGGGAATACTCTTCGCTGGGAAGATACAGCTCGTCCGGCGTGGTGATCTCGATGAAGGTCGAGCCGACCACTGCGCCGCCGGAGATATAATTCACATCCACAATGCCGGTCTTGCCGGTCGAAGTGAAGATGCCGTCCGGGGTGATGGTGCCGAAGGAATCATCCGCAAGGGCAAAAGCGCCGTCTGCGGGAAGATCTGCGGGTTCACCTGCGGAGTCAACGCCGATGGCGGAGAATTCCACGGTGGAGTTCGGCGTATAAAGCGTGTTGTTCGGGCTCAGAGAAGCATGATCGAACACGCCGGAGGGTTTCGCGGTGGAAACGAGGAACAGCGAGGTCGCAACGGCGCGTTCCACAGCGTCGGACGGACGGTTCGCAAGTTCAAGCACGTTTTTGCCTTCGTATTTGGCAAGGTAGGTCGTGGAACCGCCGCCGTCAAGGTTCAGAACGTTGACGCAGCCGAGATCCATCATGATCGTTGCAAGATCATAGTCATCCAGGGAGTTGGAGATCGGATAGTGACGGCCGTCGACGGTGACGCAGACAAGGGAGCCGTCCGCTTTCAGACCGACAGCGGTCTTCGGCGCTTCGTTGCTCTGCTGATAGGTCGCCGGATAACCAAGACCGCTCTTATAGACTTGTCCGCCCATAACCACAACGCCGCGCGGTTCGCCGGTCTGCATGTTGAAGATGTCGGCGTTATAAGCGGCAACGATGTTGGCGCCGGTTTGCTTGGTCGCTTTGTCGGCCTGCAAACGCACGGTCTGCATGCCCCATTTGGAAGCATCATAATCCTTGTAGCCGGTCATGATGCTCGTTGTGGCCTTCGCCGCAGCATCCACTGTCACGGCATAGACCACTTCCTGCTGATCGCCGGAGGTCTTGTTGACGATGACACGGTTTTCGGAAATGCCCGGTGCGATCTTGTGTTCCGTTTCGGAGATCTTGAAGAAATCTCCGGTCGGGGTATAACCGCTTGCCGCAGAAGCGAGCAGCGACACACTCGAAAGCGAGAGCATCAGCACCAAAAACAGCGCCAAAGCCTTTTTGAGGTTTGAGGTTTTCATGTTCGAAATATCCCCTTTCGATTGTTTTGTTCTTTCCATATACCTGCTCCGACAGCACCTCAAGCCATCGGAGTTATAGAAAGTCAACTATATTTTATCATATGCTCGTGCAACTTTCAAGCATTTTGACGAACTTTCTTTTATATTTCCTCTTTAACATAATAAAAGCACCCCTTTGCCGCTTTTTCAAGACAAAAGGGTGCTTTTGTTGCTTTCTTCCCGGTGATTTTCCGGTTGTTTTTTGCATTTTATAGACAAATGTCGCTTTACGGTGCAAGCGTGGCGCCGTTCGAAAAAGAAAACGGCGTTTCTATGCCCTGCAGCGGCGGATAATCCGTGGAAAGGATCTGCGCCCCGCTGCGCAAGTTCTTCCACATGCGCCTTCTGCCACGCTTTGTCCTGTTCAAGCTGCGCAATGTTTTGCTGATACAGCGGTGTAAAGGATGCGATCATCGCCACAAGCGCAGCGATGATCCGAACAAAAAAAGAATAATACGCGGTTCATGGCTTACAGCAGCATGGAAAGCAGCTTGTCCTTCGGCGTAACGCCGACAGCGGTATCAGCCACTTCGCCGTTTTTGAAGATCAGCAGCGTAGGGATGCTCATGATGCCGTACTGCGCGGCGAGGTCTTCGTTTTCGTCCACATCCACCTTGCCGACAACGATTTTTCCGTCATATTCATCCGCAAGCTCTTCCACGATGGGCGCCATCATGCGGCACGGGCCGCACCAGGTGGCCCAAAAGTCCACGAGCACGGGCAAGTTTGATTGCAGAACCTCTTTTTCAAAGTTTTCGCCGGTCAATGTGATTTCTGCCATAGTTGTCATTCCTTTCGCATAGAAATAATGTTTGATGGTTTTATTATACCCGTTTTTTGTCAAAAGTAAAGCTTTTTTTATTCTGCGCCGTTTTTCCCTTCCGCCTGCCAAAGCAACTTTGCCGCCGCGCAGAAATCCTCTTTTGCCCGCGCTTTCACCTCGGAAAACGGGCGATGCAGCGCATTGGTCTCATACACCGCGGCAATGCCCGCGTTCACAAGTTGCGCTGTCGTTGCTTCGCACAGACCAACGATGGCGATCACCCTTGTGCCGCCGCTGCGCTTTGCCACACCGAAGGGCGCCTTGCCCATCAGGCTTTGCGCGTCCATCTTGCCTTCGCCCGTGATGATGAGGTCGGCGTTCTTTGCGCGTTCGGCAAACGACGCCGCGTCAAGAATATAGTCGATTCCCGGCGTGAGCTTTCCTTGCAAAAAGGCAAGGCACGCAAACCCCAGCCCGCCTGCTGCGCCGGCGCCTTCCGCCGCGCTGAGATCCGCGCCGAGCGTTTTTGCGCTCACGCTTGCCAGCACGCGCAGTCCGCGGTCCAGCGTTTCCACCGCCGCAGCGTTCGCGCCTTTTTGCGGCGCAAAGACTGCCGCCGCGCCGTTTTTGCCGAAGAGCGGATTTTTCACATCGCACAGCACTGTCACGCGCACCGTTTTCAGCCGCTTGTCCAATCCGGAAAGATCGATGCTGCATAGCTTTTCAAGCGCCGCGCCGCCGTAGGGAAGCTCTTTTCCGTCCGCATCCAGAAACCGTGCGCCGAGCGCTGTCAAAAGCCCGGTGCCGCCATCGGTCGTTGCGCTGCCGCCGAGTCCGAGCACAATTTTCCGGCAGCCACGGTTCAGTGCGTCGCAAAACAGCTCGCCGGTGCCGAACGTGCTTGCGTGCAGGGCGTCGTTTTGCAATTCAATGGCAATGCCGCTGGCGGCCGCCGTTTCGATCACCGCCGTGCCGTCGGGCAAGACCGCATAATCCGCGTCCATTTCATGAAGCAGCGGGCTGTGGGCGCGCACGGTGACGCGCGTGCCGCCGAAAATGTGCAAAAATGCGTCGACTGTGCCTTCGCCGCCGTCGGCGATCGGCAGCGCCGTGACCAGCGCATCGGGCGAAGCGGACAAGATCTCCTGCCGCAGCAAAGCGCACACCTCGGTGGCCGAAAGGGTGCCTTTGAAGGAATCGGGCGCAAGAAGGATGTTCATGCCGTCACCAGCCTTTCACACAAGTCCGAAAGCGAATCATACACCGGGCAGCCCGTGTCGAGCAGCCGCGTGCGGCTGTTGTGTCCGCGCGAAACGAAAAAGCAATCGCAGCCAAGGGCGGCGGCCGTCTCATAATCATGGGTCGTGTCGCCGATGAACGCCGTGCGCGCCGGATCGAGCGCATGCGCGCGCAAAAAGGAAAGCGCGGTATCCACCTTGCTTTGGCCGAGGTTGTCGCTGCTGCCGAGCACTGCTTCAAAATAGGGGTCGATGCCGAACTCCTGCACCTGCTGCAAAAGCAGCGTCTGTTCCGCCGCAGAGATGATCACCTGATGAAATCCCGCGTTCTGCAGTGTTTGCAGCACGGGTTTTGCGTCGGCAAACAGTCCCGCTTCGTGCGAGAGCTCGCGCAGAACGTCCATGTATTCGTCCGCCACGTCGGTATAGCGCTCCTTGGAAAAATCGAAGCCCAGCCGCTCGTAAAACCGGATGATCGGAAAGCCGAAGTGGGCAAGATAGACCTCCTTGGACCCCATCTGCGTCAGCCCGCGCCGCGCAAGCAGCCGGTTTTCCACCTTGAGGTTCAGTGCAAGATCGTCCAGCAGCGTGCCGTTCCAATCCCAAAGAATCGTGTCGTATCGTTTCATTCGCTTTCTCTTGAATTCCTTTCAAAAACGTGTTATGATAAAATGTATAAGAATCTGAACAGAGGTTGATCCGCTATGAAAACACTTGATCTGATCATTCCCTGCTATAACGAGGCGCAGGTGCTGCCGCTGCTGATGCAGGCGCTGCAAGAGGTGCGTGCCGCGCTGAACAGCTACGACTGCCGCCTGATCTTTGTGGATGACGGCAGCAGCGACGCGACGCTGGATGTGCTCAAAGGCTTTGCCGCGGCCGATCGCGCTGTGCGCTACCTTTCGTTTTCGCGCAACTTCGGCAAGGAGGCCGCCATGCTCGCGGGGCTGCGCGCCGCAAAAGCGGACTATATCGGCATTCTCGACGCCGACCTGCAGCACAGTCCGGCGCTGCTGCCGGAGATGCTGCACGCGCTGGAGGAGGGCTATGACGTTGCCGCCGCAAAGCGAACCGACCGCAGCGGCGAAAACAAGCTGGTCAGCCGCCTGTCGAACGCGTTCTACAAGCTGTCCAACCGCGTGAGCGACGTGCAGATCGACCCCGGCGCGCAGGACTTTCGCGTGATGCGCCGCTGTGTGGCGGACGCGATCCTTTCTCTGCCGGAGCACCGCCGCTTCACCAAAGGCATCTTCGCCTTTGTGGGCTTTCGAACAAAATGGTTCCCGCACGAAAACGCCGCACGCGCCGCCGGCGAAACAAAATGGAGCCTTGCAAAACTTGTGCGCTACGCGCTGGACGGCATTCTTGCGTTTTCCGACCGGCTGCTGCTTTTGCCGTTGTTTTTCGGCGCGCTTTGCTGCGGCGGCAGTCTGATTGCGCTGCTTGTGCAGCTCATTTTGCAGCTTTGCACGCCCGTCACCGTGCACGCCGTGCATCCGCTCGTTGCCGTGGCGTTTTTGCTCACGGGACTGCTGCTGCTGTCGCTCGGGGTGCTCGGCGTCTATCTTTCGCGCGTGCTCACGGAAGTGCGCGGCCGGCCGCAGTATATTATCCGCGAGAGCAATCTGTCATGATCCTTTCGCGTCTGCTCGATCTGTTTTATCCGCGGCGCTGCCCGGTTTGCGGAAAGGTGCTGCCGTTCGGTGAAACGCAGTGCACCTGTCACAGTTTGCAGACCAAGCGCGTGGACGCCCCGGCTTGCGAACACTGCGGCGCCGGACTTGACCGCTGCACCTGCCAAAGGACGGGCGAACTGACGCTCCCCCATCTCGCCGCACCGTTTTATTATTGCGGCAAGGTACGCGACGACCTGCTCGAGCTCAAGTTTCACGGTGAAAAAACGCTTGCGGTACAGCTCGGCCGCGAGATGGCGGTTTGCTTTGCCGTGCGGTTTCCCGATGTGCAGCCGGATGTGGTCACGAGCGTGCCCATGACGAAAAAGGGCGAACGCGCACGCGGATTCAACCAGAGCACACTGTTGGCAAAGCAGGTCGCGCAGCAGCTTTTGCTCCCCTTCTCGCCGCTTTTGAAAAAGACACGCGAGACCGAAAAGCAGCACGCATGCAGCGAAACGCAGCGCAAGACGAATCTTCTCGGCGCGTTTGCGCTGCAAAAGAACGCCGACGTGTGCGGCAAGACCGTTTTGCTCATCGACGATATCAAAACCACAGGCGCAACGCTGCGGGAATGCGCGCAGACGCTAAAGGAAAACGGCGCAGCGTCGGTCTACTGCCTGTGCTGCGCGGTCACGGAGTATTTTGTTGATCAGACCAGCGGGATCTCGTAGTTGTAATTCGCCAGCCAGTTGTGCAGATAGTAATTGCGGCAGCGGAAGGTCACGCTTGTTTCACGCACCTCCATCAGAAAGCCGAGGCCGTTCACAGCAAGCCCGACCGGCCAGTTCGGCATCAGATAAGACGGCAGATTCAGATAATGCACGCCGTTCACACAGTTGTAGGTCGGCACGTCCTGATTCTTGGACAGCGCCTTATGAAAATGACCCGACAGGCAGAACACGTTGGAATGCGCTTCCAGCGTGTTTTTGATTGCGCTGCTCCAAGGCTCCTCGGTGCCGCCGCCCTCATAAAAGTTTTCTTCCCCGTGAATGCCGGACAGGGGCACGTGCATCAGCACAAACACCGGCTTGCCCTGATCGGCATAGGTGTTCAGCTCGCTTTCCAAAAACCGCAGCGCATCGTCGCTGTATTCGGGATGATCCCAGTTGTCTGCGCTCTCGTCGTTCAGGCAGATGAACGCATAGCCGTTCACAAGGCGGGTGTAATAGGGCGTGTCGATCCCGTAATCGAGATATTCGTTGCAAAGCGAAACAAAATCCGCCAGCGCTTCGGGGTTCATCCGTCCGCCGTCCGCGTCCTTCGCGTGGCCGATGTCGTGGTTGCCGGAGATGATGACCGGCGTCGTTTCGTCGCCGAGCGAATCTTTCGTGATCTCAAAAAAGCGTTCGAGTGTGGCATAGTCGCCGTAATTGGTCAAATCGCCGAGCACAAGCGCGGCGTCGGGCGAAAGGGAAAGCATATCGCGATAGCAGTTTTTCAGCGCAAGCTGCCCGAGCGGGAGCCGGCGGTCGATGTGCACATCGGACACGATGGCTGCGCTCATGCGGATGCTCTCGTCCTTTTCCTCTTTGACGGCGCCGGAAAGCGGGATGAGCGCCAGAAGGAACGCGAGGAACATGGAAAGATAGCGGCGAAGCAGGTGGATTGCATGGCTCATGGAAAAACAGCTCCTTTGCAGCGTATGGTTGAGGGGGAGGGAGTAGGGATTAGGGAGTAGGGATTAAGGGATTAAGGGGTTGAGGGATTGAGGGATTGAGGGATTGAGGGATTGAGTGGTCAGGGGTCAGGGATCAGGGATCAGGGGTCAGGGATCAGGGATCAGGGAACAGGGAACAGGGAACAGGGATCAGGAAACAGGGGTCAGGGAACAGGGAACAGGGGTCAGGGAACAGGGATCAGGGAACAGGGGTCAGGGAACAGGGAACAGGGAACAGGGGTCAGGGAACAGGGATCAGGGAACAGGGGTCAGGGGTCAGGGGTCAGGGAACAGGGGTCAGGGATCAGGGGTCAGGGAACAGGGGTCAGGGAACAGGGGTCAGGGAACAGGGGTCAGGGATCAGGGAACAGGGGTCAGGGATCAGAAAACAGGTTTAGGATCTTATTCCCTTATTCCCTTATTCCCTTATTCCCTTATTCCCTTATTCCCTTATTCCCTTATTCCCTTATTCCCTTATTCCCTTATTCCCTTATTCCCTCCGCTCTCCACTCTTCACTAATCCCTACAATTCATTCTATTTTATCGTTTTTCACCGCAAAAAACAAGAGTGCGAAAATCAAGTTCACACTCTTGTCATACATTTCGGCAAATCGCATAAAAAGGCGGGGCTGTTTTCATGCGCAGAACCATCCGCCGCGGACGTTTGGAACTCCGCGGCGGACCGTTTTTCATTTTTGCTTTACTTTCTCAGTCCGAACAGGGCGAGTATGCTGTGGAATATTCTGACAAAGAAGCCAAGGAAACCCGTGTGGACTTCGCCGCAATATTTACAGGCGTTGGGGTTGTTCGTGGGTTGATCAGGTTCGGTTGTAGTTGTCGGGGCGTCGTTCGGCATTTGCTTGATGCAAGGTCTTGTGCCGTTATATTGCACTTGATCAATCAAGCTTGTCTTTTGAAGCAGCGCATAATCACCGTTGGCAACGAAGTAATATATATTTTCTGTTTGCTGATCGAACCAGACCTGCGTCGGGAAGACACCTATTGCTTTCATCGCAACAACTTGCCGTTTCATCATTTCCGGCGTGATTTGTTCTATTTCCGCTTTTTGCGCGGGAGCCGGTTTTTTGGAAGAAAAGCTAATCCTTCCGGATATTAAGGGAGCTGCCCACCAATAGAATGCCTCTTCATCAAAATACCAGTCGCCGGGCTGCACCGTTTCCGTCAAGGACATCTTCAGCTTGGTATACCCCGAAAGGTTGGGATAATTCTGCTTCGCGAAATGGAACACGACGGTTTCATCGTTTTCAAAGCTTGTTCCGTACGCTGCAAGCACTGCGCCGTCATCGCTGTCATGGTCGGGAACAAATATATACCCGTTATTTGGGATCGCGTTGATTTCAACATCCGTTCCGTAAGGATAAGAATACGTGCCGCTTGTGACAACGGTAGTTACGTCTTTGGTTGGGTCGAGGTCCGGTGAACAAACGGTCAAATAGAGCGTGCCGCCCGCCGGCGGGTCAGCGGTCACAGTGAGCTGCGGGTCGCGCGCGGTGAATCGCCAAGCGATCGCAATACTGGAAGTTGCAATCAGTTTGATCTCTGCCGCTTCGCCGTTAATGGTGACGGTCGGACGCGTAGAGGAATCAAAATAGAGATTTTCGTTGTTTCTGATCACAAGCGTTTGAAGCTGATAAGTTTTTCCTTTTACAAAGGGTCCTGTGGCGGCTGTGGTCGTTCCGTCCGCAGCAACTTCATAGACGCCGAACCCGTTCAGGCGCAAGGTTTCGCCGGTATTTGCCACGGCGATAAAATCGCTGACCGTCGGCAGCTCACGCCCGGCAAAAGGATACCCGTAGATGCTGCTCGTAATCTCAACGCTTGAACAACGAACCGGGTCGCTCGCACTCGCAAACAGACCGAGGCTGCCCGTCAGCATCAGCACAGCCAACAGGATGGAAAGGATTTTCTTTGTCGTTTTCATACTGATTTCTCCTTTTTAATGATAATAAATTTTCGGATCTATATAAAAAGCGCGGCGCACCCAAACGGGCGCACTGCGCTTGTGTTTTTATTCTTCTGTTTTAAAAAAGGGCGTAGTTATGCTGCTTGCTTGCTTGCTTGCTTGCTTGCTTGCTTGCTTGCTTGCTTGCTTGCTTGCTTGCTTGCTTGCTAACGATTATCGCGCCGCGCAGCATTCCTGTCAACCCTTTCCGTAAGTTTCTATCAAAATTTTACCATAGTTTTTGCCGTTTGTCTATCGTCACTTGTGACTATATTTTCGGCTCGTTTTTGACAGTTTTGCGAAAAGAGTTGCCCTTGGCCGCATGAATTTCTGTTATTTTCGTTTTTCCCTGCCGAGCATGCGCATGGAATTGAGGATGCACAGCACCGCGACGCCCACATCGCCGAACACCGCCATCCACATCGTTGTAAGTCCGAACGCGCTCAGCAGCAAAATTGCGAGCTTGACAGCCAGTGCAAACACCACATTGCCCTTGACAATGCCCATCGTTTTGCGCGCAATGGCAACGGTGCGCGGCAGCTTTTCCAGATCGTCGTCCATCAGCACGATATCCGCCGCCTCGATCGCGGCGTCCGCACCGAGCGCGCCCATGGCAAAACCGACGTCCGCGCGCATGAGCACCGGCGCGTCGTTGAGCCCGTCGCCCACATAGCCGACCGCCGTGCCCGGCGTTTTTGTTTGCAGCAGCGTTTCTACCGCGGCGACTTTATCCCCCGGCAGCAGTTCTGCACGCACCGTGTCCACGCCGACCGCGTTGCCGACCGCCTGCGCCGCCGATGCGCGGTCGCCGGTGAGCATGACCGTTTGCGTCACGCCGCACTGTTTCAGCGCCGCAAGCGCCTGTTTTGCGCCCGGCTTCACACGGTCGCCGATCACGATCGCGCCCTGATACGCTCCGTCAAACGCAGCATAGACAACCGTTCCGGCTTCTTCGCACGGTTCAAACGCCACACCGTTTTCGCGCAGCAGCTTTTCATTGCCCAAAAGCAGCGGCTGTCCGTCCAGCAGCACGCATACACCCTGCCCCGCGATCTCATGCGGTTCACCCAACGGCGCAAGGTCGATTTCTTTGCCGTAGCTCTCGCGCAGCGCCTCGGCGATCGGGTGGTTCGAATAGCCCTCTCCGAGCGCGGCGAGCTGCAGCAGTCCGTCGCGGGTCTGCCCGTTCGCCGGATGGATGCTCTGCACGGTAAAGGTGCCCACGGTGAGCGTGCCGGTCTTGTCCATCGCAAGCGTTTTGAGCTTTGCGGCGGCTTCCAGAAAGTTTGATCCCTTGATCAGCACGCCGATGCGCGACGCGGCGCCGATGCCGCCGAAAAAGCCGAGCGGTACGGAGATCACCAGCGCACACGGGCACGAAACGATCAAAAAGTTGCATGCGCGGCGAATGCCGTCTGTCCAAGATGTTTTAAAGATCAGCGGCAGCAGCACAGCCAGCAGCACGGCGGCGACCGTCACCACAGGGGTATAGACCTTTGCAAAGCGTGTGATGAAGTTTTCCAGCTTTGCTTTTTTGTTCGTCGCGGTCTCCACCATCTCCAGAATCCTGGCGACCGTGGAATCCTCATAGCGCCGCGTCACCTCGATCGTCAGCGGCGCATCGTTCACCACGCAGCCGCTCACGACCGCATCGCCGACATCCACGCGCCGCGGAACGGCTTCACCGGTCAGCGCTGCGGTATCCAGAAAAGCAGTACCGGAAAGCACGATGCCGTCCAGCGGCACTTTTTCGCCGGGTTTGACAAGGATGTGCGCGCCGATCTCCACGTCTTCGGGATCGACGATCTCCACACCGCTGTCCGTCACAAGGTTCGCCGTTTCAGCCGCCAGCGAGAGCAGATCGCTGATCTCCCGGCGGGAGCGGCCGACCGCGCAGCTTTGAAACAGTTCGCCGACCTGATAAAACAGCATTACTGCCAGCGCCTCGGGATACTCCGATTCACCGAACAGGCCGAGCGCAAAGGCCGCGAGCGTTGCAAGGCTCATCAGAAAGTTTTCGTCAAAGACGTTGCCGCGCACAATGTTGCGTCCCGCCTTCAGCAGCACATCATAACCGATCAGCAGATACGGCAGCAGATACAGCAGAAAAACCGCCCAATTCGCCAGCGGCGCGAGCACCCCGGTGTGTTCCAGCACCAGCAGCACCGCAAAAAGCACGGCTGTGACGAGGATGCGCACCAGCGTTTGCTTTTGTTTTTTATTCATAACCCTGTTCGCCTCAAACCGTGATGACCGTGTCGGGCTCCACCTTTTTTGCGGCCTTGATGACGTCCTTCAAAACAGCGTCAAAGCGTGCTTCATCTGCGACCAGCGTCAGCTTTTGCATCAAAAAGTTCACCGTGGCGTCCTCAACGCCCTCCACCTTTTTGATTGCGTCCTCCAGCTTTACCGCACAGGCGGCGCAGTCCACTTCGCACTTGAATTTCTTTTTCATCTTCAGGACCTCCTTATTCCCACAGGTGTTCAAATCCCATGTCGATGATCTGCCGCACATGGTCATCCGCCAGCGAATAATAGACGATCTGTCCTTCGCGGCGGCTTTTGACGAGATTGCTCATGCGCAACAGCTTGAGCTGATGCGACACTGCGGATTTTGTGACGCCCAGCAGCACCGCAAGATCGCACACGCACAGTTCGTGCTGTTCAAGCGCGTGCAGGAGCTTCACACGCGTGGCGTCCGCAAACAGCTTCAGCAGCGCCGCCAGGTTTTCATATTCCCGCGCCGGCTGCAGCGTTTTGTTCACCGCGCAGACAACGTCGTCGTGGATGCATTCGCAATCGCACAGCTCCAGTCTTTCCTCATCGGCCATTTTGTTCACCTGCCTTTATTGAATAGTTGAGCAGTTGTTCAACTATTGATATTATATGCCGCTTTGCCGCGTTTGTCAAGAGAAACAAAAGAAAAAATGCATTTTTTTCTGTTCGGAAACCGCATCTTTCGTTCACTGCCGATTTTTCAGAGGAAAAGCAGAGGAAAAATCAAAACAGGGCTTGCAAATATGCGCAAAAGAGTGTAAAATATAGATATTAAACTGCAGAAAGGAAGTTTTTCCCATGTGGCAATTGAAAAAAGCCTATTACAGAACCTTCCAGTGTGTGATGAAATATGCGATGTTCATCTTTGACTGGTCCGAACCCGAACTCCTTGAAGGCCCCGGCGCTGTGAAACGTCTGCCCGCCCTGATCAAATCCAAGAACATCAACAACGTGCTTGTCGTCACCGATAAAGGCCTGACCGGCCTGCACCTGCTGGACAGCCTGTATGAAAAGCTTGACGAAGCCGGCGTGCAGTATGTCGTTTATGACGGCACCCAGCCGAATCCGACGATCGGCAACATCGAAGACGCAAAACAGATGTACATCGACAACCACTGCCAGGCGGTCATCGCCTTCGGCGGCGGCTCCCCGATGGACTGCGCCAAAGCTGCGGCTGCCCGTGTGACCAATCCGCGCACCAGCGTGCGCCAGATGCGCGGCACACTGCGTGTGTTCCACAAGCCGGCCATCCTCTTTGCTGTGCCCACCACCGCAGGCACCGGCTCCGAGACGACCGTTGCCGCTGTGGTCTCCGATCCCGAGACGCATGAGAAGAACGCGATCAACGATCCGAAGCTGCGTCCGAAATATGCGGTGCTCGATCCCGAGCTGACTGTCGGTCTGCCCCCGCACATCACCTCCACCACCGGAATGGATGCGCTCACGCACGCTGTGGAAGCCTATATCGGCCGCAGCAACGTCAGAAGCACCGAAGTCTATGCGGAAAAGGCCGTAAAGATGATCTTCTCCTCGCTGGAAAAGGCGTATGCCAACGGCAAGGATATGGATGCGCGCAACACGATGCTCAAAGCGTCCTATTACGCCGGCATGGCATTCACCCGCGCCTATGTGGGTTATGTCCACGCCATCGGTCACAACCTCGGCGGTATGTACGGGATCCCCCACGGTCTTGCCATGTCCGTGATCCTGCCGTATGTTCTGGATTACTACGGCGACAAAGCATGGTTCCGTCTGGCCCGTTTGGCAGAAATGACCGGCACCTGCAAGGTTGGTTCCGATGAAGAAAAAGCCAAGGCGTTCATTGAGGAGATCCGTGAAATGAACCGCCGCATGAACATCCCCGACGGCTTTGAGCAGATCAAGGAAGAGGATCTGCCGATCATTGTCAAGCGTGCACTGAAGGAAGCGAACCCGCTGTATCCGGTGCCGAAGATCATGAACGAGGCCGACTGCGAAGCAGTCATCCGCCGTCTGATGCGCTGAGCATAAAAACCTACATAACACACAACCGGACACGGGAACATCCCGTGTCCGGTTTTTTCGCCCGTTCGGGCGCTCGCGCACGGCAATGCCGTGCGCGACAAGGCGGCGAGCGTGCAGTGCGCAGCACTGCATACCAAGGAGCGCAAAACGTCCGCCTTCCGGTCTGCGCCGCGTCCGGCGCTCCTTGTTTTCGCGCCTGCGGCGCGATACGCTCGCCGCCTTTTGCCGCCACGCGCACCTTCCAAATCAAGAAAACAGGCCGTCCCAAACGGAACAGCCTGTTGTTCTTTTCAGTTGTTCTTACACCTGCGGCACCGGGTCCATCAGCTTGACAAAGTCGATCTTTTCCATCTTGGTGCGCGGCAGTGCGTCATAGATCTCAAACTTACGCGGGCAGGCATAGCCTTCGATGTGCGCTTCGCAGTACTTCTTGAGCGCAGCGATCGCCTCGTCCTTGTCCTGTGCGGGATCACGCAGGGAAACGCACAGCTTTGCAAGCGGTTTACCCGCATCGCTGTAGCCCTGCACCACACAGACCTCGTCCACATAGGAGAGCTTTGTGATCTCCGATTCGATCGTTGCGGGATAAATGTTGTAGCCGGCGATGATGATAATGCGTTTTTTACGGCCGGAGAAGTAAAGATAGCCCTCCTCGTCCATCGAGCCCATATCACCGGTGCGGATCCAGGGTTTTCCGTTTGCATCGGTGAAAATGCCGCTTTCCTGAATGTTTTCGTCCGGCAGATAGCCGTTCATG
This sequence comes from Oscillospiraceae bacterium, assembly GCA_902792985.1. Taxonomy (GTDB): domain Bacteria; phylum Bacillota; class Clostridia; order Oscillospirales; family Acutalibacteraceae; genus UBA6857. Next base: position 64,383 of record CADBBT010000006.1, read on the forward strand.
ATGTGTTCGCCGGAAAGTACGATTTCGCCGATCTCACCGTAGGGCAGTTCATTGCCGTCCTCGTCCCAAATCTCCATCTCCGTGCCGGCAAGCGGATAGCCGGTTGAGCTCTGCTTGTAATGCAGAGGGCTGCCGGAAGTCACGCAGGCGCACATCTCGGTCAGACCGTAGCCGCGGCAAAGGTGCGCTTTGGAACCGCATTTTTCAATCGCCGCGTCAAAGCGCTGCAGAAAGGTGTCGCTGACAACATCGCCGCCGACAAAGAGCAGTTTCAGACTGGCCACACCGGGATTGCTGAAGTTCGGCGCATCCAGCAGCTTTTCATACATCTTCGGCACACCGAGGATCTCGGTCACACGCACCTTGCTGATGATGTTGTTGACCTGCACAGCGTCAAATTTCGGGATCAGGATCGGTGAAAACGCATTGCAAAGGCCGTAAAAGATCGGGCCGCCCAGACCGTAGGCATGGAAACACGGGAGCACCGCAAGGCAGTGGTCGGTCTTGTAGTTGTGGTCTTCATCGATCAGATAATATTTATAAGCGAGATAGTTGAACGCATAAGAGGACAGACGGATGGTCTTGCTTTCGCCGGTGGTGCCGCCGCCCTGCAGGTAAAACGCGTCTTTTTTGCCGAAGTTCTGCACTGTCGGCACAGCGGGCAAATCGTTTGCGATCACGTCCGCATACAAGCGGTACGGCACATCGGGAATTTTGATGTTGTTCGCTTCGTTATATTGCGCCATCGCCTTGCCCTTGCCGGAACAGTAATCGGAGGTGCGGCAGACCACGGTGGGAACCATTTCCATCACGCTGCCGAAATAGCCGCTGATCGCGTCAAGAATAAACATCCCCTTGCTCTTTGTGTGGCGCAAAATTTTCGCAAGTGCATCCGGGGGCGTCAGAGGATGCACAAAGTTGACGACCATACCGAGCTTGTTGCACGCAAGCATCACAGGATAGGCGTGGGCACAGGTCGGCATAAACGCCGTCATCACGTCGCCTTCCCGGTAACCTTGTGAAGCAAGGTAGGCCGCAAGCGCTTCGATATCGTGCAGCAGCACGGACACCGGCGTTTCGCAAAGCTCATCCACAACCGGCGTTGTAAACGCGCCGTAGTCACCGTAATCTTTTGAGATGCGTTCATAACAGCCGAGAAAATACTCATACATCGACATGCCGTCGTCCGGCTTTGTCAGATATTTTTCCTTCGGCTCCACATATTTGTCATATCCAATATACATAAACCCTCTGCTCTCCCTTTTTCTTTCTGTCCTTTTATTTGACAATGTGTCACAAATGTGATAGACTGTAATCATTATAGCAGGTTTTTTCCGAAAGTCAATTTACAGTTTATTAAAATATGCCCGATTTGGCACAAAATTTGCACATTGTGTCACAAATCATCTGAAAAAAGGAGAAAAAAATATGGCGACCAAAGAGTATCGCTGTGTGCAGCGCACGAAGCAGGCGTTTCAGGAAGCGTTTGTGGAGCTTTCCGTAAAAAGTCCCGAAAAAAAAATCACCGTCAAGCTCCTGTGTGAAGCTGCAGGGCTGAGCCGCAATGCGTTTTATTTTCATTACGGCGAGCTGGACGACCTGTTTGCGGAGATCGAAAACAGTATCCTTGACGAAATGCGCGCGCGGCTGGATGATCTTGGCCGCATCGGATTTCCGAACAATGTGCTCGGTTCGATCAACGCGCTTGTGGAGATCGTGCTCGATCACCGCAAGGTCTGTGAAATGCTGATGAGTCCGATGTATTTCACGTCGTTTTCCGGCAAATGCTATGATATTTTCAGCGATTTCAACTACCAGTATTTCCATCTTTATAACAAGGACACGCCGCGCGCTGTGTTCGACTTTTATTACACCTTCATCTCCGACGGCTTTTGGGGTATGCTGCGCCTTTATATGAAAGAGGACAACACATTTCCGCAGGAAAAGCTGACCGCACTTTGCTACACGCTCATCAAACGTCTGCTCGTGCCGTCGGAGCCGTCTCTTTCGTTCCTCAATCACTAAGTACCCACTGATTAACTCGGCCATGCAAATCTTGACGGGAAATTTCCCGTCATTTTGCACAGAAATCTCTTGCAAACCGTCAGGTTTGCTTCGCGATTTCTGTTACATCTGACGAAAAACTTCCTCGCCAATCTTTACATGTCGAATTAATCAGCGGGTACCTAAGCTGTACCCCAAGGAGGCCTTTTTATGTCCACCATTGCCGCAATCTCCACCCCGCCCTCCGCCGGCGGCATCGGCATCATCCGTATTTCCGGCGAAGACGCGATCCCGATCGCCGACCGTGTTTTTCGCGCAACATCCAAACGGCCGCTGTGCGCGCTGCAAGGCTATCGCGCTGCGCACGGACGTGTGTTTTTTGAAGGACGCGACATTGACGAGTGCGTGGCGCTCGTATTCCGTTCTCCGAAGAGCTATACCGGCGAAGATGTGGTGGAACTCTCCTGCCACGGCGGGTTGTTTTTGCTGCAAACGGTGCTGCGCGCCGTGCTTGCGGCCGGCGCCGTTCCTGCCGCACCCGGAGAATTCACAAAACGCGCGTTTTTGAACGGCAAGCTCGACCTCACCGAGGCCGAGGCAGTCATGAACCTGATCGGCGCGCAGGGCGAACAGGGCGCAAAGGCGGCTCTGTCGGCGCTGGATGGCGCGCTGAGCAAGGAGATCCGTGCGCTGTGTGAAAAGCTGCTTGCTTTGTCAGCGCAGCTCGGCGCGTGGGTGGATTATCCCGACGACGAGATCGAGGAGCTGCAGACCGATGCGCTTTCAGCGTCGCTGCAATCCGCCGCGCAGACACTGGACACCCTGCTTTCGCGCTTTGACGCCGGACGCGCTTTGACCGAAGGGGTCGAAACGGCGATCATCGGCAAGCCCAATGTCGGCAAAAGCGCGCTGATGAACCTGCTTTCCGGGTTCGGCCGCTCCATCGTGACCGACATTGCCGGCACGACCCGCGACGTTGTGGAAGAGACTGTGCGGCTGGGCGACCTCGTGCTGCACCTTGCGGATACCGCCGGCATCCGTGACACCTCGGACGTGGTGGAGCGCATCGGTGTGGACCGCGCCAAAGAAAAGAGTGTGCGCGCCGGGTTGGTCTTTGCCGTGTTTGACGGCGCTAAGCCGCTCGACAGCGCCGATTTGGAGATCCTTTCGCTTTGCCGCGGCAAGCACGTCATTGCCGTGCTCAACAAAAGCGATCTTCCGCAGCAAGCGGACAAAGCCGTCATCACGCAGGTGATCCCGGTTTGTGTGGAGCTGTGCGCCATCAGCGGCGACGGGCTGCAGGCGCTTGAACAAGCGGCGGCAGAGCTGCTTTGCGTAAACGCGCTCGACACCGGCAGCGCTATGCTGACCACGGAACGGCAGCGCAAAGACGCCGAGGCGGCGCTTGCAGCGATCCGCGAAGCGCAGGGCGCGCTGCAGGACGGATTGACGCTTGACGCGGTCAATGTGAGCATGGACGACGCGATCGGTCATTTGCTCTCCCTGACAGGCGAACGGGTCACAGACGCGGTCGTGGACGAGGTGTTTTCGCGCTTTTGCGTGGGCAAATAAAGCGGCGGGCGCGGCGCGCCGTCAGATACTCCCGGTCACAAACAGTGGCCGGTTTTTCTGTGTTTTATGCTGTTTCACAAATCTTAAGGGAATTTTCCCTTTTTCTTTATCCGATCTCCCTTGTATCTTTCATGCCGGTCTGCTATGATAAGCAGGTCCTTTGAAAGGAAAATACAAAACAAGGAGAGATCCCCATGAAAAAACTATTGTCCGTACTGCTTGCCCTTTTGATGCTGCTGAGCATCGCCCCGTTCGCCTTTGCCGAAGAAGAGGAAGCCTTCCCCCAGGAGCTTTCCGCAGCGTTTTATCTGGACTATAACGGCGAAACCTTTTCCACCCGTCATTTTGTGCTCATTCTGAACGAAATCTTTGTGACCGCAACGCCGGCGCTTCGGGTCACAGTGACACACAAAGGCTATGAGGACGATGACGAGGAAACCACCGACACCTTGGACGGCTCCGCTGTCATGGTCGTTCCCGGAACGTTTTTGAAAGGCGAAAAAGAAATAACGCGTCTGCAGCTCATCGTGCCGAAAACGTTCGACGAATCGGAATACACAACAGCTCTGACGGTTGCCGCCGGCAGTTTTGCAGACGCCGCAGGCAACACAAACGACACCATTACGCTGCATTCAATCTACAGAGGCGGAATCGGCGACCAGATCACCTATTTCAGCAAGGTCATGCAGGAGGATCTGGCCCTTGACTGCGGCCTCGGCGTGGGCGCAGGTGACAAGATCACGATGACCTGCAGTGCGGAGTTCCCGTTTGAAGTCCGGCTCGATGGGCAGACACTCGCCCATGTGCGCGGCAACGAAGAAACGACCCTGACCTTCTCCACTCAGGATGAAGGCGAGCACAGGATTCAGACTTTCTATGAGGGCATGCCGATCAGCGTTTATGAATTCACGGTCTATTCTCAAAAAGAGATCTACAACCGTCAGCGTGCATCCGCGTTTTACATGCTGGAAGATTATGGGTTTCTTGTACTGCTCCCCCTTGCCGCACCGCTGCTCACCATGATCCTGCCGCCGCTCGGCGTTGCCGCCATGGCCGGTCCGGTCGTCTCGCTGATGAGTGTCATGGAAGCGGTCGCGTCCGTCTTCCGTGTTTTCAATCTGCTGCGATGAACAATACATAAGCTGCCGCATTCAGCGAAAAGCAGCAAAACAAAGGAATCACGAAGCGCGCTTTTCTCAGCTCCTTCTGAAAAGCGCGCTTCTTTATTTATAAACGCTCCGTATGCTTTGACCCGGCTTTTTGTCCGCGGTGTCCCTATATGCTGCCCGGCTCCGGTGCGCGGCGATCCGCAGGCGGCGAGCAGCGCAGTGCTGCGCACTGCGCGTCAAGGAGCGCGGCGCAGGCGGCCGTTTTCAAAACGCATGTTCCCGCCGTCGGGCGCCTTTCTTCCTGCGGCGCGGCCGGGCGCTCCTTGTTTCGCGCCTGCGGCGCGATGCAGCTCGCCGCCGCCCGACGGGAGCGGTTTCGCCCATCCTCTTTTTGCGCAAACCGGCAAAAGTTGTCTGCAGCCCTTTTTCTGCACGAAACTGTGCGCGAAAAGAGGGCGAAAAGCAAGGAAACGCGCTGCGCCTTTTGAAGCAAAAAAACGAGGCAATCGCTTGCCTCTGATCATACGCCGACGGCACGCCGTGTGCTTTTCGCTTGCAGGCGCCCCGGCGGCCCGTTTAACAGTTTGACCCGGCATCCGTTGCGATGCCGGGTCATTTTGCCGTTCGGTTTATTTCACTTTTACTTTGACCGGAGCGGACGCCACACCGTTGATCTTGCCGCTGTCAAGCACACGAACCGCACGGACCTTAAAGTAATAGGTCGCTGCGTCGAGCTTCGAAACAGTCAGCGTCGTCTTGGTGGTCGTACCGACCTTCTTATAGGTGCCGTTCTTTGATGTGGCGCGGTACACGATGTACTGGTCGCCGCCGGAGACCTTGCTCCAGTTCACGGTCACGGTCTTGCCCTTTGCCGTCGCCTTCAAAGTCTTCGGCGCGGCGGGAACGATCGTAAACGAAAGCGTCTTGCTGCCCTTGTAGTTGCCGATGAAGGTCACGGTCAGCTTATAGGTGCCGAGATTCTTTCTGCCGCCGGAATATTTCACAGTGTAGGCCGTGCCCTCTTTGAGCTTTTTGCCCGCACTGTTCTTGACGATCAGCGTCGGCGTCACTTTCTTGCCGGTCTTGGCAAGGGTGGTGGAAGCGAGCTTGACGGTCTTGATCATGTCGATCGCCTTGGTCACTTTCTTCTTGCAGACTTTGCAGACGTAAACCTTGGAGCCGGCCTTCTTCATCGTGGCCTGCTTGATCGTGATGTTCCAGCTGTGGCCGGTCGCTTTCACGCTTGCGTCTTTGTAGCTGTGGCCGCAAACGGTGCATTTGTGCAGGGAATAGCCCTTCGCGGTGCAGGTCGGCGGAACGATGTCCACTTTATAGTTGTGACCCGTTGCCGGAATCTCACGGGTAAAGCTCTGGCCGCAGACGCCGCAGGTCGCCTTTTCTTCGCCCGCCTTTTCGCAGGAAGCAGCTTTCACGGTCGTGAAGCCGTTCGCGTCGGCTTTGTGGCCGGGAGCGGGAATAACAGCCTGTGCGATGAAGACCTCGCCGCAAACGGAGCAGTGCTCACCTGCCGTTTTGCCGTCGGTGGTGCAGGTCTCTTTGACTGCCTCATCTGCCACTCTGGTGTGGTCGGTCGGCGCCAGCGTTTCACGCTTGGTCACTTCGCCGCAGCGTTTGCAGGTTTTGAAGCGTTCGCCGCCAACGGTGCAGTCGAAGCCTTCGGGAAGCTGCCATTCGCTTTCGTCGTGGCCGAGCAAGGTGCCTTCGATCTCACGGGTGATGGTGGCGCCGCAGCGCGTGCAGGTGCCGATCTCGTGTGCGTTGACCACGCAGGTCGCGTCGTTTTGCGCAACGAATTTATAATCGTGCTCCGCCTTGTCCTTGGAGCCGACGTCGGGCTGTTTGTCCGTCGCTTTGCCGCAGATGTCGCAAACAGCGGTCTTGGTGCCGTCCTCTTTGCAGGTTGCGTTACCGTCGGGGATATAGTTGGTAAAGGAGTGCGGGATGCTTTCACGGCACTGGTCGCACACGCAGTCACGGTTAATGTCAATACACTTGACCTGGCCGCCGATCTCGTCGCAGCGCGAGCACTTAAAGGCATGGGTGCCGTCCTTGTTCGACTTCACTTCGCCGGTGAAATCATGGCCGAGCGCCGGAACCGCAGTCTGCTCTTTGATTTTGGTGTTGCAGATGCCGCAATGGCTGCCTTCGGTCAGGCCGTCCTTGGTGCAGGTGGCGGGAACCGCTTCATCCACCACAAGCGCGTGTTCATTCGCACCCAGCGTTTTGGTTTCCTTTTCTTTGCAGACGCTGCAAACACGGGTGACGGTGCCGCCCTTTGCGCAGGAGAAATCCGCAGGCGCAGACCAGTTGCCCCATTTGTGGCCGGTCTTCGGCAGCACAGTGCCGGCGGTGATGATCTCGCCGCAGACCGAGCAGCTCAGTTCGTTCAGCACGCCGTCCTTGGTGCAGGTGGCGGGCACGTTCTTTGTGGCCGGGGTATGTGCGGCAAGAGGCACGATTTCCTGCGCCTTGATCGTCTTCTTGCAGGCTTCGCAGTGACTGCCCTCGGTCAGACCGGTCTCTTTGCAGGTCGCCTGCTTTGCGGGGTCGGTCTTCACGGATTTGTGGTTTTTGGGATTGGGTTCGCCGTAGGGCTGTTTGCAGACCTTGCAAATCGCCTTATCCACACAGTTGGCGGGTGTGCCTTCGGTGTGCGGCTTTTTATCCATACGTTTGCTTGGGATCTCCGCCTTGCAGTCGTTGCATTTTGCAGCTGCAACTACGCCATAGTCAGAGCAAGTGGATTCGATCGACTCGCCGATATAGGTCAGATTGCGGTGGTTCTTCGGATCCTTTTCGCCGTTGGGCTTGTCAAACACAAGCGTTGCTGCATTTGCGTCGTCCTTGGCGCTGGCGCCGCAGACGGAGCAGGATTTGTAGTACGTTGCCGGGCCATTGCAGTAGGCAGGATCCTTCAGGTACTTATCTTCCACCTTTTCCGTCCAGGTGTGACCTTTCTTTTCGGCATTCTGTCTCTTTTCACCTTCACATTTCGGGTTGGTGCATTTCAGAATCAGATAACCGGGTTCGGTGCAGGTCGCTTCGATCGTTCCTGTCTCACCGCTCAAATCGCTTCCGCAAAGCTTACATTTCACGGCCGCGAAGGAGGTCAGCGGGAACGCGCAAAACAGCATCAGCGCTGCAAGCAGAACCGCAATGCCTCTTTTGCAATTGCTTTTCATTGGAATATCATCCTTTCTGTGTATATGATTCGAGTGTATTCTTATCATAGCATGAAAGCAGAAGAAAATCAACGTCTTTTTCTTGAAAAAACTGTGAATGAAACAAAAAAGCGGGAAAAAGTCCCGGTGCCGAAGCACCGGGGCTTTTGGTTTGGGTTTATGCTGCCGTTTTACCTCAGCGGCCGAAGCTGAACAGTCTCTGGAAGAACTCGCGGATCGCCTTGATCAATCTCTGGAAGAAGTTCAGGCTTTCACCGGTCGTCTGCGTCATGCTGCCGCCCTGCGGCGCTGTGGTCGGCTGTGTCGGTTGAACCGGATTCGTCGGCGTGGTCGGGTTCGTCGGATTCGTCGGGCTCGTCGGGCTTGTCGGCGTGGTCGGATCCGTCGGGTTCGTCGGATTCGTCGGGTTGGTCGGCGTGGCCGGATCGCTCGGATCGGACGGGCCGCCAACTGTGCCGGACCATGTGCCGCCGCTCATTTCGTCGAGTGCCTTTGCAACGCCCGCGTATGCGCCTTCGGGATCTGCGCCGTCACCCATCGTGTCGAAGATCTTCTGCAGGATGGAGACAACGGTGTCGTAATCCTTCTTGAACAGGGCATTGACGGTGATGCCGATGCCGAGCATGTTCAGCAGCGCGGAGACGATCAGCTCAGGCAGGTTGCCGGTGGTTGCCACGTTGAACAACTGGTTGAACAGACCCTTCAGGACGTTCACGCCGCTGTTGTTCATGCCGAGCAGGCCGCCGATCCAAACGGCGAGTGCCTCACGGTTCTCCTGATAGCCGAGCGCGTGCAGCAGCCAGGTCAGTGCAACAACGAGCGTGTCGCCCTTGTTTGCAGTCAGACGGGTCTGCGTGGTCTTGTTCGCGCGATCTTCGTAACCGGTCGGGTAATTTCTCAGGTAGTCATTGACCTTCTTGTGCGACAGCGGCGTCGAGAAGGAGTTGACTTCCTTCGAACGGGAGGTCGTCGTCTCGAAGGAGTCGGACGAACCGTACATTGCCAGCTTGTAGAAGTCAAGCGTCGGGATGGAGATCGTCAGCGGGCTGCCGCCGATTTCCACGTTGATGTGAACCAGTTCGTTCAGCAGCGTGCCGAGATCCAGGAAGGTCGTCAGGTCATAGCCGAAGACCTTGGCCACAACGATGGCCACCTTGAACAGCGGAGCAAGCAGGTTCTGCGCAACGCAGTACAGGCCGCCGCTGCCGAAGAAGTATGCCAGAGTCGGGAGCATGCTCAGGAGCTGATCGCCCGGAGCGCTCAGGATCTCGTCCAGACGAAGCGCGATGCGGTTGAAGATGTACCGCAGCAACTGCGTATGGTCGCCCTTGACGGTGTTACGGAATTCAGCCAGCGACTTGAGCTGGTCAGCTCTCAGGCCGAGCGCTTCAAGCAGCGGGAGGATCGCGGAGTCGTACGCATCGGTACCGGTCAGTGTGACCGCGTCGAGCAGCGTCAGTTCCAGAGCCTTGCCGTCGTTCGATTCTGCGGAACCGAGCAGCAGGAGCTTGAGGACATTCTCAAGCGGCAGGAACAACTGCGCGAAGGTATCGGCGAAGGTGTAAGCGTCGGTGACGCCCCACGCGGTGTCGGTGAAGTCGACCTCTGCCCACGAGGTGGCATCCTTCATCGCTGCGTAAGCCGGCGTGAAGCCGATGGACTTGTAGTAGTCGGTGAAGTGTGCCAGGGACAGGTCGATCTGGCCGCCGCTGAGCTTCAGGATGATATCCATCGCACCTTCGAAGCCGCCGAAGGCACCGGCGATCTTGTTCATCAGGTTGGAGATCAGTGAATCGGTGAACAGGTTGTTCGCCACAAGATCCTTCAGGGAGCCGGCGTTCGCCATGCCCATGATGGTGTTGATCACGTTGTCCAGACGGTCGGCCACAACGCTTGCGTTGGCCTTGGTCAAAGCACTCGGATAAGCGCGGTAGTCAGCGCCCATCATCGTCGGGGTGACCTTGACGTTCTGTACCGGCAGTACATACGGGGTCAGATCGCCGAACAGCGTTGTGATCACATCCAGGATCTGGGTCGGATCTTCAATGATGTTGTCAATGATGTCTTTGATCGTGTCGCTCAGATCAACATCCAGCGCGTCAAGGATGGCGTCCACATTCTCCTTGGTCAGGATCGATTCGATCAGGGTGATCAGGGCGTTGGCCTTGTCGCCGATGATGTTGTAAAGCACGCCGGCGAACTTGGAGTTGTCGTTGTAGATGTCATACTTGTTGTTGAGCTGGCTCTTGAGCGTATCGGCAATGTTGTCGCCGTTCTGGTCGCGGGAGGCCTTGGTTGCCATCCACTTCCAGTCAAGCGCGATGTTGATGTTCAGCGGGTTGCCACCGATTTCGATATTGCCGAGCAGCGAGGTGATCAGGTTGTTGATATCCGTGCTGGACAGGGCGATCGTCAGGCCGGCCGGAACACCGCTGTGTTCCACACCGATGAAGGTTGTGATGCCGTTTTCGCCGCCGCTGATGAGTTCAGCGAGGTCGATACGGATGGCCAGCGGGATGAGCTTATCCACAGCCTCAAGCAGGTTGTTGATCGGAGCCACGAGGTTAGAAATGATCTTCTCGAGGTTGTTCTCGGCGATCATGTAGCACAGATGTGCGAAGATCGAGAGGACTTGGTCAACCGGCGAGCCGAGGATGTCGTCCACACGGTCGAACAGCATGTTCAGAATCGGGTAGAGGACGTTGCCGTGGTTCTCTTCCACTGCGGCCTCATACTGGACCTGGTTCAGGAGAACCGCCGTATCCTTGTCGGTTCTGGTTTCAGCGTTCATCGTCTTCACGCCGAGCAGTTCAAGCAGCGGGATGAGCGCGTAGTTGTAACCGTTGCCGCCCAGGATGTTGAGTTTTTCAAACGCGGTGATCTTGCTGCCGCTATGGATGCCGACAAGCTCGAATCTGTTGCGTTCGGTGCCGCCCATCAGGACCAGCGCGAGGATATCGTTCAGCGGCTGTGCCACGTCGCAGATCAGGTTGCCCAGATCCTCGAGCGTTTCGATCTCCCAATCGAAGTGGATCGCCGTCTGACGTGCCTGGCCAAGGTCGGTCAGGGTGACTTCTTCGGCGTTTTCGCCTTCGCCGATGGTCGTTGCGGTCAGACCCGCTTCGGTGCTGAAGTAGTCGTGCGTGGTGACAACGTCTTCTTCATCGACCGTGACATAGGTGTAATGGTAGACCGGAACGATATCGTAGGTCGTGTCGCCGTCGGTGTAGGTCGCGGTGCCCTCTCTCGCATAGACGATGTGCTCTTCGCCGTCCACGGTGTAGCTGAACTGATACATCGGAAGCAGCGTGTAGGTGTAGCCGAGCTCTTCATCGTGGAACGTGGTCTGATCCGCGTTCGCGCTGTAGTAGGTCTCATACACCGGAGCGTCGTCCTTCAAAGCCGGGGTGATGTTGCCGTCTTCGTCCTTTTCAACAAGCTGATAGGTGAAGACGTACTGCTTATTGTTTTCAGCAACTTCGCTCCAGGTCTCTGCTTCGCCGATAAAGTCTTTCAGCTTGCTGCCGAAGAAGCCGTCGGTGAAGGCCTGCGGGGCGATGTCAAGGTCGGTGAGGTTGGTCAGCGAGCGGACATAGCCGAGGATCATATCGATCGTATCCGCCGGCAGGTTCGCAAGGACCGGTACCAGCGCGCCCATGATCAGGTTACCGAGGTCAGCATTCTCGATCAGGCCGTAGATCATGCTCTTGAGGTCGCCTTCCTGGCCAACCAGCGAAAGGATGGACGGGATCATCGCGTCGATCTTCGCAATGGCGTCGTTGAGCGCCTGCTGCTTGCCGTCCTCATAGGTGATGACGGTGTTCGCAGCTTCGGACTTCACGAGATCCTCCTGCTTGTAGACCTTGAATTCCACAAGGTACATGTTGAACAGCTTGAGCAGGATATCGACGACCGCGTCGGCCTTGCCGTTCAGGGACATCAGGATGTTGTAGACCATGTTCTCAGTGCCGTCTTCGTTCGTGGCCTCAATGCCGAGCGACTGCGCCAGCGAGGACAGGAAGTCTTGCTTCAGGAAGGCGGAGAGAATGGCCATCAGCGTGTCGTCGATCTCCACATGCCATGCGGACACGCGGGTCTGTTCAGCGACGAGCGACTCGCCTGCGGTGTAGGTACGGTCGATCTTGATCGCAGCGTTTGCAAGATCCTTGAACAATGTCTTAGGCAGAACGCCGAAGTCATAGACGTTGCCGTCGTTGTCGGAGATCTGGACCTTCGACAGGATGTTGTTGAGCATATCCACAAGGTTTGCGCCGCGTTCATCGGCGATCTCCAGCAGGTCGGTCAGGCCGTAGCTCTTTTCACCGATCTTGATGAAGCTCTTGAGGATGCTGTCGATCTGATCCATGCTCAGAACGCCGTCGAGCGACTTCAGAAGGCCGAGCGCCGGAGCGAGCAGGTTCTTCAGGAAGACGGAGACTTCATTGTTCGCAATGAAGAACGACAGGTTGCCGAGGATGGTCAGCAGGGTTGTGAACGGAGCGGTCTTCAGGTTCTGAAGCAGAACGTCGATGATGTAGTAGCTCACCGTGTTGCGCAGCGCGTCAACGCCCGTGGTGTTCGCGTTCGCGGCGCGGCGTTCAATCGCAAGCTGGTGTCCTTCGCCGTCGAGCAGCTTCATATCCTTGATGCCCAGACCGTTGTAGAGCAGTTCGAGGATCGCGTCGTTGTAGCCGGTGCCGGCCTTGAGCGTTACAAGATTGGTCGTCTCATCCACGCGAAGCTTCAGATCCTTGCCGGTCAGCAGGAACGCGAGCAGGCTGTCGAGCGGTGTAAGCAGGCTGTACAGGTCGTCCATGAAGACATCCTGTGCGGTCTTGTCGCCGGTCGCTTCGATCGTGAAGATCGGGTCAACGATGGTTTCCACCGTGCCGTCTTCAGCCGTTTCGGTCGTGCTGTGGTTTTCAAGGATGGTTGCCCATGCAATGTCGGTCCAGACTTCGTCGCCGTCCGCATCGGTCGGGATCTCCAGACCGTCGCGGATATAAGCGGTGAATTCCGGATTGTTCACTTTGTCAAGGAACGCCTTCACACTCAGGTCGATGCCGATCAGCGTGTTGAGCTGGGCGGCGAGCGCCGGTGTGATGTACTGGCCGAGGATCTTGAGAACCGCGGAGGTGATGTTGCCCATCATATCCTGCGTGAACAGCATATCGCCGAGCAGGTAATCCACGATTTCCGCAAGCGTGGTGAAGTGCTGGTCGTCAATGTTGATGAACAGCTCGTTCTGTTCTTCGGCCGGTTTCTTGCGCTCGGAATCGGCAAGGATGCCGATGACGGCGGGCGCAGCCTTGGAGATGACGGTGTCGAGGCTGTCGATGACGTTGTCAACGCCGTCCTTGTTGTAGTCGATGGAGCCGAGGTAGTAGTAGATGTACTCGGCAATCTCGGTTTCGTAGCCCTCTGTCAGCAGGACGAGCAGGGCGATGATCAGGTTGTAGATCGCATCCGGATCCGCAAGGATATCCTCGATGACCTTCGCCGTTTCGCCGAGGTCGTCAGGCAGCAGGCTCAGGATGAGGTTGCGGATGCTCTCGGTGTTGTCGATCGTCAGGATCGTATCAAGCAGCGTGATGAAGGTATCCGTCGCATCGCCGACATAGTTGACGAGGTTGTGCATACCCGGATTCGTCACAGTGCCGATATCGTAGACCTGCAGCGTGTCGATCATTTCGAGCGGTGCGCCGTCTCTGATCTCTTCGCCGTCGGCAACCTTGGCCATGAATCTGCCGAGCTTGGTCCAATCGAGGTCAAGCGAGAGCTCAAGCGTTGTGTCGCCGATCTGGATCGAGGAGACGAAGCTGTTCAGGAAGTCAGCGAGCTTATCCGCGGTCAGGTCGATCGTGATGCCGGCCGGAACGCCCGGATGCGCCTTGCCCAGGAACATTTCCATGATCTCCGCGCCGTCAACGCCGAGGTTGTTGAGGTTGATGTTGATCGCAACCGGTACCGCATCGTCGATCTGCTTGATGAGGATGTTGACCGGAGCCAGCAGGTTCTTCATCACGGTGGAGATACCGTTGGAACCGATGAAGAAGAACAGGTTTGCAAGCTTGCCGAGCAGCGTGGTCAGCGGAGCTGCCAGAATGTCATCCAGAAGGCCGGAGATCAGGGTCAGGATATAGTGCAGGCTGGTCTCGTTCGGGTTGTCGAGCACATCGGTCTGGAACTGCGCCGCGGTCTTCAGACCGTCTTCCGCCGTGATGCCGAAGGCCTCAAGCAGCGGGATGATCGCGTAGTTGTAACCGTTGCCGCCGTAGATGCGGATGTCGTCGCCGCGGGTGCCGTCTTCCTTGGTATCCTCAATGATGATGATCTGGTCGCCGGCGAAGATGATCTTGAAGATGATCTCGAGCGGGGCAAGGAAGTCGGAAACGAGGTTGATCAGATCATCCAGGTTTTCGATCTGCCAGTCGAACGTGCTGTGCATCGTGATCTGCTGCGCTCTGCCCTTGTTCGTCAGCGTGTAGGTGACAGCGTTGTCGCCTTCACCGACCGTGTAGGTCGTTTCACCTGCCGGGCCGTAATAGTCGCCGTAGATCGTGTTGCCGTTGTCGTCCACAGCGATCAGGTAGTTGCCTTCGCCGTCCTTCAGGAAGTTGCCCTGCTTATCGACCGCGTAGGTCGGATAAGTGTAGTGGTAAACTTCGGTCAGTTCGTCAAAGACGTTGCCGTCGCCGTCGGTGTAGCTGGTTGTGCCTTCACGCAGGTAAACCGTGTTCTTCACCGTCTCGCCCTCATCGTTCACCGTTTCATAGGTGTACGCGAGCATCGGGATCAGGTCATAGACGATGGCGACGTCACCGTTCGTCTCGGTGTAGGTCGCTTCGCCTGCCGGACCGTAGTAGAACTTATAGACGAGGTTGCCGTCGTTGTCGGTCGCGTAGACCTTGTTGCCCTCGCCGTCGAGCTTGATCTTGCCGTCGGCATCGAGTTCATAGGTCGCATACGCGTAGACGTTGCTCTGGTATTTGTCGGCAATCTCTTTCCAGGTTTCGGCGTCGCCGATGAATTCTTTCAGTCGGCTGCCGAACAGATCGGTTGCAAACGCCTGCGGCGTGATGTCGAGGTCGATGTTCGTCAGGGCGCGGACATAGTCGAGGATCATATCGAGATCCAGACCGGAGAGCACCGGGACGATGGCGTTCATCAGCAGGTTGCCCAGGTCGTTTTCAACCAGCAGGCCGTTGATGAGACCTTCAAGATCCTTACCGCCGGTGAAGAAGCCGACGAGTGTGGTAAGCAGTGTGTCGAGACCCTTCAGTGCGGTGCCGATCTGCTCCTTCGTTGCAGTCGTGCCGTCCTTGAGTTCAGGCACGAGCTTCGTGTGGACTGCGGAATCGATCTTCTCGTATTCGACGCTGTATTCGGTCAGCAGCATGACGAGCAGGTCGACCACTTCGTCCTGTTTGCCCGCAAGACCCATCACAATGGCGCCGACGTCATCCGTCTTGTCAATGTTTGCGATCGTGCAGACGAGATCGAGAATCTCTTCGGAGAACACGGTCTGCAGCAGGTACATCAGAACGTTGGTCGTGTCGACCGTCCAGTCGGTCACGATGTTTTCCGGAATGTCTGCCGCCGGACGCGGATCTTCGATGCCCTCATCATAGATGCCCTGATACTTGTTCGGGTCTGTGATGCGGATGCAGATACGTGCAAGGTCTTCGAACAACTTCGGTGAAAGCTCGGTCGTCACGGCGATCTTGTTGCCGTCGGCGTCGGTGACGCTCAGACCCGCAAGGATCTGGTTCAGGAAGTCGACCAGGCCGCTGCCGTCCTTGCCGGCAATGTTCTTGAGATCGGTCAGGCCGTAGTGTTCGTCGTTGATGACGACGAAGTCGCCAACAAGCGCGTCCACATCTTCCGGCGTGATGATGCCGAGCGAGTAGACAAAGCTTTCGATCGGGCTGAGCAGGTTCGTGACTACCTGGTTGACACCGTTGTTCGCGATGAAGAACGACAGTTCGCCGACCGCGTTGAGCAGTGTCTTGACCGGAGCGTCTGCAAGGTTATCGACCAGGCCGAGCAGGCCGGAGATGATCTCCTTGAGCATGTCGTTCGCTGTTGCCGAAGCACCGAGCTGAGCGCCGGTCTTCAGCTTCACGCCGAAGGCGCGCAGCAGCGGGACGATTGCGTGGTCATAACCCATAGCGCCCTGGAGCTGCAGGTCGTCGATGAGCAGCCGCAGGTTTTCACCCTTGAACAGCCAGACGAGTACGGGTTCGAGGATCGCGGTGACTTCATAGATGATGTCAAGGAACTGGTCGCGTTTCTCAGCGAAGGTCTCCTTCGCGTCAACGCCCCAGTCAGCGTCCACATGGACGCCCGTTGCAACCGCCTGACCCTTGTCGGCCAGCGTATAGGTCACAGCGTCTTCGCCCTCGCCGACGGTGTATTCCGTCTTGCCCGCAAGGTCGTTGACCGTTGCGGTCGTGGGCTCTTCATCTTCATAGAGCGCCGGGATCTCATAGGTGTAGGTGTGGACTTCGAGCAGCGTGTAGGTCACGTCGGTTTCGCCGACCTTGCCTTCAAGCACGGTCTCGCCGGCATCGCCGGTGTAATCCGCGTAGATGACCTTGCCGTCCTTATCGGTGGCAACGACCGGAGCGCCGTCTTCAAGCACGAGCGCGCCGTTTTCATCGGTCTTATAGGTCGCGTACTTGTAAAGTACCTGCGGAATCAGCGTGTAGACGTTGCCCGCGTCGTCCGTGTAAGTGGTCTTGTCGGATGCGGTATCGTAGTAGGTCTCATAGATGACGTTGCCGTCCTTGTCCTCTGCAATGACCGGGTTGTTCTCTTCGTCAAGGACCGCCTTGCCGTCAGCATCAAGCTCATAGGTCGCGTACTTGTAGACGTATCTCTGATACTTCTCTGCAAGCTCGCTCCAGGTGGTCGCTTCACCGAAGAAGTTTTCAAGGTTCGAACCGCTCGAGGCAGCCGCAACACCTGCCGGTGTCAGATCGATGCCGATCGCTTCCTTCACGATGTTGGAGATCATCTTGAAGGTGTCCTCACTCATGTTGCCGAGCGCATTCACAAGCATCGTCAGAATGCCGTTGATCGCGTTGTCGTTGAACGCATAAGTTTCAAGGACATAGTTGAGCAGGTTGGAGATCGTTGCGCCGTAGGTGACCTTGCCGGTCTCTGCGTCGACCTTGTTGAACTTCTGATCAAGTTCAACGATCAGGGCCGCCGCATTCTCCTGCTGCGCAAGGACGTGCAGCACGCGCGGTACTGCGTGGTTCAGCACGCGGTCAAGCTTGTCGATCGCTGCCGTGGTGCCCGCCTTGTCGGTGTCACCCTTGCTGTAATCATAGAACAGGGTGCCGACGTAGTAGAAGACCATAGCCGACGTTTCGGCGTTGTAGTTCAGGTTGACCAGCTTGATGATCGCATCGACCGCTCTGCTCGGTGTCTCAATCACACGGTTGAGGATGTCGCGCAGCGTTGCGTTTTCGATGGAGTTCACATCGAAGCCGACCATGTCAAGGATCGCCTTGACGTTGTCGCTGGTGAGCAGCATGTCGGTGATCGCAAGGAACGTATCCGCCACGTCGCCCTGGATGTTCTTGCCCCACAGACGGTTCATTGCCGTGGAGACCACGCCGTTTCTGCCAAGCAGGATATCCCAGGATTCATCCACTGCGGAATCGGTGTAGACGATCTCGCCGTTGTCGTCAAGCAGTGCCGACTGTGCAGCCAGCTTGGAGAAGCGGAACTGGAAGGACAGGCCGTCCACAAACTTCGCTACCAGGCCTTCAATGATATCCTGCAGCGTCATTGCGTTCAAATCGATCGTCAGACCGACCTGCGCGCCGTTGCGTTCCACTTCGTCGCCGATCCAGAACTTGACGATGGAGTTGCCTTCGTCTTCGCTCTCTTCGGCGTCGCCCTCGTCGCCCGCATCGGGATCCGCGGGTTCAGCGGGTTCTTCTTCGTCTTCGCTGTCGTCCTCAAGCAGTGCCGACAGGTCGATCACGATGGCCACCGGCATCAGCTCTTCAATGGCGCGGATGAGCGCGCTGATCGGAGCGATCAGGTTGGAGATGATCGTGGTCAGACCGTCCTTACTGATGGTGTAGGACAGGTTTGCGATGATGCTCAGAATGTATTCGAGCGGTCTGTCAAGGTGTTCTTCGGTCAGAACACTGTTGAGCAGCGTGTCGAGGATCGGCTCAAGCGGCGACATGCCGTATTCGATCTCGTCCACATAGTCCGCAGCGCTCAGGAAGTCGCCGTCCTCATCGTTCGGGTTCTCCTTCACCTTCAGACCGAGGGCTTCGAACAGCGGGATGATCGCGTAGTCGTAACCGCTGCCGCCCATGATGTTGATTTCCTTGAACGCGCTGATGGACTTGCCGTAAACCGGATCGTCCGCGTCTGCGTCAAAGTTCTGAACGCCGCCGGCAAGAACAAGTTCAAGCAGAACGTTCAGCGGGGAGATCAGTTCGCAGACCAGCGAGATCAGGGAGTCGTTGTCGTCCACGCCCCAGTTGTAGAAGTTCTTCGTCGTCTGGACGCTTACGCCGTCTTCTTCCTTCATGACCGGCGTGACCTTCAGGGTCTGGCCGCCTTCCACGATGGTTCTCAGACCGGCAGTCTCGTCATAATACTCTTCTTCGAGTTCGACGACCTGGTCGTCCTGCAGCGTGTAGTGCGTGTAGGTGTAAACGTATTTGTCGTAGGATTCAAGGTAGGCCTTGACGTCAGCCCAGGTGGCATCCGCGTTGGACTTGAGCTCGTAGTTGATCTCGTAAACCGGGAACTTCTCGCCTGCCTCGTTCAGAACGTAGCCGTTGTCCTTGTCTTCCTGTGTCACTGCAATCCGGTTGCCTTCCGCATCGAGGATGTAGTCGCCCTCTTCATCGGTCTCATACGCCGGGATCTTGTGATCTTCGCCGTCAAGGACGTAGCTGTAATCCTTGTTGCCGTCATCGTCAACGATGTAGACCGGGATCTTCTGGCCTTCCTCGTCCAGCTTGTAGTCGAGGATGAGCTGGCCTTCGCCGTCCTTGATGAGCTTGCCGTTTTCGTCCTTCTGATGGACACCGTATTCGATCGCTTCCTCAAGGAAGGTCTTGAAGGTGCCGTAATCATCCTTCAGGGCGCCGCAGTAGCCGTTCGGGGTCAGCTGCAGGTCGATGATGTCAAGGCTCTTGAGCACGTTCAGGATCGTGTCGATCGAGGACAGCGTGCCCGGATCGATGGACGCAAGCGCGCCGATGGCTGTGCCGATCAGGCCGCTGAGCGTATCGTTATCGAACAGGAAGCCGTTGATGATGTTGTTCAGGGAGTCCATACCGAAGATGGACAGAACCGGTGTGATCAGTTCGTCGATGATCTTCAGTGCGTTCTCTGTCTCATCCTTCGTCACGGTGCGGTCTTTTCTCGGATCGCCGGTCGTGCCGGAGTAGTTGATCGCTTCCTTCTTGAGCTCCAGTCCTTCTTCCGGATCCTGGATCGCGAGATAGGTCACGACATACTTGTTGAACAGCGTCAGCAGCACGTTGACAATGCCGTTGATCGTCTCCTGCTTGTTCGTGGAATCGAGCAGACCCATGATGGTTTCCTTCATGGAATCGGGCAGGATGCTTTCGATCAGGTCGGTGATGGTCGGTGTGCTGATGATGAAGTCGAGCAGACCGGTCAGCAGGTATTCGGGCTTACCGACAACGGTGTCGATTCTGCCCTCTTCCAGCTGAACGCCGTCACGCAGGACCTTGTTGCCAAGCGCGTCAACGAGATAGGTGTTCGCGGTGGTTCTGACCGTGTCGAGCACTTCGTAGTCACCGATCTTGCCGATCAGCGAGAACAGCATGTCGAGCGTGATGGTCAGGATCGGCTCGTCGGTGTATTCACCGTTTTCGTCGGTCTTGAGCGGCAGGAAGCCGTTGATCATGCTCAGCAGGCCTTCCGTTGTTGTGGTCTCCACTTTGCCGTCGGGACCGATCTTCGGGTTGCCTTCTTCGTCGAGCACCTGTTCGACCGTGTCGTTCAGCTTGAGCATATCAAGCGGAAGCTCGAAGTCGAAGACCGGGCGGACGAGGTCAAGCAGACCGTTGACGAATGCGATCGCGGATTCCACAAGCTTATACACGCCGTCGTTTGCGACGAAGTACAGCAGGGAGGCGAGGTTTTCACCGAGGAAGGTGAACGGACCGTCTGCAAGGTTGCCGATGATCGCATACAGCAGGTTCATCAGGTAGCCGAGGATATCCTCGATGGTTTCGAGATTCGCGAAGTCCTCGTGGCTCATCAGATCGCCGTCACCGTCGCCGGCACGCAGACCGAGCGCTTCAAACAGCGGGACAAGTGCTTCGGAATAACCGTTGGAGCCCATGATCTCGATGTAGCCGTTCTTGAGCTCTTCGCCGGTCTGACCCGGATCGTCCTCCACCTTCACATAGGTGTAAGACGGGTTGCCGAATTCATCCTTGATGATCTTGCCGTTCGCGTCTCTGTCAGGTCTTGCGACCATGGTCAGGTATCTGCCCTGGAGCACCGCGCGCAGGATATCGGTCAGCGGCGCGAGCAGGTCGGACAGTACCTTGATGAAGGCGTCGCGATGGTTCTCCGCCTCGTCAATGCCCCAGTTGATGAGCTTGACGCGGATCTCCTCTGCACGGACTTCACCCTGGTCGGTCAGACGATAGATCTTCATGTTGTCTTCATCTGTGCCGACCGTGATGTGGGTCTCACCCGCAGGCAGCATGACGGAAACTTTCTTCGCGTTCGATCTGCCGCGGTTGATGGTGTAGGTGTAACGGTGCAGCGCTTCGAGGTCATAGGTGACCGTCGTGTTGCCGACCTTGGTGGTGTAGGTTGTGACGCCCGGTACATCGTAGTAGGTGCCGTAGACCGGTTCACCGCGTCTGTTCTCCTTGTAGGAGCCCGGGATCGCGTTGCCGTCACTGTCTTTGTTGAGCTCTCTGTAACGATAGGCGATCATCTTCACGAGCGGATACTCGTTGCCTTCTTCGTCAACATAGACTGTCTCGTTCTCGTTGTTGCTGACATACGTTCCATAGACGTTGTTGCCGAACTCATCCTGGCCGGTCACATACTTATAGACGTATTCACGCAGCAGCTCAAGGATCTCTTCCCAGCTTGTGGAGTCGCCGGCAAGCTCTTTCAGGCCCTTATAAGCGCCGGAAGTTTCGCCCGCGGTCTCCTTCAGGTTTTCAAGGTACTCATCGTAAACCAGGTTGAAGCCGGTCAGCTTGACATAACTCAGGACCGAATCAAGGTTGCCGAGCACCTGCGGCAGGAGCGAGAGGATCGTGGACATCATCTGGTCGTTGAACAGCAGTTCGTCGAGCATATCATAGATGATGTCGCGCAGGATGTGGCTCTTGTCCGCGTCGTCCTTGTGGGACGTGAGGATGCTCATGATCGTGCCCATGATGTTCATGGAGCCGTCCGCGTTGGTCTTGGAGGTATCCACATCCATGAACTCGGAAAGCAGACCCGGCAGCACCGGCAGCGCTTCCTTGATCACGTTGTCTAGCTTCTTGGAAAGCGTTGCGACCTGCGTCTTGTTCTCTTCCGGCTCAAGGTTCTCATAAGCTTCGTGATCAATATCGATCAGGCGGCCGCTGAGGTCGAGATAGGAGATGGTGTAGTTTTCGAACAGGGAGCTGATGATGTCTGCCAGCGCCAGCTCGCTGAAGTCGTTTTCGATCAGCGAGGTCAGGATGCCGCCGACAAGCTCCTTGGCAGTGCTGCCGTCTTCCATCAGGTTGCCGAGCAGCTCTTCGTCGATGACCTTCAGCAGACGTTCGGAAGCGACCGTCTCGAGCAGGTAGGTCAGGGAGTCGGCGATGTCGGCCGTGAAGTTCGTCACAACGTACTTCGTCATGTTCGCTTCGATCGGGCCGTGGGTGCCGGCTCTGTAATCCTTGGAGTTGATCTTGGTCAGCGTATCGCTGATGACGTTGTCGTCTTCATCCTTCACGATGTCGTGGTACCAGAAGTAGACCTTGCTGGATGCCGTCTGTTCGTTAATGATGACTGCGTGCTGTGCATAGTCGCTGAAGAAGGTGGGCTTGAGCATATTGAACACTCTGCCGACGACCAGCTTCTCGACTGCTCTGTAGCGCGCGAGACCTCTGTTTTCAAGGTTGTAGTCGGAGATTCTGTAGGTGACGCCGCCCAGGGTGTATTCCTGAAGGTCCGGATCCGGATCGTAGAACATCATAAGGGAGACATCGTCGCCGTCGCCGTACGCGTCATAGTAGTAGATATACTGGTACAGCGGGGTGATGTTATAGGTCACTTCGGTCTCACCGAGCGTCTCGGTGAAGGTCGTGGCGCCTTCCACATCGTAATGTTCTGCGTAGATCGGGGTGCCTGCGGAATCCGTTGCGACTTCATAGATCACGTTGCCGTTGTCGTCCGTCGCGATCACAGGCTCGTTGTTCTCGTCAAGCACTTCGTGGCCTTCATCGTCGAGCACATAGGTCGGGATCGGGTCGCCGTTGCGATCGGTACGAAGGGTCTCATAGCGGTAGACGTACAGCGGTTCAAGATCGAAGGTCTCTCCGCCGTAGCCTTCCACTTCGTTCGGTACGGTGAACGTGGTCTCGTTGGACTTGCGGCTGTAGTATTCCGCATAGATGTCGTGGCCCTGATCATCCTGGCCGACGACGTAACGGTACACATACTTCTTCGCCGAAGCGTCCTCGTTGAGGTTGATGATGAGTCTGCTGAGCAGGCCGTTGACGATGGTGACAATGTTGGAGCCGTCATCGCCGGCAATGCCGAGCAGGTCTTTCAGTGTGTAGTGCTTCTTGCCTTCCGCATCGGTCGTACCGGAATCCTCAGGCATGTAATCGCTGAGGTAATCGTTGATGAGACCGGAAAGCAGGTCGTTGATCACGTCGCCGACGATCGGGTCTGCAATGTCAAGCAGTGCAAGCGCCGGGGAGATCAGGCTGGTGACCACTGCCTCAAGGCCGTCGTTCGCAACGAAGTAGGAGAGCTTCGCAAGGATGCTCAGCACGGTTTCGAGCGGCTTGTTGCAGATGTTGTGGACCAGTTCAAGCACCGGATCGGTGATCGCGGTCAGCGTGGTCTTTGTGCCGCGGGCGGAACTGTTGTATTCCTCCGGCGTCACAAGCATGGAGGCGTCGAGCGACAGAACACGCAGCAGCTCATAGATCGCGGTCTTGTAGCCGTTGTTGCCCTTGACAGACAGGATGCCCTTATCGGCGCCGTCGCCCTTGAGCAGTTCAATGTCGTCGCCCTCTTCGCCGCGCAGCAGGAAGTTGAGCACGAATTCCAGCGGAGAGAACACGCCCCAAAGGATCTCTACGAAGCGATCCGCCTTGGCGTCGGTGCGTTCATAGCTGGACGCGCCGGTGATGGTGTCGATGCCCCAATCCTTCGCGCGTGCGATCACGCGGTGATCAGTCTCGGTCGGGCTCACAGCGCTCAGCGTGTAATCCGTTCCGTCCACAGTGATCGTGCTTGTGCCCTCGGGCTGATACACGGTCTTGGTCGCGCCGTCCTTGGTGTAGGTGTACGCGATGACGGGGATCAAGTTCACTTCTGCGTTGAAACGGCCGATCTTCACGGTTGCGGTCTTGTTCGCGATCTCGGTCGCGTCGTGCGTGTAGTAGTCGCGGTAGATCACATTGCCGTTGCTGTCTTTCGCAGCGATCTTGTTGTTTTCACCGTCAAGCGCATAGACCGGGGCGTCGTTTTCATCCACCTGGATGTCGCCGTTGGTATCCATGGCGTACTCATAGGTGCTGTATACGAAGTGGGTCTCGTCGTTGATGTCGGTGATACCGGCACGCTGCTGCGGGACAGTTTCTTCCACAAGGGTCAGATCGCGGGTCACGCCGTCGATCTTCGCCTGCAGGGTGCTCTTCTCGGTCGGATCGGAGGTGTAGTAGCTGTATACAGTCTCGGAATCCTCACCCGGCACAGTGTAGGTGTAGTGCGAAACCTGACGCAGCTCATACTGGACAAGTTCGAGATCCTGGACCTCTGTGTACATCGTCTGCTCTGCAGGAGCATAGATCGTGTTCACCGTCGGCTCCTTGCCGGCTTCGGTGGCGGGCACAACATATTCCTGACGGATCGCCGGCAGCAGGTCGACCGTGATGGTCACGCCTTCCATTTCCACTTCGGCTTTCTTGGTTGCAAGCGCCTCTGCATCCATGGCGGTGTATTCGTGATAAACGATGCGGCCGTTCACGTCGGTGACCGGGATGCGTTTGCCCGAAGAGCTCAGTGCATAAACGGGATCGCCGTTCTTGTCGAGCTGAACGATGCGGTTGCCGTTTTCATCCTTCACGAAGGTGGCGTTGCCGTCTTCGTCGAGGATCGGGTTGCCTTCGTTATCCTTCTCGGTAACGTATTCGAATCTGTAAGTCTTGTAAACGTAGACGTTCTGCTTGTAGAGCGCCGCGATCTCGGACCACTTGACGTCCTTATAGGTGCGCGGGACTCTTACCGGGATCTTCTGGCCGTCTTCTGCCAGGATGAAGTTGCCGTCGTCGTCCGTCTGATAGACGATGTTGCCGTCTTCGTCGGTCTCGTCTTTCTCGGGATCCTTCGCCAGCACCGCATCCATCGCTTCCTCAAGGAAGTCACGGAAGACGTTGTTCGTTCCGGCGGCTTCCGCATATCCGGCAGGCGTCAGGTCAATGCCGACCAGCATGTCGAGATACGGCATGACGGTCTCGAAGGTATCCGCAGCATCCAGACCGAGCAGGCCGATGAGCGCGCCGACGATGGTGTTGATCACATCGTCCTTGAACGCGTAGTGTTCAAGCAGCTCATCCACAAAGTCTTCGAGCGACTGTCCCTTCCTGTAGATGTTGTTGATCAGGATACGGAAGGTGCTGTCTTCGTCGAGGTTGTCGGAGATGATCTCCAGCAGCTCGGGCACGAGGTTGACAAGCGTCTTATCGAGCTTGCGGATCGCGCGGCGCAGCTTACGGCTGGACAGCGTGGTGTTTTCGGTGTAGGTCTCGTACGGATAGTCGATCTTTTCGAAGGACAGGTATTCGAGATCCATCGGTTTAACATTGTAATCGTTGAAGTACGCAAGCAGGACCTTCAGAACATTGTAGCGGTTCTCACCGGTGATGTTGCCGATGATGGTCGCAAGGATGCCTTCCAGCGGGCTGCCGGTCGCGTTTTCAATGATCGAGGGCACCAAATCGCCGCCGAGCAGCAGGTCGCCGATGACACGGACAAGCGTATCTGCGCGGTTTGCAAGCACACCCTTGACGGTACGCGGCGTGTTCGGGAATCTGCCTTCCTCGTCGGAGGAGCCGAACAGGCGGACCGTCTGAACGTCAACGATCTGGCACGTCAGTTCAAGGACGGAACGGAAGAGCGTTTCGGGAACGATCTCCTTGGTGATCGTCTCGTCACCGTTGACGATGGTGTAGGTGCCGAGGCTGTTGATGTTGTTTTCTTCGAGCAAGCCGGCAATGATCGTCTGCAGGCCGTCGTTGCTCAGAATCAGGTGGGTCAGATCGTAGAAGTCTTCCACAGCGTCAAGTTTTTCCTTGCCGCCGAAGATCTTCACGATGGTGCTGTTGTCGGGATCGTCGCCTTCGATCAGGTTCACGAGGAACTTGTAGATCGGCAGCGCGGAGAAGACCTTTTCGCCATCCTTGTTGGTGCCGCCGGCCTTTTCAATCGTGACCTCGGCGCCGGTGATGTCGTTGACCAGATCGACCAGCGAGACCAGCGGAGCGAGCAACTGGTTGATCGCCTGCTCCAGACCGTTGGAGTAGATGAAGAAGATCAGCTGCGGCAGCAGGTCAACGATCGTGGTGATCGGTGCGTTGGAAAGCTTGGTGATCGCCGCGTCAATGTAGGTGACGATCTGATTTGCAAAGGCATTGTCGGCCTTCTTGCGAACCACTGCAGCTTCGGCGTCAGCGTCGTCCGCATAGCCGAAGTCAGCCTTCGCCTGAGCGATCTCTTCCGCGGTGGCGGAGTAGCTCGAAGCGGAGACAAGCTCCATGAAGTCCTTCTTGGACAGGATGTTCGGGATGCCGAACATTTCGAACAGCGGGATGATGGCTCTGTCGTAACCGTCGCCGCCGACGATGTGGACACCGTCAAGCACGACCAGGTCTTCTTCCGTAAGAAGTACGCGGAAGATCGGGATCAGCGGGGTCAGGACGTCTGCCAGGAAGGCAGTGAGCTTCTCATAGGAGTTGATACCGAAGGAGTTGGTATCTCTGCCGCCGAAGTCGGACACTTCATACACGAAGACATATTCCATCTCATAGATCGGCTTGTCTTCTTCGTCGTAACCGATGACGATCTTGTTGCCGCTGTTGTCAAGCTTCTCGGTCTGCTTGGCCTTGCCGTCGCTCAGCTCAAGACGGAAGCCCTGATAACCGGATTCGGTCAGGTAGCAGGTATCCGGCGTCTCTTTCTGGGTGCCTTCGCTCGTTACGCCGTAGACGTAAGTCACGTCGCCTTCAGAGACGAGGATGTTGGCAAGCACCTGTTCCTCCAGGATGACGGAGGGATCTTCCGGATCGGCCATCGTCTTGATATCATAGACCATGATGGTATCGCCGCTGATCACAGCGCGCTTGACCGGTTTTTCGTCTGTGGCGTTATTGAAGATGTCGATGGTGTTGCCCTGACGGACGGAGGTCTGGCCTTCGCTCAGCAGCGACCATCTTGCCTTCGTCTTGAAGGAGTTGTAGGCGTCGGCCCAAGTCTTGCAGCCTTCAAAGAACTCTGCAAACGCCGGAGATACGGACTTGAAGTAGGACAGTCTCAGATCCAGGCCGCGGATGATGCCGGGCAGCATGTCAAGCACGGTGCCGATGGTATCGTTGCCGCCAAGGATATTCACAAGGGTGATGATCAGCGAGGTGATCACACCGGGCGTCTTTTCGCCGTCCTTGGTCTGATCCTGCAGCAGCTGAACCAGCAGGTTCTTCACGATCTCGCTGGTGTCGTCGCCGGTGAAGTTCAGATCGCTCAGCGCGGACAGGTTCATCACACTGCCGAGCAGCGGAACGATGGCGCCGATGAGCTCGTCAAGGTTGCCGGGCAGCGCTTCAAGCTGTGCCTTGTTGATGTCGTTGCCTTCGTAATCGAATTCGCCGACATAGTCCAGATCGTATTCCGTGCGCACGGTCTTCGGCGCGTACTCAATGTCGTACCAGCTCAGCAGGTCGATCAGCAGACGCAGCACGGGCTCGGCGTCGGTGAAGATGGATTCGATGAGGACCGCCAGCAGGAAGTCGGTGTTGCTGCCGTCAAATTCGGCGCCGTATTCCTTGTCAAGGCCGAGGTTCTCATAGTCGATGTTCAGCAGATCCACTGCGAAGGAGCGGATGCCGTTGTTGAAGATCAGGATGTTGAGGATGCGCAGCAGCACGCTCTCGCGGTCGACCGCATAGTTTTCTTCCTCCTGCACCTGATAGCGGGTGATGGTGCGGGAAGCCACATCAACGACCGATTTCGGCGTTCTGTTCTGCGCGTTGTTGTTATACAGCCATGCGCAGGACGCGATGTCTTCGAGCAGCGTGTTCGGAACGATGGCGCTCAGCGGAAGCACGATCTTTTCGGTTTCGCCCGCGTCGTTTTCACGATCCATGGAGATGGTGAAGTTGTTGATGAACTTCCAGAGGATCTCCATCAGCGTGGCTTCGTTCTTGTCGAACAGATCCTTCACGCCGTCGGTGATGTTGTTTTCGTCGTCGTCGTCATCGCCGTTGTTCTCGTTGCCGTCGGATGCGACCAGCGGCTCAAGCGCAACACTCATGAACTCATCCATGGAATCGAAGGAAACCTCATCCTTCTTGTCGCCTTCCGCTCTTTCAATGCCGTCCAGGACATAGCGGGCAAGTGCCGCGCCAACGGTCGGCATATCGGTCGGCGCCGAGGTGGCGTTGACGTCTTCGTCTTCGTCGGAGTTCTGCAGCGCGCTGGTGATGACATTTTCAAGGACGTTCTTGAGGATGGACAGGATGTCGAAGGAGTAGATCTTGTCGATCATCTTCAGGATCGTCGTGACAGGCGTCAGCAGGTTTTCGATCAAACCGTCGACTGCGTCGCTGTAAAGATAGCGCGCAAGATACGGCAGCATGGTCAGCAGGGTGTTCATCGGACGGTCGCACAGGGAATCCACAAGTGCGAAGATTGCGTCCACAATCACCTTGAGCAAAATCTTGTAGTTGTCGCTGTTGTTGCCTTCGCCGCCCGGAACACGGTCAATGCCGTAAACCGCATACAGGAAGCTCTCGCCGTCGGCGTAGTAGTTTCTGTCGTTCACATCGAAGGCGTTGTCATAAACCGCGTTGCCTTCGCTGTCGAAGGTTCTGGTGACGGGCTGACCCGCAACATCGTCATAGACGACCGTCTTCAGGTACGGGTTGCCTTCCGTATCTTCGAACTTGCTCAATGCGAGCGCGTCGAACAGGTATCTGAGCACGTTTGCATAGCCGGGCAGACCGCTGATCTTGATGCGGTCATAGATCACGAGCGGCTGATCCGTCAGCAGCAGTTCAAACACACCGTGCAGCGGTGCAAGCAGGCTCCAGATGATCTCGACGAACTTGTCGCGTTTTTCGAACGTCGTCATCTCGTCGGTGAAGCCGAAGTGCAGCGACAGACGGACGGTCTGTTCCTGTTCGCCGGTATAATACGGATAATAGGTGACGCCTTCTTCTCTTTCGGTGACAGGCGTTTCGGTCGGATCGGACGGATCGGTGACCCAAAGGGCGTTGCCGTCCTTATCGGTCGCCTGAATGTAACGCGGTTCGACCACATGGTCCACACCCTTGGTATCCTCAAGCAGCAGTTCGCCGGTGTTCGCGTCAACACGCATTTCACCAGCCGGCAGCGGGCTGTAGAGGTCGGTCTCGGAGGGTTCGCCATCCGGATCGCTCGACGGGGTGGTGTAGTAATAGACGTATTCGAGATGATCCTTTGCAACGTCAGACCATCTGGTGCTGTCGCCGATGATATCAGCAAGTTCATCCATCACGCCGGTGACGTTCTTCTTCACGGTTTGCGGCGTGAAGGAGTAGCCCGCACCGTCAAGGATGGTGAGGATCACAGTGACGATCTTCGACGCACTGCTGTGGCCGAGCAGGTTGATGAGCATGCTCAGAATGTTGCTCAGGGATTCGTCGTCATAGAGATATTTTTCGATGATCGCGTTGACCAGATTCTTCACAGTCAGATCCGCGTTCGCGTTCAGACCGAGATCCATCTTGGTCAGGAAGCCGGATTCGTCCGCAGCAGTATCCGGATCATCTTCCGCGAGCATATTGCTCTTGAAGATGTTGAGGACAGTGCCGACCAGCGCATCGAGGTTGTCGATCGCGGTTGCGGTCTTGACGCGCGAAACTTCAGAAACGTCCGCGCCTTCCTCTTTCGCCCTTCTCACTTCGTCAAGCGTGTCGAAGCCGGCATCTTCATAGAACGGGTAGTGGTATTCCGCTTCAACGTTCTTGAGCTGGATCGGTTTGCCGTCGATGGTGTTGTAACCGGTCAACAGGCTGACGATAACGTTCACAAGTGCGGTCTCGTTGTTGAAGACGTTGGTGATCAGAACGTCGATCAGTTCCGGATCTTCGATCTGGTCGTTGTCGTCGTGCAGGTTCAGTTCAAGGATGCTCTCGAGCATCGTCTTGATGGTCGTGTTTTCAAAGACGAAGTCGAGGATGAACATCAGCACTTCAGCCTTGCTCACGGAGACCTGACCGTTGTTGTTGATGCGGACAAGGTCGTTAACATCGTTCTCGCCGCCGCGGGTGTAGGTCTTGGTGACGGGGATCTTGTTGCCCTGAACATCCACACCGTCATACTGCGGCATGCCGTGCTCGTCATAGACCTGCAGCGCAACTTCGTCCACCGGGCAGTTCTCGGTAGCGCCGCCTTTATCGTTGATCATGTTGTAGGAATCACCGATGGCAGCCAGCTTGCGCAGGAAGTTCTTGAGCGCGTTGACACGGATTTCGGAGGCCTGTTCTTTCGCTTCGGCTGTGCCTTCTGCAAGCAGATCCTGTGCAGCGTGTTCCGCTGCGTTGTCAAGGAACAGAACGATGCTGTACGCGGTCTCGTCGCCGCCGAACAGGTTGGGCAGGCTCAGCGAGATCTTGGAGCAAAGCAGCTTCATCAGCGAGT
Source organism: Oscillospiraceae bacterium (assembly GCA_902792985.1). Taxonomy (GTDB): domain Bacteria; phylum Bacillota; class Clostridia; order Oscillospirales; family Acutalibacteraceae; genus UBA6857. Next base: position 94,423 of record CADBBT010000006.1, read on the forward strand.
CAGTCAAGGAGATCTGCGCGCCTTCCACAAGCTTCGACTGCAGCATGCCGTCCGCGTCATAATAATAGTATTGTTCAAGTGCCTGCTGGAACGTTGTCCAGGAACCGGACTCGATCAGATCAAGGATACCGGCGCCGAGCTGGTTGATGTCGATGAGCACGATGCTGCTGAGCTTATCGGTCAGCGCAGTGAGCGGCAGCACGATGTTGGTGACCATGGTGGTCAGGCCGTCGCCGAGGATGAAGTACGCCAGCGTGGGCAGCATGTTGGAGATGGTTGCCAGCGGATAGGTCGCCAGAATCTCCACAAAGCCGAGCACGTAGTTAGCGATCTTCTTCATCGCATTGTGCATGCCTTCGCTCGTGTAGTTGCCGTCATCGTCATAGACGAGATCCTTGTATTCCTCACTCGACCAAAGGTGATCTTCAAATACTTCGTCTTCGAGCGGGTTGCCTTCTTCATCAACCTTCTTGGAGTTGATGTAAGCGAGCATATTCGGATAATCGCTGCCCTCACCCTCGGTGATCGGGGTGTTGGCAAGGTATTCGAGCGTCTGGTCAATACCGAGCGCGTGCATCAGCGGCAGCAGCACGTTGCCGTAGCCGTCTGCGCCGGCGATGTTCACGCCGCCGTTGAACAGGCTGTAGTCATGGTCTGCAAACAGCATCGCAAGCAGTTCGCCGAGCGGCTCGATCATGTACCAGATCGCGTCGATGAAGTAGTTCTTCTTCGCCACATAGGTCGCGTTGGTATCCACGGTGCCGTCCGTCTTATACTTGGTCTGCGCATCGATACCCCAGGACCACATGTAGTGGGAAACATCCTCGTCATAGACGGGGTTCAGCTTCACAACTTCAGAGCTGAGGATGGTCGACGTCATCGGCAGATCCTCTTCTCTGGTCTGTGCCAGATTATACTGCAGCTCCGTTGTGCCGGCTGCGGTGTCGTTGATCTCTTCAATGGCGAGTGCCTTCAGGAACTTGTACGGGGAGACATATTCCTTCTCCTCATCCTGATAGGTGTAGGTATAACGGTAGTAGCCGTTCGTCTCGCCTTCCTCAGTCACCTGCAGGTGAACCTTGCCGGACGGGATCAGGGACGTGCCGTCATAGGTAACGACCGTGTTGCCCTCGTCGTCCGTGGTTTCTTTCTTCAGACGCTGCGGCTGACCGCCTTCGTTCTCCGGTGTTTCCGGATCGTCTTCGGTGAGCACAAGCAGACCGTCTTCCGTGAATTCATACCCGTCTTCACTGTGGTTCTTGATGATCTGACCCCAGGTGAACGGGATCTCGGCTTCCGCGCGCTCGTCGTCGGTCGTTGCGGCAGCATAAGCGGCTGCGTCATAAGCAGTCAGCTTGCCTTCGTCGGCGAAAATGAGGTCGCCGTTCGCGTCCACAGCGTAGCCGTAGACAAGATACTCATACAGCGCGGTGCGCATGGTATCGCCGGTCTCTTCATCTTCGTAGTACAGGAAGCGTGCGGCCGTAAAGTCGATGCCGGCGGCTTTCAGGAGCTTGAGCACAAGGTCGATCGCCGTCGAGCCCTGACCGAGCAGGCCAAAGACAAGGTTTGCAACCATGTTGACAAGGTCGTCGGTGAACAGCATGCCGGAGAAGACCGCCTTGAGCAGCTCCCACAGACCGTTACCGGTCGTGTAGTCGTAAACAAGCTCGATCTGGTTGCTCAGATTCAGCATATCAGCGTCACGCAGCGCAGTCAGCACGTCGGGCACTGCCTTCTGGATGACATAGTCGAGGTTTTCGATCGACTGTTCCACTCTTGCGGAATCATAGAGCGCCGGGTTGTCTTCGGAAACCGCTTCGCCGTTTTCGGTCGCGTGCTCCCAATCGTAGCCGTCATGCTCAATGCCGTGTTTGTTCCAGTTTTCCTTCTGCAGATCTTCAGAGACGAATTCCGTGCTGTAACGGTTCATGAGCTCATAGAAGAATGCAGCAGCAAGGTTGCCGTCGTTCTTATCGTAGATGTTGTAGCCGACAAGCAGGTCGATCAGAATGCCGGTCAGCGCGTCAACGGGTTCGCCGTCGTAGTTGCCGGTCTCGTCTTCGACGTTGCGGTTCAACTGGGTGACGATCTGCTGGACGATATCCAGGATGTTCGCGTTGGAGATCAGGGTCTGTTCGTCTTCGGTCAAACCTTCGTTGGCGGTCAGCAGATCGCCGACAAGTTTACCGACCATGGTGACGAATTCGGGCGTCATCACTGTACGGACCAGGGTGATGAACATGCGTCCGCCGCCGCCGCCGTTGAACTTCGTGAACTGGTTCCGGGTGGCAGTTGCGCCGTTGGTCTCCTGACCGAGCGCGACTTCGGTGCGCTTGGTAACTGCCTGTGTATTGATCGACACAGCGCCTTCGGAGGCAAGGCGGGAGAATCTGAGAATGTCAAGGGAAACGTAGTCCTTGGACGCGTTGGTCTGCTGATCCGCGGACAGCGATTTCCAGTCGGAGTCAACCAGACGGGTCAACACCTGGTTGAGCAGGGATTCGAGGTCAAGCACGGAGTCAAGCAAGGACGCAAGGTCAAGCTTCACCACGCGGGAGAGGATCGGATCCACGATGTCGAGCAGCGTCATGACCGGCTCGATCAGGTTCTGGACGGCCAGCGAGAAGTTGCTGGTCTCTTCGCCTGTATCCTCGCGGTTATAACGATACAGGAAGTAAGCGATGTTCGGCAGCACCGAGAAAACGATCTGCAGCGGGGTCTCAAGCAGACCGGGCTGTTCGCCGGAGCCGATGAGCAGCGTCAGGATGGCCTGAAGCAACGGATCGAGCGGGTTACGGATCATCGGTGCAAAACGGTTCGGATAGGTCTTGCCGTTTTCGGTGTATGTGCCTTTAACAATGGTATTGGTACGCGCGTAATAACCGCCGTTCGGGTCGTTTGCAGAGGACGCGGAGCGGTAAACGAGCGTGTTGAATTCCTTCTGCGTCATGACAGAGATGTCATCGCCGGTGTAGCGACTGCTGTCAAGGTTGAACGCTTCAAGGATCGGCACAATGGCCTCGCCGTAACCGGCGTTGCCGCGGATGGTCAGACGATCGGCGATCGTCAGGTCTTCACCGGTCAGGATCAGGTTCAACACCGGCGCGATCGGCGCGAGCAGGGACTCGAACAGGTTGAGCAGTTCGCTGTATGCGTCACGGAAGCGGTCGTTCAGGGAAGAGCCGTCATCGTTCGGGATGGAGACGGTCAGCCACTGGAAGTCGCGCTCGTAGCCCACATCGACCCAGGTCATAGCGGGTCTGTCGCCTTCGCCTTCAAAGCCCTTCTTCGCCTGTGTCCAGATCTCACTTGCGCTGGCGTTCGCCGCCGGATACGCACCTGTCACAAAGAAGTAGGCCTGACGCTCGAGCCATCTTGCGATCGTGGGATTGTAGCCCATAACGCCGGAAGTGCTTGCGCGCTGATAAATTGCGTACGGAGTAAAGTCGATGTCGAAATCCTGCAGCAGTGTCAGCAGCATATCGATCGTCGGATTCATCTTGCCGTCATCGCCGACAAGGATCGAGCTCATCAGACCCTCACGGTCCGCGTTGCCGAAGACAACGCCCATGATCAGGTCAATGAAGTTATTGTTGAGCAGCAGGCGGGAAATGATTTCGCCCAGCTCGTCATAGTTTTCGTCGCCGTTCGCAACCGCTTCAAGGATGTCAGCCACCCAGTCGGCGTCTGCCGAAGCGAGCGAGGAGATCAGATTGTTGATGGTGTCGCCGAGCATATTGACCAGCGTCGGCACCATGGATGCGATAAGTTTGTCGGCGTTCGCAATGGCAAGGTCAGCTTTCGCTTCCATGCTTGTCAGCGTGTTGCCGTTGTCATCTTTATACTCCGCAAAATCTGCCAGAGACTTGGGCAGATACTGACCGAGGACAAAGGAGGGCGTGTTGCCGGTTCCGAGATAGCTGTTGCCCTCGTCGTCAGAGAACTTGCCGGTGAGCACGGTGTCTTCATAGTTGACATATTCCACCTGATACTCATTCAGCAACGCGACAAGAATGGCCATGATGTTGTCGGCCTGACCGTCAAGCAGCGGAATGATCGTATCGAGGATCGATTTGCCGTCCTCACCCGGGGTAATAAGACCGTCGAGCAGCGGCTTGATCTGATAGATCGTGCCGTCGTCCATGATCCAGCGCAGCAGCACAAGGATCGTGTCGCCCGGGTCAACGTTCAGGTGGTAGCCCTTTCTGGTCTTCACACCGGTGAAGGAATAAGAGGTTCTTGTTGCGAAAGCCATAAAGCGGTTGACCGGAATGCGCAGACCGACCACAAAGGTCTGGGAGGTCTGGATCGTATGGCCTTCCTTCTGGGTGAAGGTCAACTGATTCATCCTGGTGCCGTCCATCAGCCATTGCAGGAACAGCGCACCCTGTGAATACAGGAGGTTGCCTTCTTCGTCTCTCTCCTGCTCTTTTGCGACGTTCGTGACCTCATAATTACCCGTTTCCGTATTGAGCCGCGACGACACAGTGAATTTGTACATGGGCGTCGGGGTCTCGGTCGTTGTTGTCTTGGTCGAGAACAGGTTGTAGAGTGTCTGGGTCAGCATGCCGAGACCGGTGATGTAATAGGTCTGGCCGCCGTCCTTATAAACGACCGCTGATTTGGAGCTGGTGGTCGCCACCTCGCTGCCCGAGGCATTCGGTGCCATATAGCCGACAACGGTTGACTCGCTGCCCACACTTTCATCCACGTCTTCCGTGGCCGGATCATCCTTGACCATCGGCACCTTGGACGCCTGATGCAGATACTTCGAGTAGTGCGTATCGTCGTCCTCCGAAAGCCCGTTGCTGTCTGTCGGGTCTTGCGGTGCGGTCTTTGTAAACTCAAATTTGAGCAGCATCTGCAACACGCCGGTTAAACCGCCGCGCAGCGCGTTCAAAACATCGCCGATAGTGCCGCCGAGGCTGCTGAGCAGCTCACCAACCTTCAGCATATAGAACTGTGCATTGATCTGAATGGTCGGGAAGATACCGAACTTGATGCTCTTCAAGCCGAGGGCAACCGCAACGTTGTTCAGCTTCGGCAGAATCTGGTCATATTCCAGAGCGCCCAGCAGGTTCGGCAGCAGGCCGAGGATCGTTTCCACCGGTTTGACGAACAGGACGTTGTTCATCCACCAAAAGATCGGTTCAAGCAAATACTGCCACAGACCGACACCGTAAGAGGTGTTGGTCTCGCTGCCGTAAGAGCCGATGAGCTTGGACTTGTTGACGATCGTGGTGTTCGTCACGTTGAGCATATCCGCCCAGCTATGATAACCGCCGCGCTGTGCGCTCCAGCCCTCTTTGATGCCGAGCAGCTCATACAGCGGCACGAACAGTGTTTCATACAGCGGGGAACGGCCTTTGCCGCGGATAAACGCTTCCGCTGTCAGGTCACCGCCCATGAACACGTCGGCTTTATACACTGTCAGGTCATCGTTGTCGGATTTCAGCAGCATCGCCAGCGGTGCGCCGAGACCGCAAAGTGCGGCTGCCAGGGAGTGATACAGACCCTGTGCGTCGGTGACGTGCCAGATCTCCTGCGGGGTGTACATATTCCAGTCGATGTAATCCCAGCCGCGGATGTAACCCTTGTTGGAGCCGATGCCCCAATCCTGCTCAGAGGTCGTCGCATGGCCGCTGTAACCGGTCTGCGTCTTATCCGTCGAGATCATATCAAGGAACTTGCTGTAATCGTATTTGTTTCTCAGCGTGTTGTTGCTGCCGCCGAAGAAATCGCCGTTGAAGAACTTATACCAGAGCACTTCCGCCTTGGTGTCGCCGCCGTTGCCGGTGTGGTCGTAAGCAGAGTTCCAATAGAAGTGGTGCGGCATAACGGGAAGCACGCCGCCCAGAACGTCGGGCAGAATGACATACATGTGCGCCGTACCGAGCACGGGGATTTTGTAATCACCGTTCGGTGCAAACGGCTCATCGCCGGTATACAGCGGGCCGCTGCTCGGATCACCGATCAGACCGTAGATCATCGGATACAGCTTTTCAAGGACCAAGGACTGCAGGGAGCCGCCGTAGAGCAGCTTCAGGATCGTGTTGATCAGGAATTCACGCAGCGTTTCGACCTTGGAGACCTCGTTGGACTTGCCAACCAGTGTACGGTCAACAAAGCTGCCGGCCGGATAGTTCTTGCCGTCGTAAGTAAAGGCCGAATTCGTTGTGTAATATCTGCCCTTATGCGCGGTGCCGTCCACCTCGGTGTAGTCATATTCCCAGTTGCCGAGGAAGGAGACCTTTTCGCCGGTTTCTTCATCCGTTGAGGACAGGAACTTATCGAGCAGGTTCGCCACGTCGCGGGAAACGAGCATGGTGTCGATGTCTTCGATCGCGCCGTCCATCAGATCATAGATGCTCTGCTCTTCCAGCAGGCCGATCTTGTCGGCGACTGTACGGATCGCGGAAACGTCAAGTCTGCCGAGACCGCGGACCCAGCCGTAAGGTGCGCTGGTGCCGCCGGTGATGAAGGTGGACATGATCGTGTAGTCGCCGCCGATGGCGGAATCATAGCGGTTCACAAGACCGTCGCGGAAGGATCTCCACTGGGTCTGGAAGTCCAGCGCATAATTGTAATACTGCAGCACACGCGCCGCCTGTGCGCGAAGGACGCTCGTCTGCGGCCATGTTTCGTCGCGCATGGTCTCGTAATCATAGACGTTACCGTTCGTGTCGGTGTAGTTGGCGTTTGTGTCGTAGATCAGATCCTCGGTGGAATCCAGCACCCAGTCGTCAAGGGTCTGGTTGTTGCCGAGGTTGACCGACAGACCGTCCTCGAGCGCGTCATACGCCATGAGCACGGATTCATAGTTCCAGAACGTGATCTTGTTGGTCTGGGCGCCGCTGCCGGAGAAGGAACCTTCGTTGTAGTATTTTTCCACACGATCCATCAGATCCATCGAGCGCATGAGCATACGCGCTTCAAGCTCGATCAAAAACGCCGTGTACTCTTCAAAGACCTCGGCCGCTGTCTGGGTCGCGGTGCCGTAGATGGCGTCGAAGATCGCGATGTCGTTTTCGTTGGTGGATTTGGAAAGCGTGTAGGCCTGCGAATACACCTCATTGTATTCGGTGAAGGTCTTCTGCAGTTCCGCAGTCGTCTTGCCGGCCAGGATCGTGGACTTGATCGTATCCATCGTCAGCTTGTCGTTCGCCTGGGTGGTGCCGTAGACGTCGACCGTGGAGATGGAGATCTGGCTGAGCAAACGCTCATAGAGCCTTTCCGTGATCGCTGCGCCGGATTCCGGCTTGGACAGACGAACCGTGTTAAAGCTCGTATATTTCAGGATGTAGTTTTCGATGCCGACCTTGAGCGGACGCGCATTGGTCAGGAAAGTGATCGCTTCCGTTTTATCGGGAAGCTCGTTGCCATTGCGATCCAGCACCTTGCCGCAGCCGAGGGTGTAATCCTCGTCGTTGACGCCGTCCCAGAATTCCGTTCCGCTTGTGTTGTTCCACGCCTCGGTCTGTTTTTCGTTGCCGTGGTCATAAGTCGGGATCGGGTTTTCGGAATCGGTATAGCTCGTCAACAGATCCGCATTGAGGAAGGCATACTTCTTCGCAATGTTCAAACGCATGCCGTTGGCAACCGCAAGGAAGTTCGACGAATAGCTGTCGTCGTCCTTGAGGGAATCCATGGTCGCGCAAACCTTGCTGCTGATGTTGCTGCCGTCGGCGCCGAGCACCGATGTCAACGTCAGATAAGTCTCCGCAATGTTCGACTCAAAATAGTTGAACATCGTGGGGATCGATTCCGCCGTCAGGTTCTCTTCGCTGTAGTCTTCCGCAGCGGGAAGATCGGAAGCAGCCATGATCGCGTCGATTCTGGGGATGAGCTGCGTTGCATAGTAGTAGTAGTCCACATACATCAGCGCGGTATCTCGCCATTCGAGCGCTTCGTCATAGGTCTTGCCGACTTCGGGCGCGATGTACTTGTTCCACAGCGCTTCCGCCTTGTCTGCGGCACTGGTGCCGGCCGGGAAGATCAGCGAGGTGATGAAGTTGCCGACCTCTGCATAGGCGCGCAGCAAATTAGACGGGCCGTTTTCGTCCGTCACAAGCGCTTCCATCTGCGCGGAGGTCAGACGCGCCGGGTTCGACAGATCCAGCTGGAACCAGGTTTCAAAGTCGCTGTCGAGCATGCTGTTCAAAATCTGGATCACGCGCTGAACCTCGGTGCTGTAGTCCACATCCTCACCGGTGAAGCTCGCCTGGGTCACGCCGCCGGCGGCAAAGGTGAAGACCATCTTTGCCGTAGTATAAAGCAGATCCGCGTCGAATTCTTCCTCCATCTCCTCCACCGTGTTATAAGCGAGGATGTTATAGCCGGAGTTGATCTTCAACGTCACACCGCCCATATAGGACTGGTTCTCATCGGCGAGACTCGCGAATTTAAAGTAGGACAGGACCTTCCGGTAATTCGCGATGGGCATCGTAGCGCTGTTGGCTTCGATCTGTGTGATCGCATTGCTGTACAGATCGAAGTAGCTCCTCGGGTGCTCAACACTCGCATAGGCGTTGATATAGGCCGTGTATGCTTGCGCGACCTGATACCACGCACCGTACTGGGTGTCCAGGTTCACCCTGACTGCCGCGGCGTTCGCCTGCCGGTTGGGCACGCGGTCCGTCGAGCCGGAGTCAATGGCCGCCGACAACGCATTGTAGTTCGAGTCGATCACGCCCGCAAGGTTCGACAGCTTGACGTCAACGTCAGCGCCGAACACTGTGAAGCAAACCGACACGCTCGTCACGATCATTGTGATCGCAAGCAACACGCTGAGGGCTTTCTTTCCAAGTTTCATGATGATTCCTCCTTAAGAGATGCGGAAAATTGGACGGTTTTCTCTATATAAAATCAATTGGATAGATCCTCTGACTTATGCAAAATGACATGCATTTTCAACAAATTGATGAAAAATGGGCAGATTACACCTATAGAGATACTTATAACTATATGAAGTATATCATGTTTTGAGTGGTTTTTCAAGAAAAAATCTTTTGAAAATTCACTTTCATCATTTTGCATAGCAGCCTTTTCCCTTTTTTGTACAGTATTTCGGGGCGTCGACCCCCAAGATTTCAGACTTTTTTCCGGCTTGGCGCATTTCATCCAACATCTTGTGGTTGCTGCGTCCAAGGCCACTTGATATAGGCCGCGCCGTCTCTCGTCAAACTGCACAACATTTGTCGCTTTTTCAAGGCATCCGCGCAAAAAAAAGCGCCGCCGCGCATCCTTTCGGATCCGCGGCAGCGGGATGTTCAGTTGGCGATGTGCTTAGATGTAGGTCGCATCCGGGCAGCATCTTGTGCGCGTCAGGAAATAGATGAATTTGTAAATCGCACGATAGATCGTCGGCCACAGACCGCTCTTATGGCAAGTGCAGTTCTTCGGGCAGCCGGCCGCCGCGCCTTCCGCACGGATCACAGGTAGGGAGCCGCCGGTGACTTTGCCGTTGCCGTCCACCGTCACTTCGGACGTGGCCTGCTTGCCGTTGTATTCCACAACGATGCGATACTTGCCGGCAACCGGCATCAGCAGGTGGGCAACGCCGTCACTGCCGGAATAGGCGGACATGATCCTGCTCGCTTCGGTGTTGTCGCGATATGCGGTCACCTTTGCGCCGGAGAGCGCTGTGCCGTTGGTATCCTTCACGGTCACATTCAGCTCCACAGGCAGCAGCTCTTTGACTTGCGTCTCACCGCAGCGTCCGCAGATCTGGGTCTGGGAACCGGTCTCGTAGGTGCCGTCCTGACGGACGATCGGGAGCACCGGGTCGCCGGTGTTACTCCACTGGTGACCGAGCGGCGCGTTGGTATAGAACTCATTGAAGAAGCCGCAGACGGAGCAAACCTGTTTGTAACCGGCACCGGTCGTGCAGGTCTGTTCGGTGTTTTCGCGGTTGAACTCATGCAGCGCTCTTTCAAACTGTGCGTAAACACGCATGTTTTCGGTGACATTGGTCGTCTCGCCGCTCCAGCCGCTGAAGTAGTAGTGCTCATCCTCGGTCGGCTTCAGGCCAAGCGCGATCGCGTCGGGCGTTGCGCCGGTATAAACAGCGTCCTCCCCGGCTGTCACGGTCACTTCGCCGAGCTTCGTGGTGCCGTACATCCAGAAGACCACATACTTCTTCACTTCGCCGCTGTGCGCATAGGTCGCTTTGTAGCTAGCGTTCTTTGTGATGAGGATCTTTTCGAACGCGGCCGTATCATCGCCGGCTTCGGGATTCAGCATCTGCCAGCCGGTGAACGCGTAGCTGCCGTAAGCATCTTCGGGTTTTTCGGGCGGTTCGGGCGAAACCTCGTTGCCGTAATGGAGATAACCGATCTTGCGATATCTTGAGGTGCCGTCCTCTTTGTAAAGGGTGATGACATAGTTGATGAAGCGCGGCTGATACACAGCGTAAAGCGTGGTATCCTCCTCGATCGTCAGCGGCAGTGTCACAAGCTCAGGCAGAGTGACTTCAGCCTCGTCGGTCTCCGGCATCGTTTCATCGTCGCCGATCTCTTTGGGCATATTGTCATCCTTGGCGATGGCGGCGTCCTGCATGGCCTTGAGATCCTGCTTCGTGGTGCTCCAGCCCTTGAAGACATAGCGGAACGTGTTGTTCGCTTCCAGGGTCGGATTCGCACCGAGATCCGCCTGCGTCAGCGCCGTGCCGGCCTGAATGCTCTCGCTGGAGATCGCGGTTTCCACCGTGTTGCCTTCTTCGTCCAGCGCGATGTTGTTCACCGTCAGCGTGACAAAGCGGGTCGGCGGAACGATGTTGCGTCTTTCTTCTGCGCCGCAGCGTGCGCATCTGTAAAGGTCATAGCCTTCGCTTTCCTCGGTCGGCGCAACGGTCTCAACAAACTTGAAGTTGTGGCCAAGTGCAGGAACGACCTCGAGGTAGGTGTCGCCGAATTCGCCGTTGTCGATCACCGTGTAGCTGTATTCATACAGGATCGTCAGCGCATGTCCTTCAAATTCCGTTGTGCCCGCAGGCGCATTGACGGTTTCGTAAACCGCATCATCGCCTTCGGCTGCGGTATTATACTGATAGACATACAGGGCGGTCAGCGCCTTGCCGTCATATTCGGTCTCGTCGGCGTTGTTGCTCTGGAAGTACTTCGTTTCATCGCCGTCGATGTAGGTGTACAGATACTGTTCAGCGTCGTTGAGGTCATACTCATAAACGTACTTCGTCACGCCCTCTTCTTCCACAGTCGCTCTCGCCTGGCCGATGTCGGTCAGCGGGACAGAGACGCCGTTCACGATCAGAGAGGTCTTGCCATGAACGTCTTCCACGGTGAAATCATCGCCGTCAACGGTGTAGCTGTAAACGCGGATCTGCTCAAGGGCGTAGCCGTTGTATTCCGTGGCGTCTGCAACGTCAAAGTGCGTCACATAGTTCGGGTCGGCGCCTTCGTCCGCCGTGTTGTAGCGGAACGCATACAGTGCGGTGAGTGCGCGGCCGTTATAGATCTCCACATCGGCGCTTTCCGCCGTGTAGGTCTGCTTATCCGGCGCGGCAGCAACCTTGGCTCTGGCTTCGCCGTTGTTGTTCAGGGAATAAACGGTGCCGTCGATCTCTTTTTCGGTCAGACCGTTCACGTCGAGCAGCGTCTTGGCGATCTCCTGCGTTGCGGAATACATGACCGTGCCGCAGTCGTTGGCGCAATACGGAGCGCGCAGACCGCTCTCTTCGCAGGTCGCTTCCTTGATCGTCTTGAACTTCTTGGTGCTCGGCGTATGACCTGTGGCGTGCAGGACTTCCATCACGAAGTAGTTGCCGCAGTATTTGCACTGTCTGCTCACGTCGCCGTCCTGGGTGCAGGTGGCGGGCAGGGTCTCGCTGGCGTACAGGCTGTGGCCGTAAACAGAAGCGCTGGTTTCGCTGTTTTCGGCAAGGGCGGCTCTGTAGTTGTCGCCTGCCGGGTCAAGCGCGTCATAAGCCTCGTTCTTGGTGGCGCTGCAGTTGACGCAGTTGTAACGCAGAACACCCGCAATGCTGCAGGTCGCAGCACGCAGCACGTAAGCATCTTCTCTGCTCTGCCAGACGTGACCGGTTGCCTCGATCGGTACGGTCGTGCCGTCCTTGATCTCGCCGCAGCGGTCGCAGTAATCATACTCTCTGCCGTTCACGGTGCAGGTCGCGGGAACGACCTTGTGCGAGTAGTTGTGGCCGAGGGCCGGCAGCACTTCCTTGTCTGCTTCGGGCAGAATGCCGCAGACGGTGCAGCGTTTTGCACGCAAGCCGTCGCTGGTGCAGGTCGGTTCCACGATATAGTTGACCAGCTTGTGCGCACCGGTGATCTCAAAGTTCGCCTTGGAGACGTTGCCGGCCTTGTCGGTGGCAACGATCTGATACTGGCCGCGCTTGGTGATCGTCAGGCCTTCGCCGACAAGCTCTATCAGATTCTTCACTTCGCCTTCCGGCGTATAGGTGAAGGTGTGCATCTCTTCAAGGCTGTAGGTGGTGCCGTTGATGTCAGCCTGCGCAAGTTCCGCAGGACCGTAATAGGTTTCGTAAACCGGTTCTTCCTCTGTCGCCGTGTTGTAGCGGTATTCATACAGCGGAACAAGCGTGTAGGCAACGGCTCCTTCGCCTTCGCCGACCGTGTAGGTTGTCTCATCGGCGGTCTCGCCGTAATAGAGCTGATCGTTCTCGCCGTCGTTATATGCGTAGACATACTTGCCTTCGCCGTTGACATAACGGACCTGGCCCTGATCGTTCAGCGCGTAGGTGGTCTCGTCCACAGTGATCTCACGCGTGCCTTCCACATCGGTCACGGTGACAGGAACGCCGTCCGTCTGATAATCGGTTTTGCCGTTGAGCACAACGCTGGCAAGATCGGTGTCCGCGATCGTGATCGTTGCGTCTTCACAGTGGCGCACGTTGTTGTTCAGGCCGTCGGTCGAGGTGATCTCGATCGTCGGGTTCGTGGTGTCGAGCACCAGAACGTCGGAGCGAAGATAAGTGACGTTCGGAACGGTGCTGCCTTCCGGCGCGTTTGCCGCCGCTGCGTTATCGGTCAGCTTCACATAGACGACAAAGGTATCTCCGCCGACAAGCTGCGGGAAGATCTTCGCATTGCCTTCCGTCACGCCGATCAGGTTCTTGATCGTCAGGCTGGCGTTCGGCGCGGCGTCTTTATCATAGGTATAGGTGGTGTACCAGGTGCTGAGGGTGGACGCATCCTGCGGCGCATCCTCGGCACGCACCAGCGCGAACTGGATGCTCGCGATGCCGCTGCCGTCGCCCCTGGCGTTGAAGCCGGTGTTTGCTTCGGTGTCATAGGCGTTGTTTGCCGTGTCGTCTGCGTTGACGATCAGCATGCTGTTCAGCGCCACGGATTCCGGATTCTCGGTGTTCAGCGCTGCCACATAATCCGTCCAGCGGATGTCCTTGACATAGAAGATGCCGGTCGGTGCGGTGGTATCCTTCAGCACAGGGATCACATCGGTGTCCACGCGGTAGCCACAGCCGTCCGCGGTACAGACTTTGCTGCGAAGGCCTTCTTCCGTAAAGGTGGGCGCCTTGGTCACGGAGGTTCTCCAAAGCGAGCCGTCTATGCCGCCGTGCTGTTCTTCTGTGAAGGATTCAACGATCGCGGTGTCTTCGGTGAATGCATACGAGTCAGCAATCGGGGTTTTGGTGGTCTCGGAGGTAACGCGCTCCCAACGCGAGAACTTGAAGTGGGTCGTTTCGGTATACTGCGGCGTGTAAGGCGAGGTCTCTGCGCCGAGGTCGCCCAGCGTGGTGCCGTAGATGACCTTGGTCGTGCCGAACACTTCACCGAAGGGCTTGCCTTCTTCGGCAATGCCGTCGTACTTGGTGATCGTGACCCAGTTGTCGGTCAATTCATAGGTCGCACGCAGGTAAACGATGTTGCTGTTCGCCGCCCAGTAAGCCGGGGTCAGCGGACCGGTGTAGGTGCCGTTGTCAATCTCTTCCTGCGTTGCGCCGCCGAGCTTCTGTCCGATCACATAGTTGCCGAAGGCGCCTTCGCCGTTAGCGTTGACATATTCCCAATGATCGAACACGTTCGCCTTGGTCGTATCCGGCTGGTTGTTTCCATCCAGAACGGCCGGCGTTTCGGGCGTGTTGTAGGGGCTGTGAATGTGGCCGCCGTAGACGTATTTATCGGTCTTGAACTCCGTGGTGCCGTCATAGCTCAGCCACTTCACGGTGTAGTAATTGTAAGTGTTGCGGAAGGTCATGAAGTAATCCACGTCGCCGAAGCAGGTCTTTGCCGGCTCCAGGTTCCAGCCCATGTACTGATAGCTGTAATTATAGTCGGGCTCCTTGGTCTTGTCGCTGTCGGAAAGCTCCGGAACGGTAATTTCGTCGCCGAAGTGCAGCGTCTGCGTGGAGATGACCGTGGTCTTGTCGTCACGCAGGAAGCGGACGGTGTATTCGATCGGCACTGCCTCAAAGTGCGCGTACAGATCCAGATCTTCCGCCGGATAAGTGAGGGTGGAAAGATCCACCAGCTCCTCGCCTTCCGTCCACAGGAAGGACTCGGTCGGTGACCAGCCCTTGAAGTCATAGGTCTCGGAATAGGCGTCGCCGGGTCTCGTCGGGGTCAAAATACCCGCGGACAGTTCACTGATATCGAAAGGTTTACCCGGAACATCCTTGTAGCTGTAAAGCTCGGTCTTTTCGTTATACAGACGGATGGTGATCAGCGGATCTTCGATGTAGGACGGATAATAGTCTGCAGGAGTCAGCGGTCTGTCGCTGTAGGGCAGCTCTTCGCCGTTCTGCACGTTGACCCACTTATCAAAGGTATACCGCGTGGTTTCCGTATCGTAGTTCAGCAGGTTTCTCGCAGCCAGTCTGGCGCTCGCCTCCTGTTCCAACGCCGGAACGGAGGTGTTGTCGGTCTCGCTGTAATCCAAAGATGCAGACGCAAGCAGCACGCCGTTCTTGGTGAAGAAGCGGATCAGGTTCTTTGTGGGTGCGCCCTGCGTATAGTGCGCCCAGTACTCCTTGCCGCTTGTGTTATCCATCAGTGCGTTCGGGTCGGTCATGTCGTTGAAGAAGACCTTCGTGCCGCCGTTTTCAGCGGTATACCAGCCGTCGAAGACCCAGGTGTAGCCGCGCGCAATGAAGTTGGCTTTCGGATTCTCGGTGATGCTGCCGCTTTCGGTCTCACGCGTCACGCTTTCCGGTTCGTTGACGTGACCGTTGAAATGATAAGCATCCTCCTGCGTATAGGCGATCTGCTCGTCGCCGTCCTTCGTGTAATGGAAGGTCGCGCTGTACTGCTTGAAGGTGCGGGAATAGACCGCAACATAGTTCACATCTGCGGTGATCGGGGTTTGCGCAACATCCACCAGCGGGATCGCGGCGCTCAGTGTGCCGTCCTCCTTGACATCAACAAAATAGTGATAGTCGCCCTCATGGCGCTGCGCGGCCCAGCCGACAAACTGATAGGTATAGGTGTTGTCCTCCGTATAGGCGGTATGCGCGCCGGAAGGCAGCGTTGCATAGGTGCCGTAAGTATAGTCGGTGCGCGAAGCCGTGCCCTGCTCGAGCGCAGTGGCGGTATTGTCATAGAAGTTGATCTTGTATTGGGACGCACCAGACTGCGTGTAACGCGTTCTGACAGTGATGTCGCCCTGCAGCACAACATTGCGGAAATCCTGACCGACTTGCTCTTCGGACGGCGTCTGATCTGCGGAACCGGTATAATCGTAACCCGACTCGATGATGAAGGCACTCGGCTGCAGGTTGTTGAATTCGCCGCTTTCTCCCGGCGCCTTCACATAGGCTGCTCTTTGTACAAGCTGGTTATAGTTATAGCCGGTATTGATAGAATCTGCCAGCGTATAGCCGTACTGGCCGGTATAGGTCGCGATCGTCTGGCCGCGGTTGTTGAGCACCGTAACAGTGCACGGCGCCGCCGCCCAGCCTGCGCGGTAGGGCGTGTTTTCATTTTCACCGACCACGATCGTGTCCTCGGTGATGCGCGTGCCGAAGGAGGACGGAATGTTGTTCGCGTCCTTCGTCACGCCGCCGACGGTATAGAAACCAAGGAAGGTGTGACCGATCCGGTCTGCGGAGGGCAATTCACCGATCGGTAAGGAATAGGTCAGACCTCTCTGCGATGCCGGAGAGATCGTGCCGTCGCCGCTGTCGCACTCGGAAAAGTAGACGTCATAGGTCGGCTGGATCAACGGAAGGACCAGCGTGGAGGTGAGTCTGACACTCGCATCCTTTTTATCCACGACCGTCAGCGTCAGCGGTTCGTCAAAGCTCTCTGCGCCGCCGCCGCCCCAGGTACCGTTGTTGTTGACCGTCTGCAGACGGTGCGCGCCTTCCGAAACACGGATGGCGTAGCCTTCCATCATGCTGGGAGACGCACGCCGAACTGGTCCTTGACATAGAAGCGGCAGGAGGTCTCGCCGTATTCACCGGGTTCGTTGGGGATCTGCACCTCTTCTGGAATATCCTCGATCGTCACCTGTGTGACCTGCGGTCTGCCGGTTTTTGTGCACTTATCCTTGTTGTTCCAAGTACGCTCCTGCTGATCACCGTGGTCCTCCAGATAGATGGTCTGGTTTTGGAAGTCGAGGTCGCCCTGAACCTTCTTGTAATAAATGGCAGTACGCGCGCCAAGACGGCCTTCAAAAAGGGTCGCGCCGTCGCCGCTGGTCAGGCTCACGCCTTCAATCATCCACTTACTGAACTCATAACCGTTGCAGCAATAATGCAGACTGATGGGGATACCGTCCAGCGTAAACGTATCTTCACGGTAATCCGCGTTACCGTCAACGCCCGCGCCCTTTTCCGCCGCACGTTCCTTCTTAACAGAGCCGATGGAGCCGTTCGGACGAATGTATCTGATGGTGTAATAGTTGTCGTCACGGTCGTTTTCGTTTTCGATGTTGACCATGACGCTGATGTCATACGTCTCCTGATCCACAAGGGCTTCCGCCTTTTGCGGGGCAACAAACACCCAACTGCTCAGCAGCATCAAGACTGTGAGCAGCACGGAGATGTCGCGCTTCATGACTTTTTTCATAATAATTGCCTCCTTGGAAAAACAAAGTCAATCTTAGTCATAACGAGTATAACACCGAATCGTCAATAAATCAAGAACCGACGCCAAAAAACCCCACGCGGAAAAAGAAATTTGGCTTTTCGATGAAAAACCGGCGGGAGCTGTTGTGCATTTTGCCGACAAGCAAGATTGCAAAGGTGGACATTTGTTGCCGAATCTCCCTCTCCCCCTCCTTGCCTGCATCAATCCCCATCCCCTTATTCCCTCATTTCCTCATTCCCTCATTCCCTCATTCCCTCATTCCCTCATCCCCATGCGGGCGGCCACTGGCCGCCCCTACGGACTCTTATTCCCTGTCCCCTGATTCCAGTCTCTCCACTCTCAACTCTCCAAGCTCCACTCTTCACTTATTCCCTCAACCCCTTATTTCCTACTCCCTGCTCCCTGTCCCCTGCTCCCTGTCCCCTGTCCAACAAAAAAAGGCTGCGGTTTCCCACAGCCTCAACTTTGAATCTTCGCTTATGCCTTGCCGGCGCAGCCGAGCACGTCGTTGATCTTGTGCTCCACCATGCCCTGAATCGCTTCACGGGCCGGCTTCAGATACTGACGCGGATCAAAATGATCCGGATGCTCCGCAAAGTGCTTGCGGATCGCGGCGGTCATCGCCAGACGCAGGTCGGAGTCGATGTTGATCTTGCAGACCGCCATGGTCGCAGCCTTGGCAAGCATCTCTTCGGGGATGCCGATGGCGTCAGGCATCTTGCCGCCGTAGCTGTTGATCTCTTTGACGAATTCCTGCGGCACAGAGCTTGCGCCGTGCAGCACGATCGGGAAACCGGGCAGCTTTTCGGAGACCTGCTCCAGGATGTCAAAACGAAGCTGCGGCTTCTGGCCGGGCTTGAATTTATAGGCGCCGTGGGAGGTGCCGATGGCAATGGCGAGGGAATCCACGCCGGTGCGGGTCACGAAATCATAGACCTGCGCGGGATCGGTGTAGCTGGCGTTGCCCTCTTCCACAGCGACGTCGTCCTCAACGCCCGCGAGGGTGCCGAGCTCGCCTTCCACGACCACACCGTGGGCGTGTGCGTACTCAACGACCTTTTTGGTCAGCGCGACGTTCTCTTCATACGGCAGGGAGGAACCGTCGATCATCACGGAGGTGAAACCGCCGTCGATGCAGCTCTTGCAGGTCTCGAAATCCGGACCGTGGTCAAGGTGCAGCGCGATGGGAAGACCGGTCTCCTTCTCGGCAGCTTCGACCAGCTTGACAAGATAGGTGTGGTTCGCGTAGGCACGCGCGCCCTTGGAAACCTGCAGGATCAGCGGCGCATTCAGCTTTTTCGCCGCTTCGGTGATGCCCTGGATGATCTCCATGTTGTTGACGTTGAACGCGCCGATGGCATAGCCGCCCTTGTAGGCGTCTTCGAACATTTTGGTGGTGGTGACTAATGGCATGATTTATGTCTCCTTTTCAATAATATACTTTTTTCAAATTCGGAATTTGGAATTTGGAATTGTGGGACGCCACGCTGCGCGTGATGCGTCAAATGTGTGTAGGATCGTTTCATTTTATCATCGGCGAACAAAAAACCGTTTCGATCCTGCTTCGCGGAGCATACTTCTATTTTTTCGCACATTCTCCGCGTCCGCAAGTCGGAATTCATCAATCCGAATTGCACATGATGTGCAAAGTGCATCATGCTGTTGGTGTATACACCAGCATGAAGCAGTGCGAGCGAATCTTGCCCTCCATGACCTTGCCGCGGAACTCGTTGCCCGTGACCTCCTTGCCGCCGATGTTCAGCGTGGAGACGTAGCCGATGTCCTCGCTGACCGCCTGGTCGTGCGAGACGATGCGAATCCAGCTTGCCGGGTCGCCGGTCAGCGTTACGCCGAGCTTACTCTGCGCAATGGTCTTGAACTCCTCGGAGGAGATCGTGAAGGTCGATTTGAAATCGCTGACCTCGTAATCGCCGTAGCTCGGACGTCCGCCGTTCAGATACGGAAGCTGGCTGCCGCCCCAGACGTTGTAATACGAGGTGGTCTTGCCGGCGCTGATGGAATGGAACGGCGTCAGAGCCGTGCTGCCGTTATAGGCAAGGTAGAGACCCTGACTCACAACCTCGTCCACAACCTCGGTGCAGGTCGCGGAAGCCGTTTTGCCATAGGCGTTCGCGTCGGCGTTCAGGCGGTAGTTGTTGTATTTTGCAAAGGTATACAGCGCAACGGCCTGCGCCTTGAGCGCCTCTTTGGAAAACGAACCGCCCATCTCCGTTTCCAGCGCAGAGGCGAGATATTCGCGGGTGTTGTAATCTGTGCCGGCATAGTTGATCGTTGCCGGATAGGTGTCGCCGGTGACCAGCGTGGTGCCGTAGTAGTAGTTTGCGAGAATCTGCGCATAGGTCCAGCCCTGCTTGGCAAGATAATCCGCGCCGTGCTGGCTGAGTCCGACGCCGTGGCCGTAGCCGAACACATAAAACGTGAACGTGCCGCTTGTGGAGGGCGCGCTTGTCGTTGTTGTTGCGGCGGAAACATCGCTGGCGCCCGGTTCCGCCGGGGTCAGATTGTTGCCGGCCGGAAGGCTGGCGGATGAGGGCTGGGTCGTGGTCGTGGCGTCGCCGCCAATGTTGACGGTCGTCAGCGCGCCCGGCGCCGCCGTGGAAAGCGACATATCGCTCGCGGAGGTCGGCTCGGTGAACACAAAGTGCTTGAGCAGCGCAATCGGCGTTGCGATGGCGGCAATGAGCACGATCACGGCAAAGATGATGACGCCCTTGCTGACCTTCTTGCCCTTTTTCTCCTCGGTCGCAGGCGCTTCCTCGGCCGGTGCGGCTTCGGCAAGCTTTTTGCAGACCGTTTCGCACAAGACCGTCACGCAGTGCGGCAGCAGCAGCGCAAGATCGTCGGGGTTCGTGGTGTTGATCCGCTTGGCCTTTGCGGTTTCGCGGTCGGCAATGGCAACATAGGCGTAATAGACCGTGTTGCCGTCGTTTTCGTTGGAATACATTTCGGAAATGGCCGCGCCAAACGCCGCGTCAGACACCTGGCGCGCCTGTTTTGCCTGCCGCAGCAGCCGCGCGGACGCACTCTCCTGCAAATCGGCCTCGGTCTCCTCCTGCGGATAGGCGAAGTCCACCGTGTCCTCGATCTCCAGCAGCGTATCGCGCAGCTCATAGATCCAGTCCGTCACGGGGCCGTGGACCAGACAGATTTTTTCCTGCGCGCCGGAGAGCGCTTCCAGCATCTGCGTCACAGGCTCCACAAATTCGGGCTGTGTGGGCATCTCCTCGTGCAGCGGGGGCAGCGCGGTTTCGTTCAGTTCGGGCACGATCACCGCAGCCGGCGCTTCCTCTTCGGGTGCAAACATCAGCCGGATCACCGAGGCAAGCTCGGCGTCCATACGGTCGAAATCCAGCGGCAAAACAGTCAGTGTTCCGCCGGACGCACGCACGGTAAAGCCGCTGAACAGTCCGTCTTCGCTCAAATGCACATCGCATTCCAGCGGCACGGCGCAATGCGCGTCCACATCAAAATCGGCTTCCATCAGATCGTAGTGCGCCGTGATCTGTGCGGCGATCTGCGGCGATGCAATGGCGTCGAGCGCAAGCTTTGCAAAGATGACGTGCTTGACCGCGTTAAAATCTTCGTTTTCGGCGGCAAGCAGCAGATCGTCTCCGTCCTCCAGCGCATAGAGCGCCGCGTTGAACATGGCCTCATAGCTTTCAAACGCGCCGACGTTGTCCTGCGTCAGCCCGTATTCTTCCATCGTCAGACAGATCTTATAGACCGCGTCTGCCGAAGCGGCGGACAGATTTTCTAAAGTAAACAGTTTCAGCATGGGCAACCTCCGTCAGCCGACTTCCCAGCGCGGGGTCTGCGCGTAAGGGTTCGTCTGCTTTTTCTTGCTGTAGTAAACCTGCGGGTAATGCGGCGCGTTGTTCAGCGTCGCAAGCGATGTATCGACCTCGCTGCTCTCGCCCGGGCGCACCATGCGCGCAACGACCACCAGACGCGCGTCGTCAAACGCATGCGAGCAGGTGGAAAGGGTCAGAAGCTGATCGGTCGGCAGCAGATCCACGCCGGTGTCATAGAGCGAACGCTCCTTCAGCGCGGCAAAGTATTCGGTCTTTTTCTCGTCGCTGGAAAGCTGGTTGAAATAGTAGTTGAACACATAGCTGTTGTCGTCGGCGGGCACGGCGTTTGTGAGAAACACCGCAACGACCTTCCAGTTGTAATCGGCATACATCGTGTTGAACGTGATGACCGGCGCCTTGCGGAAGCCGTCGATGTTCTGATAGGCGTCGAGTGCGCCGAAGATCGTGTGGTCGTTCATATGGTGGCCGTAGATGACCGTGTTGAAATCGAGCGTGGCGATGTTGTTGATGCAGCTGACGAACGGGCAGCCGTATTTTGTGCTCTTGCCCAAAAAGTTCTTGTTGAGATAATCCGCGTCGTTCGTTGTCTGCACAACGGGCAGGCTGGTGTTCAGTCCGGGAATTTCAAGATAGCCCGCAAAATCCGAATTCGTTGCATAAAGGCGCGCATATTTGAGCTGCAGCCCTTCCGGGAACACGATGCCCGGAAATTCGCCGCGCAGCTGCGCCCATTGCTGCTCGTCGGTCAGTGTAATCGTGTTGCCGCCGACCATCGGCGCGGCGACCTGCGTTTCCAGCACAAGGTCGGAAAGCTGATTTTCCAGCGCAAGATTGTCCTTGTGCAGCTTATATTCCCGCGCGAGCACACCGAGCGAGGCGAGAATGGCGAGGATGCTGACGGTCAGCACGATCTTGCGCGTCGGGCTCCAGGGTTTGCGTTCGGCCTGCGCTTTTGCGCTTTGTTTGTCAAGCTTCGCCTGGGCTTTTTCGGCTTTTGCCTGTGTCTTCTGCGCTTCTTTGTCGGCCTTTGCCTGCGCTTTTGCGGCTTTTCGGTCCTCTTTCGCCTGCGTTTTTGCAGCTTTTTCAGCCTGCCGCTCCTCTTCCAGCCGCAGCTGTGCGGCCTTTGCTTCCTGCGCTTCTCTTTGTGCGCGTTCCTGCGCTTCGCGTTCGCGCAATTCCGCTTCCCTTTGTGCGCGTTCCTGTTCTTCGCGCGCTTTTTCCTCCTGCAGCCGGGCGGCCTCCTGCAGCCGTTCCTCCTGCGCCTTTGCGGCTCTTTCAAGCGCGTCTTCGTCGGCGCTTTCACCGACAACAACGGCCGGGATCGGCGGACTCGGCGGCACAGCCGGCGCTGTCTGTTCCTGCACGGCCGGCGCTGCGGGCACCGGCTGTTCCTGTTCCTGTGCCTGCTCCTTCGGTTCCGGTTCATCCGGCAAATTTACTGCATGTTCGCTCGGCGAAACGGGCGGCTGCGGCGAAACGGGCGGCTGCGGCGAAACGCCCGCGCGCGGCTGCACGCGTTTGGCGTAGCGCGTATGGAACGCTTCGGTCGCCTCGTCCACCTCGCGCACGGCGAGGTCGCCCGGAATCGGGTCGTCTTGCGGCGCATCGTCAACAAGGCTGAATTCATTCACGGAAAAACTGCCCTGCTGTGCGGCGCGACGGCGTTCACGCTCCTCCCGCAACTCGTCGGGGTCCTTTGCCTGAAACGCGATATGCGTGCCGGGATCGGGTGCAATGCGGCGCGGTCGACCGCTTTTTTTTGCTTCCAGCGGTTCAAAATCCGCGCTTTGATAAAGGATGCGCGTGCCGGGGTCCTGCGCCGGATCTTTCGGCGCTTCCTGCGGCGTCTGTTCGCTTTTTTTCGGCGCTTCCTGCGGCGCCGCCTGCTGGTTTGCCAAAATCTGCAGCAGTGCGGAGATCTGCTCCGGGGTCAGATTCGGCATCTCGCCCGGTGCAGCGTCCGGCGGCGAGGCTTGTGCGCCGGAACGATGTTCAGTTTGCGGACGGTCCGCACCGTCCTCATAGATGATTTTCATTCGATTCGCTCCTTGGGGCACAATGAAACGGGGGTTTTCAACGGTTCACCGCCTGCCGGTTTCTCCGGAAACGCAGCGGCGTATTGATAGATCAGATGCAAAGCGTTCGATGCGAACACCGTGCGGTTATAATCGCGGCAGTCGTCCTCGGTGTGACCGGTTTGCACTTTGCGTGTCCAGACGGACACACCGTCGGTCAGCGCAAGAAAGGCAAGGCCCGCGTCGCGGCCAAGTTCATCTTTGCCGGGACCGGCAAGTCCTGTGACGGAAACGGCAAGATCGGCGCCGGACTGCCGCAGTGCACCGAAAGCCATCTGCTCGGCTGTATCGGCACAGACCGCCGTCTGTGTCTGCAGCGTTTCACGCGCTACGCCCAGCAGCCGCATCTTGATCTCGTTGGAATAGGAGACGATGCCGCAATGGAACACGTCGGACGCGCCGGGAATGTCGGTCAGCCGTTTGGCGATCAGGCCGGCCGTGGCGGATTCCGCCGTGGCAACGGTCAGCGCTTTTTCTTTCAGCAACGCGACGGCGGCTTCTTCCAAAGAAGAGACGTCCACGCCGTAGATCACATCGCAAAGGCGGTCTTTGATCTCGTGCAGCACCGGCGCGATCAGCGCTTCGGCAGCCGCTTCGTTTTCTGCCTTTGCTGTCACACGCAGCAGCGCTTCGCCGTTTTTGGCGTAGGGCGCCACGGTGGGGTTTTTCAAATCGAGCAGATCGCTCACGCGCTCGGCCATGGCGCTTTCGCCGATGCCGAAGGTGCGCACACTGTGCGACACGATCACGCCGTCGGAAAAGCGGCGCAAAAACGGCACAGCCGCAAGCTCAAACATCGCTTTCATCTCGCGCGGCGGACCGGGCAGCAGCAGCACCCATTTGCCGTCTGTTTCCATCGCGCAGCCCGGTGCGGTGCCGTTGGAGTTCGGAAAAACAAGCGCCCCCTCAGGCAGATCGGCCTGCTTTTCGTTGCTTTTCGGCATCGCAACGCCCTTGTCGGAAAAATACGCGCGCATGGCGTCAAGGCTTTCTTCGTGGCGCACAAGGCGCTTTTTGCAAACCGCAGCCGCCGTCTCCTTGGTCAGATCGTCCTTGGTGGGGCCGAGCCCGCCGGTGGTGAGCACCAGGTCGCTGCGGGAAAGCGCGGTTTTCAGCGCCTCCTCCAACCGTTCGGGGTTATCACCGATCACGCACTGATGCAGCACGGAAATTCCCAGTGCTGACAGCCGCCGCGACAGATACTGCGCGTTGGTGTTGAGAATGTCGCCGAGCAGCAGTTCTGTGCCGACAAAGATCAGTTCTGCGGTCATGATTTTTCCTCCGGAAAATAGCGGTCAGCTGTTAGCTGGTAGTCGTTAGTCGTTAGTCGGTAGCTGCTAGCTGATAGCTGTTAGCCGTTAGCTGTTAGCCGCTAGCGATTTGAAAAGGACGAGCAGCAACTACCCGTTAAGTTCTCACTGATTAACTCACTTTGTGAAAATTTACCGTCAAGATTTGCACATCGAATTAATCAGCGGGTACCTAACTGCTAACTGCTAACAGCTAACAGCTAACAGCTAGCAGCTAACATGCATCAATCGACGTGAACCGTGTCCCCTCCACGGCGCGGTCGATCAGCGGCGCAAAGTCAAACGCGGCTTCAGCCTCTTCCAGCAGTTCAACTGTCGGGCGGGTCTTGGGATGCTTCGGCGTAAACACGGTGCAGCAGTCCTCATAGGGCAGCAGACTCGTTTCAAATGTATCGATCCTGCGGGCGATCTCGATGATCTCGTCCTTATCCATACCGATCAGCGGACGGAACACCGGCAGACTGCTCGCTGCGTTTGTCACGGCGAGCGAATCGATCGTCTGCGACGCCACTTGACCAAGGCTTTCTCCGGTGATGAGCGCCTTGCAGCCGTCGTTTTCCGCAAGCCGCGCGGCAATTCTCATCATCATGCGGCGCATGACGAGGGTGAACATATCCTCCGGCACATGGTCGCGGATGGCCTCCTGCAGTTCGGTGAACGGCACGAGCATAAAGTTGATCCTGCCGCTCCAGCGCGCCACAAGCTTTGCAAGATCGCGCACCTTTTGTTCGGCGCGTTTGCTGGTATACGGCGGTGAAGCGAAGTGGACCGCGTCGAGGATCAGGCCGCGTTTGCTCATCATGTAGCCGGCAACGGGGCTGTCGATGCCGCCGGAAAGCAGCAGACACGCGCGCCCGGACGAGCCGACCGGCAGGCCGCCTGCGCCCTTTTGCTGGTTGCCGTGGATGAGCACGGTGTCGCGCACCTCCACCGTCACGATGAGCTGCGGCTCATGCACGTCCACCTTCAGATGCGGAAAGCGCGAAAGCAGAAAACCGCCCACTTCGGCGCAGATCTCCGGCGAGGTCTTTTCAAATTTTTTGTCGCTGCGTTTGGCGTTGACCTTGAACGTGCGCACATTTTGCAGATCGCCGCCCAAGAATTCCAGCGCGGTCTGCCGGATGGAGTCCATGTTTTTATCGCACACCGCGGCCACGGAAAAGCCGACGATGCCGAACACACGGCGCATGCGCTCCTCGGCGCTTTCAAAATCGATCCCGTCGTCTTCGGGCCACGCGATGATCGTGGACTGCGATTTGAGAAATTCAAATTTTCCCAGCGGCGACAACCGCCGGCGCATATTTTTGATGAGGATGTCCTCAAATGTGGAACGGTTGAGCCCCTTGAGGACGATCTCTCCGTTTTTGACCAGAATTACCTTTTTCATTGCAGAAGTCCTTACAGTTTATTTCGAATCACGCGCACCGCTTCGCACAGCCCGGCAAAGCAGAAATCCATCTCTTCCTGTGTGGTCTGATCGCTCAGACTGATGCGCAGCGCGCTGTTTTGCCGTTCGGCGGAAATGCCCGCCGCGGCAAGCACCGGACTGCGGTGCCCTTTGGCACAGGCGGACCCAGCGGAAACGCAGATGCCCATATCGGACAAGAAGTTGAGCACGACCTCGGACGGTCTGCCCGGCAGGGAGAGGTTGATGATATAGGGCGACGCTTCAGCGCCGCTGTTGAGCACGACCGCTTCGCCGAGCGAACGCAGCTTTTCCGTGAACCGGTCGCGCAGCGCCGTGATGCGGGCAAGCTCTTTTCCGTTTTGCAGCACGCTTGCCGCCCCGCCGAAGCCCGCAATGGCGATCATCGGCTCGGTACCCGGGCGCAGCCGGTTTTCCTGTTCGCCGCCGAATACGCGCGGCACAAGATGCACGCCCCGGCGCACATACAGCGCTCCGGCGCCCTTCGGCCCGTGGATCTTATGCGAGCTCACCGTCAAAAGGTCGGCGCCGATCTTTTCGGGGAACACCGGCAGTTTTCCGAACGACTGCACCGCGTCCACATGAAACAGCGCAGGCGCGCCCTTGCGTTTGAGGATGGCGGGCACGGCTTCGATCGGTTCGATCGCGCCGAGCTCGTTGTTCACATGCATCATCGTCACAAGGATCGTCGCGCTGTCGATGGCGTTTTCCAGCGCGGACACCGGCACCGCGCCAAAGCGGTCGGTCGGCAAAAATACAACGTCAAAGCCCTGCGAAGCAAGCTCCTTGCACGCCTGCAGCACCGACGGGTGCTCCACAGCGGAAACGACCACACGGCTGCCCTTGCGCTTTTGTGCTGCCGCAGCGCCGAACACGGCGAGGTTGTTTGCCTCGGTACCGCCGGAGGTGAAGGTCAGACAGCGCGGATCGCAGCGCAGCGCGTCGGCCACGGCCTTGCGCGCCTGTTCGCGCAGCGTTTCGGCGGCAAAGCCTTTTTCGTGCAGCGAGGACGGGTTGCCCCAATCGGTTTCCATCGCGCGCAGCATCCATTGCTTTGCCTCTTTACACAGCGGCGTTGTGGCGCTGTTGTCAAGATACGCCTGCATCCGGACCCACCTTTCCATCATAGTTACAGAACATTATACTATAAATAAAACGCAGATGCAATAAAAAATTGCAAAAATTTTGAAAAAGGAAGGGAGGGAACAGGGAGCAGGGAACAGGGAACAGGGATTAAGGGATTGAGGGAATAAGGGATTAAGGGAAGAGTGGAGTTTGGAGAGTTGAGAGAGAAGAGCAGGGAGCAGGGAGCAGGGAACAGGGAACAGGGATCAGTGGACAGGGAGCAGGGATTGAGGGATTGAGGGATTAAGGGATTGAGGGAATAAGGGATTAAGGGATTAAGGGAATGAGTAGAGAAGGAACAGGGGTCGGATAGTAAAAAACCGTAGGGGCGGCCGGTTGCCGCCAGCAACATGATAGGCGATGACCCTGTTGAGGTGGGATGCTGAGCCTTCCGCTTTACCGATAAGCAGAACCTCCGCTTACCTATGTTCTGAGCTTTTCAACTTACCTATGTGCTGAACCTTTCCATTTTTCGAAGCGCCGAACCTCCGCATACGCATTCCCTTATTTCCGTAATCTTTCAATTCTCCACTCAATCCCTTAACCCCTCATTCCCTCAATCCCTCATTCCCTCAATCCCTTATTCCCTCAATCCCTTAATCCCTTATTCCCTTATTCCCTGATCCCTGTCCCCTGTTCCCTGTCCCCTGTTCCCTGTCCCCTGATCCCTGTCCCCTGATCCCTCTTCACGCATAATTTCACCTTTTTCGGCAACGCTATGATACAGCATACGAATTAAGCGAACATTAAAAGGAGCGATTCCATGAACGTCAATTTTTCCCGCCGGGGCGGCATCCGCGCACTGAGCCTTCTTCTTGCGCTGGTACTTGCGCTTTCGGCGTCTGCAATCATCAACGGCCGCCGCGCATCGGCGCTGCAAAACCGGTCCGCCGTCGCGTCACAGCGGGCGCTGCGTGAACTCGGCGAGCACCTCGATGCCATCAGCACCTCGCTGCAAAAAGCGCGCTATGTCAACAGCGCGGACATGCTCTCGCGTTTGGGAAACGAGCTTTCGCGCAGCGCGTCGTGCGCCAAAGTCAGCCTGTCCGCGCTCACGAACACCGGCACGGACGGCACGAACCTGTATAAGTTTCTCTCGCAGGTCGGCGATTTCACCCTTGCGCTGAACAAAACCTTTGAACGCAAAGGTGTTCTTACAGAAAAACAGCGTGCGGCAATGCAGGCGCTGCTGTCTTATGCGCAATCGTTTTCCGACGCGCTGCACGCGCTCGACAGCGACTATGACGACGGCGCGCTGCGCTTTGACACGCAGAACGCCACGCTGCCCCTTGCCGAAAAAGGCGCGCCGGAAGCGTTCGACGACCACCTGAACAGCACCGCGCAAGCGCTTTCCGACACGCCGAAGCTGCTGTATGACGGTCCGTTTTCCGACACGGTGCTGAACCGCAAGGCGCGCGCCGTGGCATCGCTTGACGAGATCAGCACACAAACGGCCCGGGAGCGCGCCGCAAAATGGCTCGATTGCAAACAGACCGAGCTGCTCGCCGAAGGCGACACCGACGGTGCGCTGGCGCTTTACTGCTTCTCACGCGGGGCAAAGCGCATCGGCGTCACAAAAAAAGGCGGCCTGCCGGCGTATGTGACGAACCCCGATTTTTCCGGCGAAGCGCAGATCAGCGCCGAGACTGCTATGAAGATCGCGGCGAAATATCTTGAACGCATCGGCTACAGCGATATGAAGCCGAGCTATTACAGCAACTATGACGGCGTGTGCACCGTGGTGTTCCACTATCAGAAGGACGACGCCGTGTGGTATGCCGACCTCATCAAAGTCGGCGTTGCGCTCGACACCGCGCAGGCCGTTTCCTTCGACGCGCGCGGCTATCTGATGAATCACACGGTGCGCAAGCTGCCGGAGGTTCGCCTTTCTCCCGAAGAAGCCGCCGCAGTCCGCTCGCCCCTGCTGCGGCTGCTGGGCAGCAAGCTCGCGCTCATTCCGTTGGACGACGGCACGGAACAGCTCTGTTATGAGCTGCACTGCCGCGACGAAAACGGGCAGGAGGCGCTGGTCTATGTCTCTGCCGTAACAGGCGAAGAAACGGATGTGCAGCTTCTGCTGTATGCCGACGGCGGCGTGCTTGCAAAGTGACGCAAACTATGATATAATGGAAAGCAGAATGCAAAGGATGTGAGCTTATGCAACGACGTGTTCTCATCACCGGCGCCTCCGGCGGGATCGGGCAGGCGCTTTGCCGCGCATTTGTGCAAAACGGTGACCGCGTGATCGGTCAATATCACAAAAACGCCGCCGCAATGGCTGCGCTGCAAGCTCAGCTCGGCGACGCGCTGACGAGTGTTTCGGCAGATCTTTCTTCGCCGGCAGAAATCGAAACGCTGGCGGACACCGTGCTGCCGCAGGGCGTGGATGTGCTCATCAACAACGCCGGGCAGGCGCTGTTCGGCGTGTTCCAATGTGTGGAGCCCGCAGACGCCGCGCGGCTGTTTCAGCTCAACACGCAGGCGGCGCTGCGCCTGAGTCAGCTTTTGCTGCCGCCGATGATCGCGCGCAAACGCGGCTGTATTCTCAACGTCTCCTCCATGTGGGGACGCGTGGGCGCGTCGTGCGAAGTCCATTACAGCGCGAGCAAGGCCGCTTTGATCGGCTTTACCAAAGCGCTCGCCAAAGAGGTCGGCCCGAGCGGCGTGAGAGTCAACTGCATCGCGCCCGGCTTCATCGACACGCCGATGAACGCCCTGCTCGACAGCGACGCGCGGCAGGCGGTCATTGACGAAACGCCCCTTTGCCGCGCGGGAACCCCCGAAGATGTTGCGGCGGCAGCGTTGTTTCTGGCGTCCGACAGTGCAGGCTTCATCACCGGGCAGGTGCTCGGCGTGGACGGTGGGCTGGTCTGAAAAAACAATTTTTGTATGTTCGAACGGCTGTCTTTTCAGGCAGCCGCTTTTTTGTTCGGCGGCGATCCGCCCGCAGTGCTGTGCACTGCGGCAAGGAGCGCAGACCCGCAGCCCGGCGCCGCATGCCGCTTTGGGCGCTCCTTGTACATCGCGCCTGCGGCGCGATGCGGATCGCCGCCGACGCCGCGCACGGCGAACGCGTGCGCGGCAAAAGCCCGTCCCCTTTTCTTCATGAAAAAGCCGCGGCGCCTGCAACAGCTCCGCGGTTTTACACGCAAAAATAACGGTCGGCTACCCGCCCTTTTTCACCTTCACAGCCGTCACGGCAAAACTTTGATCGATCAACGGCGTGATGCGCTCGGCCGGCACGGAGCCGTCGAGCAGCACCGAAACCCAACTGCCGCGCGCAATGTGATAGCCCGGAAGAAACCCCGGCTCGGCTGTCAAAAACTCCACGGCGAGCGCGCTTTCGAGCTTGAGATTCACAATGTCGATCAGCCCGGCGCCGGGAAGGCCGAGCTTGGCCTTTTCAATACGCATGACCAGCGCGAACCATTTGCGGTTGTTCACATGACGGAACACGGCGTACTCCGGATAGCGCGGCCAGGGATAATCCGCTTCGACCCCATAGGAATCGCGAATGTATGCGGCGATCTCGGTGCGGATGGTCTGGATATCGTTTTGCATCATTTTGTTTCCAAAAGCTGGTTGTTTTCAAGGAATTCGTCGTAGGTCTCCTTGCGGTCATAGAGCCCGTCGGCGCGGAACTCGATGATGCGGTCGGCAACGGACTGCACGAACTGGTGGTCGTGCGATGTGAACAGGATCGCGCCCTTGAACTTCATCAGCGCGTTATTGAGCGCCGTGATGGATTCAAGGTCAAGATGGTTCGTCGGCTCGTCAAAGATCAGCACGTTTGCGCCGGAGAGCATCATTTTGATAAACATGCAGCGCACGCGCTCGCCGCCGGAGAGCACCTTGGCCTTCTTGGTCGCCTCTTCGCCGCTGAACATCAACCGGCCGAGCCAGGCGCGCACGTCGGATTCAAACTGCAGGTCGCTGTAGCGGCGCACCCAGTCGATCAGCGAATCCTCCACACCGTCAAAAAACGCGGCGTTGTCGCTTGGGAAATAGGACTGCGAAGTCGTCACGCCCCATTTGAACGTACCCTCGTCCGGCTCCAGTTCTCCCGTGATGATCTTGAAAAACGTCGTCTTTGCCAGTGCGTCTGTGCCGACAAACGCGACCTTTTCGTTCGGCAAAAGCGTAAACGAAACGTTGTCGAGCACCTTGCGGCCGCCGACCGTTTTGCTCAGGTTCTCCACCTTCAGTAGATCGTTGCCGATGTCGCGGTCGGGCTTGAATTCAATGAACGGAAAGCGGCGCGACGAAACGGGCAGATCTTCGATCACGATGGAATCCAGCAGCTTCTTGCGGCTGGTCGCCTGGCGGGATTTGGAAGCGTTTGCGGAAAAGCGCGCAATGAACGCCTGCAGTTCCTTGACCTTGGCCTCGTTCTTCTTGTTCTGCTCGCGCTGCTGCCTCTGCGCCATCTGCGTATATTCATACCAGAAGTCATAGTTGCCGACATACAGCGAGATTTTGCCGAAGTCCACATCGGCGATATGCGTGCAGACCTTGTTGAGGAAGTGCCGGTCATGGCTGACAACGATAACGGTGTTTTCAAAATCGAGCAAGAACTCCTCAAGCCAGTGGATCGCCGCCACATCGAGATGGTTCGTCGGCTCGTCGAGCAGAAGGATATCGGGGTTGCCGAACAACGCCTGGGCAAGCAGCACCTTGACCTTTTGTTCGCCGGTCAGCTCCTTCATGAGCTTGTTGTGGAATTCGTTGTGGATACCCAGCGCGTTGAGCAAAATTTCGGCGTCGCTTTCGGCGCTCCAGCCGTCCAGCTCGGCAAACTCCTCCTCCAGCACGCTGATGCGCATGCCGTCCTCCTCGGTGAACTCCTCTTTGGAATACAGCGCTTCCTTCTCGTCCATGATCTCCACCAGATGCGCGTTGCCCATGAGCACCGTGCGGATCACGTCGAATTCGTCAAAGGCAAAGTGATCCTGCTTGAGCACGGACAACCGCTCGCCCGGCGTGATGGTCACATAGCCCTTGTTCGGCTCGATCTCGCCGGAAAGGATCTTCAAAAAGGTGGATTTCCCCGCGCCGTTCGCGCCGATGAGTCCGTAGCAGTTTCCCTTGGTGAAGTTGATGGAAACGCTGTGGAACAGTTCCCGGCCGCCGTATTGCAGCGTGACGTTGTTGGTGCTGATCATACGATCACGTCCTTTTCGTAAAATACGCTGCTCATTATAGCACAATTTTTCGACTTTTGCAATACAGGAGGGAGCAGGGATCCGGGATTAAGCTCTCACCGCAAAAAAGTCCCGCCCAAACGGACGGGACTTGATTTGTATCCCGAAAACCACGCGATAGTCGCGTGGTTCAAAAAAGCTTAAGCGGCGAGGCAGACAAAAAAACTCCTTTTGCGGTATAATAAAGTGCGGTCTGCCAACTGCACAAATTAGAGCAAAAGGAGGACATTCAGATGGGGCTGAATGACATACATAGTTTATCACATACGAAGTGGAATTGCAAATACCATATAGTGTTTGCGCCAAAATATCGAAGGAAAGTGTTTTACCAAAACAAGAAAGTTGAGGTAGGAAAGATATTAAGGCAGCTATGTGAATGGAAAGGCGTAAACATAATTGAAGCAGAGGTGTGCCCAGACCATATTCATATGTTAGTGGAGATACCACCCAAAATGGCCGTATCAAGTTTCATGGGGTATCTGAAAGGGAAAAGCAGCACGATGCTGTATGAGCAATTCGGCGAACTGAAATACAAATACAGAAGCCGAGAGTTTTGGTGCAAAGGATATTATGTAGATACGGTAGGGAAAAACACAAGCCGAATTGCGGAATACATAAAGAACCAGTTGAAAGAGGATGAATTGGGCGAACAACTTACGATGACAGGAATGGGTCCATACAAGAATAAACGGTAAAAACAGATACGCGGTTGGCAGATCGTTTACACGTTTACGTGTCCCGCGAGGAACAGAGGGCTATGCCCGCATGAGAAAAACCACCCGCTTTGCGGGTGGATCATTATTCTTTTCGGCGCTTACGCCATGATCTTTCGATACAGCGCTTTCAGCTCTTCCACATTCGTATCTCTCGGATTGCCGGGACGGCAGGCATCCGCAAACGCGTCTGCGGCAAGCACATCGAGGTCTTCCTCTTTCACTTTTTCGTTGACAGCGGGGATGCCGACGTCGGCGGAAAGCTGCTTGACCGCGTCAACGGCAGCCTTTCTGTATTCGTCCTGCGTCATGGCGTCCACGCCTTCCACGCCCATGGCGCGTGCGATCTCTCTGTATTTTTCGCCCGTGCATTCCTGGTTGTATTCCATGACGATGGGCAGCATCATTGCGCAGGCAACGCCGTGCGGCGTGTCATAATGTGCGCCGAGGGTGTGCGCGATCGAGTGGGCGATGCCGAGGCCGACATTGGAAAAGCCCATGCCCGCAACATATTGCGCAAGAGCCATGCCCTCTCTGTCTTCGGGTTTGTTTTCCACCGCGCCGCGCAGGTGCTTGGCGATGAGCTTGATCGCCTCGAGATGGAACATATCCGTCATCTCCCACGCACCTTTGGTCGTGTAGCCTTCGATCGCGTGGGTGAGCGCATCCATGCCGGTGGAAGCCGTCAGGCTCTTGGGCATGCTGCTCATCATATCGGGATCGACGATCGCGTATTCAGGGATGTCGTGCTCGTCCACGCAGACGAATTTGCGCTCTTTTTCCACATCGGTGATCACATAGTTGATCGTGACTTCCGCCGCTGTGCCCGCAGTTGTGGGAACCGCGATGGTGTCCACCGCGTGGTTTTTCGTCGGCGCAACGCCTTCCAGCGAGCGCACATCGGCGAACTCGGGGTTGTTGATGATGATGCCGATCGCCTTTGCGGTATCCATAGAGGAACCGCCGCCGATGGTGATGATGGAATCCGCGCCGCAAGCCTTGAACGCCGCAACGCCGTCCTTGACATTTTCAATCGTCGGGTTCGGCTTGATGCCGGAATATACGGTGTAGGGAATGTTCGCGCCGTCCAGCAGGTCGGTGACCTTAGCGGCAACGCCGAACTTGATCAGATCCGGGTCGGAGCAGACAAAAATGTGCTTCCAGCCCTTGTTCTGTGCGATCGGAACGATCTCGCCGATCGCACCTTTCCCGTGAAACGATACTGTGTTTAAGATGATTCTGTTGGCCATCACAGGCACCTCCAATTTTATTGTACAAGTTTATCATACCCCGAAAATGTGAAGTGAACATGAAGGAACGGAAAACTCTTCATCTTTCCCGCCCGCCTTGACAGTTTCCCACATTCTGTCCCCTGTTCCCTGTCCCCTGCTCCCTGCTCCCTGCTCCCTGTTCCCTGTCCCCTGTTCCCTGTTCCCTGCTCCCTGTTCCCTGCTCCCTGCTCCCTGTCCCCTGTTCTCCACTCTCCACCCTCCACTCATTCCCTCAATCCCTCATTCCCTCAATCCCTCTCCACACACAAAACACCCCCGCCCATTCGGACATAGTATAAACCTTATTCGGTCTGCTTGTCCGGGATTCGTATCAGCCTATGCTCTTTTCATTTCGTTCCCGTTTTCTTTGATTTCGTTCCCGGAATATTGACAATCATTTTCTTTTCAGTTAGTATAAAGTTATATTGGTTTATTATATAACTATATACTTGATTTAAAAAGAAGAGGGATTCACTCGATGAGAATTGCAATTTGCGATGATGAAGCGGTATCAAGAAAGCAACTGCACAGAAGAGTTTCCGCATATTTCTTAGACAAGAACATGGATTGTTCGGTGTCTGAGTTTTCGTCCGGGGAAGACTTCGTTCCCTTCAACAGCCGCTTTGATCTTGTGTTTATGGACTGCAGGCTGGAAGACGGCAACGGCATTGATTTTATTGCAAAGATTCGCGAGCATAATGCGAAGCTGTTCGTTGTTTTTTTCACGAACTATGCGGAGTACGCCATTGATTCGATCAAGCTCGACACCTTCCGATACCTTTTGAAACCGGTTTCAGACGAAGATTTTGCCGAGGCGCTGGACACCTTTGTCAATCTTTATCAGCACACGCGAAAAATCATTGTCCCGACCAAGGACCGCATGTATTATCTGGAAGCCGATGAAGTGATCTACATTGAAGCGGACAAAAAATACACAGTCGTTCGCACTACGACCGGCCAATACCGATCTTCCAAGTCCATTTCACAGTTTTTCCTTGAAATCAATAACTCTCATTTCTTTCAGACCCACCGTTCCTACATTCTGAACATGAAGTATATTTCAAGCATCGACAAGAGAACGATCAATCTGACCAACGGCGAAAAGGTCTTATGCAGCTCACAAAAATATGATGAGTTTTTGAAAAGCTATATGAGCTATCTCAAATATGAGGTCTGAGGAGGTTTGTCATGCTTGCACCCTGGCAATGGATCTTTTTTGTGCTGCACGATCTTGCTGCGCTGACATGTCAGACCGTTGTGCTGTCTGTCGTGCGCTGTTTTTCCGAGCGAAGCCGTGCAAGGACGATCGGCGTGTACTGTTTTGCTGCTGCGCTGTCAATCGCAAACATCGCGGCGCTGCCTGTCCTTGAACGTGCGGCTGATTATGACACAGCTGTTTTGGCATATGGCGCTGTGGCATTGCTGAATATCATTCTGTTCCCACAAATCATTCTGCGCACAAAGGGCGTGTTTCTCAATGCGCTGATCTGCCTTTCGATCAATGTCGGCATGGAAGGGCTGTTCAGCGTGTTCCGTTTTGCTTTGCAGGACATGGAGCAGCATGTGTATCTGTTTTATGAGACCGTCTTTTGCACGGTCGGTTATCTGATCGTGACCATCTTTTTGCTGCGCGTTTCAAAAAACAGGGATCTCAAAATCATTCGCAACACCGTTGAGGTGATCCCGAAATGGCTTTATGCCGTCATCATCGTTTGCTCGTTTTCCTCCTATTTCAGCGTCATGGGAGAAGATCCGACGCTCTATGATTTTAAAAGGGTGGCCGGGATATTGCATGTGCTTTCGGTCTTAGGCATCCTTTTGTTCATCGGTTACTTTGTCATCCAGGTGTTTTCGCTGATCGCAAAGCAGAATCAGATCCTGTCGGAGATGGATTTGATCAAGCTGAACTATGAGCAGATGGTGAAAAGCGACGACGCGCTGCGTGCGTTCCGTCACGATTACAAAAATCACATGCTCATCGTGACGAGCCTGCTGAACGCGGGGCTGACCGACGAGGCGATGGAATACCTTGAAAAAGTAAAAGTCACGTCCGGTGTTGCGGCGCAGACGTTTTCCACCGGGAACTTTGTTGTGAATGCGATCCTCAACAACAAAAACGAGCTTGCGGCGGATTACGGCATCGAGATGACGTTTACCGGCGTGGTTCCGGCGCAAGGGATCGAGAATGACGACTTGTGCACCGTGGTGGGCAACCTGATTGACAACGCCATCGACGGTGCACGGCGTGCGCCCGAAAAGAAGTATATTCGCGTCAAGGGCGCGGTTCGGAACGGACATTTTACGGTCTGCGTCAAAAACGCCGTTGCCGAAAAGGTGGAGATCAAAAACAACCGCATCAAAACCACCAAGGCGGATACAAGACGGCACGGCATCGGGCTGAAAAACGTTGCCGCCGTTGCAAAAAAATATCACGGCGCCGCCGTGTACTCCTGCGATGAAAAGGAATTCACGGCCGACGTTACATTGCAAATAAAGGAGGAACCGGAATCATGAAAAAATCCATTGCCATCCTGCTCGCCCTGCTGTTCCTTTTCCAGGCTGCGTTTGTACCTGCGGCCGCCGAAGGAGAACCGGCCGACGTGCCGCAGTTTGCAACTGCCGATGAGGTTGTTGATTTCGTTCGTGAAGAGCTGGTCAACCGCAAAACCACGATCCGCTTCAAAGCCGACAGCAAAGCCGCTGCCGGCGCAACGCTTGCCAAGGTTTGTGCCCACACGGGCACCGGCGCCGAGGGCGACTATCTGCGCCTTGCGCTCAACTATGTGATGCCCCAGCCGGAGCAGGATGCTGACGACGTTTATACGCTGAAGCCGGTGTGTTACACGACCGCAGAGCAGGAAGCCGCCGTGGATGCATATGTGGAAACGGTGATTGCCGGCTGCACGGCGCAGGACGACACAGAAAAGGCACGCTATCTCTATGATTACCTGTGCGAGAACGTGACGTTCGATCTGGAAAACCTCTATAACGACGAGGACGTGCTGAAATACACTGCCTACGGCGCGGCGGTGAACGGCCGGGCGGTCTGTCAGGGCTTTGCCACGCTGTATTACAAGCTGGCGCTGGCGGCAGGCTTGGACTGCCGCATCGTGACCGGCACGAAAGGCAATGTTGCGCATGCATGGAACATCATCGAGATTGGTGAACAGTGGTATCATGTGGATGCATCCTCGGGCGCACAGCTTTTGAACAACACCGCCTACTTTATGAAACCGTTGTTTGACGGCTATACCATCAGCTACGGCACTAAGACCGCTGGGGAGATACAATCGTTTTCGTTTTTTATCTCAGAAATAATAACAGGAAACATTACCGTGAGCGCATTTGGTTCGGATAAGCCAATACCATATAGAATGAATACAATCACAGGGGAATTTGTTTTGGATCCGGTTCCAGTCAGTAGCTTTGGTGCCGAAGATATTGTGCAATTTGGGTTTAATAAAGCGCTGATAAAAACGGTTAGATTTTTGAGCTACGAAACGGCATACGGAAGCGTTCCCCGTAACGTGTTCGTTGATTGTCCGAATCTTACGGAAATCTATTTCCCGGACAAACTCGGTGGTTTAGTGTCTGGATCTGCATTTTCGGGCTGTCCGAAGCTGGAAAAGCTTCATTTAAAATCCGGAAACCAATACTATAGGGTGCATCAGAACTGTTTGTTTCGTCTTAATAGTCTGATGGTGGCTACGACGTTGGTACTCGGTACCACCAGTAGTGTAATCCCAACGAGTGTGAAAAGTATTGCGGGAGAAGCTTTTTCGGGTCGGAAGGGCTTGAAGAGTATTACTTTGCCGAATCTTGAGGAAATTGGAGGTAGTGCTTTTGAATATTGCGATGGACTGACCGAACTTGTCATTCCGACAAGCGTAAAGAAGATCGGAAGCTATGCTTTTGAGTATTGTCGCGGACTTCAGGAAGTATCTTATAAAAAAACAGATACAGCTTTGCCGGTTTCACAGGAAATCGATGCCTGTGCTTTTTTAGGCTGTAAAGCATTGAAACGGATCGATATTCCCAAAAATGTGAATTCGATTGCTGACGACGCATTCCAGGGTTGTCCAAATCTTGAATCCATCACCGTTGATCCGGAAAACTCAAGCTATCATTCAGAAAACAACTGCCTGATTCAAACAGAAGAAAAAAAGCTGATTGCTGCTTGTAAAGACAGCGTGATCCCCGCCGACGGAAGCGTAACCTGTTTAATGTTGAATTCACTTAACGGTTGCTTGGAACTGACAAAGATAGATTTTCCGGATTGTATCACAGAGATCCATGGGCCACATTCTGCCGGACTAACGAGCGTTGACTTTCCGAATGGTGTTACTAAAATCAATGGTTTTACATATTGCAAAAATTTAACCAGCATCTCGTTTCCCGACAGTGTTAAAACCATAGATGGCTTTACCGGGTGTGCCGGACTTAAGAGTGTTCAATTTTCGGACGGTATTACCAATATCCACGGGTTTGGTGATTGCGACGGTCTGACATCTGTAACGATTCCCAAATCAACCGTACAACTTGGATATTCGAAAACTACTGAGAATTTAACCACTAATCCCAGCGCATTTCATTACTGTGACAATTTAAAAACCATTACAATCTTATCGAAGGATGTAACAATTTCAGATGGTACATTTTTAAGTAGTACATTTTGGATCGCCTCGTCACTTGCAACTGTCTACGGATTCAAGGATTCAACAGCTGAAGCGTATGCGCAAGGAAAAAATATGACCTTTATCTCGCTCTGCCCCCTAACTAACGAACCTCACAACACACAGCCGGTTGATGTCACCGCCCCCGACTGTCTGAACCCCGGCTATACCGCCGGAACGGTCTGTGTTGACTGCGGCGAATGGGTGTCCGGTCATGAGCAAACTTCAGAACCGCTCGGCCATAACCCCGGCGAACCTGTGCCCGAAAATGTGGTCGCAGCCACCTGCACCGCCGAAGGCACCTACGACAATGTGACCTACTGCACGCGCTGCGGCAAGCTTTTGTCCTCCACAGCGGAAAAGATCGCCATGACGCCCCACACGGACAACGACCATGACGGCTATTGCGATGATTGCGACGCGTATATCTGCGAGCACCCGGAAACGTCGGTGCAAAACGCAAAAGCGGCGGCCTGCCTGGAAAACGGCTATTCCGGCGACACGGTCTGCACCTGGTGCGGCGTTACCCTCACCTACGGCGTCACGCTTCCGGCGACGGGGCACAGCCCTGCGATCAGCAAACCGGCAAAGGACGCCACCTGTCTGGATGCGGGCATGACTGCCGAATACGCCTGCTCCGTTTGCGGCGTTGTGACTGACGAAGCCCGGCCGACGCCCGTTGTCGGCCACGCGGACAGCGACAAAGACGGTCTGTGCGACGTTTGCCTTGCGCCGACCGACTGCACACAGTACGGCCGTTGCGGCGACCTGTTCTGGTACGCGGACAACGGGAATCTTGTAATCTCCGGCAGCGGCGCTTCGGGCGAGCTTGCAGCCGTGCCGTGGGAAAGCTGCGCCGATGCGATCGACTGCGTCTACCTCAGAGACAGCGTGACCGCCATGGATGGCGCGCCCTTTGCCGCCTGCCCGAATCTTGAACGGGTCTTTGCCCCCGCCGAAGCGACCGTTTCCCGCTGCGTGACACCGGTGCTCTATTACTCCGACGTAAACGGCGCTGTCACAGTATCCGGGCACAACGGAGTACCGGCAATGGATCTTCCCGCGCTTGTGAATGCCGCCAGCGTACTCAGCATTGACAGAACCGTTGCTTCGCTGAACTTTGCGCGTTTGTCGCTGCATGCAATGGAGGACGAGCGGGAAATCGTATATGACATCCTCAAAAACGGAAAAATCGTTGACGAAAAACACTACCGCCTGCCCTCCGGCACAGAGCTCACCGCGTTTTTGATGAAACCGCTGGGCTATGCGAACTTTAACAGTGCCTTTGCCGCGATACAGAATCATCCGGATCGAAACCTGATCCTCTCCCTGTCCTGTGATGACATGCTGCCTTCGGAACTGAAGAACGACGGCCAGAGCTACACGGAGCAGTTCGTGCTGCACTTTGTGGATGAGCCGGAATCACCGGATGCGCCTGCAAAACCGGACGGGCCGAACAAATCCGAACCGGAACCGAGTCCGATCCAAAAAGTTTTTGAACGCTTCCAGGCAACCCTTGCGGCGATTCTTTCGGTGTTCAAAAAGATATTCAAGATATTTAAGAAAAAATAAATAACAAGCGGCGCGTGCCGCACATATAGGATGGTTTTTATCCGCGTCATTCGGCATTTCGATGCTTCGTGACGCGGATCATTTATTGGTTTTCCGGGCTTTTTGAAGAAAAAGCCCTTTCTTTGTTTCATTTCGTTCCCGATTTCTGTGGTTTCGTTCCCGACGTATTGATTTTGATTTTAAAATCTTTACAATTAAATAAAAAAGGCTGAATGACAAGTAAAAACAGGAGGTAAAAACACATGAAAAAAACAAGAATGAGGATGCTCTCGGCAATACTTGCACTACTGCTGCTGTTTTCGGCAGTTGCTCCGATGACCGTTTTCTTTTCGAGCGCGGTTTCAAAGACCGGCGTTTCTGCAAGCAGCAAAAGTACCAAACAAATCAAAATCAGCAAGTGTTCGATGTCGGTTACAAGCCCCATCAAGTATACGGGCAAGGCAAAAAAGCCGGCTGTTACGGTTTCTTATGGAAAGAAACCCTTGAAAAAGGGGACGGACTATCAGCTTTTGTACAAAAATAATACAGCGATTGGTGTTGGAACCGTGACTGTTACAGCAAAGAAGAACAGTGGTTTTATCGGATCCAAAACGATGAAATTCAAAATTCTTCCTTCAAGAGTGACGGGATTGGAAGCGACCAAGAAAACGGATCGTTATATTAAACTCGCATGGGATCCGGTAAAGGGCGCGATGGGCTATGTTTTGTATCGATACGATCCGGATTTTGACTCCTACGATAAGATCAAGTCTGTCAAAAAAATGTCTGCGATCGCTACAGGCCTGGAGGATGCAACCGTCTATCGTTTTGCTGTGCGTGCGTATGCACAAAAGAACGGAAAGAATTATTATAGTAGTTTTTCAAAGCTGTTGAAGGTGAAAACGGAAAAAACAGTGCGTTTACAGCCGACAACGGTGCCGACTGCGGTACAGCCGGCAACACAGCCGAGCACACGACCGTTGCCACAGCCTACAACGCAACCTACAACGCAACCCACGACGCAACCGACAACGCAACCTACAACGCAGCCGACAACACAGCCGACGACGCAACCCTCAACGCAACCGACAACGCAGCCAACGACACAACCAACGACACAACCAACAACACAACCCACGACGCAACCAACAACACAACCCACGACACGACCCACAACGCAGCACGTTCATGATTTTGGAGAGTTCAGTGTTACAACTGCAGCTACGTGCATAACGAACGGAACGAAAACCCGTAAATGCCGTTCCTGCGGACAATCGGATGTGCAGACAATTCCGGCAACCGGACACAAGTTTTCAAGTGTTTTCTCAGTGGATACACCTGCAACATGTACGGCTGAAGGATTAAAGTCAAAGCATTGCATCAATTGTAATGAGAAATCAGAATCTACAACGATTCCAAAAATCGGTCATAAGTATTCTTCAAGTTTTACGGTAGATACTCCTGCCACCTGCACAGTCCCCGGCTCTAAGTCCAAGCACTGTCAAGTGTGCGGAGAAAAAACGGATGTGAGTCAGATTCCGGCAACCGGTCACAAGTTCGGAGAATGGGTGATCAGCGAGAATAAACAAACACGCTCTTGTTCGGCCTGTGGTGTAACAGAAACCAAAGAGCGAACGCCAGAACAGGGTGAATTATTCAGCAATCCGTTATCCGGACAAAGTGGTGAGACGATTGAGTATAATGAGTATACTTTTAAACCTGTACGGAAGGTTAAAATTATGCTGAAAAATGTCATTACCGGAGAAAGCGCGAATAAACTTGCTAAATCGGAAAACATATTCAACGATGACCCCGGCAGTGGTTATACCTGGCGATTCTTCATCTTTGATGTCACCTATGTATCTTCTTCGGCAGGTTCTAATGATGTTCTAAAGGCAAGCGATATCATTTACGGTGATACGTTTTTTCAATCTAACGGCGCAAGTGTCAAACAAAAGAGTTTAGCGACCCTCGGCGATCGTTTTGGTGGAAAGGGCGTATTGGATGTTGAATTGTATCTCGGCGCGAGCTCAGAGGTTGTGATTGGTCTGCTGATGGCAGACAGCAGTGGCGATGTGCTTTTGCGCGTGCCTAAGAACGGCGGGAAAGAAAACACCTGGATCTCTATGAAAGCGCCGGAACTTTCGAATTCTGGAGGAGCTACAGGAGAAACAACAGCGTCGACCGCTGATGTTGCATCGAATCTAGTAAAGTTGAAAGAATATATTACAACCTATGGAAGCACTCGCCCGGGAGGAAATCCATATATTGGTACTTTCTTTAAAGAATACGGAAAGCAATTGAGCGTTTATATTGATTACACATATACAGACAATCAATTCCGCTTTCTGTTTGACTATGATCAAAATGGAGTGTCTTTCTTTGTTGCTTTTTATGTTCCGCTTTCCACTGGTACTTCAACATCAATAAGTGCATCATATCTGAAGGAAGTTCCGCTTATTTCTTTGTCGGGTCAGAGCGATTTTAATATGAAAAGCTATAAAAAAGAGGATTCGTTCACGTTTGAATGGTCGGGGACTGGCTTTGGATTGGGTAAAGCGCTAACGGAGGACGAAATGAATGAAGCCAAGCGTATTGCAACCGAAGATGTGAATTCACTTTTCCGCTCCGGATTGGTAATGTTGGATAACTATCTCAGTGGATTGTCCCTCCATTTCCATTTGAAAGATATTGGCTTTGATTCGTATATTCGGTGAGCAGAAATCATATGAAATGTTAGAATTCAAATACGACCAAATTGGTTCATGAAGCGTGACCTTTGAGGCTTGCGCTCGCGAAGTATGCAGCGGGGGCGTTTGCGACCAATACGGAAGACGCCTAGAAACGAGCCGCCTTTGAGGCAGCTCTTTCTTTTGTCTTTTTCGCCGTCATCCTGCACCGTTTCGGCGCGATTTATCCCCGTGTCTGCCGGCGGAACGCTTTTCCGAAAAACGCCGCCGAAGAAAACGGCAGCGTCCTTTTGGGAACGCCGCCGTAAATCATATGATCGGATCGTTTGTACGGTCATTTATTTCCGCCCGAACAGGTGGGCGAAGAAATACAGAATGGAGTGGAAAAACCGGATGAGCCTGCCAAAGAAGGACGTGCCGTGATCCGTGTTGTCCCACTTGCAGAGATTGTCTCCCGTTTGCGTGTCGGGCGCTGTGGGGCCAACAGGCTCTGTGGGATCGGTAGGCGTTGCGGGGTCATCGGGTCCGCCGGTGACGGGAAGAACTTCCGTTTTGAAGTCGGTATAGACCTCGCCGCCGAATTGGGCCGAGGCGGTATAAGTCTTTTCGCCAGTCTCAGTGGCGGTGGGCTGTCTGGTCACCGTGCTTGTCACGGTAACAGCGGGCGTCTGCGCGTCGTCGCCGTTTTTGCAGGTGAAG
>CADBBT010000007.1 GCA_902792985.1 Oscillospiraceae bacterium
CCATCGGCGCCTGCCTGCAGGCCGGCGTGCTCGGAGGCGACGTGAAGGGTCTGCTGCTGCTCGACGTGACGCCGCTGTCCCTCGGTATCGAGACCATGGGCGGCATCAACACCAAGGTGATCGAACGCAACACCACCATCCCGACCAAGAAGAGCCAGATCTTTTCCACCGCAGCGGATAATCAGCCCTCCGTGGAAGTCCATGTGCTGCAGGGCGAACGTGAATTTGCCCGCGACAACAAGACGCTCGGCATCTTCTCGCTTGACGGCATCATGCCGGCGCGCCGCGGTGTGCCGCAGATCGAAGTCACCTTTGACATCGACGCCAACGGCATCGTCCACGTTTCCGCAAAGGATCTCGGCACCGGCAAGGAGCAGAGCATTTCCATCACCGCTTCCTCTAACATGAGCAAAGAGGACATTGAAAAGGCGGTGCAGGACGCGGAAAAATTTGCGGAAGAGGACAAGAAGCGCCGCGAAGAGGTCGACACCCGCAACGAGGCCGATCAGATGGTCTATCAGTGCGAAAAGATCCTTTCCGAGGAAGGCGCAAAGTTTGACGAAAGCGACAAGAGCGAGCTGCAAAGCAAGATCGATGCGCTCAAAAATGCGCTGAACGGTCAGGACATCAACCTCATCAAGAACGAGAAAGACGCGCTGACCCAGGCGTTCTACAAGATTTCCGAAAAGCTGTATCAGCAGGCGAATCCGCAGGGCGCACAGGGCGGTCCGCAGGGCTTTAACCCGAACGACTTTGCAGGCGGCGCACAGGGCGGTTTCAACCCGAACGATTTCAACCAGGGCGGCGCATCCGGCGACGGCTATACTGACGCTGGCTACACCGACGCGAACTTTACCGACGCGAACTAACCGATCATTTTTCAACTGACGGCGTGCGCCGCAAACTATGGCGCACCCTACACGACAGGAGGTACTCTTATGGCATTGGTTCCCTATGTCATCGAACAAACCAACCGCG
Source organism: Oscillospiraceae bacterium (assembly GCA_902792985.1). GTDB lineage: Bacteria > Bacillota > Clostridia > Oscillospirales > Acutalibacteraceae > UBA6857. The sequence goes on from CADBBT010000007.1 coordinate 979, forward strand.
GCGAACGCCAGTATGACATTTTTTCCCGTTTGCTCAACGACCGCATCGTTGTGCTCTCTGACGAAGTGAACGACGCAACGGCCAGCCTTGTGGTTGCGCAGCTGCTCTTCCTTGAAAGCCAGGACGCGGAAAAGGACATCAGCTTTTATATCAACTCCCCGGGCGGCTCCGTGAGCGCGGGACTTGCGATCTATGACACGATGCAGTATATCAAGTGCGACGTTTCTACCATCTGCATGGGCATGGCGGCGTCCATGGGCGCGTTCCTGCTTTCGTCCGGCGCAAAGGGCAAGCGTTTCGCGCTGCCGAACAGCGAGATCATGATCCATCAGCCCTCCGGCGGCGCAAAGGGTCAGGCGACCGAGATCGAGATCGTTGCAAAGCACATTTTGCGCACCAAGGAAAAGCTGAACAAGATTCTTGCCGAAAACACCGGCAAGCCCATTGAACAGATCGCCGTTGACACCGACCGCGACAACTTCATGTCGGCGGAAGAGGCGCTCGAATACGGTCTGGTCGATAAGATTCTGTATAAGAGATAAAACGAAATCAAAAGTGAGGGCGGCCTCGGCGTCGCCCTTTCTGAGCTTTTTGAATTGAGACGATTATGGCGGAAAAAAGAGATTATTATGAAGTGCTCGGCGTGAATAAAAACGCAACCGAGGACGAGATCAAAAAAGCCTACCGCAAGGTGGCAAAACAGTATCACCCCGACCTCAACCCCGGCGACAAAACGGCCGAGGAAAAATTCAAAGAGGCGAACGAGGCCTATGAGGTGCTGTCTGACAGCGAGAAGAAGGCGCGCTATGACCAGTACGGCCACGCCGGCGTGGACCCGAACTTCGGCGCCGGCGGCGGTGGCTTCGGCGGTTTTGGCGGCTTTGGCGACGCGTTTGACCTTGGCGACATTTTCGGCAGCTTTTTCGGCGGCGGCTTCGGCGGCGGACAGCGGCAGAATCCCAACGCGCCGCGCAAGGGCTCCACGGTCACGGCGAACGTCACCATCTCCTTTGAGGAGGCGGCGAAGGGCTGCAAGAAAAGTGTGCGCATCAACCGCGTGGACACCTGCTCAAAATGCGGCGGCTCCGGCTGCGCAGAGGGCACCACGGCTGAAACCTGCTCCACCTGCGGAGGACGCGGTACAGTCAACGCGCAGCAGCGCACGCCCTTTGGCGTGATGAGCACAACCAAGCAGTGCTCGGCCTGCGGTGGACGCGGCAAAATCATCAAAACCCCGTGCAGCAAATGCCGCGGCTCCGGCTTTGAGACCAAGAGTGAAACGGTGGAAATCGACATCCCCGCCGGAATCGACGATCGCCAGGCGCTTAACGTGCGCGGCGGCGGCAACAAGGGGCTCAACGGCGGCCCGACGGGCGATTTGCGCGTAAACGTCAACGTGCGCCCGCACCCGTTTTTTGAGCGCGACGGCTTCGACGTGTGGTGCGATTTTACCGTCACGTTTGCGCAGGCTGCCCTCGGCGACACACTGTACATCCCCACGCTCGACGGCAAGGTCAAATATGAGCTGCCGGCAGGCACCCAGCCGGGCGAAGTGTTCCGGTTCCGCGCGCGCGGCATCCAGCAGCTCGGCGGACGCGGACGCGGCGACCAGTTTGTGCGCATCATCGTGGATGTGCCGAAGAATCTGACCGCCAAACAGAAGGAGCTGCTGCGCCAGTTTAACGATTCCCTCCCGAACAAACCGAAGAACAACATTGACGACGGCAAAACGGTCGGGGAGGAGAAAAAGGGATTTTTTGATAAGTTCAAGCTGTGAGTTGTTAGCTGTTAGTCGTTAGCTGTTAGCGATCAGCAAAGTTGAACCCGCCGTGGAATTCCTCGGCGGGTTTTGTTATTGTTTGTCCTTTTGTTTTGCAAGATGTTCTTTCAGAACCTTGTTGATATATTGAGAAAAAGAGCGGTCATCCTGCTCGGCCAAAATGCGAAGCTGTGCAACAACATCTTCGTCCAGCGTGATGCTGACTTTTTCTTTGAGCGGTTTCATGTGCATTCTTCCTTTTTTATTTAGAGTAGCATATTTTCATCAAAAGTATTGACTATTCCGATAAAGTAGGATAAAATACTACTAAATAAATATTGGGAGGATGTACTATGAAAAAGGCAAAACAAATCTTGTCCGTTCTGCTCACTGTGGTGATGCTAATGTGCGCCGTGCCGGTGATGCAGGCGAGTGCGACTTCAAAAACCGTTAGCGAAGCGATGAGCTGGTGCGATTCTAAAGTAGGAAGCAAAGTAGGTACCGGCCAGTGCGTTGCACTGATTCAAGCGTATTATGAATACTTAGGCGCTTCGAAAGTAAGCGGAAACGCTTGTGATTATGCGACAAACTCTTTGCCGAGCGGATGGTCGAGAGTGAAAGGCGGCGTGCCCCAAGCAGGAGATATTTTGGTTTATACCGGTGCAAAATACGGTCATGTTTGTATTTATGCAGGTGGGACGACTGCATATCATCAAAACTGGAGCGGACTTTGGGTTGAAAAAAAGACGGATTGGCCATACAACAAAAGCTGGTACAGTAATTCAGAAGGCGGAACAAAGTCTTATTGGGGATATATCCGTCCTGACTTTATTAGTAATTATATTAATTTTTGGGCAATCACAAAAGCCGATAACAGTGACGCGGGCATTGATCCGAACTCAACTCCGACTTTGTCTGGACAATATAAGTTTTGGTTTAAACGCGTAGATTCAGACAGCAATCATTATGTTAATATGTTTGTCGATGATACCCAGGTTATTTTTCATGGCTCTGTAGATGGCAGCGGTTATACAGCCTATGTTATCGACACTGCGAATTTATCTAATGGGAAACACAGCATAAAATGTGTTTATGTGAACACGTTGCAATCTTCCACGGCCATCAAAGAGTTTTATGTTTCTAATGAAGCGTATGACCCAATAGGAAGTTTGGACACTTGCGAAGGTGGAGCCGGAACAGTTAAAGTTGGTGGCTGGGCATTTGATCCAAGCAATTCAAGTGCATCAATTGATATTCACGTTTATATAGGTGCTGACTCTTTTGCGGCAGGCGGAGAAGGGCATAATATTGGCCCAGCCAACGGAGAGCGAAACGATGTAAACAATGTATATGGCATTTCTGGAAAACATGGTTTTACATCAATTATTTCAACTTCAAAAACAGGCAATCAAACCGTTTATGTCTACGCAATCAATATTGGAGCAGGTGCCACCCGTTTAATAGATTCAAAAACCGTCAATATTACACCGCATAAGCACAGCTATAGTGGTAAAGTCACAACCGCTGCAACTTGTACGACCGACGGCGTAAAAACCTATACCTGTTCCTGCGGCGCAAGCTATACGGAGAAGATCAACAAACTCGGTCACAGCTACGGCGCATGGACAAAGCTGAACGACACGCAGCACCAGCGCGTTTGTTCACGCAATAGCAGCCATGTTGAAAAAGCAAACCATACATGGAACGCCGGGAGCGTGACCAAGGCGGCAACCTGTTCTGCAACCGGTGTGAAAACCTACACTTGTACAGTATGCAGTGCAACCAAAACCGAAACCATTTCCATCAACGCTAGCAACCACATCAACATCAAAAATGTTGCCGCCGTTGCTTCCACTTGCACAGTCAAGGGCTACACCGCCGGTGTGTACTGCAACGACTGTAAAAAGTATATCAGCGGCCATGCAGAGCAGCCGCTTGCGGCCCACACAACCACCCTCATCAATGCCAAAGACGCCACCTATGACGCCGAAGGCTACACCGGCGACACCTATTGCACGGCTTGCAAGCAAACGCTCGCCAAAGGCGACGTGATTCCGAAGCTGACAAAGCCGGATGACCCAACCAATCCGACCAACCCGACGCAGCCCCAGCCCACCCAGCCGCAACAGCAGCCCTCCGGCTCCTGCAAATACTGCGGCGGCACGCACACAGGCTTCCCCGGCATTTTGATCGGCTTCTTCCACAGCATCCTCGCGCTGTTCGGACTTCGAAAATAAAACAAAACCCTGCCCGCCGTGAAAGCCATCTCACGGCGGGCGTTTTCTGCCTTTTTTCGCGCGCAACGTCTGATTCCCTCCCTGCCTTTTTTTCGAAAAACCGATTGCCTTTTTGCTTTCGCTGCGCTATAATAAAACCAACAGTTCACATACTCCGGCAGCAAGGAGGCAAACCATGAAAAACCCGATCAAATTCTTCTTCTCCCGCGAAGAGACCGATTCCAAGGTTGCGAACAACCGGCTGCTGTCCTATGCGGTCGGCCTTGCGGGGCAAAACATGAACTACGGCTTTGTGTCGAACCGTTTGTTTGTGTTTTTGAATACCGTTTTGAAGATCGACTCGCGCAAAACCGGCTTCATCACCGGCTTTTCCACCCTGTGGGACGCGCTGAACGACCCGATCATCGGCACGCTTGTTGACACGCGCAAGTTCAGGCCCGGCCACAAGCTGCGCCCGTTTTTGCTGTATCTGCCGCCGATCATCGGCGTGCTGACGGCGCTGATGTTCTTCGACTTCGGTTTTTCCGAAGGGCAGACCGTGGCGTTCATCATCGTTGTGTACCTGCTGTATGATATCGTGTATTCCTATCAGGACGTGGCGCTGTGGGGTATGCTGCCGCTGTCGAGCGCAAGCTCTGATGAGCGCGGGCGCGTGTCGCAGTGGGCAACGATCGGCGCCGGTGCCGGCTCAACGGTTGCCGGGTTCTTTCCGCAGATCCGTCAAAGCATCGTCGATCTCGGCATCGCGAACGAAAAAACGGCCTATTTCATCGGTGCGGTGGCGTTCGGCTTCGGCGGTATGCTCGTTTCCATGCTTGCCTATCGTATGCGCGAAAAGGTGACGTATACGCAACTCGAGGAGAAGAACGGTGTTTTGAAAAACCTTGCTGCGCTGCGGCACAACCGCACGCTGCTCATCATCTGCCTGGCGCGCTTTCTCGCGTGCTTTTCGCTGACGCTGCCGTGGGAATACTTTTTTGAAACGCAGGGCATGACCTACCGCGTGTTTGGCACAGAGCTTTCCGGTGCTACGGTGCAGCTCATGTATTCCATCCTGCCCGGCATCCCCGGTGCGTTTGCGATGTTTTTTTCCGCAAAAATCGCACAGAAGATCGGCGGGATGAAGCGCATCCTTGTGGTGGCGGAGGTGCTGTCCGTAAGCATCCGCGTGCTCTGCTTCCTGATCGGCAGCAACGATCGCTTTTTGCATTTCGGCACGCTTGTGCTCATCATGGCGCTTGTGTCGATCATCAACATTCCGACGAGTATGAAGGATATCGCGCACCGGGCGCTGATCTCGGATTCCATTGACGAGGTGGAGCTGAAAACCGGCGAGCGCACCGAGGGCATCTCCTATTCGATGCAGAATTTTGTTTCAAAGCTCACCGCCGCAGCCGCCAAGTTCATTCAGGGCTACCTGCTGCGCTGGCTCGGCTTTAACGAAAAGATCACCGATGCGGCCGGCCGTGTGCTTGAGGGCACCGCGGCCATCCGTGCGCACGACGCGACCACACGCTTTGTGCGTTTTCGCTGGCACCAGTTCATGCTCGGCCCGGCGATCGGTTCGGCGCTGTATCTGATCGTGATTTTATTTTTGAAGGACGACCGCGCCCACACGAAGGAAGTGGAACGGCTGCTGCGCGAAAAACGCGCACAGATGGAAGCGCAGACAAGCGAAGAACAGCCGGTTGAAATCGGATAAAAAAAGCCGCGGCAGGTGATCACTTCACCTGCCGCAGTGTTTTTCTGTTGTTCAGTTCAATGTGCGCACATAATCCGCCAGCGGGGCGAGCGCGTTTTCGTCGAATTTATCCACGCCCTCTTCAATGCGGCGCAGCGTTTCCGCAATCTGCGGATCGCCGCTTTTTTTGATCTCGGCGCGCAGAGCCTTGCGTACCACGCCCATGGCGAGCTTGAGCATGCCCGTCACGTTTTCCATGTGAAAATCGCCGGGGAGAAAGAAGAAGGGGATCGGATCCAGCGCCGCTTTTTCGCGCGTTTTTGCAACGTCTTTTTCGCTGTCCATCATGCCGACACCCGCGACCGCGCGAAGGGAGAAGGCGGTTTTTGCTTCGGCAAGCCCCTGGATCTCGTTGCCCAGGATCCAGCCGAGAAAGACAGTGTCACCGGTGACGGTATCCTTGGCTTTGGAAAGCTCCACGGCATCGCAGGACAGCTCTTTTGCAAGCAGTTCGGCATAGCGTTTGGTCGTGCCGGCGTTGGAACAGTAAACGATCGTCATACGTCCGCTCCTTCCTCGGCTTTCGGAGCCGCGTCTGCCTGCGTTTGCAGGCGGCGGTTTGTTTTGACTGTGTAAAGCACGGCGATCACCAGTGTGAGCACAAACAAAGCGATGCCGCCGACGGGGTTCCACGGCTTTACGGCGAAGGTGCCGCTGAATGCAACAGAGGGCGTGACAGCTTTGCTGAGCACAAACGGAACGGCGGCGGTCAGTGCGCCGAGGACCGTCATGAGGATCCAGCGTGTCTTTCCTTCAGTAAAGAACCATGTGCCGCGCCGCGTGACCTGCCGCAGAAAAGAGAACAGCAAAATCGCATACACAAGCAGCAGCAGCGCATCCGCCAGCAGCGGCAACGCACCGAAAAAGATCAGCTTTGCGGGAATGATGCCGGCGCCGTGGGTGGTGGGGCGCAGCAGCAGATCAAGGAAGCCGCCGGGGTCAAGTTGGACGTTGCCGCTGAGAAAGAGCATCGGCAGCAATGTGAACAGCAGCAAAAACAAAACAACGGCCATGGCGATGAGCAGCACAAGCGAGAGCACTTTCAGCACACGCGCGGCGGCGCCTTTTTTTTCTTTTGCAGCCAAACGATCACCTTCTTTATATTTGTCGGTATATTATAGCATTTCCCCGTCCTGCGGTCAAGAAGTTTTTGCGCTGTCCTTGACAAAGGGCAACCCTGACGGTATAATTTAAATGTTAAAAAGGAGGCGTTTTTTCATGGATAAAGTGAAACAGTGGTTCAAAAGACCGTGGGTCGGATACGCAGCCGCTGCTTGTATTGCTGTGGTGCTCTATGAGATCCTTGAGCATTTTGCCCAAGTCAAAGGTGCATTCAACAACGCGTTGACCTTCCTTTCGCCGGTCGTAACCGGTCTGGTCGTTGCATATTTGTTCGACCCGGTGGCGCGTTTCTTTGAGAATAAAGTATTGAAGAAGCTGAAAAAGGAAAACGCCCGGCATCTTTGGGCGGTGATCCTGACGATCATCTGCCTTGTGCTTGTGGTTGTGCTGCTGCTTGTGGCGCTCATCCCGTCGCTGGCAAAGAGCGTGTCGACGCTTGTTTCCAACTGGAACAACTATACGGATAAGCTGTCATCGCTGCTGGAAAAAGCGGCTGAATTTGCGCGCACACACAACATCAACATCGATTTGAGCAGCATCCAGAACTTTATTGAGAATTCCATGAGCAAGATGCTCAATGTTGTCAAAGACAACGCCAAAGGCATTCTGAACACGATCGGCGACATCGGTTCCGGTATTTCAAACTTTGCAATCGGCGTGCTGTTCGGCTTTTGCTTCCTTGCGGCAAAAAAAACGCTGCTGGAAGGATTGGCCATCGTGCGCGGCGCACTGTTCAAAAAAGAACGGATCGACCGGGACAACACCATTTTTGCGAGCTGCCACCGTGTGTTTATCCGTTACTTTGGCTGCACGCTGCTTGATGCGCTGATCGTCGGCGTTGCAACGCTCATCTTCCTGTTTGTCGCGCAGATGCCGTATGCACCGTTGATCGCGGTCGTGGTTGCGTTGACCAATATTATCCCCACCTTCGGTCCGATGATCGGCGCCGCCATTGGCATCTTCTTCCTCGTGCTGGAAAGTCCGTTCAAAGCGTTGCTGTTCTTTATCTTCATCTGCATTTTGCAGGGACTGGACGGCATGGTCATCAAACCGCGTCTGTTCAGCGGATCACTCGGCATTCCGGCGGTCTGGACGATGGTGCTTATCATCCTCGGCGGCAAGATTGCGGGCGTGCTCGGCATTTTGCTTGCCATCCCGGTGGGCGCGATCCTTGTGATCATCTACAATGAGACCATTGAGCCGCGGCTTAAAAAACGCACGGCAAAAGTCAATCAAGGTTCCAGCGCAGCAGAGTCCGGAGGTAACGATTCATGAAAATCAAGGAAAAGCTGTTGAAAACGTTCGATTTCAGCGGAAAGTCGCTGACGGCACCCATGCGTCTGGTCGGTAGCCGCTATTATACCGGCACATCCTTTTTCGCGTCCGCGCAAGGCATCACCACCGACGGAACATATTACTACTGCACCGGGACGATCGTGCCGCTGAAATTTAACGGCCTTTCCAAAATCGATATGCAGACCGGCGAAGTAGTAATGAAAAAGGAAAACTATCTGCCGCCCGAGCTGGCACGGCAGGGGTTTCATCATTACGGCGGCTGCAGCTTCTTTGAAAACAAGCTTTACGTCGCCATTGAGGACAAGGACAGCGCGCACCCGTGCATCGGTGTATTCAGCGCCGAAACACTGGAGTTTACCGGGCAGTATCAAATCCTCGGTCCGGAGATCCAGCCAAACGGCAACCTGCCATGGTGCGCCGCAGACAAGGAAAACCGGCTGCTGTATACCGGGTATTTCAACCACTGCGACCATATCAACGTTTTTCATATCGACACACTCGAATTTATTCGTCACATTCCCATCAGCCGTGTTGTGGAACACACGCAGGGCGCGGAAATGTGGAACGGGCTGATCTATATTTCCTGCCACGACACATGGCCGAAGAAACACATCTTTTCCATTGATCCGGTCACGGGCGAAACGAAGCTCATTATGGAGCGCGATGCGGGCAAGAACCTTGTGGAATCCGAAGGGCTCACGATCTGCCCGCAGGCGGACGGATCGTTCTTCCATCAGCTCGACGTGATCTATCCCTTTGCGCTTGCAATCCGGCGCTATACGGCGCCGCCGGGTGTTGAGGTGTAACAGAAAACAATTCAACGCGCACGGCGAAAAGGCTGTGCGCGCTTTGCGTTTTGCTGTGTGAAAAGACGGACGGGAAAAGCAGCCTCTGCCTTTTCGCCGCGCAGTCAAAAACTGCGCGGCACCGGCGGGCGGGACAAACCGTGCGCAGCACGGTTTTTGCAGGCCGCGCAGCGGCCTGCGGCGCGGCAAAGCCGCGGGTCCCGCCCGCCGACGTTTCACGGCGCGATTTCGCGCCGTGAAAATGACAGACTACCGTGATTCACGGTAGTCTGTCGCTTTTATTGGACGGAATAATTATTTCAGCAGTGATTGCGCTTTGAAGAATTTGACCGCGCCGATCACGTTGAAGATCACGGCAACGAGCAGAATGATCGCCGTAAAGATCGCGTAGGATTCCACAGAGCAGGCGGGGTTGCTCTGACAGTATTCCACAAGGATGTTGGAATTGTTCACACTGTCGGCGGCGGAAAAGCCGAGCACGCTGAATATGGCGGCGCCGATTCCGAGCACAGCGGCGGGCAGATGCAGCACCTGCGCCTTCTTGGAGAGCATGACGCCGTTCAGGATCAGTGCCGCAATCAAAAACGCATAGGCGAGCAGACCGTAAAGCGCAAGCGGTTTGCAGGCGTCCGGCGCAAAGTAGTTGAAGGTATCCATATTGCCGAAGATGCCGCCGGGCGTGGTGAGCTTTCCGGTCAGGCCGCAGAAGAATGCGTTCCAGCCGCTGACCTTGATTTCGATGCCGGGAATATCTGTGTTATAGATGCACAGCCAGGGCAGCAGCGCCACAACGCAAAGGATGATGTAAACGATGAACGAAATGCGCGGAAACGGCGTCAGTTTTGCCATTGCCGCTGCGTGCGAACGCAGTTTTTTGCTTTGACCGGGCGCAGCGCCGGCAGATTGATTTTTTGCCATGAGAAAGCCTCCTATTTGATCACATAGTATTGTAAGCCGCTTGCGTCTTCGATCAGATCGCAGGATGCAACTTCAAACGAAAGGAAAGAGATCACTTCGTTGCGGTCCGGATCGATCGTGCCGTCGTTCCGGTATGCGTGGATGGTGATTTCGGTTTTTTCGGCACTCTTGAGTTTGCCGGTCAGATGGACCCAGGTCTTGTCGCCGTTGTCAGCGCTCTGGTTGCGCGGCTCAGGAAGCGGTTCGGCGGATTCCAGCACAAAGCCGATGATCGTGTCTCTGCCGCAGGTGCAGCCGTATTCCGAAGAGGATTTGCGTACGCCGCAGATGTAGGTCTGATCGTTCACATCGGTGAGCGCGTAAGTGAAGCAGTCAAACTCCAGCGTGCTGTCGAGATATTGCTCCGGGTAATACTGCATATTGGTCATCAAAAGGAAAAACGTATCCTCCGTGAGCACATAATCCTTAGCTTTCCCTTTGCCGCAGCCGAAACAAGAAAAACACAGCAGGACCGCGAGCAGCAGTGACAAAAATTTTTTCACAGACATCCCTCCGTTCAGGTCAGATACTGTCTTATTATAACGATTTTTTTTCGCAAAATCAACCTTTGCTTTCAAAGTTTTTTCATTCTCCGCGTCGCGAACGCATACCTGCGCCGTTTTCGGCAACACTAAAGGTACACATGTTTGAATGAAACGGAGGAACATCCATGAAAAAACTGCTTGCTTTGTGCTTGAGTCTGCTGCTGGTTTGCGGCACTTTTGCCGCCTGCAATGACGATATGCGCAAAGAACTGACCGAAAGCACGAACAATTCCACCACTGCCGGACCCGCAAAAACGGCAACGCTCACCGCACTGCTGTCCACACCGTCGCAAGCGGCGATCTGGGAGGAGATCGCGCAAAGCTACCGGGAGAAGGCCGGTGTGACGGTGCGTGTGACCACCGTCAGTGCCGACACCTATCCTGCCGCGCTGGCAAAGCAACTGAAAGGTGACAGCGCGCCCGCGATCTTTGAATGGACTGCGGCTGCCGAAGACGACAGTCTGCGCGATCTGATGGCCGACTTAAAGGGCACATCCTTTGCCTCGCTTTTGTCCGATCCTTCGCTGGCGCTGCGCAGCGGTGACAAAGTGCAGGCGGTGCCGATCGACGTTTCCGTGTTCGGCATCCTTTACAACGGTGCGCTGTGCGAGCGCTATTTTGCGCTGAAAGACAAGGGCACGTCCTACAGCTCCATGGCGGAGATCAACAGCTTTGAAAAGTTGTCCGCACTCGCCGAGGATATGCAAAAGCACAAAAAGGATCTCGGCATCGACGGCGCGTTTGCCGCCCCTGCCTATAGCGGCAAAGACGGCGTGCCCTGGCAGACCGAGATCGCCAATGTTGCGGTCTATCGGGAAGCGCAAGGCAAGGACGGCGCGCTGGACGATCTGAAAGCGTTTTTGAAAGATACGTTCGATTTCACCTACAGCGACAATGTGCAAAGAATGCTGGATCTCACCGGCAAAAATGCCGATGTGGACGCCAAAACGCTGAAAACGCGCACTTTGGCCAATGCACGCAGCGCCTTCCGACAGGGAAAAACCGTCTTTTTGCTGGACAGCACCGACGCGTCCGAAACCCTGTTTTCCGACGGCAGCACACTTAAAGCACAGCAGATCGGATTGCTGCCGCTGTATCTCGGCACAGACGGCGAAGAGACTCAGGGGCTTTCCGTGCATGTGAACCGTGCGCTTGCGGTCAACGACAAGGCGGATGCCGAAACCAAGCGAGCCGCTGCGGACTTTTTGGAATGGCTGTTTTCGTCCGAAGAGGGAAAGCGCCTTGTTTCCGAACGCCTGCGTCTGCGCGCACCGTTTTCCTCTTTTGCGGCCGAAGAACGTCTGAATGAGCCGCTTTCCCGCACAGCGCTGGAAACGCTCGGCAAAAACGACCGTGAAAGCGTACCGGAAGTGCTCGATCGCCTTTTGCCGACCGAGGGGCTGGAACGCGTGTCGGATTATTTGCTTTCTTATCTGCGTGGGGAGCGTGACTGGGACGATTTGATGCGCGATGTGCGTGCGCGCTGGAAACAGATGTGGGAAGACGGTACGGATCTGATCGGAAAAGAAGATTGACGCGCAAAAAACAAAAGGGGAGAGCCGACCGCAAAAATGCGGTCGGCTTTGTACGGTTGAATTGTACGGCTGAACACGCCGGCGGCGGTGCCCGCCGTGCAAAGCACGGCGGGCGCAAGGGCGCCTGCAGACGCGCGATAAAAAGTTTTGTGTGCGTTCGGCGCCCTTGTGCGCGGCTGCGCCGCGCGCCGCCGGCGTGTTCACTGCGTACCGAAATGAAGCCCTCTCAAACAGCCCTGCATCTTTTCTATGGATCAAATCGATATTTCTCTTTTGCGGGTTTGACAATTCCGATAAAGCGTGCTAAAATAATAAGTTGAAACCATAGAACTTGGAAGGGAGGCATCCGAATGCGAAAAAGTAAACGAACCCTCGCATTTTTGATGGTGCTGCTGCTTTTGTGCAGCACACTGCTCGGCTTTTGTGGTGCGTTTTTGCTGGTGCGCTATCCGGGACACGCGTGCTGCGGACAACATTGTCTGTTCTGCGGTGTGCTGAATGCTGTGGATGTGCTGCTGCATCACGGACCATTCGCAGTCACGGCTGCCGCGCTGATCGCTGTGCTTTTGGCGGCGGTCATCGGTCGTGCCGCGGCGCGTGTTCGGAATTGCCACACCGTTTTGCGCACCCCGATCACGCTGAAAACAAAGATCCTCGCCTGAGTTGTCCTTTTTGTCTGAATCTTTGATCTCAACAAAAAAGGAGTGCTCATTCTATGAAAAAAGTATTATGCCTTGTGCTGTCATTGCTGCTTTGCTTTGGCCTGTTTGCCGCCTGCGGCAGCACGGAAAACGATTCTGAAACTACGTCTGCCGCGCCGAATTCGTCGGACGGTCTGCGTGTGGTCTGCTCCATCTTCCCGCAATATGACGTCTGCCGCGCTTTGATGGGCGACAAGGGGACGCTTTCGATTTTGCTCGATTCCAAATCGGACCTGCATAATTACAGCCCGACCACGGCGGACATCCTTGAAATTTCAGAAAGCGATCTGTTCATCTGCATCGGCGGCGAATCCGACACCTGGGCGGACAATGTACTTTCCACCGCAGCAAACAAAAACCTGCAGACACTCAAACTGCTTGACCTTGTGAACGCAGTGGAAGAGGAACTGCTGCCCGGCATGGAAGCTGAAGAGGAAGAAGAAGGCGAGGAGGAAGGCCCCGAATACGACGAGCATGTGTGGACATCGCTGAAAAACATGATCGCCATCACCGGCGCGATCCGTGACAAACTCTGTGAACTCGACAGCGAAAACGCGTCTGTGTATACGGCGAATGCTGAAGCCTATATCGAAAAGCTTACGGCGCTGGAAGCGCGTTATGCCGAAACGATCGGCAGCGCGAAAACAAAGGTGCTTGTCTTTGCCGACCGCTATCCGTTCCGCTATCTTGCGGATGATTATGATCTGACCTGCTACGGCGCGTTTGCCGGTTGCTCAGCCGAGAGCGAAGCGAGCTTTGAAACGATGATGAAGCTCGTGAGCGCCGTGAAGGAGAACGATCTGAGCTTCGTTTTGAAAATCGAGGGCAGCGACGGCAAGATCGCCGAGACCGTGGCAGCGGAAAGCGGCGCGGAGATCCGTACACTGAATTCCTGCCAGTCCGTTTCCGCCGAAGACATCGCAAACGGCGCAACGTATCTTTCCCTGATGGAAGGGAACCTGGCTGTGCTGCAGGAGGTGCTGAACTGATGGAGCTGCTGAAATTCGAAGATGTTTCTGTTGGCTATGAGGGCAAACCCGTGGCCGAGCATCTGAACTTTACCGTCAGTGAGGGCGATTATTTGTGCATCGTCGGCGAAAACGGCGCCGGCAAAAGCACGCTGATGAAAACGCTGTTGTCGCTGAAAACGCCGCTGAGCGGAAAAATCAGCTTTCAAAACGGCCTTGCTCATAACGAGATCGGTTATTTGCCGCAGCAGACGGACATTCAGCGCGACTTCCCCGCAACGGTGAAGGAGGTCGTCCTTTCCGGCTGTCTCAACCGCAGCGGTCTGCGCCCGTTCTATACAAAGCAGCAAAAAGAAACCGCCGAAAAATGGATGGAAACGCTGGAGATCACGGCGCTGAAAAAGCGCTCCTATCGTGCGCTGTCCGGCGGTCAGCAGCAGCGGGTGCTGCTTGCGCGCGCTTTGTGCGCCACAGAAAAGCTGATCGTGCTCGATGAGCCGGTCGCAGGGCTTGATCCGATCGTCACGGCGGATATGTATCATCTGATCAAAAAGATCAACGACGACGGCATTACGATCATCATGGTGTCGCACGATCTTTCAGCGGCGCTGAACTACGCCACGCACATTCTGCAGATCCAGAACGGAAGTTGCTTCTTTGGCACGGTTTCGGATTACAGAACCTCCGAGATCGGCAAAATTTTCCTTGAGAAAGCGGGTGAGGGCGATGCTTGAACAACTGTTGTCCAATATGCGGCTCGACCTCTCGGTGGACTTTTTTGCAATGCTGCAGCAGTACTTAAAAATGGATTTCACCATCAACGCGCTGATCGTCGGCCCGCTTGTGGCGCTGTGCGCGGCGCTGTTGGGTGTGACGCTGGTCCTCAAACGCTATTCCATGATCGGCGACGGTCTGTCGCATGTGACGTTCGGAACCATGACAGTGGCAACCACGCTTTCGCTTGCGCCGATGTATGTTTCTTTGCCTGTGACAACGCTGGTCGCCATCTGGCTGCTGCGCGGCGGAAAACAAAAACTGAAAGGCGATTCCGCAATCGCGATCCTTTCAGTGTCCTTCCTTTCGCTGGGCTATGTCGTCATGAACATCTTTCCGCCCAAAGGCGGCAATGTCAGCGGCGACGTCTGCAGCATTCTTTTCGGCTCCACGTCGATCATTACGCTTTCGCGCAGCGACGTGCACTTGTGCGTGGCTTTGGCGATCGTTGTCATCCTCGTTTATCTGCTGTTTTATAAAAAGATTTTCGCGGTGACATTTGATGAGGAATTCGCCCGCGCAACAGGCACCAAAGTCTCCGTTTATAACCTGCTTCTGGCAGTGATCACGGCGGTCGTTATTGTGCTGGCGGTGCGTCTGGTCGGCGCGCTGCTGATCACGGCGCTGGTCGTTTTCCCCGCCCAGTGCGCCATGCGGCTGTTCAAGAGCTTCCGCGCGGTCATCATCGGCGCGGCGGTGATCTCGGTTTGCTGCGCAGTGGTCGGCCTGCTGGTTGCAATTGTCTATTCCACGCCGGTCGGCTGCACGATCGTTGCGGCGGACCTGGTCGCGTTCCTTGTTTGTGTATTGATTGATTTAGCGAAAGGTGGCAGAAAAAAATGAAAAAAGCACTTGCAATCCTGCTGAGTGTTTTGCTTGCGCTTGCGCTTTGCGCCTGTGGCAGCAACAGCGGCAACGATACAACCCCCGCGTCGACCGAAGCGCTCGACACGGTCAACGATACGGCGAACGCCGGCACGACCCTTTCCACTCCCGCAACCACCGCTGCGGACGGCACAACGCTTTCCACCCTGCCTGTGACCCAGAATAAGGACGAAGAGGCCGCTGTTGCCGCGCAGCTTGACAAATACAGCGTTGATATCGACCTCAACGGACTCAACAACAATATGACCACGGCGCAGATGCAGTCGATCATGCAGGACGTCAAGCCGTACCTCGGCAAGACCATCCGCGTCAACGGTCTTTATGAAAAAACACACTATGACCAGACCGGTCTCGACTACAACTGGATCATCGGCTACGATGACACCGGCTGCTGCGCCGCATGGAGTATCGAGATCGCCGGCGACTGTGTGCCGAAGGATCTTGCGCTGGATACCACGATCTCTCTCGTTGGCACCATCGGCACTTATGAGGAACTCGGCGAGACGTATACGGTCATCAATGTGGAGCATTTCGCGCAGGCGTGAGCCCATAGTTGAATCGCGCCGCACAATCCCGAAGGAGGAACTCTTATGAACTCGTTAAATGCCATTCAGACAATGGCTAAAGTTGCAAAAGTGCTCAGCAACGTCATCTTCGTTTTCGCAATTGTCGGCCTTTGCCTTTGTGTTGGCGGCGCTATCGGCTTTGCCTTTGGATTTGATGGCTTCGATCTCGGCAGCGTGCATGTGAACGGCCTTGTTTCGGCGCAGGACGGTCTGTCCCGCGGCGCGGCGCTCGCCGGGCTTATTAAGGGCATTCTGTACTGCATCGGCTCGATCGTGCTCGCAAGGTTCAGCCAGCGTTATTTCAGCGCCGAGCTGGAAGCCGGTACGCCTTTCACGGCAGACGGCGCAAAGCAACTGCAGCAGCTCGGTATTCTGACCGCTGTGCTTTCGGCCGCGACGCAGATCGTGCTGGCCATCGTTTACGCCGTTTTGGAAAAGTTGTATCCGGGCGAGGTGTTTGCGGAGATCGATCTCGGCGTTGCGCTCACGATCGGTCTTGCAATGATCGTCATCAGTCAGATCTGCAAATACGGATCGCAGTTGAACCAGCCGGTCAAAGACATTGAAGACACGCCGGACAACGGTTGAAGCGGCGCGCGAAACGAGGAGCACTTATGCAAAACAAGCAAAATGATTTTTCGACCCAAGTGAAGGAGCGCTGGGGCGGCACGGACGCCTTTCGGGAATTTGAAGCGAGAACCGCCGGACAGACTGCGCAGCAGATGCAGGATGCGGGCGACGGTCTGATGCTGCAGCTTGCCGCGTTCGGTGCTTTACAGGACCGGCCGGTTTCTGACCCGGATGTGCAGCGGCAGGTGAAGGCGCTGCAAAGCTACATCACCGCGCATTTTTACACCTGCACCGACGAGATCCTCGCCGGGCTCGGAACGCTTTACACGAGCGATGAAGCGTTTTCCAAAAACATTGACCTTGTCGGCGGCGCGGGGACGGCGGACTTTGCCGCACGCGCCATCGCGCGATATTGCAATACAAAATAAATATAATAAAAAACACACCGCCATGGAATTGCGTTTCCATGGCGGTGCCCCTTATGTGGGGATGCTCATTCATTGACGACGATAAAATGCAGTGTCTGCGCTTTATCTGCGCGGATCGAAAAGACCAGTGCGCCCGGTTCGGCACGCAGGAAGGTCAGCTCCTTTGTGCCGGTGAAGCTGCCGTTTTCAAAAATCACGGTTTGGTTGCAGCGGGCCGTTTGTCCGTCGGTATAGGGCAGATAGAGCTGCGCCGTCACACCCTGCGGGAGGCGCAAATCAAGTGAGAGCGCGCTGTCGCTCTTTTGCGCAGACAGGCGGATGTATCCCTTGACGGTGGGCACGGTACAGTCGATTTGTGCGCAAAGGTCGGTTTGCGGCTGAACAATACAGGAATCCCAGCCCGCTTCGGTCGGCCGGATACCGGCGAAATATTTGCTCATGATGACCAGCGGACCGCCGGACCAGGCGTGATTGCGTGTGCCGCCGAGCTTGAGCCAATGCTCCCACAGCGTGGAATAATCCTCCTCGATCATCCCCTTGTACCGCTGCAGAATGCGCGCTTTTGCAAGATCGTATCTGCCCATTTTGCACAGCGCTTCCAGCACATAATATTCCATGTACGGGCTGGCATTTTTCGTCTTTGTCAGCACCGTTGCAAGCGTCTCATATTGTTCGGGTGAAGCGAGTCCCGCAAGCACCGCCAGCGCGTTTGCGCGGTCGTCGGGCAATGCGGCGCGGCTGCTTTTGAAGCCGTTTTTCGTCCAAAGCGCAGCGTAGCTCTTCTTGATCGTTTCCATACGCGCGGGAAGATCGCCGCTGTCTTTTTCAAGTACCTGCGCCATACTGCAAATGCACGACAGCGCATAGCAGTACCACGCGTTTTCGATCGCGGCTTTGTCGGCGAGAATGCCCCAATCCATCCAGTCCCAGGAGCCGCCGCGATGTTCAACAAGCCCGTTTTCTCCAATCGTCCAAAGGCGGACATACTCCACCGCCGCGTCATAGACACTTTCCAAAAACGCCCGGTCGCCCGTGTAAAGGTAATAGGTCCAAAAGCCGCAGATGCCGGCGAGCTGCTGCATGGGCAGCTCAAAATAATCACCGCTGCAGGGCACTACAGTCTGCAGAATCTTTGTCTTGGGGTCAATGTGGCCGAGCATGCAGGCAACGCCCTTTTGATACAGCAGCAGCGCGCTCGCGTCCAGCGCATACATCGACATTGCCATCTCGTTTGTGACATCGCCCCACCACTGTGCGCGTTCCCGGTCGGGGCAGTCCATAAAGTTGTCGCGCATGGTGACATACAGTGTGCGAAGCGATTTTTGCCAAAGCGTGTTCAGCGCTTCGTTTTCGCAGGAAAAGCTGCCGGAAAAGGCGGTGTCGTAGCCGGTCTCCCGATATTTGAGCGCCAAAATCGTTGTGTCAGCGGGGATCACATAGGAGATGTGCTGGCCGTTGAACCAGCCGAGCGCTTCAAATTCCTGTGTGCCGTCCTTTGTGATGTAGGCGTCTCTGACCGCGCCGATGGAGGTGTTCTCCGTGGTGATGCAAATCTTTTTTCCTGCCGGTGCGTCGATCTTGAGATAGGGCGTACACTGCGCGTTGTAGGGAAGGTCGAGCGTGATCTTTGTGCGCGAAGGAAAGGTGCGCCCGTTGTATTCGGCCGCGTTTTCATAGTCCTTCAGCCCATAGTCCTTGAGCAGGGAAATGCCGCGCGGAAAAAGCGTTCCCCACGGCGCGCAGCCGCCTTTGCCGTTTTCGGTCGCATGTTCCCAGCCGCTGTCGTCAAAATCGGGGGCGCACCAATCGCCGATGTCTTTGCGCGCGTCGTAATAGATGTTGAATTCCGGCAGTCTGAAATTGGGCTGCTTTTTGCGCGGATCGGTCCCATAGGCCGGGTGGCGGTAAACGCGCCAACTGCTGTCGGAAACGATCGGTCCCGCCTCAAACAAAAAGCCCGCTTTGCCGCTGTCTGTGCTGGAAAAGCTCGTGTCCTTGCCCCAGTACCAGACGAGGGCGCAGATGACGTTTTCCCCGCTTTTGAGGAACGGGGAAATCGGCACGGTGTCGAAATAGCTGCCGTCAGGCGTCGGGCCGCGTTTGGCGCCGCCTTCAAAGACAACGGGCTTTCCGTTGATGGTCAGCCAGTATTTTGAATCCGCGCAGATAAAAGCGGTCAGATCTTCCTGCACGGCTTCCAGCTCAACTGTTTTTCGAAAGCACATCCACACGTTTTCTTCGCTGCCGTCGGATGCGTCCCAGAGGAACTGCGCCGTCCAGTCGGTTTTCGGCTTTGTGTCGATGCGTGCATACGGCGCCGTAGTTTCGGGGATCTTATAATCGTTTTGAAAGGTCGTTTGCTCCATATTTCCACACCCACTGATCAAAAAAATTGTGATTGCCGCAAGAAGCGCGGCGAACAGTCGCTTCTTCATATGCTGCCATCCCTTTTCGGCGTCAGCGTGAGGTCATTGCCCCGAATGGTCAGGACATTTTCTGAAAGAAATGTGCCGCCGTTTGTTTCCAGTGCGTAGTGTGTGCCTTTATAGCTGTAAAAAACAGTGTTGCCGTGCGCTTCGATCGCGGCTTCTTTGTTCATCAGATCGTAGGTCATCAGCGAAACCCCGGTCGTTTCTATGTCGTCTTCCGTAAAAAGAACCGCTTTGCCGTTCCATGTGATCTTTACGTCCGTGTCCGAGATCGCTTCAAAGGAGAACGCGCCGCCGTGTTCGTCCAGCGTCAGCCCGATGTTTTCGCGGACATGCTCCGCCCAGACGACGGTATCAACCAGCGGCAGATTTTCATACAGCGCATAAAAGGAATCGCACGTTTGCTGCATATAGTGCTCCGGCACCGTTTCGTCAAACAGATAAAACGCCCGCAAAAACACGCGCTCTTGATCGCGAAACAGGTTCGCAACATAGTTTTTGCACTGGTAATAGACGGACTGCAGATCTTCTGTGTCCCAGTTTTTCAGCCCGGCGGTGACGGTCGGCGGCGTTGCGGGGAACCTTTGCCGAAAGCGCAAAGCGGTCTCGCTCATTTTTTCAAACTGAACATCGCTCCGGGTTTGCAGCGCTTCGATCTGCCGCCGCAGGGGAGAGAGGATGTCGCTGGCGCCGAAGCTGTTCTCCTGCCCGATCTGTGCATAGCCGAAGTTCAGCACGTCTTCTCCGAAAAAGTAATCCAGCATCGCGCTTTCCAGTGTGGCGCTTTCCCCGGCAAACCAGACCGGCTCCAGCGTCCAGAAGATCACATTCTTATCAGCAGTGTCCTTTGCGATGAACTTTTTGCCGTCGTAGTTGTGGATGGGACTCGGTCCGAGCAAGCGGAACACGGGCACATCCAGCGTTTGCGCTTTTGTCTGCGCTGGCGTGAAGATGTTGTTTCTGGAAGGGTAGTAGGCGCCGTTGAAATAGCCGCCGACAAGGGAATAGGCGTCGGTGTTCGTCTGGTCGCGGCAAATGCAAAGGCACTTGACGCCGTAGTTGTCCGCCAGCCGGCAGGCCGTGCGCGTGTCGATCAGCCATGAGCCGACAACGTCGGGGTATTTGCCGAAGACCTCCTTATATTTTTCCATCGCCCGGTCAATGAGGGCGTCGCGCTGCTGCGGCAGATATGCCATGGAAAAGCCCGGCTTGATGTGCCAGTCCCATTTCCAGCCGTGTTCGCTTTCATACGGCATACCGCAGTCCGTGGTGAGCGGCTCCACGATCTCATACCAAAGGCCGGTCTCCGTGTTTTCGTCGGTCTGTGTTTTGAAAAGCGAGACGAACCGTTCGTCACACAGCGCGTCATTTTGCAGCAAAAACGTGTGCGGCACCTGCATTTTTTGCAGCAGCTCCAACTGGGCTTTTGTGGTTTGAAAAAGAATTTGATCTACTTCGTCGTCACGCGGTTCGCACTGGCGGACAATATTCATGACGTTGACGGATTTCATGGGTTTGGAATGCATGAGGGCCTCCTTTGAAAAAGACGTTTTGTTTTTATCAATGTACCATATTTTTCCGATCTTTGCAATATAAGGGAGAAATTTATTCATCCTCTTGCTGTCTGTTCGTTTTTCTGTATTGAATCTCCTGCGCGCTTGTGCTAAAATAGGAAAAACGGTATGGAACGGCTGAACCGCTGTTGAAGAAAGGAGCATTGTTATGCCGAAATTAAGCGACCGGGTGGGAACCTTCACCGATTCCGTGATCCGCAGGATGACGCGCATCAGCAACGCCTGCGGCGCAATCAATCTTTCGCAGGGCTTTCCCGATTTTGATCCGCCGAAGCCGCTGCTGGACGCGTTGGCCAAAGCGGCCTATGCCGGACCGCATCAGTATTCCATCAC
This sequence comes from Oscillospiraceae bacterium, assembly GCA_902792985.1. GTDB lineage: Bacteria > Bacillota > Clostridia > Oscillospirales > Acutalibacteraceae > UBA6857. The sequence goes on from CADBBT010000007.1 coordinate 22,205, forward strand.
CTTCGGCGCGCAAAACTTCCGTGCGGCGCTTGCGCAGAAGATTTCGAAAACGCTGGGCAGGGTCGTTGACCCGGAGACGGAGCTGTGCGTGACCTGCGGCAGTACCGAAGCGATGATGACCGCTATGATGACGGTCGTCAATCCCGGCGACAAAGTGCTGGTGTTTTCGCCTTTTTATGAAAACTACGGCGCCGACGCCATTCTTTCCGGCGCTCAGCCGGTCTATATTCCGCTGGTGCCGCCGACCTATGATTTTGATCTGCAACTGATCGAAGACGGCTTCCGGCAGGGCGCCAAAGCCATTGTGATCTGCAACCCCTCCAACCCCTGCGGCAAAGTGTTCACACGCGCGGAGCTGTCCGCGATCGCAGCGCTGGCGATCAAATATGACGCGTTCGTCATCACCGACGAGGTGTATGAGCACATGGTCTATGCGCCGTATACGCATACGGCGATCGCTTCGCTGCCCGGAATGTTCGAGCGCACGCTCACCTGCAATTCGCTTTCCAAAACATATTCGGTCACCGGCTGGCGGTTGGGCTATGTCTGCGGCCCTGCATGGGTGATCGACGGCGCGCGCAAGGTGCACGATTTTTTGACCGTCGGCGCCGCCGCACCGCTGCAGGAGGCCGCTGTTGCAGGTTTGACGCTGCCGGACAGCTACTATGACGAGCTGCGGCAGCTCTATACACAAAAGCGCGACTTCTTTTGCACAGGGCTCGACCGGATCGGTCTTTTGCACAATGTTCCGCAGGGCACCTATTTTGTGATGATCGACATTCAGCCGTTTCTCAATCTGCCGCAGTTTCAGGGCTATAGCGATCTGCAGTTTTGCGAATGGATGATCAAAAACATCGGCGTTGCCGCCGTGCCCGGCTCAAGTTTTTTCCGTGAACCGGTCAACCATCTGATCCGTCTGCACTTTGCGCGGCAGCAAAGCACATTGGAGGAAGCGCTGCGGCGGTTGGAAAAGATGGCAGAGCTGCTGAAAAACGAATAAGACACAAAAGGTTTTGTCGCAAAACAGGTTGACTTCAACAAATGATTGCGCTACAATAATCCGGAGTTCAACGACAAAACACAACTGACAAAGGAGAACAGACATGGAACTGATTCAGAGCTTTACCGTTGACCATACCCGCATCATCCCCGGTATCTTCACAAGCCGGGTAGATCGTTTGGGCGGCAGTGCGGTCACGACTTACGACATCCGCCTGAAACGGCCGAACAGAGAACCGATTCTCGATGTTGCTGCCATGCATTCGCTGGAGCACATCATCGCCACGTTTCTTCGCAATGACCCCGACTGGAAAGACGAGGTCGTTTACTGGGGTCCGATGGGCTGCCTGACTGGATTTTATCTGATTCTCAAGGGCGAGCGCGCACCGCAGGAGATTTATGAACTTTTGCTGCGCAGCTTCAAAGCCGTTGAAGATGCGCGCGAGGTGCCCGGCGCAACAGCCGTCAACTGCGGCTGCTATCAGATGCACAATCTGGATATGGCAAAGTGGTATGCGCGGGAATTTGTCGCTTATCTGGAGGCGAACGCCGAAAACAGCGAGATCTTTTCCTACCCCAAGACCGAACGTCTTGTGACGGATGAAGGGCAGCACTTCTTTGATTCATAAAAACGCGGTGCGGGCGTTTGCAAAGAGGCTGCACCTGATAAACAAAGCGACAACAAAAGCGAAAAAAGATTAGCTTTTGCTAACATGCGCTTGCTTTTTCAAAGAACTGTGGTATAATAGAAGTGTTCAGATCTCTGGGCAAATTTTACAGACAGGAGTTTTATCCATGAAAAATTATTTTGATCTCAAAGGGCAGGTCGCCATCGTGACCGGCTGTTCCACAGGCCTTGGCGTACAGATGGCAAAGGCGCTTGCCAATCAGGGCGCTGCCATCGTTGCCGTTGCACGCCGCCAGAATATGATTGATGACGTGGCTGCCGCCATTCATGCGGAATACGGCGTTGAAACATTTGCCGTGCGTTGCGACATCACCAGCACCGAGCAGGTGGAAGCCATGGTGGATGCTGTGCTTGCAAAGTTCGGCCGCATCGACATCCTTGTCAACAATGCCGGTACCGGTGCAGTGGCTCCGGCAGAGGACATCACAGACGAGCAGTTCGGCAACGAGATGAACATCGACCTGTTCGGCTCCTTCCGTGTGGCGCGTGCCGTTGCAAAAAAGGCGATGATCCCGGCAAAATACGGCCGCGTGATCAACATCGCCTCCATGTACGGTCTTGTGGGCAACAAGATCGCCGGTTCCGCACCGTATCATGCGGCAAAGGGCGGCGTGGTCAATCTGACCAGAGCGCTTGCTGCGGAGTGGGGCAAATATAACATCACCGTCAACGCGATCTGCCCGGGTTATTTCTATACCGACCTGACCCGCGACACGCTCAACAGCGATTTCTTCCAGCAGAACGCCAAAACCATGATCCCCGAAGAGCGCTACGGCGAAGAGGGTGAACTTGATTCCGCGGCGCTGTTCTTCGCGTCTCCGGCATCGTCCTATGTCACGGGTGTCAACCTGCCTGTGGACGGCGGCTATACCTGCATGTAACCGTCAAACAGACACTGTATGCATCTTCTGCAACCTGAAAACTGCGTGCAAACGATCGGCACGCAGTTTTTTGTGCCCAATTGCAAAAGAATGAAAAATTGCGCAAAACCGCTTTTCTTTCTATAAAAAATGTGTTACACTGAAAGCGCTGAATAACTCAGCGTCGATCCATCCGAGCCTGCCGAAGCTAAGCGCGATGCGTATGCGCAGCAGGCCGCAGCCGAAAATTCACAGAGCAGATTTTCCTGCTCTCCGGCTGAAGGGTCTGTCCGGAAACGGACCGGCCTTCCGTGTTTGAAAAGGAGTTCTGGATCATGAAAAAACTTTTGGCAATCCTTCTGGCAGCACTGCTCGTCCTCTCCCTTGCGGCGTGCGGCGGCAACACCGAACCCGATCCTTCGGCCGCGCCTTCACAAAGCGACGCGGCAAGCGAGGTCACAAACCCGACCATCCGTCTGTCCACTACCACCAGCGTCAACGATTCCGGCCTGCTGCCGTATCTGCTGCCGGTGTTTGAAAGCGAGACCGGCTACAAGGTGGAGGTGCAGTCCGCAGGCACCGGCGCGGCGATTCAAAAGGCCATTGACGGCAACGCCGATCTGATCCTTGTGCACGCCAAGGCGTCCGAAGAGGAGTTCATCAACGGCGGCTACGGCGTGGAGCGCCTGCCCTTCATGTATAACTTCTTCGTCATCGTCGGCCCGAAGGACGACCCGGCAGGCATCGCCGACTGTGAAGACGCGGCCGCTGCCTTTGCGAAAATTCGCGAGAGCGAAAGCAAGTTCATTTCCCGCGGCGACGAGAGCGGCACCCACAAGGCCGAGCTGAAAATCTGGGGCGAAGCAGCACCCGACGCGGCGAACGACAGTTGGTACATCAGCGCTGGTCAGGGCATGGGCGCTTGCCTGACGATGGCAAGTGAACAGCAGGCCTACTGCCTGACCGACAAGGCGACCTTCCTTTCCATGGAAAAGGATCTGGACCTTGGTCTCCTGCTGGAAAAGGGCGACGATATGATGAACACCTATTCGCTGATCGCGGTCAACCCCGAAAAGATCGACGGGCTGAACGTGGAAGGCGCAAAGGCGCTGATCGACTGGATGCTTTCCGACGAAGCGAGCGAGATGATCGCAAAGTATGGGCAGGAACAGTACGGCGTTTCGCTGTTTTATCTGCTTGAGAAATAAGCGGGATGGATGCGTTCCGGCAGGCAATGCACCTGCTTTTTACGCTGGATCCTGAACTGCTGCAAATACTCGGTGTGACGATGCGGATGTCTTTTTTCAGCACCACGATCTCATGTCTGATCGGGCTTCCGCTCGGCACGCTGCTTGGAACACACAGCTTTCGCGGAAAAGCGTTTTTGAAAAAACTGCTGCATACGCTCATGGGCTTGCCGCCGGTGGTGGCAGGCCTGCTTGTATATGCACTGTTCACCCATTACGGACCGTTCGGTTCGCTGCATCTGCTGTTTACGGTGCGCGTGATGGTGATTGCGCAGTGTCTGCTGATCACGCCCGTGGTCACCGGTCTTTGCGCGTCCTATATGGAACAGTCCGCCGCCGGCATTCTGGAAACCGCGCGGGGGATGGGGCTGCCGTCCGGGCGCGTGCTGCTGCTTTGCTTGACGGAAAGCCGCACCTCTTTGCTTTCCGTGGTGCTGAGCGCTTTCGGGCGTTCGATCGCGGAAGTCGGCGCGGTGAGTATCGTGGGCGGGAACATCCAATGGAAAACGCGCGTGATGACCACAGCGATCCTGCTGGAGACCAACAAGGGCAATTTCAGCTTTGCGCTGGCGCTCGGCTGCATTCTGCTGTTGATCGCGTTTGTCGTCAACGTCGCCGCGTCGTGGATCGTGAAGGAGGCGCGCTATGATTGAAGTGACGGGCCTTCACAAGCAGTACGGTACGCGCACGGTGCTGGATGTGCCGCACCTTTCAGTGGAAAGAGGCGCGTGTGTAGCGCTTATCGGTGCAAACGGCAGCGGAAAAACCACGCTTTTGCGCATCCTTGCCGGACAGCTGAAGCCCACATCCGGCACGTTTTCAACGCCACAGCCGGTGCTTTACCTGCCGCAGCGCTGCTATGCGTTTCGAGGCACAGTGCTGCAGAATGTACTGATCGGCACAAAAAACAAAAGAGAAGACGCACTTTCTTTGCTGGAACGCATGGAGCTGGCGCCGCTGTTGCAAAAGGAAGCACGCTCGCTTTCCGGCGGAGAGCTGCAGCGGCTGGCGTTTTGCCGCCTTATGCTGCGCGATTGTACACTGCTGCTGTTGGATGAACCGACAAGCGCATGCGATTCCCACGCGGCAGAGCTGCTGCTGCAGGAATTGCAGCGCTACCGTGCGGCGCAGGGCTGCACCGTTTTGCTGAGTACCCACAGCCGGGCTGTTGCCGCGCAGGTTGCTGACCGGTGTCTGCTGCTGGCAAACGGCAGGGCTTCGGCGCTGCGATCCGAAGCGGGAACACAGTGCGAGTTCTCTTTCGACTGACAGACACGGCTGGATTCACAGACAGCTTGGAAAATCACGCGGTAAAGAACCGTTTGCCGCCGCAGTTTTGAAAAGTACAGCAAACGCCGCCGGGACGACCGAAAGGCTCCGTGGCGGCGTATTTTTATGCAGATGTGCTTTGTGTAAAGAAAGCTTCCTTTGCTGGATTTCACACAAAGTGTGGCATGAAATCAAAAAGGAGGCAGGTGAAAAAACTTTTGAATCTAAAAATATAGGATGAATTTATACTGTATATCAAAATGTGCGGTTCCACACGAAAGCCCGATTTGGCATGCTGAATTTTGAAAGATTGGTGAACATTCCATACATAAAAAACTTCGCCGGATTTTTCTGACGGAGTTTTGCTTGGTGCCTTTACGTTGAAATAACTCTTCGGTTCAACAGGGGGAGAAAACGGCTTCAGCGAAGCCAAAACGGGCGAGCTCAAAGCAAGCCCAAAGAATCTTGCCAAAAAGAGAAACCTTCCGATACAATAGCAAAGGTTTGGCGACCGCATTGCTAAAATATGACAGAAGGTTTATGTCACGAAACATTGAACAATTTTTTATTGTTTTATCAATACTTTATTGAAAGAATTTATGTTTCTTATTGTATCAAAGCCAAATAGTTTTATCACTGATGATCATAAAAATACTCTTCCGCGTCATAGTAGTCAAAGAAATCGTCCCAGTGATCATCATAGAAATCCTCGGGGTCATAGTAATCGTAGACATCGTAGGGATCATAAGGATGCGTGGTGGTCGGTTTCGTTGTGGCCGGTTTGGTGGTCGTCGGCGCTTTGGTCGTTGCTTTTTCGGTGCTTGTGCCGTAGATGCTTCCCGTGATCCGAAAGCCTTGACTGCCCTTGGTGGTCGTCGGTTTGGTTGTAGTTGGCTTGGTTGTAGCCGGTTTCGTCGTCGTCGGCTTGGTCGTTGTGGGTTTCGTTGTAGTTGCGGCGCTTTTGGTGGTCGATTTTGCAGTCATCGAGACGGACGCCGCCGCGGTGGTTTCGTCGGCCGGTTCAGTCGACGTGCTTACACAAGCTGCAGCACAGATGGCAATTGCAATTACGAAAAGAATCGCAAGGAATTTTTTTGTCATGTTCATGTTGAAGCTCCTTTCTCATGTAGGAACATCGTTTGGGATTCATCGATCCTCATACTTCGTATTGGCAACACCTTTCTCATTCAGCCGCTTCACCATCCGGTCAAGCCTTGCGCCAGAAGCGCCGAAACAGCTTCGTGCTGCCGAACCGGCGAACAAACGTCGGACTGAGAGCGTAGTAGATGCGCACAAAAGCGCGGCCGGGTGCAGATTGCTTCAGGGTATCGTCGCGGAAACGGCGCAGCGTCCACACCTGCGGACAGTCATAGGAACCGTAGACGCAGGTGGCGATGTAGCAGCCGCCACCGTCCGACGTGTTGCTGTAATATGCGCCGGGTTGGGTAGGCTTCGGCATCTGATGATTCGCCTGAAACTCATACACTTCCGGCATGCTCGTGCCGACGCAGCGAAGATCGGAGGAGGAGTTGTTGTACCCGCCGGAGAAGGAAAGATCGCTGGAACCGATCTTTCTGCCCGCTGCGTCAAGATGGTCAAAGCCGCCGCTGAAATTCGGATTTACTTCACCGGTCTTTCTGTAATTCTTGTCGTAGTGCGTGTATCCGCCTTTGGAATTCGCCACCGATTCGCCGATCTTGTTTCCACTGGCGTCATATTCGTCAAAGCCGCCGTGGAAGTTCGGGACGCTGGAACCGACCTTTTTGCCGTTTTCGTCATAATGGTCGTAACCGCCGCCCCAGCGGATCTCGCTGTGAGGTTTGTTTGACAAGGTGAAACCTCCTTTGTCTTACCGTGAGTCAGGTCGTTTCTTTCCAACGCAATTTGATATACTTCCTCACCCAGTCGGGATCGTCATAATCACCGTATTCACTCATTTGACAGCCGGAGCAGAGATCGTTCGCCATTTCAAGTATCACGTCATACAGTTCCAGATCCCTTTTCCATTGATCGTCGATCGCGTCAAAGCCGAGCCACGCGCCGAGGATGTTGCCTGTAATCGCACCGGTGGAATCGCTGTCGCCGTTGTGGTTGACTGCTGCGATAATGCCTGCCGAGAAATCATTTTGATAACGCAGGGCGCAGTAAATGGCGATCACGAGCGCTTCTTCGCCGACCCATCCTTCGCCGAGGGTGTGGATATTGTCAAGGTCGATTTTGTCGTTTTCGGAGAGCGCGATCGCTGTATCGATCAAAGATGTCAGTTCATTCAAGTGTCGGTCGCCCACAAAAATCTCCGCGACTGTATCGCGCGCTTCCTCCACGATCTCTTTGAGTGTCATCCCACGATTGGAATAGACAATTTGATGGACGATGTGCGTCAGCACCGCCGCCGGCATATAGCCGAGGGAGTGCCCGTGCGTGATCGCTGCGAGCTCCGCGCCTTCGCGGTCGATTGTTTTTATATCGGCATACAGATACCTTTTCAGCCCCATCGGCGCAACACGCATCACGCCGCCGCAGCCCTTGCTGTGATTGATGGGGTGATCGATATAGCTTTCTTTGTCCGCGTCGCCTCGTGTATACAGGGCGGACAGGCAGGTGTTGCCGGGCGCACGCTGGTGATAGAGCTCCGGTACATCGGAAAGCCAGGAGATGCAGCGGTTCTGTTTTTTATCCTTCTGAGCCTGTGAAAAAGACATCTCCTGCGTGCGCAGCCAGTCCTTATACGCGTGGAGCATGTACATGCTGGGCTGACCGCCGATCCCGCGCATAGCAACGCGCGTTTCCGCAAACAGCAGACCGTTCGCTGTGAAAAGCGTCATTTGCGTATCGTCGGAAATGAGCGCTTTGCCGGAGCTGGGGTCAAGCGCGTAGGCACGGATGCCGCCGGAACCGTACTTTGCAAAGATACTGCCTTCGCTGTCAAATTCAACGGCATAGCCAAGTGCATCACCGGCAGCGCCGCCGATCAGACAGCCGCGGATCTTATCGAGGTGTTGTTTGTTTTGCTGTTCTTTCATAGTATATGTCTCCCGCAAGTTCAATCCTGCAAATAAATCCCGATCTGAATGCGCAGCCACTTGCCGCGCGTTTCTTTTTCCTTGATGCGCCCGAACAGCTGCTTGCCGGCGTCCATCAATCTGGCAAAGATCAGGTTGTCCTTTTCCGGCACATAGCCGATCTTGGTGCCGGTCTCCGTCTGAATCATGATCGCCTTCGGGTCGTATGGGTTCTCCGGCTCGCGGAAGAACAGAAGCTTTTCACCGATCTCCAGGTACGGTTCCAGTTCCTCGATGCCTTCAATATGCGTCGTTCCGGCAACATGGGAATCGAACAAGTGAATCTCGCGTTCAAAAGGCTTCGGAATCGTCAAGCCGCCGGTGCTGTGCAGCAAGCCGACAAGTCCGCTGCCGCCGCCCGTTGTTGTTAAGTCGCCCATGTTCTCACTCCATCATGTGATTGATTTGTTCCTGCATGTCAGTGATAGCCTTTGTATATTCGTCGATCAACGCCTGCAGTTCTTCGCGTCGTTCCGCGATCATTGCCTCATCCCGCAGCAGATCCCGTTCCGTGTACGGGAACGAGGTCTTGATCGTGTCGATCTCCGTGCGGACGGTCTTAGCCAGTTTCCGCAGCTGCTCCCGGCGGTTTTGCAGTTCCTGCACGGCGTTCTGCTTTTCGGCGGGAAGCTCCTCCTGACAAACCATATCGTCGATCATACGAAGTGTCATCAGGTCGCCGTTTTCATAGGCGCTCACTGCCTGATGGAACAGATCGATCTGCGCCGGTGTCACGTCGGGATTCAGATCCGGATGCAGCGCTTTCACAATGCGGCGATAGCGTTTTTTGACTTCCTTTGTCTCTTCTTCCGTCAACTCTCTGGCGTTTTTACGATTCGCCGCATCCTGCGTTTTCCGGATCTGTTCGTTCAGTTTTGCCTGATAGGACGCGAACTCCTCGTCAAGCATTGCGTCGATGAGTTCCAGATCCACCTGCTCCCGGCGATTCAGACGCGCCCGGATCATTTCCGCTTTCCGCTTCAGCCGCAGATACTTGCATTGCAGCGAAAACGCCTGATGTTCCAGTCCGCCGAGACGAAGCATGTATTCCATTTCGATGTTTTTGCAAATGACATACTGCAGCTCGTCGCGCTGCGCCATCAGCATGGAGATCTCGGTGGTCGGCCGCTCGATCTCCTTTTTCAGTTCCTCGATTTCGGGGAACACAATGATGTCACCCATAAAAACACCTCCCGTCGAATCGTTTCTAAGGATTATCATACCACTGCTTGAAAACATTTGCAACAATTATCGTAACCGGGCTTTCTTAAAGTCCGTGAAACGGGAGTTTGCGCTGGACATATGTTCTTTTTCGCGAAACCAGCGTCTTCCGCTTGACAAAGCCGGTGCAGACTAATATGATAGAGCCAACCTATAAAGAGTGCGCGAGGGACAAGCCCGTTGACCGCACAGCAACCTGCCGCAGGGCAAGGTGCTAAAGCTTGACCGATGGGTAACTGACTGCAGCAGACACCTCATCGGGACGATGGGGTGTTTTTTCGTGCCGCTCTTTTGGGGAATCTATCATCAAGAGAGGTATGACCCATGAAGAACATCCTGAAACAACTGGAAAGCACGAACAAACCCGTTTACGTTGAACTGACAGACGAAGCGGCCGGAAAGCGCTTCCTGGCGGAAGCGGAAAACGCCGGATTTCGCTTTGAAGACGGCGTGAAACCGACCGAGCGTGCATTTGCCCGCATTATGGTTTTGAAAAACGACCGCACGATCTGCTACGCCGGCACATACGGAACGATGGCGTTCGGCTGTAATGATGGCGGCAGGATCCGGGCGCGATATCCATTCGATCAAACATAACCATAGTGCACAACAGCCGCGATCTGTTCGGATCGCGGCTGCTTGACTGTGTTTCATTGAATTGTTATAAATCTTCCATGCCTTACTTTCTGCCGAGCAGGCGTGAGAAATGCCAGAGGATGGTATGGAATAATTTGGTGATCCGGCCGAAGAAAGATGTGCCGTGATCGACGTTGTCCCAGTTGCAGAGGTTCGCGGGCACCGGGTCGTTTGTATCGTTCTGCGGCGCGCTCGTCAGTTCGGGATCGGGCGTCGGGGCGATATACGGCTGTGTCAAAGTCAGCAGACGCATCGGGTTCGCCGCTTCGCCGTTCGCAAACAGCGCAATGGTTTCGTTGCACGCGACCGGCACGCCGAACGCGCCCAATTCATCATTGCCGACGGGGATATAAACCCAGAATCTAAAAACGGGTGCGTTTTCGATGCGTTTTGCCAGCGTTTCGCACGGGAGCGTCTCATACGCAACCAGATCTTGACGGGATAAGATCAGGCGCCCGTTCTCCGCATTGATCAGGTTGACTGTCATCCGGGCGTTGTTGTCGGTGTTGCCGCAGATCGCGGCGTGATTGTAGCCCGCGACCACGCTGCTGCCGATGTTTGTGATATTGACAACGGTATCGGCGTTTGCGGAAACGGACATCGCACCGCACCATCTGGCGGCCAGGATTTCGGCATTGTCAAACACAAGGTGAAAGGATTTTGCTTCGCCGGATTCGTTGAAGATCATCAACGGGGTGTCGGCGGCGCGGGTACCGGTGATGACGTAGGAGCCCTGATGCGGGATCAGCGGAACGCGATCGGCTTCCCTGAGGGGATGCTCAAATGTATCGACCACGCGGTAGCCGTCGGGATACAGGAGTATACAGCCGTCAGCAAGGTTGAGTGTCACGGTGTCGGACGGAACCGGGGACTCGCCGCGCAGGCGCAAAACCAGATGCAAGGTGCTTTCTTTCTGAATGTTGTAATCGGCGAGCGTTCTGCCGTCTTCCAGCTGCGTGCCGTTGAAGAGCAGCCGCTGCTGATCGGGCGGAATGTTCTCTTTTTCCTGGATCTTCTGCTTGATGTTTTCGATCGTGTCGTTCGGCACCGTTTCAAGCGTGAGCGTTTTGCCGGTCAGCGTGCGCACGAAGATCTGCATAGAAGTGTTGTTGATTGCATTGGACGTGCCGTCGTTGATGTAGGGTTTGTCCGGCTTGACGTCGCCTTTGATGTCGTCCTCTCTGACGTCCGGCTCCACGTTCTGGTTGCCGCTTTCCCCATGCCCGGGGAGCAGCGGTGCGGAACCATTTCCGGCAAAGGCGAACGTCGGCAGTACCGAGAGCAGCAGGACGAGGGCCAACAGAAGGGCGGTCAGTTTTGTTTTGCGGTTTTTCATGTTCATACTCCTTTTCAGATGTTGTGATTGGGGGTGTGAAACGTTGCGCTTGTTTCTTACACACTTATTATACGGACCCCCCATCCAAAAAGCAACATCTTTTCAGATATGACTTGTAAACCTGCAAAAACAGCTTGATTTTGCCTTTGATTTGCGGTATACTATCCCTGACAGGAGGTGCAAAGTATGATTCGGAACGAAATCGCCGACCGCTCGGCCGAGCTGATCATCCGCTATTATGAGAACGACTACCTGCCGTTTTTGCAAAGCATGGACGACGATGCGCTGTGGTACGGTCCGGCCGAAGGGCAGTTTTTGCGCGGGCGGGAAACCATGCTGCGCGTCTGGGGCGCGGAAGAGCACAATCTGCGCTTCACGATGGGCAATCTGAAGGTGGTGCACGCCAGCACGCATCCGTCGTTCTGCAACGTGATGCTGACTTACTCGGTCGTAACACATTACCCTGATGGGCACGACATTTCGGTCTATCAGCGGCTTCTGCTCTGCTGGTGCGAGCGCAAAGAGAAGGATGAAGCCGGCAACGTGCATAAGGTGCCGCGTATTCTGGTCTGCCACATCTCCAATCCCCACGGCAAGCATGAGGACGACGTGATCTATCCCACAAACTTCAGCCAGGTCTATGCCGGTTCCAACGCGCTGCCGCAGCAGGGCGAGCGCATCCACTTTCACGGGCTGGACCGGTCGGACTATTTCTATTTGTCCGATTCGATCTACTGGATCGAGGCCGCGGCCGGCGGTAAGCACAGTATTCTGCACACGGTCAATGATACAGTGGAGATCATGGCCACTGTCGCGTCGCTGGAAAAGACGTATCCCCACCTGTTCCTGCGCTGTCACCAGAGCTATTTGATCAACCCGCATTTTTTGCGTAACATCCGCCGCTTCGAGGTGACGCTGACCGACGGCACCGTTTTGCCGATCCCCGAAAAGAAATATACCGCCTTCCGTGCGGCGGCGATGCAGGCGATCGGACACTGAGACGCGGCGCCGACAGGCCGGGAAAGAAGACCCCTCAACCTGATTTCGCTTGCTGAACCACGAAAACTTGGTGAACTTTTCTCACGCACAAATACTCCGCCGGATTTCTCCGACGGAGTATTTTTTAGATGAACAAATGGACTGTGATGTCCTTTCACTGGTTCAGCCTTCGTTTTGGGGCGCGGCTGCGTTTTTGCAGTGGGCAATAAAACAATAATGACGTACCGTTCAAATGAGTTTAATATGAGAGTGTATTTTCGGCCATAAGCCGTGCGTATTTACGTAATGCGTCATAATCAGTTTCATCAATCTTTTTGCATGAGTCTTTTCCAGTTGTAAGATCAAGAACTCTCAAAGCATAGTGATATGTAAAAAAGATAATGTCATATTTGTATTCTGCTTTAGAGTATATTTTATAGATGTGTTCTCTCCATTCTAATACAGTATTGGGAATAGGCATTTCATCCATAACCATAATCAAACCAAGTTTTATGTAACCCTTTTGCTTATAACTCGGAATCTTGTTTATCTTTTTCTGAAAAATCTTTTTCATTGCATCAAGTTCATCTTGCTTGGTTATGCCAGGGGTGGTATAAGAGAACTCTGTTGCCAGACCACCTTTATTCTCAATTTGTTTAAGATAATGAGCTTTTCCTTTTTTTCTGTATTTTTCAAAGTCACCTTCTATTGATTTAATCTTATTAATTGCTACTTCAGTGACTTCAATGCCCAAAGAGCGATCTGAACTTTGAAGATCTGGTGAATCACTTAATATAAGACTGTCGTATTCGTTATAGCAATATCTTAAAACAGCAAAAGCTAATTGTTCAACATAATGCTTTCTAATCTCGAAGTCCATAGAAGAAGTAAACTCGAAATTGCGTATTTCTTCTGTTAATTCTATGCTCATTTTTCACCACCATTTTTGTGTCCATTTAGAGCTGGTTTAGTGTCAGTTGAAAGGTTATTCAAAGTTTTCAATTAATACAACGCCAGTCTTTTCTGCAAATTCTTTTGCAGCTTTTGTGAATTGTGAGGTTGTAATGACCATGGCGATGTCACATGAGTAAAAACTTTTTGCGGAATACACCTCTTGAATTGCATGCAAACCAACTGGTTTTGAATAGCGTTTGCACTGAATACAGTATTGTTTTCCATCGCGAAAAGCCAAAATATCTGCGCCAAAGTCTCCACTGCTTTTTGTCACATTTACTCTTTTATATCCCATGCTTTCAAGCCGATCAGCAACATATTTCTCATATGCAAGACCGTTCATGTTGTTATTAGTATCTTTTTCCTTGTTAACTTCATTATCGTTAAGGGTAGAACCACCATAATATGTATGTGGGATAACTTCAAAATAATTATTGCTTTTTCTTTTCTTAATGCCAGTTCTTTCCGCGTTTTTGTTGTTGTTTCTCTTTTTTTGTTCGGTTTTATCAGTCATTCCTATTAAGCATATAATTAAACCAATAAGCCCAACTGACATAATGATAATTCCCTCTTTTTTCATGTCGCTTAAAGCCATCATGAGGCCGCCCATCGATAGAAGCAGGAAAACCAATAGAGCACAACCGCAACCTTCATTATTATTGTTTTTTGAACTCATTTTTTCACCTCTATAGAATAATACCATACATTAGAATAAAAGTAAAGCTATCGTTGCACTTGGTTTTTTGAGTGGCAATTCGCATGTTGAGCGTGACCTCCCCCACACGCAAAAACTCCGCCGGATTTCTCCGACGGAGTTTTGATGTTATCTGATCAGACGTTACGCATTTGCGCTGATCGCAGCCTGTGCCGCAGCCAGACGAGCGATGGGCACGCGGAACGGGGAGCAGGAGACGTAGTCGAGGCCGATCTTGTGGCAGAATTCCACAGATGTCGGGTCGCCGCCGTGCTCGCCGCAGATGCCGCAATGCATTTCCGGACGGACCTTCTTGCCCATTTCGACAGCCATTTCCATCAGACGGCCAACACCGATCTGGTCGAGCTTCGCAAACGGATCGTTTTCGAAGATCTTGGCGTCATAGTAAGCATCAAGGAACTTACCGGCGTCGTCACGGCTGAAGCCGTAGGTCATCTGGGTCAGGTCGTTGGTGCCGAAGCAGAAGAACTCAGCGTCCTTCGCGATCTCGTCGGCAGTCAGCGCTGCGCGCGGGATCTCGATCATGGTACCCACTTCATACTTGAGGTCGCTGCCGGCGGCGGCGATTTCAGCATCAGCGGTTTCCACAACGAACTTCTTGACATACTTGAGTTCCTTCGTGTCGCCCACGAGCGGGATCATGATTTCGGGAACGATGCTCCAGTCCGGATGCGCCTTCTTGACGTTGATGGCGGCACGGATGACAGCAGCGGTCTGCATCTTCGCGATTTCCGGATAGGTGACAGCCAGACGGCAGCCACGGTGACCCATCATCGGGTTGAACTCGTGCAGGCCCTGGATGATGCCCTTGATGGTCTCAACGCTCTTGCCCTGTGCAGCGGCGAGTGCTTCGATGTCGGCCTCTTCGGTCGGCACGAACTCGTGCAGCGGGGGATCCAGGAAGCGGATGGTGACCGGGCAGCCTTCCAGCGCTTCATAGAGCTTTTCAAAGTCAGACTGCTGCATCGGCAGGATCTTTGCAAGGGCGGCTTCGCGCTCTTCCACAGTGTCGGAGCAGATCATCTCGCGGAACGCAGCGATGCGGTCCGGCTCGAAGAACATGTGCTCGGTACGGCAAAGGCCGATGCCTTCTGCGCCAAGCTCGCGGGCTTTCTTCGCGTCAGCCGGAGTGTCGGCGTTTGTGCGAACCTTGAGAACTCTGTATTTGTCAGCCCAAGCCATGACGCGGCCGAATTCACCGGCGATGGAAGCGTCAACGGTCGGGATGGCGCCGTCGTAGATGTTACCGGTGGAGCCGTCGATGGAGATCACGTCGCCTTCGTGGAATTCCTTGCCGGCGAGGGTGAACTCTTTGTTTTCTTCATCCATCACGATGTCGGAGCAGCCGGAGACGCAGCAGGTGCCCATGCCGCGGGCAACAACAGCCGCGTGGGAGGTCATACCGCCGCGGACGGTCAGGATGCCCTGGGAGGCTTTCATGCCGGTGATGTCTTCCGGAGAGGTCTCCAGACGGACAAGGATGACTTTCTTGCCGGCGGCGTTCCATTTTTCAGCATCGTCGGCGGTGAACACGATCTGGCCGCAGGCAGCGCCCGGAGAAGCGCCGAGACCTTTGCCCATCGGTGTGGCAGCTTTGAGCGCTTTTGCGTCGAACTGCGGGTGCAGCAGGGTGTCAAGGTTACGCGGGTCGATCATGAGAACGGCTTCCTGCTCGGTGCGCATGCCTTCGTCCACAAGGTCGCAGGCGATCTTCAGCGCGGCCTGCGCAGTACGCTTGCCGTTTCTGGTCTGCAGCATGAACAGTTTGCCGTGCTCCACGGTGAACTCCATGTCCTGCATGTCTCTGTAGTGGTTTTCAAGCTTCTGGCAAACATCTTTGAACTGCGCAAAAGCTTCGGGGAACTTCTGCTCCATCTCGGAGATGTGCATCGGGGTACGCACGCCTGCAACGACGTCTTCGCCCTGTGCATTGGTCAGGAACTCACCGAACAGGCCCTTGTTGCCGGTGGCCGGGTCACGGGTAAACGCAACGCCGGTGCCGCAATCGTCGCCCATGTTGCCGAAGGCCATCGCCTGCACGTTGACAGCAGTACCCCAGGAATAGGGGATGTCGTTGTCACGGCGATAAACGTTGGCGCGCGGGTTGTCCCAGGAACGGAACACAGCCTTGATCGCTTCGAAAAGCTGCTCTTTCGGATCGTCCGGGAAATCCTTGCCGAGCTGGTTCTTATATTCCTCTTTGAACTGGCCGGCGAGAGTCTTGAGGTCTTC
Organism: Oscillospiraceae bacterium; assembly: GCA_902792985.1. Taxonomy (GTDB): domain Bacteria; phylum Bacillota; class Clostridia; order Oscillospirales; family Acutalibacteraceae; genus UBA6857. The sequence continues at coordinate 38,402 of CADBBT010000007.1, forward strand.
CGCAGTCAGTTCAACGTCCTGCTTCACACCCTTTTCTTCTTTCATCTTGTCGATGAGCTGTTCAAAATACTTCTTGCCGACTTCCATAACGACGTCAGAGAACATCTGGATGAAACGGCGATAGCAGTCCCAGGCCCAGCGGGGGTTGTTCGATTTTTCGGCAATGACGTTGACCACGCGCTCGTTCAGGCCGAGGTTGAGAATGGTGTCCATCATGCCGGGCATGGAAGCTCTTGCGCCGGAACGCACGGAAACGAGCAGCGGGTTCTCCTCGTCGCCGAACTTTTTGCCGGTGATCTCTTCCAGCTTCGGAATCGTTGCCATGATTTCGGCCTGAATGTCGTCGTTGATGCGACGGCCGTCCTCATAGTACTGGGTGCAGGCTTCGGTGGTGATGGTGAAGCCCTGGGGAACGGGAAGACCGAGATTCGTCATCTCAGCAAGGTTTGCGCCCTTGCCGCCGAGGAGTTCTCTCATGTTCGCATTTCCCTCTTTGAACAAATAAACAAATTTTTTGCCCATCGGAATCAATCCTCCTGAAAAATAATATACAGTGTTTAAACGCAAGGAAACCCTTTGCGCATTTAGAAAAATTTTAACAAAAAATCCGCCGTTTGTCTACTGCTTTTTTTCATATAGATTCCAAAAAAAACATTGAAAAATTGTAAATTTTTACGGTTTTTACGCCGAAGGCTGTTTTTCCTTTTGCGCAGTGCAAGAAAAGTGTGCGCGAAGAGGAGTTTTTTTTCAATTATTGTGGAATTTTTCATAAATATGTGGTATGATAAAGTGCTTTAATATGGAAACATAGCTTTTTAAGTTAGGCTATATTAGCGTTTGTATACTGATTCTGCTGCGCTCGAACGATCAAACCGGACAGAGAAGGGGAAAGCCTGATGAAACAAAAACGGATCTTCGCTCTGCTGCTGGCGGTTTTGCTTTGCGCCGGACTGCTCGACTTTTTTGTCGTCTCGCCGCGCACACTGCGCCGGCAGACCGCGCTGAAGACACAGGCGATCTTTTTGCCGCACGGCATGGCGAATCACTATCACAACTTTCTGCCGGTCAGCATCGACGTCCACCAGCAGTGGGAATACACCCTTAGCAAAAAAGAAGTCGCCGCAATGGAAGCGGACGCCAAAAACGGCGTTTGGCGCACGCCGGACAAAGCGGAATGGCAGGACATCTGCGCGACCTTCTTTTCGATGGGCGCAGAAGCGCTTTTGCCCGCTGCGCTGACGAACGGCCGCAAAAACGTGCTTTGCTGCATCTATGATGTCGGCGAAGGGCGGTTTTTGAAGAGCGGCGAGGGCGCGGCTTTGGGCTGGACAAGGGAACTGCATTTATATGACCGCAGCAGCGCGCTTTATCTCTGCGTGCTCTGCAGCATTTGAACAAACAACGCATATCAACGATAACAACGTATAAAGGAGATACCGCTATGCAAATGACATTTCGCTGGTTCGGCGACGAAAAGGACACCGTGTCCCTTGCACAGATCCGACAGATCCCCGGCGTCACGGGCGTGGTGCCCGCGCTGCACAAGCTGCCTTGCGGCGAACCCTGGCCGCTCGATCAGATTCTTGAGATGAAAAAAGAGATCGAGGACGCAGGACTGACGATGGAGTGCATTGAATCCGTCAACGTCCATGAGGACATCAAGCTCGGTCTGCCTTCGCGCGAACGCTATATCGAAAATTACATCACGTCCATCCGCAACCTTGCGAAGGCGGGTGTGAAATGCATCTGCTACAACTTTATGCCGGTCTTTGACTGGACGCGCACCGACCTTGCAATGCCGATGGGCGACGGCGCGACCTGCCTGTCCTATAACGGCAAACAGATCGAGGGCAAATCCGCCGAGCAGATGTTCCGCGAGATCGACGACAACTCCAACGGCTACGCCATGCCCGGCTGGGAAACCGAACGCATGGGCGAGATCAAGGATCTGTTTGAAAAATATAAGGGGATCACCGCAGAGGACCTTTGGACGAACCTGCAGTATTTCCTTGAAAAAATCATTCCCGTCTGCGAGGAGTGCGACGTCAGAATGGCGATCCATCCGGACGACCCCCCATGGGACATCTTCGGTCTGCCGCGCATCATTCGGGATCTGGATTCGCTCAAGCGCTTTTTGAAGCTGGTCGACAGCCCGTATAACGGCCTGACCTTCTGCACGGGTTCGCTCGGCGCTTCGCCCGACAATGATCTGCCCGCCATGATCCGCGAAGTGGGCGACCGCATCTATTTTGCCCACATTCGCAACGTAAAAATCGAAGATCATCATTTTCATGAGACCGCCCATCTTTCCGCTGCCGGTTCGCTGGACATCTATGAGATCGTCCGCGCACTGCAGGACGTCGGCTTTGATGGCTACATCCGTCCCGACCACGGCCGCATGATCTGGGGCGAGGTCGCCCGTCCGGGCTATGGACTGTATGACCGCGCGCTCGGAGCCGCATATATCGGCGGTGTCTGGGAAGCTTGCGAAAAAAGTCGGCATTCGAAAGACTGAATTCGGAATGAAGACCGCGCTTTCCCATGATTCCTGCTTTTCTCTTTCAACCGCAGTTGAGAAGGAATAAAAGCCGCAATTTCGCAAACAAGTATTTGGACGTGCTTACTACTTTTTTTGACGCATCACGCGCAGCGTGACTTCCCTCAATTCCGAATTCCACATTCCGAATTCCGAATTGAACACGACGAAGGAGTGTTCCTGTTGAGTTTTATTGAATTTGATTCCGTATATAAGCGTTACACCGCCGGCGAGGTCATCATCCCCGCTGTGGACGGTGTGACTTTCAGTGTGGAAAAAGGCGAGTTCTGCCTGATCGTCGGTACCAGCGGCGCCGGCAAGTCCACAGTGTTGAATATGCTCGGCGGCATGGATACCTGCGACGACGGTAAGATCCGCGTGGCAGGGCGGCTGATCAACGGGCTTTCCAAGGAGGAGCTGGTGGACTACCGCCGCAATGATATCGGCTTCGTGTTCCAGTTCTATAACCTTGTGCCGAACCTGACGGCACTGGAAAACGTTGAGCTTGCAACGCAGCTTTGCAAGAAAGCGCAGAACCCGCGCAAGATTCTGGAAAAAGTCGGTCTGCGCGACCGAATGGATAACTTCCCGTCGCAGCTTTCAGGCGGTGAGCAGCAGCGCGTTTCCATTGCGCGTGCGCTGGCGAAGAATCCGAAGCTTCTGCTGTGCGACGAGCCGACCGGCGCGCTGGACTATAAGACCGGCAAGCAGATTTTGCGTCTGCTGCAGCGCACCTGCCGGGAAACGGGCACGACCGTGATTGTCATCACGCACAACCATGCTCTGGCAGGCATGGCGGACCGCATCATCACCATGCGCTCCGGCCGTGTGGTGCAGATCGCTGTCAACGATCACCCGGTTTCGGTCGATCTGCTGGAATGGTGATTTCGCGCAGCGAAATCAATTCGGAAATCCGAATTACTCTCCACTCTTTTTCTCGGGAGTTTTTCTAACATGAACAACGTACTTTTAAAGGACACCTGGCGCACCATTGAACGCACGCGTTCGCGCTTCATTTCGCTCATCGCCATCGTGGCGCTGGGCGTGAGTTTCTTTGCCGGCGTGAACGCGGCTGCGCCCGATATGATAGAAACGGCTGAAAAATACTATAAGGACGCCAACATCATGGACCTGCAGGTCCTTTCCACCGCGGGTCTGACAGACAGCGACGTGAACGTCATCTCCAGCATTGAAGGCGTGGAGACTGTGGAGGGCGTCAAGTTCATCGACGGTGTGCTGCGCGTGAACGGCGAAAAGATCAGCGAGCTTGACGGCTCTGAGCTGACCGTGCGCGCCTACGGTCTGGACATTCAGCGCGCAATCAACGATTCCGCCGGTCTGGACGATCCCACCTTCCTGAACCGGCCGCAGCTTGTAGAGGGTACCTGGCCGACCCAGCTCAACCAGTGCGTCGTGGAAGCGGACAACCTTTCCGCGCCGGACGAGTTCCAGATCGGCGCGACCGTCAACATCGACGGCGCGGGTACCGATATCGCAGGTTCCCTGCAGAACACGGAGTATACCATCGTCGGCATCATCCGCACGCCGCTTTACATCTCTTATGAGCGCGGCACCACATCTATCGGCACCGGTAAGCTCGGCACATTCATCTTTGTGCCGCAGGAAAACTTCACGGTCGATTACTACAGCGGCCTTTCCATCAAGCTTGTCGGCACGGAGAACATGGATCCTTACAGCGAAAAATACAAAGCGTTCGTCAAACCTTACGCCGATTATATTGAGTCCATTTCACAGCAGTGTCTGGCGTCGCGCGTTGCAAAGCTCAAGGATCAGTACACGCAGATGGTCGAAAAGGGCGAAGTTGACTATGCCCGTGCCAAGGAAAAGACCGATACCACCATTGCTGCCGCGGAGGAAAAGGTGAAGACCATCCTTGACATGGCGGAAAACGGTGATGCAAAGCTGGCGGAATATAAGCGTCAATATAATGAAAAGGCAAAAGAGGCCAGTGAAAAGATCGACGCGTCTAAACTGGAGCATTCCACACAGTATGCCGCGTGGGAGCAAAAGCGCAGCGAATATCTCGCGGCCAAGGCGCAGTTTGAGCAGTATGCGGATTCGGAGACCGATCTCAAGAACGCGCAAACAGAATATAATGTTGCAAACCTGCAGGTGAATTCGCTGCTGACCACGATCGATTATCTGGAACAGCTCATCGCCACGACCCGCAGCGCCATGACTGCGCTCGATCAGCGACAGGGCGGAGATGTGAGCAACATTATCGACCGCTTTGAGCAAAGCGGACTTGTCGGCGCCGAGGTGGACCAGATCATGGCCGGCATCAACTCTTTGACCGCTGTCGGCACCGCCGAAGAAATGGCGGCATATCTGGAACCGCAGATCCAGAACCTGGAGATCCAGCTTGCCGGCACCAAGCAGCAGCTTTCCGAAACCAAGACCGTACTCGCGCAAAAGAAGGTGGAGCTCGATAACGCCAAACGCCTTGTTTCGCAGCTTGACGGTGTGAATACCTCGCTGGAAAGCGCGCAGGCGCAGCTTGACGCAGCGGAAAAAGAACTGACCAGCGCGAACGATGATATCCGTTTCGGCGAACTGGAAGTGCTCTCGCAGCTTTCCGATTATAAAAATCAGATCACGAACTATGAGACGAACCTGTCGCTTGCCAAAGCCAACGCCGGCACCGCGCAGGAGGAGTTTGAAAAGCAGCGCGAAGAGGCGTATAAAAAGCTGGAGGACGCGAAAAATCAGCTTGACCACGCCAAGGCGTTTTTGCTGGATCTCGATTCCGCAAAATGGTATGTCAACGACCGTGACGAAGCGCTGCGCGGCTATGAGGACTACAAGGGCACGGCTGACCGAACGGCGGCCATCGCCATTATCTTCCCGTGGTTCTTCTTCATCGTTTCCACCATGGTCAGCCTGAATACCATGACCCGTATGGTCGAAGATGAACGCACACAGCTCGGTACGCTCAAGGCGCTCGGCTTCCGCAACCGTGAGATCGTGCGCAAGTATCTGATCTATGCGCTCTCCGCCAGTCTGATCGGCGGCATTGCGGGCAGCCTGCTGGGTTTTGTACTCTTCCCATCGGCGATCAACTTTGCCTACGGCATCATGTTTGAGATGCCGGCGCTGATCATCAAATACCGTTTCGGCTACGCCATTCCGGGCATTTTGATCTCGGTCGGCACAACCCTTTTTGCGGCATACACCGCAAGCTATCGCAGCCTGTCTGCGGTTGCGTCAACGCTGATGCGGCCAAAGGCACCCAAGGGCGGCAAGCGCGTTTTCCTCGAACGATTCCCGACGCTGTGGTCGTCGCTGTCCTTTACATGGAAAGTCACGTTCCGCAACGTGTTCCGCAACAAAAAACGCTTTATCATGGCTGTCATCGGTGTTCTGGGTTGCTCTGCGCTGCTGGTTGCCGCCTTCGGTCTGGATAAATCCATCAACACGAGTCTGGAGGAACAGTTCACAAACGAAGACAGCATCTTCCGCTATGATATGCAGATCGTGACCAACGGCAGCTATGATCTGTCGCTCGGTGAATCTGCCGCGCTGAACTTTGTGCGCTCCCAGCCCGAGATCGCGATGGCAAACCTGACCTATATGAAAATTTACGATACCACCAGCGACAAGATGGATCCGGACGATCCGAAGCTGATGGAAACCTACCTGCTTGTGCCGGACGATGAAAACGCGCTGCCAAACTATATCTATCTGCGCGATGACAAGACGGGAGATCTGATCTATCTGCCGCAAAACGGCTGCGTGATCAGCAATAAGCTGGCAAGAACGCTGAAGCTCGGCATCGGTGATTCTATCATCGTGAAGCTCGACACAGACAACGCTGTCAGTGTGCCTGTGGCCGCCATTGCGGAAAACTACACCTTCCATTATGTCTATATGACCAAGGAGGTCTATGCGGCGGTCTTCGGTGCAAACCCGCAGTTCAACTATGTCACTGCCAACCTTGCCTACGACCTGGACGGCACGCAAAAACAGACGCTTTCGCAAAAGCTCATCAACGATTACACCATTACCGCGCTGGCTTATCAGGAAGACATTCAGTCCAGCTTTGAAAACCTGTTCAACGCTTTGGGCTTTATCGTGCTTGTGCTTGTGGCTTCTGCGGCCATGCTGTCGCTGGTCGTCATGTACAACCTGTCCAGCATCAACATCCACGAACGCATGAAGGAGATCGCCACGATCAAAGTGCTCGGCTTTACGCCCGGCGAGGTCGCGTCGTATATCTTCCGCGAGAATATGCTTCTGAGCGTGATCGGTACTGTGATCGGACTGCTCCTGGGCATCGGTCTGCACCGACTGGTGCTGCTTGTCGGCGAAGTGGACATTATCCGCTTCGGCCGCAACCCGGGCATCATGTCCTTTGTTTACGCAGCCCTGCTTTCTCTCGGCTTTACCATGCTTGTCAACCTTGTCCTCATGCGCAACCTGCGCAAGATCGATATGGTCGAATCACTCAAATCCATCGAATAAACCCTGTTTTGCAAAGGAGAGACCCATTATGCCCCTTGTCAACATGAAAACTCTGCTGGCGGATGCCCAAAAGGGCAACTACGCCGTCGGCTCGTTCAGTATCGCCAACATGGAAATGGTGCGTGGTGTGATCCGTGCCGCCGAAGAGGCGAAGGCGCCCATCATCCTGCAGATCGCGGAGGTGCGGCTGAACCATTCGCCGCTGGCGCTGATCGGTCCGCTGATGCTCGCTGCCGCAAAGGAAGCGCAGGTTCCCGTGGCGGTCCATCTCGACCACGGCACCACCCTCGGCTGCATCAAACACGCGCTCGAGCTCGGCTTTACGTCCGTTATGTTTGACGGCTCGCATCTGCCGCTCGAAGAGAACATCCGCATGACCAAGGAAGTCGTCGCCATGGCGAAGCCCTACGGCGCGGCGGTGGAAGCGGAGATCGGCTGTGTCGGCGGCAGTGAGGACGGCAGCGAGGATATCGCCATGCGCTGCACGGATCCCGCTCAGGCAAAGCGTTTTGCCGAAGAGACCGGTGTGGATGCGCTTGCCGTTGCCATCGGCAACGCCCACGGCAATTACAAGGAAACGCCGCATCTGCGGTTCGACATTCTGGAAAAGGTGCGCGACTGTGTGGCTGTGCCCCTGGTGCTGCACGGCGGCACAGGCATTTTGCCCGAAGAGTTCAAGCAGTGCTTCCGCTGCGGCATCAAAAAGATCAATATTGCTACCGCCACGTTTGACCGTGTGGAACAGACTGTACGCGAAAAATACGCGGCCGGTCAGATCAAGGGCTACTACGACCTGCACTGCGCAGAGATCGAGGGCGCCTATCTGAACGCGAAAAAGCACATTGAAATTTTTGAAACGGGAGGTCATATTTGATGAAAAAAACAACCAAAGTTCTCAGCCTGCTCTTGAGCGCGCTGCTGCTGCTTTCGGTGTTTTCCGTTGCCGGCTTTGCCGTGCAGGAAACTGCCGCGCAGGAAATTGCCGCGCCGGCGCTGAAATTCAGCAAGGACGGAAAATTCACCATCCTGCATCTGACAGACACACAGGATGACCAGTATCCGGCGCACGAGCTCAAGCCCTTTTTGACCAAGGCGATCGAGCAGGCGCAGCCCGATCTGATTGTCTTCACAGGCGACCTTGTAGAAGATTTTCGTCTTGCTGATTTCAAGGACAATTTCGGCATCGTGGAGGGCGTATTTGCCTTCGGGCTGAAGGGAAAGGACAAGGAAAAGACCCACAGCAACGCGATCCTCGCCGCACAGTATGTGCTTTCGATCTTTGAGGAAAGCGGCGTGCCCTTCGCGATGGTGCAGGGCAACAATGACTACAAGGTCAATGTCAGCAACGAGGACTGGAAAGCGCTTTATGCCACCTACAGCCACAACCTGACGAACGACATGAGCGACATGAGCGCGGGCATCGATTACCGTCTGCCGATCTACGGCGCGGACGGCAAGCAGGTCAAGCTCAACGTCTATTGCCTGGACAGCGGCGAACACGAGATCGACCCGGCGTCCATTGAGTGGTATGTTTCCGACAGCAGCGCGCAGAAGGCGCAGGACGGAACGGCCACGCCGGCGTTCGCGTTCCAGCACATCCCTGTGGACGAAGTCGGCAATCTCTTTGAAGAATGCAAATGGAACGATGCGGGCGCGAGCCCCTACGGGTTCAAGAGCTATAAGCTGGTCGACGGTGCACACGGTTACTTTACCAAGGTTTATCAAAGCGAAGGCGCCAGCGATGAGTTCACCGCTTGGAAGCAGCAGGGCGATATCATCGCCGCATTCTTCGGCCATATGCACACCGAAGGCTATACCGGCACCTATGACGGCATTGAACTCAACCTGACCTATGGCTGTGAGTTTGCCAAAAGCGGCCCTTACGGGATGCGTGTGATCACACTCAGCGAAGACGATGTGACAAACTATCAGAACCAGAGCTTTTCCTACGAAGACGGCACGTTCACGCCCGATCCCTTCAACGCGTCGGAAAAGACGCTTCTTCAGAAAATCAAGCTCTTCTTTTCGAGCTTGTTGAATATTGCAAAATTGCTTATTAGAAAGGTGTTGCCCGTATGAAGTACATTACATTTGACCAAAGCAAGCCCCTTGACGTGATCCCCATCGGCCGCGTCGCCATCGACTTTAACCCCACAGACATGAACCGTCCGCTTTCCGAAAGCTGCAACTTCAACAAGTATGTCGGCGGCTCCCCGGCGAACATCGCTGTCGGCCTTGCCCGTCTTGGCAAAAAGGTCGGTTTCATCGGCAAAGTTTCCGATGACCAGCACGGCGACTATGTGGTGAACTATTTCAACAACGAGGGCATCGACACCTCAAACATCTTCCGTGCAAAGAACGGCGAAAAGCTCGGTCTGACCTTCACGGAGATCAAGAGCCCGAGCGAAAGCAGCATTCTGATGTATCGTGACGGCGTTGCGGATCTGATGCTCGAACCCGGCGAAGTCAGCGAGGATTATATCAAGAGCGCGAAAGCCATCGTCATCTCCGGCACAGCGCTTGCACAGTCGCCCTCCCGTGAGGCGGCGCTCAAAGCGATGATGCTCGCCAAGAAAAACGGTGTGGTCGTGATCTTCGACATCGACTATCGCGCCTACACCTGGAAGAATCCGGACGAGATCTCCATCTATTATTCGATGGTTGCCCGCAACAGCGACATCATGCTCGGCTCTCGTGAGGAATACGATTTGACCGAAGCGATCACCGGCGTTTGCGCAAGTGACGAGGAAAGCGCAAAGCTTTGGCACAGCTACGGCAACAAGATCGTCATCATCAAGCACGGCAAGGACGGCTCCACCGCCTATACCAACGACGGCAAGAGCTACACCATCAAGCCCTTCCCCGTCAAAAAGCTTAAGGGCTTCGGCGGCGGCGATGGTTACGCGTCCGCATTCATCCGCTGCCTGCTGGACGGTTACGATGTGATCGATGCGCTGGAATTCGGCACGGCGAGCGCCTCCATGCTCATCTCCGCGCACAGCTGCTCGGCCGCAATGCCGACGGTGGAGCAGGTAGAAGCGTTCATCAAGGAAGAAAAAGAACTCTACGGTGAAATGGTCGCGCGTGTCTGAGAATCGCAGAAAGCTGCTGTAAATTCACAATTTGTTCATACTTTTGTGGAGTTCGTCTGTTATACTCTACTTAAAGAAAGCCTATCCGAAAACACGATAGAAAACAAAGAAGAAGGGAGTCACAAACATGATTACCGCGATTGCCACATTTGTTAACCTTTTGGTTCTTGCAATCAAATTCGACGTATTCATGGCGAAGCTTGCGCTGATCTTCTGATTGGGCAAACGAACAATGAACATGAAACAGTTGTCGCGTTTGCGGCAACTGTTTTTTTGCGCAGAGCGGGATGACGGGACGGTTTTTCAGCCGGCGGCAACCGCGCCGCAGAAGAAAATGAAAGAAAACAAAAAAAACTTCAAAAAGCACTTGATTTTTCTGTCGCGTTTATGTATAATACTTAGGCGACGTGGAGAGTTGTCCGAGCTGGTCGAAGGAGCACGACTGGAAATCGTGTAAACCGTCAACGCGGTTTCGAGGGTTCGAATCCCTTGCTCTCCGCCAAAAAGAATGCCCTGTTCATGCGGCCTGAGGCCCTGTGAACAGGGCGTTTTCCATTTTTTATTCTTATTTTTATTCTTATTTATCGTTACCGGCTGTTTTTGCGGTGGTCAAAGGCATGTGCCCGAAGAGGTCTGCAACGTAGTCGATCGCCATCACATTTGCCGCCTGCAGTTCGTGTGTGTAGATCTTCAGCGTGGTCGCCGTGTCGGAATGCCCGAGCACGGAACTGATCGTTTTCGGATCTACCTGCTTGCCGACGATCAGCTCTGTTGCAAAGCTGTGGCGCATATTGTGCACCGCTTTGTAGGGCAGATCGTGCGCCTTGCAGAACTTGCGCAGAAAGTTGCGCGGCTGGTTCGGGTTGATCGGCTCACCGAACGTTTTGGTGAACAGCCGGTCGCATTCCACCCACTGGTCGCCGAGGTTGACTTTGTCGGTGTTCTGCTGAAACTTGAATTGCTTGAGCAGATTGACGACCTCCTCCGGCAGCTTGAGCACACGCTTGCTGGCTTTGGTCTTCGGATCGTTCGTGAACGTGCCGGTGGACTTGTTGCAATACTCGCTCGTGCGCCGGATCTGCATGATCCCGGTGGAAAGGTCGATGTCCGACCATTCCAGCCCGGCAACTTCTCCGATGCGCATGCCGGTGTAGATCACGAGCGCAAAGAAGACATAGTACTTCATCGGCGCGTCCTTTGCGAGCGCCGCGAGCAGCGCTTTCTCTTCGGCCAGTGTATAGATGTTGTGCGGCTTCGACGGGATCTGTTTGACGATGACGCCCTGACACGGATTGGTTTCGCGGATGCCGCATCTGATTGCGTAGCGCATGACGTTTGACACGAGCGTCAGATGATGCACCTGCGACTTTGTTCCGAGTCCGCCGCCGGTGCGCTGGTTCATGCCGGGTTCGCTCAGCGACGTGATGAACGACTGCACATCCCGGTAGCGGATGGATGCGACCGGCAGATTGCCGAGTGCACGGTAGGTGCGCTCTCTGCAGGAGAGCAGCCGCTGCAGACTGGACAGACGCATGGTGTTCATCTGTTCCACTAGATGCAGATATTCATCGGCGAGTTCGCGGAAACAGACGTTGGTCTGCGAGAACTGTCCGCTTTTGACTTTTTCTTCAAACAGAATACATTGCTTTTGTGCTTCCCGTTCGGCCTGCCGTGCAGACATCGACGGGTCGGGGTGCCACGTCATCTGATGGATGATCTGTTTGCCAAGACCGTCGTAACCGTCAGAGACGCGAATGTTATAACTGACCACTCCTTTCTTGCTGATACGTTTTGAAACTTGAGCCATAGGTTACACCTCATTCCTGTTAGAACGAAGTGCGGCAGCAGAGCCATTATAGCACGCCAACCGGTCAAAAAGCAAGTCCAGATTGAGAAGTCGCTTGTTCGCAACCTGCACCGTATCAACGAGGCCTTCCTTCACCAGACGGCGCAGGGCAGACATCGTGATCGACGTGTTCGGATCTATGGCTTTGATCTCTTTGAAGGCTTGCGGGATTGTCCGCATCCGGGGCAATCCGCTATGGTTCATCGCATCGTTCCTTTCGTTTTTGATTTCATTTTTCAACGTTCGTAATCTCCTTTATTGCTGTATCTGAATTGTTGCTGTTGTCTTCTTTCCTGCTCAAGCGCAAGATCGTAAATCTGCCGTTGTTTCAGTTCCAATTCCGGCTCGTCATCCACAATGCTGTTGCAGATACGGATGTGGCAGTGCATAAGCGCCAGGCGCTGCGTCAAGAGCGAAATCTCGTCTTTGTATTCGCAGATTTTTTCTGTATCGTCCGCGCGCACCGCCCGTTTGAGCGCGTTGCGGAACCGCTGGCGCGTCTCAGTCAGTTCGCCGATTTCGGCCTCGCATTCCGACTTGTAACGGCACACGTCGTCGTCATTTTTCAGATCATGATCGAGCATCAGATTCTGCTGCGCGACCCGTTTTTCAAACTTACGGATCTCGTCCGCCATCAGTCGATACATCGCCCGGTTTTGATCCGGACAAACCCGAACAGCTTCAATCGTAGCGACGATATTGACCACCAGCGTCTGCCAGTTGTCGTAGGAAAACACATAGTTTTTTGCCGGAATCTGCGGCTGAATATTCGACTGCGGCCGCACATCCCAGCCACGAAAATACGCGCGAAGATTTTCTTCGCTGTATTCCTGTCCGAGGTTAATCATGCGCTTTCCTT
>CADBBT010000008.1:0-48194 GCA_902792985.1 Oscillospiraceae bacterium
TTTCTTCGTCTATTCTTTCTCTTTCGCAAGAGAAAGAGAAAGAATGGACCCGCCGGAGGCACCGTGCGAAAAAAGCGAAAGACAACGAACCATACACACAGCCGCGAAAAAGGTTTGCCGCGAATCACACCCCCGCGAACGCAAAACCAAACCATCAACCGCAGCCGCATTTCTCGATTGAAAAAAGCACAAAAAAGAGACGGCGCGGCGTGTGCGTCACCGCCATCTCTTTCGAACACTCGGATTGGATCAGCCGACAGCCGAACGGAAAGTGGATTCCATCGCGGCATGGGAGGGCGACACAAAGAGCGCCACATAATTGCCGGATGTGATGACCTTGCACTGGCGCGCCAGGGCATAATCCTCCGGGTCATAGTTCTGCGCCTGCACAAGCACGTCGCTCAAACGGGTGTTCAGCGCGGAGACGATGCGGCTTTTGGCTGCGCTGTTCTTCGCTTCGATCATGATCGCCTCGTCCGGGAACGAGCCGTTCACGGTGATGAAACAGCCTGCAGACGCAATGTCGCCCTGGGCGATCCCGTAAAGGTCGGTCAAACGCTCCTTCGGCAGCGGCATGGCGCCCTGCACTCCGGCAGCGGAGATGATCCTGTCGCGCAGCGCGGTCAGATCGACCGATTTTTCCGCCTGCGTCGTGGTCGGCTTGGTCGTCGGCGCCTTCGTCGTGGTCGGCTTCGTCGTTGTGGGCTTTGCCGTTGTAGTCGGCGCTTTGGTCGTCGTCGGTTTCGCCGTCGTGGTCGGCGCTGCCGTTGTGGTCGGTTTTGTTGTTGTGGTCGTCGGCGCCGCTGTGGTGGTCGGTTTTGCCGTTGTTGTCGGCGCTGTCGTTGTTTCGGTCGTGGTCGGTGCGGCAGTTGTGGTCGGCGCTTCGGTCAAATCGGCCGTCTCGCTCTCCTGTGCCGCGACCGCGGCGGAGGGCTCGCTTGCCTGTTCATTTTCTTCCTTACCTTTGCAGGCACAAAGCGAGAGCGCCAAACAGGCGATCAGCAGCAGTGCCATCCATCTTTTTTTCATGCGTCAATTCCCCCGTCCGTCAGTGTATGTGTATAAAGATAGTCGATCCAAGCCTCGCAGCCGCCGAAGGTCAGGTGCATGCCCATCCCGTTCGGATCGCTGCACAGATCGGTGCGCAGATAGCCGTCTGCGCCGCGCAGCGCTTCGGCAACGTTCAGATAATGCCAGCCGCGGTTCAGACACATCTCTTCCAGCAACGCGTTGTACTGCGAGATCGTCGCATTGTTCAGCGTGTGCTCACCGCTCGTTTTGCCCTCGCCGGCCAGCGGCGTCACAGATTCCACAAACAGCTCCACGTCGGGCGCATTTGTAAGGATCGCGTCGCACAGCTTTTCAAAGTTTGCCGCCGCCTTGTCCACACCGACGGCGATGATGTCGTTCATGCCGAGCATGAGATAGACCTTTGTTGCGCCGGACAGTGCCACCGCACGTTCGACCTTCATTTTTTCGCCGCGATAGCGCGGGTGCACCGAACGGGAGGACACCTCCCACAGCGCGTTCGTTGCGCTCAGGCTCACAGAGGTCAAAAACTGCGCGCCGCCCATTTTATCTTCGGCCGCCTCGCAGTTGGACAGCCCTTCGCTGATCGAATCGCCGATGAACACAACGTCGTCAAAATAGCTCACGTCCGCGCGTGCGCTTTCGGGCACAACAGCGGAAAGCGTGGTCGGTTCGGTCGATTCTTCTGTCACAACCGGTTCTTCATCTTTTTTGCAGGCATTGAGCGTCAGCAGCATGCAAAGCAGCAGAACCAGCGCAAGAATTCGTTTTTTCAAGTGAAACTTCCTTTCCTAAATCAAGCAGTATGCGTATAGAGGTAGTCCGCCCAGGCGGCACAGCCGGTGAATGAAAAATGCATGCCCATCCCGTTCGGGTCGCTGCAGTAGCTTTGCTTCAGGCAGCCCTCGCTGTCAAACATCGTTTCGGCGACGTTGACGAAGTACCAGCCGCGCTGCATGCAAAGATCGGCGAGCATCCCGTTGTATTTGGTGATATTCGTGTTGTTGAGCGTGCCGGGGTTGGATGTTTTTACGCGCGGCGTGACAGATTCCACATAGATCTGCACATCCGGCGCGGCGGCGAGGATGTTGCTGCAGAGCTTGTCGAAGTTCGCCTTTGCGCGGTCGAGCCCGACAGCGGCGAGGTCGTTCATGCCGAGCATGATATAGACCTTCTTTGCGCCCGTCAGCGGCACGGACTGTTCCAGCTTCATCTTCTGGCCGTTCCAGCGCGGGTGCACGGAGCTTTCGCTCACCTTCCAAAGCGCGTTCGTTGCGCCCAGGCTGCCCGCCGAAAGGAACTTCGCCTTGCCGAACACGCCGTTTGCCATCTCGTAGTAGCGCAGGCCCTCCGTCACGGAGTCGCCGATGAACACAACGTCGTCAAAATAGCTTTCCTTCACGCGCTTGCTCAGCGGCAGCTGGCCGTCGATGCGGTGCGCGATGTTCGTGATCGTTTTGATCGCCTTTGCCGCAGACCAGCCGGAGGCGAAGGTGCTCTTTTTCACCGTGCGCAGCACGCGGATGCGCACAAAATACGTCGTGTCGGCCTTCAGCCCGGTCAAAACGGTATACGCGGTGTTTTTGCCGCCGAGTCTGACGGTCTTTGCGCCCTTTTTGAACGCTTTGTCGGTGCTGTACTGCACCTGATAGGCGTCCGCCTGCGCGTTCACGGGTTTCCAGCGCAGGATCGCCTTGGTCACGCTCGGCAGCGCCTTGATGAGCTTTGTGCCCTGCGGCACGATGCAAAACGTGCGCGAGACAGTGAAGCGATAGTTGCCTTTGCCGGAAACAAGTACAGTCGCTTTGCCGACGTTTTTGTTGTTCTTGAATTTAACGGTGTAATCTCTGCCGGCCTTCAGCGTTTTTCCGGCCTTGTCCTTCACGGTCACGCCGGTCGTCAGCGCCTTGCCGCTGTAGGTTTTTTCCTTGCGGCTCAAGGCAACCAAGGCCACGCGCGCAATTGTTTTGGTCTGCGCTTTGCCGCAAACGGTGCAGGTGCGCTTGAACACGCCGTTTTTCTTGTTCGACGCCGCGCGCGCAAGCATCCATTTGCCGAACGAATGCGTATGCGGCGCCTCGGTCGTCGGCTCTGTGACCGGCACAGTCGGCTCTGTGACCGGCGCCTCAGACGGTTCTTCATACGGTGCGCTCGTCGGTTCCTCCTGCGCAGCGATCAGCTCTTCGCCGGTCGGTTCAACGTCCTCGGCCGCTGCTGCGGGCAGGGCAAGGAAAAGGACCAGCAGCACGCTTAGCAGACCACTGATCCATCGCAATTGTTTTTTGCTCATACAACGTCCCCCAATATGCTCGAAAAAATCTGACACTATTATAGGGTGCTTTTGTGAAAAAATCAAGACCTATTTCTTAAGATTTTTACTTTTTTTTATAAAGTTTTTTTACGTTGACATTTGTCGAAAACAGGCGGTCAAAAATCGCCGTGTTTGCCCCTGCGCAGCGACGATTTTTCGGCGCGAAACGGCACAGAAAATGGTATTTGCAATTTGAAATTCGGAATTGCAGTCGCAGGAGAAACGATGCGGGGCATCGGTTCTCCGTCGCGATATAATCTTGACGCGGCAGCGTCAAGGCACTTTAAAGACGCGTGTTTATGGGTGTATGGAAAGGCCGTGTGCGCTGCGGCATTGGCGATCGCGCATTCAAAAACCCCGCCGCGATTTCCGACCACGGCGGGGTTCAACATCAAATTGCGACAATCAACGGTTACTTACTGTTCCGACGGATACTCGCCCTTGCCCGTCACCTTGCGCTTGATGATCTTGCCCATGCGCTTGAGGGCGTAGGGACCGACGAGCTTCATCATCTCTTCCGCCGTGTGCATATCGGAGCACGCAGGCAGGTCACGGCGCAGATGGATCGCGTCAAACTCGCAGCGCGTGGTGCAAAGGCCGCAGCCGACGCACATGTTGAAATCGACGGTTGTCGCGCCGCACTTCAGGCAGCGGGACGCTTCCGTTTTGATCTGCGCTTCTGTCAGCGGCAGACGCAGGTCCTCAAACGTCTTTCTCGGATCGCCCGGTTTCAGACCCGGCGCCTGACGGGTGGCGTTGTCATAGGAGTCGATGCGGATGTCGTCCTTGTCGAGCTCGATGAACTTGCGCAGATCGCGGCCGATGGTCAGCGACTGGCCGGGATGCACGAAACGGTTGAGCGAAACCATACCCTCACGGCCGTCGGCGATCGCGTCGATCGCGAAGCGCGCGCCGTGGAAGATGTCGCCGCCCACAAAGATGTCGGGCTCTGCCGTCTGCAGTGTGACCGCGTCGGCAACTGCCGTGCCGTTCGGACGCAGTTCCACTTTGCTGCCCTTGAGCAGCTCGCCCCATTCGGCGCTTTGGCCGATCGCCATCAGCACCTGACTGCACGGCACGGTGATCGTGTCGTTTTCGTCATACTGCGGCGCGAAGCGGTGGTTTTCATCAAATACGCGGGTGCATTTTTTGAATACAACGCCCGTGACTTTGCCGTCTTCGGTGAGGATCTCCCTGGGACCCCAGCCGTTGTTGATCTCGATGTTTTCCGCAAGGATCTCGGCGACCTCGTCCTTGGCTGCCGGCATCTCATCGCGGCTTTCCAGACACAGCATGGTGACCTTGCCGTCGGTGCAGCGCAGCGCGGTACGCGCCACATCGGCTGCCACGTTGCCGCCGCCGATCACGACCACATCGCCGGAAAGCTTCACGTTGCCGTTCAGGTTGACGTCCTTGAGGAAGGCAACGCCGGACTGCACGCCCGCGGCGTCTTCTCCTGGCACGCCCGCAAGGCGGCCGCCCTGCAGACCGATGGCCACAAAGAAGCCCTTGTAGCCCTGCGCGCGCAGCTCGTCAAGGGTGATGTCCCTGCCGACTTCCACGCCGCATCTGATCTCGGCGCCCATGCTTTCGATCAGCTCGATCTCCTTTTGCAGCACAGCCTTTTCCAGACGGAAGTTCGGGATGCCGTTCATGAGCATACCGCCGGGCTTCGCTTCCTTTTCAAAAACGGTAACGGGGTAGCCCTCCGTGCGCAGATACCACGCGGCGGAAAGGCCGGCGGGGCCGGCGCCGATGACGGCGATCTTGAAATCGTCCCACTGGTTGCCTTCGCCGTTTTCGCTGGGCACCATGCATTCGTTCGGGTTTTCCAGTTCCCATTGCGCAAGGAATTTTTTGATCTCGTCAATGGCAACGGGCTTGTCGATCCTGCCGCGGGTGCACGCGTCTTCGCAGCGGCGGTTGCAGACCGCGCCGCAGACCGCCGGGAACGGGTTGTCCTGACGGATGAGCTTGAGCGCGTCGGCATAGCGGCCTTCGCCCGCCATTTTGACATAGCCCTGCACGGCAATGTGCGCAGGACACGCGGTCTTGCACGGAGAGGTGCCGCTGTCGTAGCAGTTGATCTTGTTGGAATCGCGGTAGTTTTTATCCCATTTGTCCTCGCCCCAGACATGATCGTCCGGCAAATCGTGAACGGGATACATGACTTTGCTGCCGTCCTTTTTGCAAAGCTTCTGGCCGAGCTTTGCCGCACCGGCGGGGCAGACCTCCACGCATTTGCCGCAGGCGACGCATTTTTCCGTGTCCACATGGGCGCGGTAGGCGCTGCGGCTCATGTTCGGGGTGTTGAACAGCTGGCTGGTGCGCAGACCGTAGCAGGAACCGGCGGAGCAGTTGCAGATGCCGACGATGCGGTTCGGGCCGTCCAGGTTCGTGATCTGGTGCACATAGCCCTTGCGCTCGGCGCGCATGATGATGTCCATCGCCTCTTCCTTGGTGATGTATTCCGCGTCCTTGCCGCTTTCCACCAAAAATTCCGCAATGTCGTCCACGCCGATGCACATCTTGCCCTCAATGTCGCCCACACCTTCGCCGCGCACACGCTGCGCCTTGCGGCAGGCGCAAACCATTTTGCACAGCTTGTGCGATTTGTTGATCCAGTGCGACAGATGCTCCACACTGACGCTCTCGCTCTGCGGGTCGATGGCCTTTTCCACGGGGATGACGTGCATACCGATGCCGGCGCCGCCCGGGGGAACCAGCTTTGCCGCCAGTTCCAGCGGCTCCTGCGGCGCAAGGTTGAACATCGTTGCAACTTCGGGGTTCGTGTCGGTGAGGGTCGGGTGTTCGACCATGTATTCGCCGGAGCCGACGACCCATTTCGGGATCCAGTACTGGATATGCTGGTCGGCGTTGTCGCGGTTCTGCTCCAGGATGCCGATCCAGATCAGGTGGTCAATGATCTTCTGTGCCTCCTGCTCGCTCATGTTGTTGCGTTCGGCAAGCTCCTTCGTCGTCAGACCGAAGCGGCGCTTTTTGAACGAAAGCAGAAAGAGGACTTCCTCCTTGGTCAGCAGACGGTCGAGGATCCAGAAATCCATATGGTTTTCCTTCATGCCGCCGGGGAGCTTGCGGGGGATGGAGTCCGTGATCAGAACGGCAAGCTTTTTGACGAGCTTCGCTTTTTCCGGGTCGGCGCAATGGTGGCCGTCCACGGGATAGTCCGTCTCATTGACATGGATGTTGGGGTTGACTTCTTTTACCATAGAGATACCTCTTATTCGATCGGGATTTTAATGGTCAGATCGCTCGTCGGGTAGGCGGCGCAGGCGTGCACATAGCCGAAATCCTTATCGGCGGCACGGCGGCCGTCGTTTTCCGGGCAGACATATACCGAGCCGGAGAGCACCTTTGTGCGGCAAAAGCCGCATTCGCCGCTGCGGCACGCCGTTTCAATGCGGATGCCGGCGCGCTCGAGCGCAACCACCAGACTTTCGGTCGCCTTGGCGGGAATCACATCCTCATGGATGCCGCGGCGTACCGTGAGGTTGAACACATGGTTCGTCAGCGCCACGGGGTAGCCGGAAAACTTGGTGATGTCCTTCGCCTGACCGAACACTTCAAAGCGCACGCGGCGCGCGGGTGCGCCGAGCTTTTTCAGCTCTTCGCGCAAATACAGATACATCGCCTGCGGGCCGCAGATGAAGTAGGAGGTGTCGGGTGCGCTGTATTTTTTGATCAGCTCTGCGGAAAGGAAGCCGCGTTCGCCTTTCCAGTCCGGCTCGTCGCCGGAGAGGACATGGACCACATGGACCTTGTCGCTTTTGAGCGCGTCAAGCTCGTCTTTCAGAATGATGTCGTCGGACGCAACGGAGCCGTACAGGATCGTCAGATCGAAATCGAGCGTGCCGTTTGCGATTTCCTTGGCCATGGAGGCGAACGGCGTGATGCCGACGCCGCCGGCAAGCGCGACCACATGCTTTGCGTCGCGCAAGGGTTCATAATAGAACTGGCCGCAGCCCATCATCGCCTGCAGCGTGTCGCCGACCTTCAGCTCGGTGTTGACATAATCGGCAATGAAGCCGTCGCCCTTGCTGCGGCGCACGGTGATCTCTGCAAAGGAGTTTTCCATGCGCGCTTCGAACGGCGCGGAGGACAGGGAATACGGACGCGAGATGATGCTGTTTCCGATCTTGAAATCGAGCACGACGAACTGGCCGGCATAAAAGAACGGCAGCTTCTGGCCGTCGGCGCGCACAAAGCGCACGGTTTTGGCCGTGGGGCTCGCGTCGCGGATGTCGACGATCTTCACATCGAACTTTTTCGGGTGCCACTGGGCGACCACGTCCGCGATGGGATCGTTCTTTTCGGGAACGGCAGACGCGTTTTCGAAGGCGCTCAGCCTTGCCTTGGTCACACGGGACGCACCCGTGACGTCTTTCAAAAAGCCTTTGATCTTCATTGGTTCGCCGCCTCCTCTGCTGCCATGGAATCAAGCACGTTCTTTGCCGCTTTTCTGCCGTTGGTGACCGCCGGGCCCATACCGTCGCCGGAGATCGCGTGCGCGCCGGAGAATTCAAGATGCTTGATGAAGCTCTCCGCCTCGGCGGTCTGCAGACGAGCGATGATGTGGTCGTCCATCGTGTGCGCATAGCCGTAGATGCAGCCGTTCCATGCGTTCGTGTAGCGATTGATGGTCATCGGCGTTTCGATGACGATCTCCAGAATGTGATCGAGCAGATTCACGCCGAGATAGGCGGACATATCGTCGATCATCTGTTTCGCAACTTTGTGCTTGACTTTGTCGTAATCTTCGGCCTTGACCGTTTTCCAGCCGTCCACACGCGGCAGCGTCGTGATGGAATACGAGCAGGTGCCCTGCGGGGTGGCGGTGTCGTTGCCGAGGTTGTGGCAGATGCAGGTCAGATAGCGGTAGGGGCCGAGACCCGCAAGGTCGCGATACAGCGCGTCGGTGTCCATCGTGTCGCCGCGGAAAACGCTGTAATCTTTGATGCCGAGATTTTCGGCGGTATCGTCAAGGATCATGATGACGGAAAACGCCGTCAGGCTCAGCCGGCGGCCGTTGACCATCTTGATCGCCTTTGCGGGCACAGCCGAAGGCGGTTCGATCATGGAGGTGTACACCTTGTTCGGATAAGACGAGGAGATGACGTAATCGGCAAAGATCTCGTCGCCGCGCGCGGTGCGCACACCGTAGGCCTTGCCGTCCTTGACAAGGATCTTATCCACATGCTGGCGGTATTCGATCTGCACGCCCATCGCTTCGGCGCGCTCCGCCATTTTCAGGCTCATTTCGTGGCTGAACTTGCGCGGGATGTAGGAGCCGTAGCCGACATAGTCCGCCATCAGCACGGAGTAGATCGTGAACGGCAGATCGGAAAAGCCGGAGCCGACATAGATCCAGTACGGCGCAAGCAGATCCTGCGCCGCTTTTGGCAGATCGAACGAGTCGATGACCTCTTTCGTGGTGTAGCCGGCGGTCTTGACAAACGCTTCGTGTTTGAGCAGCATCTGCGCCTTGCTCATCGGGTGGATGGAAAGCTCGTTGACCGAATCGAACACGGTGTTGCAAAGGTTCAGCAGTCCCAGCACCTTTTCATAAGTGCCGGGCACCACGGCGTCGATCTCTTTGGAAAATGTTTCAAGGCCGGGGTGCAGCGTGACCTCCAGTCCGGGGAGCGAGGCGTGATACGCTTCGGGCACTTTGAGCCATTCGATGTCCACGCCCATATCGTCAAAGAATTTGCCGACCTTCAGGCGGTTGTCCTTTTCGCCGATGCTCATCATCTCGTGCAGCGCCGCTTCGATCTCGATGCCGCCGCGCACAAACGAGGACGCGATGCCGCCGGGGAGATTGTGGCGTTCCAGCACCAGCACGTCCTTGCCCTTGTCGGCGAGCATGAGCGCCGAAGAAAGACCGGCCAGCGCGCCGCCGATGACGATGACGTCATAATGGTCTTTGTAAAATTTCATAAATTTACCCTCTCTGTTGAAGCAGGAGGGACACTGCTGCCCCTCCTGCCGGCGTTGATTACATTAGAAGAAACGTTCCACAAGCTCACGGGAGTATTCCGCGGTCTCGTCCATATCGCCGAAGCTCATGATCTCACCGGCGTAATAGGTGTCATACTTGCCCTGCATCGCTTCCACTTTCTCATACCAGCCCGCCGCATAGTCTTCGGAGAAGACATGGGGGAAGTAATAGACGCTCCATTCGTTGATGACGTTGGAAGCGGGGTTGTGCATGGTCTTCAGATCGTCGAGGACCATCTTCTTGCAGGTCTCATACGGGATCTCCGCGCTGTTCTTGTGCTTACGCAGCGAATAGGTGGTGATGACCTGATCCTTCGTGTCCTTCCAGCGGCGATAGTACACCATCAGATGGCCGAGCTTTTCGGGCACCATGTTGTCGAACACATAGTAGGAGATCTCCGGATGATCCTCCGGCTTGGTCTCCACGGCAAGCACGTCGTAGCGCTCGTAGTCGATCTTGGAGAACAGATCCTTTTCGTCCTGGCGGGCGTCGAAATAATCCACCATGCCGATCTGGCCGTCCGCACGCTTGTTGGGAATGTACAGCGGCGCGGTGACGATGATCTTATCGTATTCTTCGACCTGGCCGTTGACGGTGACATAGACCTTGCCGTCCTTGCGCTCGACCTTTTCGATCTTGCTGTTCAGGCGGGCGGGGTTCTTCAGATGATCGTTCAGGCTTTCCCAGATGAACTGGGTGCCGTTCTTCCAGGTCCAAAGGTTGACCTTGACGAAGTTCATCGTGGTCTGGAAGTCCAGATATTTCAAAACATACGCTGCGGGGATCTCATCGAAATAGCCGTAACCGAAGGAGGTGTAGGGTCCGATCCAGACGTCCTGCGTCAGTTCGACGCCGTTCTTTTTGCAAAATTCGTTGAACGGCAGCGCAAGATCTTTCAGGTTCGGGTTCACGCCGGAGATGGGTTCACGCTTTGCGCTCTTTTGCGAAAAGCCTTCAAAACGGCCTTCGGAAACGCCGCGGTGACCGTTGACGTCATAGCCCTGATACTTGGTCTCCAGCAGTTCGCCGAGCTTTTTGATCTGCTTTTTCATTTTCAGCAGACGCGGAATCTTGAGGATGTTCTTTTTGGGCTCGAACGGCTCAATGACATTGCCTCTGCCGTCTTTGTAGTTGCGGTTGAGTTTCGGACCGTCGTGGGTGATGCCGCAGAACTCCTCCACGTCGTGCACGGCGTAGTAGGAAGGCACGCCCATGATGGCGCCCATTTCATAGCGTCTGCCGTTGTAATGCGGGGACCAGCATTTGCCGCCCACGCGGTCAAGACGTTCGAGAATGGTGTAGTTGGTGTAGCCCTTCTGCTCGAGATACATACCGGCGGAAAGACCGGCAGGGCCGCCGCCGACGATGCAGATGCGGATGTTTTTGTCCATATAAATGCCTCCGTAAAAATTGGTATGGATAATTCTTGCCGCTTTCTATTATACCGCTTGTAAATTCAAAAATCAACAATAAAATTAGGAATGATTAAATTTGATGAAAAAATTTGTCAAGGCAAGCAGTTCGGCAACAGATGTCGAAAAGCTCTTTTTCGGAAAAGCGACATTTTTTTGTTTTTGCATATTATCCGGTGCGGCAGCAGCCTTTTTCCCGTTCGCTCTTTCTTTTTTCTTTGCAGTATGTTAAAATATATGAAAGCAATCACTCAGCCGTGACGCTCAAGGGGGTACACATATGCGCTTTGCGTCGTTTGAAGAACTGCTGCGCCATTTTGCGCAAACAACACCCGAAGCGCCCGCGCTCTGTTTTGAGGCGCACGGAGAAAAACAAACGCGCTCTTTCGCCGCGTTTTACGGCGATGTCTGCGCCCGCGCCGCAGTACTGGAAAAGAAAAGCTTTACCTGTCTCGGCGTTCTTTGCGACGGCTCGTTTGCCTGCGTCACAGAGATCTTTGCCGCTGTCAAAGCCGGCAAGCAGCTGGTGCTGCTGAACGAGGACTGCACGCCCGAACAGCTTGCCGCCGCGGACGCGGACGCGCTTTGGGGCGATGCGGAGCTGACAGAGGAGCTTTCGCCCGCGCTGACAGGCGGCGTGACAGACGGCAGGGGCAAGCTGCTGTTTTTCACCTCGGGCACCACGGCGAAAAACAAGGCCGTGGTTTTGACCGAGCAAAGCCTTTGCAGCAGCGCGTTCAACGGCGGCGCGCTTCTGCCGCTGAAAAACGATGATGTGCTGCTGTGTATGCTGCCGCTCGACCATGTGTTCGGCTTTGTGTGCGGTCTGCTCTGGGGGCTTTCGTGCGGGGCGTGCGTTGCGCTGGGCAGAGGGCCGCGCCATTACTTTGACGACTGCACCTTCTTTGCGCCCACAGCGCTCTCTGCTGTGCCGCTGCTGCTGGGCTTTTTGCTGCAAAAAAATCTGCTCGGCTCCACGCTGCGGCTGGTGCTCATCGGCGCCGGCGACTGCCCGCAGGCGATCCCCGGCGCGCTGAAAGCAAAGGGCGTCCGCGTTTCGTTCGGCTACGGGCTGACGGAGACAAGCTCCGGCGTGGCGCTTTCGCTCGGCGACGACCCCTACGCCATGACGGTCTGCCCGGACGACGAGATCACGCTCGACGCCGACGGGGAGATTTTGATCAAAGCCGACACCTGCATGATGCAGGGCTACTATAAAGACAAAACAGCCACTGCCGCAGTGCTGCAAAACGGCGTGCTGCGCACCGGCGACCTGGGCGCGTTCGATGCACAGGGTCTGCTGCACATCCGCGGCAGAAAAAAAGAGATCCTCGTGCTGCGCGACGGCACAAAGATCTTTTTGCCGGAATATGAAGCGGCGCTGCAGCCGCTGCTGCCGGGGCGCGATTTTGCCGTGACGGAACAAAGCGGCGCACCGGTGCTGATGATCTTCGGCGAAGAAAGCGAACGCGAAACGCTCACCCGCGCGCTGGAAGGCCACATGCGCACACTGCCGCGCGGGCAGCAGCTCAAAACCATCCGATTTGTCAACTCTCCGCTGCCGCGCACGGCAACGGGTAAAATCAAGCGTTGGTCGATCCAACAGAAAGAGGAAGCAACATGACCAGACAGGACATCATGAACAAAACGATCGAGATCGTCTATGAGTGCGTACCGGAGATCGAGGGGCAAACGCTGGAGGAAAGCACGGTCATCAACACCGACACCGGCATCGATTCCATGGGCTTCACGCTCATCATCTGCCGACTGGAGGCAGCGTTCGATGTGAAGATCCCCGACCGCCAGTGGAAAAAGCTCTATACCCTCGGCGACGTGGTCACGGCGATCGAAAAGAGACTGAAATAAAGATGGAACCCTACCGCAAAACCTACCGCATCCTCGCCTCGGACACCGACTGCTTCCGCCGCCTGCGATTGAGCCGTTTGTTCACCTTTTTGCAGGAGGCCGCCATCGCGCACACGGAAGCGCTCGGCATGGGCCGCGCGATGACGCTCGACAAAGGGCTGCTCTGGGTCGTGACGCTGCAGCAGGCAAAGATCACGCGGCTGCCGGAATATGACGAACGCGTGACCCTCACGTCGCTGCCGGGCGAAACGATGCACACCTTTTTCCCGCGCTATTACCGTTTGACCGACGAAAACGAAAACGAGCTCGTGAACGCGTCGGCGCTTTGGGCGCTGATGGACTGCAAAACGCGCAAAATGGTCTTTCCCGAACAGCACGGCGTGCACATCGAAGGAGAAAACCCGCCGTGGAGCTCGTTTTTGCCGCGCCCGCCGAAGCTGCCGGAAGAAGCGCAGGAAAGCGCATTCACCGTGCCGTACAGCTATGTCGATCTCAACGGCCACATGAACAACACGCGCTACTTCGACCTTGCCGAAGATCTGCTGCCGCAGGAAATGCGCGGCAAAGCTGTGCGCGAGATCCTGACCGAATACACCGGCGAAGCAAAAACGGGCGAAACGCTGCGCCTTGCGCTGAGCGTCAAAGACGGCGAAGTGCGCCTTTCCGGCACGGGACAAAAGCGGCTGTTCCGCATCTCCATGCAATATGACAGGTGATACCGATGGACTATAAGATCATAGAAACCAAAGAGCGTGTGCAGGCCGATAACGAAAAAGCCGCCGCGCTTACCAGAGAACAACTGAAACAAAGCGGCGCGCTGCTTGTGAATCTGATGGGCTCCCCCGGCGCGGGCAAAACGACCACGCTGCTGCAGCTCATCCGGCGGCTCGGCAGCGACTATCGCATCGGCGTGATGGAGGCCGACGTGGACTCCGACGTGGACGCGAAAACGATTGCCGAAACAGGCACGCGCGTCATCCAACTGCACACAGCGGGACTGTGCCACATGGACGCGGATATGACGATGCGCGGACTCGACGCGCTGCAGACAGACGGGCTGGACCTGATCTTTTTGGAAAACATCGGCAACCTCGTCTGCCCGGCGGAATTCGAGATCGGCGCCGACGTGCGGCTGATGCTGCTTTCCGCGCCCGAGGGCGACGACAAGCCGCTGAAATATCCGCTGATGTTCCAGATCAGCGACATCTGCCTGCTGACCAAGATCGACACGGCGGCCGTGTTTGATTTTGACAAAGAAAAAGCCACGGCGCGTGCCAAAGCGCTCAACGAAAAGCTGACGGTGATCCCGGTCTCGGCCGTCACCGGCGAAGGCTATGACGCGGCGGCGGCGCTGCTCCGGGAAAAACTGGACGCGAGGAGGAACGCACAATGAAGATCATTGAACTCGGCGCGTCTGTGACCGCGTCCAACGACCGCGACGCCGAAGCTTTACGCGCAAGGTTAAAAGCGCAGGGCATTTTGCTTGTCAACGTCATGAGCGCGGCAGGTTCGGGCAAAACGACGCTGCTCTCGCGCATCATCCGGGACATGGACGATCTGCGCTTTGCCGTGCTCGAGGCAGACATCGCCTCGGATGTGGATGCAAAAGCGATCGAAGCGCTCGGCGCAAAAGCGGTGCAGGTCCACACGGGCGGCATGTGCCACATGGACGCGGGCATGACTGCCGCGGCGTTTGATGCGCTGGAAACAACAAACATCGACATCGCCTTTCTTGAAAACGTGGGCAATCTGATCTGCCCGGCGGAATACGACACCGGCGCTTCGCTCAAGCTGATGATCCTCTCCGTGCCGGAGGGCGACGACAAGCCGCTGAAGTATCCGCTGATGTTCGCCGAAAGCGACATCCTCGTGATCTCCAAGACCGACGCCCTGCCCTATTTCAATTTTGACGTTGCAAAATGCACCGCCCGCGCAAAAAAGCTGAACCCGGCAATCAAGGTCTTCCCCGTTTCGGCAAAGACCGGCGATGGCATGGCGGCGCTGGAGGCGGAGCTGCACAAAGCGCAATGCGCTTTGTGAGCAATTCGCAATGAGCAATGCGCAATTGAGGTCGCGGGAAGCGATGGCAAACCTTTGAACGAAGCAACCGCGACGAAAAGAGCCTTTCACTTTTATACCCGTAGATTTTTATATATCCGTAGTTTTTAAAAACCATCTTTTCCACAACATTTCGGCGCATCGCGCTTTGCGCGGCGCCCCATAATTCCGAATTCATAATTCCGAATTCAGAATTCGTATAAAAGGAGTTGTAAAAATGAAACAGCAAAAAAACCGTATGTTCAATGAGCGCGACTTCGTGCAGGATCCGAATTACGTTGCGCCCGACAAGGAAAAGGAGGCGCTCGTGCTCAAGCTCGGCACGATGATCACCGACCGTTACCTTGTCAAGTACACCCGTTCCATGAAGACCGACGACCCCGAATACTGGGCGCTGGACGAAGTGCTCACCAAGGACGAGGTCAAGTTCCTGCTCAGCTTTGAAAAGACCCGCGTGCCCTACACGCCTGAGCAGATCGCCGAGCGCAGCGGCCTTTCCATGGAAGAAACCAAAAAGATGATCGACCACCTGTGCTGGGTCGGCGTTTTGGAGATGACCCGCGAGGGCGAAAACAAGGAAAAGCACTACAATGTGCCCATCTTCGTGCCCGGCTCGGCAGAGTTCATGATGATGAACGACGAGCTGACGGCCCAGCATCCCAACCTTGCGACCTTCTTCAACCTGATGACGCAGATGCCGCTGGAAAACATCACCCAGATGGTGCCGCCGGGAGGCGCGGGCGTCGGCATGCATGTCATCCCCGTGGAAAAGGCGATCGAGCACGAAAACAATTCTGCCCCGGTGGAGCACATCTCCCACTGGCTGAAAAAGTATGACAAATATTCCGTCGGTCAGTGCACCTGCCGCAAGCAGCAGACCATGCGCGGCGAAGGCAGCGGCGAGATCAACGGAGAGTTCTGCATGGGCGTGGGCGACATGGCGGAATACTGCGTGGACCGCGGCATGGGACGCTACATCACCTATGATGAAGCGATCGAAATTTTGGAGCGCGCGGAGCGTCACGGCTTTGTGCACCAGACCACGAACATCGACGGCGAGGACAAGATCGTCGCCATCTGCAACTGCGCGCCCGGCGTGTGCAACGCGCTGCGCACCAGCCAGCTTTATAACACCCCGAACATGAGCCGCAGCGCGTATCGCGCCCATGTGGAAAAAAGCAAGTGCGTCGCCTGCGGAAAATGTGTGGAGGTCTGCCCCGTCGGTGCGGCAAAGCTCGGCCAAAAGCTCTGCACCAAGCACGGCGAACAGAAATATCCGCTCTCCGAGCTGCCCAACGGCACCAAATGGGGCGCCGACAAATGGAACCCCAACTACCGTGAGGACGCGAAGATCAACTGCTATGACACCGGCACGGCGCCGTGCAAAACCGCCTGCCCGGCCCACCTTGCCGTGCAGGGCTATGTGAAGATGGCCGCCGAGGGACGCTATCTTGACGCGCTCAAGCTCATCAAGCAGGACAATCCCTTCCCGGCCGTTTGCGGCGCGGTCTGCAACCGCCGCTGCGAAGACGCCTGCACCCGCGGCACGGTCGATGCGCCGATCGCCATCGACGAGATCAAAAAGTTCATCGCCGCGCAGGAGCTGCACGCCGACAAGCGCTTTGTGCCGATCTGCGAAAAGGACGACGGCGGCATGTGGGGCCCGGATTATAAAATGGCCATCATCGGCGGCGGACCGGCCGGCCTTTCCTGCGCATATTATCTGCGCACGCGCGGCTATGATGTGACGGTGTTTGAAAAAGAGCAGCGCCCGGGCGGCATGCTTGTTTACGGCATTCCGAACTTCCGTCTGGAAAAGGATGTCATCGACGCCGAGATCGACGTGCTGCGCCAGATGGGCGTGGAGTTCCGCTGCGGCGTGGAGGTCGGCAAGGACGTGACGATCCAGTCGCTGCGCGAAGAGGGCTACAAGGCGTTCTATCTTGCCATCGGTATGCAGGGCGGACGCAAAGCCGGCGTGCCCGGCGAGGACGCCAAGGGCGTGCAGTCCGGCGTGGAATTCCTGCGTGACATCAACGCCGACAGCAAAAAGAAGCTGAAGGGCGACGTGGTCGTCATCGGCGGCGGCAACGTCGCGGTGGACGTTGCGCGTTCCGCGGTGCGCGCAACGAACGGCAAAGTGACCATGCTCTGTCTGGAGGGCGAAAACGAAATGCCGGCGGCGGACGACGAGGTTGCCGAAGCGAAGGCGGAGGGCATCACCGTTTGCAACGGCTGGGGCCCGAAGGAAATTCTCACGAAAAACGGCAAAGTGGTCGGCGTGGTGTTCAAAAAATGCGTGCGCGTCTTTGACGAAAATCACCGCTTTGCGCCGCAGTATGACGAAAACGAAACGATCACGATCGACTGCGCAAATGTTTTGCAGGCCATCGGTCAAAGCGCCGTCTGGGGCGATCTGCTCAAGGGCACCAACGTCCAGCTCAAGCCCAACGGCACGGTCGACCACGACCCGCTGACCTTTGAAACGGCGGAGCCCGACATCTTTGTGGGCGGCGACATCGGCCACGGCGCACGCTTTGCGATCGACGCGATCGCAGACGGCAAAAAGGGGTGCGAGAGCATGCACCGCTCCGTGCACGAAGGCCAGTCGCAGCGCATTGCCCGCGACAAGCGCGAATTCATCGAGCTTGACAAGGACGACATCATTCTGGAATCCTTTGACAACGCAAAGCGCCAGGTGCCCGGACACAAGGCCGGCAAGGCGACGGAGACGTTTGAAGATCTGCGTCTGCCGCTGACGGAGGAACAGGTCAAGATCGAAGCCGCGCGCTGCCTCGGCTGCGGCGCAACGGTCGTTGACATCAACCGCTGCGTGGGCTGCGGTCTTTGCACAACGCGCTGCGAATTCGACGCGATCCACCTGAGCCGCGATCTGCCGGAATGCACAAACATGATCCGCTGCGAAGACAAGCTGCTCAAGGTCGGTCCCTACGCCCTCAAGCGCATGGGCAAGATCGCGCTCGGCAGAAAGAAGTAAGCCATGCACGAGATGGGGATCGTTTTGCACCTTGCAAAAACGCTGGACGAGACCGCCGCGCAGGAGCATCTGACAAAGATCGGCAAGGTCGTTTTGCAGGTCGGCGAGGTGTCGGGCATCATGACCGACCTGTTCACCGACGCGTGGGACTACTTCAAAGGCCGCCATCCGGTGCTCAAGGACAGCGAGCTGGTGCTGGAACAAATTCCGGCCGTGACCTACTGCGACAACTGCAAGGGCACCTATGAGACCGTCAAATACGGCAAGGAGTGCCCGTTTTGCCACAGCGGCGAGACCTGGCTGCTGAAGGGAAACGAGTGCATCATCAAGGAGATCGAAGCGGAATAAATACAGTCGTTAGTCGATAGCTGTCAGCTGTCAGCAGACAGGAAAACCCCGCCGTGGTGATGTGCCACGGCGGGGTTGGTTTATACTTCTCTTTAATCCAGGTAATCCGCCTGGCGGCTGACGGTGCCGTCAGAATTGAGCAAGCAGACAAAGATCACGCCATAATCCATAGAATCTGTAAAAGTTTCAATCATGCGCGGCTTGCCGTTCTGCAGGAAGAACGTATACTCTGTCTGAGCGATCGTCGGCGGAAGATACGCGCCGAACTCGTAACTGGTTTCATAAGGGAACAAGTCCACATACAGCATTTCGGTGAGCGCCTGACGGTTCATTTCCTTGTCTTTGAATAAAACGGGCAGCGCCTTGGACGCGATGATCTTGTCCACGAGACAGGCGTCTGTGATCCCCCAGTCTCCGTAACGCACCGGATTGAATTCTTCACCGTCATATACAAAGCGGTCAGCCAGCACCTTCATTTTGATGTTGCGGTAGACGTCCATGAATTTGCGAATTTTCTCCGGCTGTTTTTTATCGAGCTTTTTGATATCCCTTTTGACGCGCAGCATCAGCAGGCTGAAAATGGTGTTGACCGCGTGATATGCTTTTTTGGATTCCACAATATCGTCGTCTGCCATAAGCGGCAGATTCTGAAGCAGGCCCCAAAGCTTTTGGGAAGTATCGGAATCATAGTTTTTGAGGACCGCCGTTTTGATCGTTTCAAGACTCTTGCCCATGCCGACAGCGTTCACGACGTTATAGCCGGCGAGATACACAAGCACATCGTAAATTGTCTGATAATAAGGATACACCGAGTTTCTGTCGCACTTGAAAATGAACATAGAGTCATCATATCCAACCACTTGCGCCGTTCCGCCGAAGGATGTTTCGATCGGCAGGGCAAAACGCTCATGAAAACTTGCGGCGCCCTCAAGAATGATTTTGCGCAGCGCCTTGGTCGGAAAGCTTGTTTTCTTTGAACATGCGCGGTCATGCACATGACGCAGCTCATGGGCAAAGGTTCCGAGCTGGTCAGCCTTTTCATATTCGTCCAGCTTCTTCGGGTCGCGGTAAAGAACGACCATATTGCTCTTCTTTCCGTCGATGGTCGTGCGGCCTTCAAAGCCGCTTTTTTTCACATAGACACGACCTTCGGGCGAGTCGGCATCGATCAGCTTGAGCTTGCCAATCAGCGGGATGACATTGATCAGGTTTTCGCGGATGTAACTTTTCGGCGCAGGCAGATCTTTATAGACCGTTCTCCACTGCGGGTAGTTTTCCACCTCCAGCTTGAGCAGCTCGCGGAAAAAGCTGTTGGCTTTTTTTGAAAACTTTTTCGTTTCAAGCTGGGCGTCCAGTTCTTTCAGCAGCGCGTTGTAAAGCTTTTTGTCAAACTTTTTCTCATACGTCGGCGCCACACTCACAACGGCAAGGTCCTCTTCGGCGTGCGCCTGCACCGCAAGCTGCAGGACGCTGCAATCCGCAAACGACAGAACAGAAAAGAAGGTAATGAGGCACAACAAAAAAGCAACTGTCCGTTTCACCATTCGATTGATATACATGTTCGTGTTCATTTTTTTCGTCTCCTTCATTGTTTTGATTGTGACTCTATGATACACATTTGGTCTGTGAACCTGTAATTTCCGTTTTCCTGCAGCAAAAAATTGCGCACGACGAATGCCGTGCACATCGGGCCAATGGCCGCCCCTACGGTTTCTTATACAATTGACGAACGTACTGTTATCCTCACGCCCCGTCGCGGCGCGCACGTTCTTTCCATTTGCACATAACCCCGCGTCTTTAAAGTGCCTTGACGCTGTCGCGTCAAGATTATATCGCGACGGAGAAACGATGCCCCACATCGTTTCTCCTGCGACTTCAATTCCGCATTCCGAATTTGAAAACATCCACGGCGGGGTTTTCCTGTCCGCTGACAGCTAACAGCTAACAGCTATCGACTGCCGACTCTCTTTTTCCGAAACATCTCCTGCAGCAGCGCGGCGCACTCCTTTGCCATGAACCCGCCGAGCAGCTTCGGCAGCACGGCGTGCGGCAGATCCTGCAGCGCAACGGTGCTCACGCACGCGCCCGCGTCCGGATCAAACGCGCCGAACACCACCTGCCCGACCCGCGCAGCGAGGATCGCGCCGCAGCACATTGCGCACGGTTCCAGCGTCACATACAGCGTGCAGTCCGTCAGCCGCCAGTCGCCCAAAACAGCGCACGCCGCCTCGATCGCCGCGATCTCCGCGTGGCCGAGCGGCGTTTTTTTTCGTTCGCGGCTGTTGCGGCCGCTGCCGATGATCCTGCCGTCCTTGACGATCACGGCGCCCACCGGCACTTCGCCCTCCTCGCCGGCCTGTTTTGCCAGCGCGAGCGCGGCTTGCATAAATGTTCGATGTTCCATGGCGCTCAGCTCAGTCCGACATAGCGCGACGTGAAATACAGCATGGCGCAGACGGCGATGACCATGGTCGGTGCGGAAAAGAACGCCGCATATTTGCTGCGGGCGGGAAGCGCCGTCCGATCGCCCCAAAGCTTTGCGTCCTCTTTTTTCCGGTAAAGATACACAAGAAAGCAGATCGCACCGCAGCCGAAAAGCGCGCCCTGCACGAACGTGTAGCAAAGGTTCAGCGTCTGCACGGGCAACATGTCGGAAAGATAGGAAAACACCAGCGAGATGCTGTTGTTGAGCGCGTGGATGAGGATCGCCGGCCAGAGCGAGCCGGTCTGCAGCACAAAATAGCCCAGCGCAAGCCCGACAACAAAGGCGAACGGCGTTTGAATGAGATTGCAGTGCATCAGACCGAAGCACAGCGCCGAGGTAATGACCGCAAACCAGCCGCCGAAAGCACGCAGATTCTGCATCACCACGCCGCGCAGACAGAGCTCTTCTACAAGGGCCGGCATGAGCACCACGCGGATCACGCTGCTCAAAATGCCGAGCGCGCCTGTGGGCAGCGCCATGTCGGGCGAAGACAGCTCCACGCCGAACGCGGAGACCGCCGTGACCATCAGATCGGTCAACAGGTTCGCCGCCATGCAGAACATCAGCCCCGCCGGAATGGTCAGCAGCACATCCGAGCCGCCCTGCGGCTTTTCCAGCGGCAGCGGATCTGACTGGTAGGTGATCTTGCGCATCGGTTTGGACAGCAGCAAAAACGGCGGGAGCATGCTCGCCATGATCACAAGGATGTCCACCCCGTTCTGGAACAGGGCGTCGGTCTGGTATTTGCTGTGCAGCGCAGGGAGCGCCAGCGGCAGCGTCAAAAGATTTTGCAGCAGAATATACAGCAGGATCGCTCCGCCGACGTAAAAGCCGAGTCTGTGCAGCTGAACGCGCTGCATTGCGGCAAAATCGGCGGTGAACTCCTCCAGCGTCGGGCGTCTGTTTTGTTGTTCAAAATCGTAACCGTTCATATCTTTCCTCTTACTTTGCGTAAATTTCGCCGACGATGCGGTTGACCAGCGACGCCGGCAACGCTTTTTGCAGCAGCGCAAACACATGATACTGCGCGCCGGCGGTCGAAAGCGGGCGCGGTCTTTTTTGCTGCGACAATCGCCAGATCGCTTTGGCGAGCGCGCGCGGCGGCATCCCGTTTTGTTCGTCGTGCTCCATCACGGCAACGCTGTTTTGCAGCGTTTCACCGTAAACGCCGCACGGATCCTGCGATTTTTCGCGCACAGCGGTAAAGCCGGTTTTCACATCGCCGGGCATCAGCGCGCAGACCCGGATGCCGAAGGGCTTCACCTCATTGGCCAGAGCCAGTGTAAGCGCGTTGATCGCGCTTTTGGACGCCGAATAAAACGATTGGAACGGAATGGACAGCACTGCCGCCATGGAGCTGACGTTGACGATCACGCCGTGGCCGGTTCTGCGCATGAGGGGCACAGCGGCTTTGCAGCAATGGAAGCAGCCGAAAAAGTTGACGTCGAACTGCTTTTTCGCCTGCGCGTCGTCGGTGAGCTCCACCGCGCCGGAGATGCCGAAGCCCGCATTGTTGACAAGCACGTCGATCTGCCCGTGGCGCGCAAAAATTTCGGCAAACACATCGTGCACCTGCGCTTCGTTCGTCACGTCGCAGACCAGATGCCGGACATTGCCGCTGCTTTCTCCGCCGCGGCGGGAAAGCGCATAGACAAGATAGCCTTTTTCGGCAAAGAGTTCGGCGGTCGCAAGGCCAATGCCGCTGCTCCCGCCTGTGATCACTGCAATTTTCATGATGGTTCTCCCGAATGTGCCGCAAAAAAGCGGCAGCGGTTTATTGTTCACACGCTTTGCGGTTCACGACCTCACCCGTCAGCGACGGCCCTACCATTTCGCCGATTGAATATCAACCGAAAAGTGCACGTTTCACCCTTTTGGTACCCGCTGATTCATTCGATGCGTAAAGATTGGCGAGGAAATTTTTCGTCAGATGTAACAGAAATCGCGCAGCCAACCTGCCGGTTTGCAAGCGGTTTCTGTGCAAAATGACGGAAAATTTACCGTCAAGATTTGCACATCTGAGTGAATCAGTGGGTACTTTGCGCCCAGCGTTGCTGCGCGCACGGGGGCGGCGGAACGAACCGTGCTGCAGCACGGTTCAAAAACGAAGCGCTGCTTCGTTTTTCGCGCGGCATCTGCCGCGCGGTTCTGCCGCCGGTCTGCGCACGGCGAATGCCGTGCGCAAAGCGTTGCAAGAAGCGCCTGTTGAAAGACATTTTTTCGCGGGTCAAAGCAATCATCGGGCGGCCGCTGAGTGCCTCTGCGAATGCCATTGTAATCGACGGCCGTCCCGTTTCGCCGCACGCACTGCCGCGGCTCGCCCGTTCTTTCCCCGCTACGTCAACCCGTGACATTCAATTCCACATTCCAAATTCCACATTCCACATTATGCGCAAAGCGCAAATTTACTTTTTCCGCGCCGCCGTGCGCTGGTCGGCGTCCACACCCTCTGTGCTGGAAGGCACAAACAGGATCTTGAACGTCATGAGCATCAGCCGCAGATCTTCGATGAGCGACTGGTTCGCCACATAGATCAGGTCCATCTGCACCTTGTCGTAGGGCGTGGTGTTGTATTTTCCGTAGACCTGCGCATAGCCGGTCAGTCCGGCCTTCACCTGCAGCCGCAGCGCGAATTCCGGCATCTCGTCCTCATATTCCTTTGCGATCTCCGGCCGCTCGGGACGCGGGCCGACCATGGACATATCGCCCAGGAAGATGTTGAACACCTGCGGCAGCTCGTCGATCCGGCAGGCGCGGATGATCTTGCCCACACGGGTGATGCGGTCGTCGTCCTCGGCGGCAAGGCGTGCCACGCCGTCTTTTTCGGCGTCGCAGCGCATGGAGCGGAACTTGATGATCTTGAACTGCTTGCCGTTGAGCGTCAGACGCGTCTGCTTATAGAACACGGGACCGCGGTCGTCCAGCTTGATCGCCAGCGCGGTCAGCAGCATGATCGGCGAAGAGATCACGATCGCGATCGCCGACAGCAAAATGTCAAAGCCGCGCTTGAGGAATTTATACAGCAGGCTGGTGTTGCTGCGCTTGCAGCGATAGACCGGCACATCCATGAGCTGAATGGTGCGCCCGCCGCGGATGATCGTGTCTGAGATCTTCGGCTTGATATAGGCCACCTTGGAGTTTGCGATGCAGTATTTGACGACCTCGTTGCGATAATCTGCCGGCACGCCGCAAAGAAACACGGCGTCGAGCTTGTCGATGATCCGGAACAGCCGCTCCAGATCGGTCTTGTCGGCGTTGACCGTGCGCACCACCTTGAAACGCTTGTCCATCGTGCGGATGCCCTTGAGCGAAACATAGGCGTCCACATTCTGAAACACCACAACGGTGCGCTTGGGCGCGTGGAGCTTGAAATAGATCGCGTCGATCACAACGACCCACACGGCAGCAAACAGCGAAAACGCGACAAACAGTCCCAAAAACGGCCAGGGCGCCACCAGACGGTAGCTGATGAGCGAAAAGATGATGTAGCTCACGCCCTGCAGGAACATGATGGCGATGGTCTGCGAAAAAATGAGGTCGATCACCGTGGCGGTGCCCACCATGAAGCCGCCGTAAACCTTGACGAACGCAACATAGATCACGGCAAAGAGCACCAGCAGCAGATAGTTGCCCCAACGGTAAAACGGCGTGGGCGCCTTATCATTGTAAAATTCGATCCACACGCCGTACATCACTATGGAGAACACGGCGGTGATCATGATCTTGAACAGATACAGGATCGTCTGTTCCTTGATATATTTTTTTCCGTTCATATCGGTGTCCTCAGCGCTTCATCAGCGTCGTTGCCGCCAGCACGTCGTCCTTCCATTTCAGAACAGCCGGCTCATCATAAACTTCCGGAATGGACTGATAAACCTTTTTCACGTTGTCGCCCTTGGTCAGCGCACCGGCCGTGCGCAGCAGCACCGGCAGATTGCCGACGCCGCGCAGACCGCGCGAGAGCACCTCGGTAAAGCTCATGCCGCCGTCGCTGGCGCCCTTGCCGAAGCTGATGTCGTTTTCGGTGATGATCTGCTTGTCAAACAGGAAGTTGACGCCTTCGACCTCAGTGCAGAGCATGACGTTTTTGAGAATGTCGATCGCGGCAAAGTTCTGGCCGAAATGCAGGATATATTTGCGGTTGTAGTTCCAGAGCGTCTCTTTGGTGTAGCGCTCCTCCTTGTCCTCAAGCACCGTGTCGGCCAGCATCACACCGGCGCGCATCGACGCGCAGATGCCGGAGCCGGTCATCGGCATGGTCATAAAGGCGGAATCGCCCACAGCGGCGTAGCCGTCGCAGACCATCACGGCCAGCGGACGGCGCACGGGGATCTGTTCCTGCGTGCCGCCGCGCAGCAGCGTTTGTCCGATCTGCGGACTGAATTCACGCATCTCTTTGACGGTTGCTTCGATTTTTTCGTCGCTCATCGGCGCCATCCGGCCGATCAGCACATCGACATAAGTCTCCTTGGTCACGACCCAGGAGATGCCGCGCTCGCCCTGATGCAGCAAAAAGATCTCATACGGCACATCGGGTTCGTGCCCTTCCACTTTATCAAAATAGGCGCGATACGCATACAGGCATTCGCCGTAGCCGTAGTCGCGGTCCACATTGCAGCACACCGGAAGATTGCGGCGCAAAGGCGAATTGATGCCCGCCGCGTCGATCACAAGATCGGCGTTCACCACACCGTCGGAGGTGCGGATGCCCGTCACGCGCAAGCCGTTCATCACAGGCGCGATGATCTCGGTGCTGTAAATGATCTTCACGCCGCTTTTTTCCGCCGCGTCGATCAGCACGTCATAGATCTCGCTGCGCTCAAACACCGCGGAGCCTTTGCCGTTGGCAGACACCACGACCGGCGCTTTCAGGTTGGGATTATAAAATTTCATGTCGCCGTTGAAGCTGTATTCCTCTTTCTTCGGCGGCTCCAGACCGCAATCGGCAAACACGCGGAAATCGATCGCATCCTCCCAGTCGTAGCCGAGCTGGGAACGGATCTTGCGCTCATAAACAGTCACATCATAGCCTGCCGCCGCAAGCTTTCTTCCGGCGACCAGACCGCCGTGCCCCGCACCGGCAATGACAATCTTTTTTCCCATAAGCTGCTCCTTTCTCGCTGTATCAGGCTGTTTCGTTTCGAATCCTTTGGGTTACGATATATTATTATACCATAAAAGGGAAACATTGTAAAGACTAAAATGCCCTTATCCTTCCAACCGATAAACGCCGCTCGCGTGCGCCGCAAGCGTCG
This sequence comes from Oscillospiraceae bacterium, assembly GCA_902792985.1. Lineage (GTDB taxonomy): Bacteria > Bacillota > Clostridia > Oscillospirales > Acutalibacteraceae > UBA6857. The sequence goes on from CADBBT010000008.1 coordinate 25,782, forward strand.
CACCAAACGTTCCCTGCACCGGCGAAAGCCGCGCTTTGCTCCAAAGGTCCACAGGCGTGTACGTTTTCAAAAAGCCGAAGTGCCGCAGATCGACCGTCACGCGCTGCGCTTCGTCGGCAAGGTTGAACAGCGCGAGCACGAGCGCGCCGTTTTCATCGCGGCAGCACCAGGCCGCTTCGCGTTCGGTGCGGAAGAGCTGGCGGTTGTCTTTTGAACGCTGATCGAGCGCGAGCAGCTCGGCGTTTTGCAGCAGCGCGAGATCCTCCGGCCGGTTTTCGGGGAGATTGCCGCCGAGAAACAGCGGCGAGCGGAAGACGCACCAGAGATTCAGCATGGTTTTTTGCTCATCGGGCGTGAAATTCGTGTAGCGGTCTTGTTCGCCGAGGTAGGCGCAGGTTTTGGAAATTTTTCCCAGCGGCAGCATATCGCAGTCCGGCCAGCAGCCGGCGGCGCGGTGATCGTTCCACTGCTCGCAGCGTTCGAACATGGCATACAGCTTGTCCCAGCGGTCCCAGAAATCGCCCGTCATGCGCCACATATTGGCGTTTTGCGAAAGATGGAACGCGTCGCAGGTGCGTGCAGGTCCCGGAGAGAGCGAAAGCACCATCTCTCTGCCGCAGCGGTCGATGGCGCGGCGGATCAGCTCGATCTCCGCTTTGGCGCTGTAAGGCGCATCGGGTCGAAATTCCGTCACGGCGATGTCGTCCGCCTTCACAAAATCCACGCCCCAGGAGGCATACATGGAAAACAAACTGTCATAATAGCACTGCGCGCCCTCCTGCGCCGCGTCCACGCCGTACATATCCGTGTTCCACGCGCAAATCGAATAGGGGTGCGCAATGTCGCGCGCGGTCTGTGCGCAGCCGAAAATAGGCGTGTTCCGGTGCACCGCCTGCCGGGGAATACCGCGCAAGATGTGGATGCCGAACTTCAGACCCAGCGCGTGGATCTCGTCGGCGATCGGCCGAAAGCCGCGCGGAAAGCGGTTCGGCGCGGGCACAAGGCGCGACCATGCATCCATGCACAGGTCGGCGAATTTATGGTAGTTGTTGCTGTCGGCCGTCGGCTCAAACCACTGGATGTCGCACACGATGTACTGCCAGCCGCAGTCCTTGAGATGTTCGGCAACGTAGCGTGCGTTTTCAAGCAGCTGCGCTTCGTTGACAGCGGCGCCGAAGCAGTCCCAACTGTTCCAGCCCATCGGCGGCGTCAGGGCAGCATAATCTTTGTTCAGCATAAAAGCACCTCCGAAAAAAGTTTGTCAGGCGGCTGCGGCGCGCCGCTTTGCTTTGACACGCGCTTTGCGGTTCACGACCTCACCCGTCATCGCGCAAATCTGCGCGCGCCCTTTTCATCTGCGTGCGCCGCGCGATGCCACCCTCCCCAAAGGGGAGGGCAAGATCAGTTCACGTTTATAGATAGGTTCGTTTTAAAATGAAAATCGTACAACGAGTATTTTCATAACGAACCTATCTATAAAAGCGAACCCAACTTGCCTTCCCCGAATGCGGCAATGTCGTCAATTTAAGGGCAAAGCCTTTCCTGCTTCAGCGGGGCGCGGGTCTCCTGCGGAGACTTCTCAAGGCTCCGCCTTGAGAAGCGCCGACCGAGGCGGGAGCCGAGACTGAAGGGGGACCGGCGAATGCCGGTGGAAGGGGTGAAAGAAGTCCCACAATTCCAAATTTTCCGCAATTGCGAATTTCTCATTGCGAATTGCGAATTATGCGCTTTAGCGCATCCGACGCATCGCGCACCGCGCGGCGTCCATCAATTCCAAATTCCAAATTCCACATTCCAAATTCATTTTAACAAGCGCACCGTAGAAAGTCAACGCCCTTTATTCATTTTTCCCATTTTTCCATCCGCCGAACAGCACTTCTGCTGCAGTTTTTCCATAGCATTTTTCAGAAAAATCGGGTATAATGAAAGCATCAAGGACATTGGAAGTGACACTATGAGAAAAACAAAGATCATCTGCACCATCGGTCCCGCCAGCGAATCGAAAGAAACGCTGCGGGAAATGTGCCTTGCCGGCATGAATGTCGCGCGGTTGAATTTTTCCCACGGCACCCATCCGGAGCATCTGAAAAAAATACAGGCCATCAAGCAAGTGCGCGAAGAGCTCTCTCTTCCCATCGCCATCCTGCTTGACACCAAAGGCCCCGAGTATCGCATCCGCACGTTCAAAAACGGCAAAATCAACCTGCAGGACGGCGATGAATTCACCTTCACGACCGCAGACGTGATCGGCGACGAAAGCCGCGTTTCCGTGAGCTATCCCGATCTGCATAAGGAGATGCACCCGGGCGACCGCATCCTTGTGAACAACGGGCTGCTGATTTTTGAAGTCACCGCCGTAAAGGGCAAGGACATCCACTGCAAAACGCTTGCCGGCGGCGAAATGAGCGACCGCAAGAGCATGAGCTTTCCCAACAAGGTGCTGCACAGCGTCTATCTCAGCGAGCAGGACAAAGCGGACCTGCTGTTCGGCATTGAAAACGACGTGGACTTCGTGGCGTGCTCCTTTGTTTCGCAGGCACAGGATCTGCGCGACGTCAAAGCCTTCCTTGCAGCCAACGGCGGCAGCGACATCAGCCTGATCGCGAAGATTGAAAACCGCAGCGGCGTGGACAACATCGTTTCCATCTGCGACGAGTGCGACGGCATCATGATCGGCCGCGGCGACATGGGCGTGGAGATCCCCTATGAGCAGCTCCCCGCGATCCAGAAAGAGCTGATCACAAAATGCCGCCTGCTCGGCAAACGCGTCATCACCGCCACGGAGATGCTCGAATCCATGATCGAAAAACCGCGTCCCACACGCGCCGAGATCTCCGACGTGGCGAACGCGGTCTATGACGGCACCAGCGCCGTCATGCTCTCCGGCGAAACGGCGGCGGGCAAATTCCCGGTGGAAACCATCCGCGCCATGGCAAAGATCTGCGAGGAGACCGAGCGCAGCATCAACTACATCAAGCGCTTTCGCACGAACGATTTCAAGATCAAAAACACCGTGGACGCGATCTCCCACGCAACGTGCGGCATGGCGATCGACATCGGCGCCAAAGCGATCGTGGCCTGCTCGCTCTCCGGCGGCACGGCGCGCATGATCTCGCGCTTTCGCCCGCCGGTGGACATCATCGGTCTGACCGTGCGCGAAAAGACCTACCGCCAGCTTGCACTGTCGTGGGGCGTGATCCCGACGATGTGCGAGGTGTTCAGCTCGGTGGACGTGCTGTTTTACACCGGCAGCAAGGTTGCCAAAAACGCGCTTTCCCTGCCCGACGGCGCGCGCATCGTCATCACCGGCGGCCTGACGAACGGCATTTCGGGGAATACGAATCTGATCAAAGTGGAGACGGTGTAGGCGACCGTTGGTCGCAGTCGGTAGTCGATAGTCGGTAGTCGGTAGCTGTTAGCTGTTAGCGAATAGAAAAGCCCCGCCGTGGAGGTGAAAATCTACGGCGGGGCAAGTGTTTTTTGGGGTTATTCTTTGACAAACAGGCTCTTGATGCGGTAGAGGATGCTGTGGAAGAACGCAATAATTTTTCCGAAGAAGCCCTCATGGACTTCGCCACAGTAGGGGCAGGCGTCGATCCATTCAACGCTAATTTTTTTGCTGTCTTCATCTATAGAGACAATGGCCGGCGTACCATCACTGTCTGTTATAGCTTTTGCAATCACCTTGTCATCAATGGCAACAGTCACTGCCATATCTTTCAGGCCGGAAACTTGTAGACCGGCTGAAGTCTGATAAACAGTAATATCCGAAGTAGCCACACCAGAAACAGTCATTGCCTTTTCTTTTTCACTATCTGTAGTCGTAGTTGCAGTGACCTTTGCATCCTTTCCGTTCATACCGGTAACTGTCAGTCGTTCGTCGCCACTGCTTGTACAGACAGTCGCGTGATCGCCCTTGTTCAGCGTTATATCATATTTTATAGTTGAACTTGCAATACTAAAGGTTTGGTTGTCTTTGGTTGCGTTCAAGTCAACCATGTGATTCTCAGGAATCCAATACCAATGAGGACTGTTCGTCGTGGTTGAAATCTTCTTCTGGGTCGATTCAACCATTGAACTCAGTTCAATCAAACTATTATCACTCAACATCTCTTCGCTGCCAATCAAATCGTAGCCAGTATTTAATTCTGGCAATTTTTCATTGCTCTTTTTTCCGAGTATTAAACCGACCTGATAAAATGTGTCAATTATTGAAACAGGATAGTACGTGACCCAGCAATTTACAGAAGTATACTTTTTTACTCCCTCTGTGTAAGTTCCTTCATAGGTCCATTCATTGAGAATTTTTGAATATTCAAATTTTTGTGGACGCAGATTTACATCACTGTCATCTGTGTAAATAATGTAGGATGTTGAAGTTTCAGCATAGCCCACAGCAATCACAGCATGTTTTTCAGTTCCATCATTATTTCCAAACGAAAGAATCACCGGATGATTGGCATTAATAGATTTTTTTACAACAGACCAAATATCAGAAATCTTATTTCGATGCTCAACTGCAAAATTCATATACTCTGTTCCATATTGCGAAATAGAACAGTATTTTATATAATCCTTCCATTCCAAATTAAAATCACGAGATACAGCAGAACCTTCTGCAAATTTAATTTTGCCGACAGGACAATTTTCGTCCCCTCCGATAAAAATATTATTAATTAATTCACGATGAGCTAATAAAACACCTGTTGCAAGTGCAATGCCCATACACATTCCGTGCTTTTCCTTGTTTAAATCTTTCGCGTAATAAACAAACTTATCTAAAAATTCTCCGCAAAAACCAAATAGCGATTTATAAATTTTTTTATCGACATAATCTTCATAATTTGCAACGCCTTTATCGTTCTCATATTCATATCCGGCCAAATAGCGCTCTTGACCGTCCGGCTGTTCCGGCTGATCTTCTTTTGAAACCACTACAGTACAGGTTGCCGATCCGCCGGCAGAGGTTGAAACGCTGATTTGATAGGTTCCGGCAGTCGGAAACTTTGCGTAAACAAGAAACGTTGCTTCTTTTGTTGTATAAGCCGATTGAATTACACGCGCCGGAAGCGTCAGAACGGAGTTGACATTTGCACCGACAACAGACCAGTTCAAGGTGACATTTTGCACATTCTGATTCGATTTGATGGTGCCGTCCAATGAAATTGTTTCGTTTTCTTTGCATTCAAATTGTGCTTTGGAAAAGCTGACAGTTGTTTGCGGCTGTGGCTGTGAGTTGCCAGAGCTCAGATTGGAAATTACGCAAGCGGGACGAACACCATAGTCGGTGCCAACGACATTGCTGAAGATGCCCGCGTAGCCACCGTAACGGACAGCGCACGCATCAACGGAATCGTTGCCGGGGGAGCGCAGCCACCACCAGGAAATGCCGTTATAGCTATCGCCATTATAGACATAAAGTCCTTGACATTTTGCATAGTCTGTTCCCTTTGCTCGCCGCCCCGTATCGAATGCAGAGTAAGCAGCCGAGAAGCCATACGACGAATTGAGCACTTCATCATAAGACAGCAGGAAGATTTTGTCGTTCGTCGGGTTACTGTCATAATCCATGTAGTTTGTATTGCCGGTCAGTGTACAGTATCCGTCGTTGTTCTGATGATTGTGATCTATTGCAATGCGGTTTTGCTGGCTTTCTGTAAAGGCTGTGGCATAGAATGTTTCGTTCAGCCATTGACGCAACGAACTGTTTTCATAGTCGTTCGCGTAATGATTCTTTCCGGCATCACCCCAGTAAGCGGTAAAACCATGTGGGTCTGTGCCGCTTTCAAGGATATAGTTGTTATAAGGCTGGCTGTCAATCAGGCTGGCGCACATGGCTAAGCCCTCGGATGGTTCAATCACTTTCCATTGCAGCGGTTCATATTTGAACCAGTAGGTCGTTCGCGTGGTATAACCGTTATCGTCTTGATGTGAAAAACTTGCAGAAGATGTGGAACCGGTATAATATGGACGGTACTGTGAGAACGTGACGCCGCGGTATTTGCTACCGCCGTATTTGACATCACAATACATCATATAATCCTTTGCGGTCATTTGGCCGTCCCAATTGCCTGTGCCGCTGTAATAGCCATACGACTGCCAACCGCTCGCACGGCTGTTCAGCGCGGAAATCGTTGCGCTGTCGGTTTCTTTTGTCTGCGGATATGCGCCGAATTGGATGATTCCGCCTTGCGTGCCGCCGTTTGAAAGGTCATCGGCGGAGCCCGTGCCGTCAGCCGAACCCATAGAGGACCAATCAAACTCCGGTGCCGCAGCCAAAGCTTCCAGCCCCGCAAACCCCGCCACCGGCACAGCCAGCACGACCATCACCACCGCCAGCAAAACAGACAGCGCTCTTTTTGTTTGTGTTCGGACTTTTTTCATGTTGATCTTCCCCTTTCGGAATAAAATGTGGTTTTGGGCAACAAAAAAATGCGCCCAAGACGGACGCATAAAAAATGCCGTCCTCTTGTCGCCAAACATAACCACCTATTTCCCAAAACCAAAAAGAGGAGTTGCGGACGCACTTTTTTATAAAGTGAGCCCTCTTTTGGCCTTGGAATGACTGAAAAATATTCGGTTATTGTTTGGCTTTTTCACTCTACCACATACCACCAAAAAAATCAAGCATCTGCGCATAAAAACCGGGCGTCTTGAACGTGCGTTATTGCTGCCGCAACAAAACTGGAACCGCAACGAAAAAAAGCCCCTCCCCGGAGCTTTTTTCTGCGGCCAATGGCCGCCCCTACGATTTCGATATTTTCGCGCCGCCGCGGTTCACATCCACGGCGGGGTTCCCTGTCCGCTAACAGCTAACAGCTAACTGCTAACAGCTGTCCCCTGTCCCCTGTTCCCTGTTCCCTGTTCCCTGTTCCCTGCGATCACACCTTCGACTCGTCCAGCGGGATCACGATGCTTTCACGTCGGGGGCTGAGCTTGCGCAGACGCACGCCCGCCGCGTTGAACATCCGCTTGCTCGCGCGGGTCATCGGCGTGTCGGCATATTTGTCGGACAGGTACACGACCTCCTTGATGCCGCTTTGAATGATCGCCTTCGCGCACTCGTTGCACGGAAACAGCGCAACGTAGATGCGGCAGCCCGCAAGGGACGCGCCGGCGTTGTTGAGGATCGCGTTCAGCTCCGCGTGGCAGACATAAGGATACTTCGTGTCATACGGCTCGCCCTCGCGCTCCCACGGGAATTCGTCGTCGCTGCAGCCGGCCGGAAAGCCGTTGTAGCCGACCGACATGATCTTGTTGTGCTCGTTTACGATGCAGGCGCCCACCTGCGTGTTCGGGTCCTTGCTGCGGAAGGACGAAAGCAGGGCCACGCCCATGAAGTATTCATCCCAGGTCAGATAATCGCTGCGCTTTGCCATCGGGATTCCCCTTTCGTTTTTTATTCCACGCCGCGGTAGTAAAGTCCGCGGGTAAACGGTTCGTTCGCTTTCGCGCCGGTACGGTAGGCCTGCAAAACGGCGTCGGCCTCTGCGCGCGATTCCGTTGTGAAGCTCAGGGCAAGAAAGTCCATGTCGGAAAATTCCGCCATCCGGTCGGACAGCACGATCGGCCGCGAGTTGAACACCTCGCTGCAGCCGAAATTGCAGCGCACCGGGAACTTGACGCCCAGCCGATCGGTCAGGTCGCTTTGCCCTTTGCAGTCGCTGCAGCGCTTCACATTGGCGACCGGGCAGTTGCGCGTGAGCATCAACGGCAGACGGCCGTAGGCAAATATGCCGCGAGGAACGTGCGAGCGGATCTGCCGCAGCTGCGCCAAAGTCAGTTCGGGTGACAAGGTGATTGACTTTACATCGAGATTTTCCAGCACAGACACCGAAGCGCTGTTAAAAACGTTCATGGAAAAGCCCGTATGAATTTCCATATCGCATTTTTGCGCGATCGCAACCGCGTCGAGCGTGAAACAAAGCGCCGTTTGAATGCCTTGCGCCTTTGCGCGGCGCAGCGCGGCTTTGACAGCCTCGGTTTTTCCGAAAATTCCGCGCGAAAGTGAAATTCCCACGCATTTGACGCGGTTTTTCACATTTTCCACGGAGTTTTCCTTGAAATTTAACGGCAAATACAAGTTTTCCACATTGGAAAGATCGTTCGGGATCTGGTGATCATTTTCCACATAAACATGAAACGTCGGGGTTTTATCTGCCGTTTGCGGCAAGTTTTTCGACGTTTTTTCCAAATCGGAAAGCGTGAAACACTGCGTGTTTTCCGCAGGCGGTATGCCGGAAGAATTTTTCCCGTTTAAGAAATTGATCGCATATGTAAAGTCAATTGGCTTTACATCGGAAAGCGCTTTTTCCAACCGCTCCAGCGCGTCTCTGCGCAGCGCGTTGAGCACAGACGCCGGCAAAGACAGCCCGTCGTCAAGGTCGATCTCCATGCGTGAAACATAAAACGGGGTCCCGCCGCATTTTTGCAGCCGCTCGCGCAACGCGTCTTCGGTCAGCGGCTTTGTGCGCGCCGGTTCCGGCACAACATCCGCCGCCGCAAACACCGTTTTTCCCGCCGCCTTTGCTGTCAGCGAGGGCGGTTCGTTTTTGAGCACAGAGAGGAAAAATTCCACCGACACGCGCGGCGTCTCCTTATCATACAGTCGTGCCAGAGCGGATAGGACCTTGCCCGTTGCGGCGGTCACGTCCTCCTTGCGGCGGATGCCGAACATCTCCTTGCCGCGGCGGTCGTCATAGTAGCCGGATGTGAAGCCGGAACGTGAAAACACCGCTTCGAGTGCCGCCGTCAGTGCCGGGTCACGTTCGCCGTTCATCGCATTGCGTGCCGCCTTTACGGCAGCCGCAACGTACTCCGGCCGCTTCATCCGCCCTTCGATCTTGAACGATTCCACGCCGAGTCCGGCGAGTTCCTGCAGCCGGTCCATCAGCGAAAGATCGCGCAGGCTCAAATCATGCCGTCCGGGCGCACCGGCGGAAAACGCCAGCCGGCAGGGTTGGGCACAAAGCCCGCGATTGCCGCTGCGTGCGCCGAGCATCGCGCTCATATAGCACTGGCCGGACACGCACATACACTGCGCGCCGTGGATGAACACTTCCAGCTCCAGATCGGTGCTTTTGCGCAAGGTTTCGATCTCGCCCTTCGTCAGCTCGCGCGGCAGTACCGCACGGCAGTAACCGAGCTTTTTCAGCAGCGCGACCCCATCGGGCGTCTGCACCGACATCTGCGTTGACGCATGGCGCGGCAGCCCGGGCGCACAGGCGCGGCACAGCGCGGCCAGACCGAGGTCCTGCAAAATCAGCACGTCTGCGCCGAGCGCACAAACGTGCCGAAGCGTTTCCAGCGCGCGCGGCAGCTCTTCGTCGCTGACGAGCGTGTTCAGGGTGATATGCACACGGACGCCGCGGGCGTGACAATATCCCACGGCGGTTTTCAGAGTCTCTTCATCAAAATTTTCCGCACCGCGGCGCGCATTGAAATCCTGCGTGCCGAGATAGACCGCGTCGGCGCCGGCGCGCACGGCGGCGATCACCGCCTGCATGGAACCGGCAGGCGCGAGCAGTTCCGGTTGTGCTGCCATCTTATTTCTTGCCGATCTGTTCAAGCACAGAGGCAAGCTGCGCCTTCAGACGGTCGATCTCAAGGTTGGCGTTTTCCAGTTCACGCTTTGCCTTTTCCGTCTCGTGGCGGGCAAAGTCGGCCTTGCTCTTGGCGCTGGACGCGTCGTCGAGGTAATCCTTGATCTGTTCGCGCAGATGGTCGGCAGTGGTGCTGGCCTTTTTGTATTCATCCGCATAATTCAACGTGGTGAGCACAGCGGCCTGCGTGACAGAGATGCGCGGGTTTTCCTTCATAGTTTTCGCGATGGCGCGGTCCACATCCTTGCCGAGCTCGGCAACGTATTTGACATCGTCCTCGGTAATGACGGAATACTCCGCCCCGGCGATAGAGAGCTTCACTTTGTTACGATCCATAACATTCATCCTTTCCGTTTACGTTCGGTGGGGTATATTCGTTTTTATTATACAATACTTTGTGATGATTATCAAGCGTTTTGGAGAAAAAAGTGAGAGGCAGGGGGAAGGGGGGGTAGGGAACAGGGAACAGGGAATAAGGGAACAGGGATTAAGGGATTAAGGGATTGAGGGATTGAGGGAATGAGGGAATGAGGGAATGAGGGGAGTGTGGAGAAAGTACGAGGGAGCAGGGAATAAGGGATTGAGGGGTGTAAGAAATAGAGAATGGAGTTTAACCCCTTAAAAATCCAAACAAAAAAAGCAACCGAAATGGCTGCTTTTTCGCTAACGTTTTCTTGTTTTTCAATCTAACTCTACGCTATTTCCTTTCGTACATAACTTCTAGCCCTTTGTCCGGGTGATATGTCCAACTGATCCTGTATTGTCCGTTTTCCTCCGTTTGTCTTCCCATTAGCGATGTCGTCTGCATCATTTTTTTATAAAGTGCAGATGAAAAACCAAGTTTTTCATTCATGAAACGGATTCCATCCAACGTATCTTTTGCTTCTTTTCTGTAGACTTATGCACGATATGAGCGTGGAGCAAATGAATTACCCATTCACCATCTCATCACACTTTCCAACCTTTATCATTGTTCCACGGACTATATATTATGTCTGCATCATGAAAATAAAAGCATTTAAGCCTCGAACTGTTTCTAAAGTCGAGGTTTTTTTTATTATGCTCCTCATTCCCTTATTCCCTTATTCCCTTATTCCCTTATTCCCTCATTCCCTCATTCCCTGCCCCCTGCCCCCTGTCCCCTGTCCCCTGTTCCCTGTCATCTCTCCACTCTCCACTCAGTCCCTCATCCCCTCTCTCCTTCTCCGCTAAAAAAGGTTGCCTTTTTTGCGCAATTATGGTAAAATAAAAAGACCATGACCGAAAGAGGTGGTTCCATGACAGACATCGAACGTCTGGCGAACATTTTGAAGGCCAGCCGCCGTCTTGTTGTTTTTACCGGCGCCGGGATCAGCGTCCCGAGCGGCATTCCGGATTTTCGCTCCGCCGACGGGCTATATAACCGCGACAGCGGCCGCAGCGTGCCGCCCGAACAGATCATTTCGCGCTCGTTTTTCGACCGCGACCCCGCCGCGTTTTATGAATTCTACCGCGGCGCCATGCTTTATGAAAACGCAAAGCCGAACAAGGCGCACCGCTTCTTTGCCGCATTGGAAAAAGACGGGCGCGACGTCGCCGTTGTCACGCAAAACATCGACGGGCTGCATCAGGCGGCCGGGTCCACGCGCGTGTTTGAGCTGCACGGCTCCGTCAAGCGCAACAACTGCATGCGCTGCGGCGCGTTTTACGGCACAGATGCGATCCTCACGGATGAGGCGGTGCCGCACTGCCCGCGCTGCGGCGGGATCATCAAGCCCGACGTGGTGCTTTATGAAGAGCCGCTGGACATGGATGTGGTAAGCGGCGCGGTGGACGCGATTGAAAAGGCCGACGTGCTTGTTGTTGTGGGCACGTCGCTTGTGGTGTATCCCGCGGCGTCTTATCTGCGCTATTTTCGCGGCGGCAATCTGATTCTCATCAACAAAAGCAGTACCGACTATGACGTGCAGGCCGACCTCGCGTTCCACCGCGACGTGATCGACGTTGTAACAGAACTTGAACAGCTTGGAGTGTAACGATGCAATACAGAACAGAACACGATTCCATGGGCGAAATGCAGGTGCCCGCAGAGAAATACTGGGCCGCACAGACCCAGCGCAGCTTTCAAAATTTCAAGATCGGCACGGAGACGATGCCGCAGGAGATCATCCGCGCGTTCGGCATCCTCAAAAAGGCCGCGGCTTTAGCAAACCATGCCCTGCAGCCCGCGCGCATGACCGATGAAAAATGCGATTATATCTGCCGCGCGGCGGATGAAGTGATCTCCGGCGCGCTGCACGAACATTTTCCGCTTGTGGTCTGGCAGACCGGTAGCGGCACCCAGAGCAACATGAACGCCAACGAGGTCATCGCCGGACGCGGCAACGCGCTGGCGGGTAAAAAGCTGCTGCACCCGAACGACGACGTGAATATGTCGCAAAGCTCGAACGATACCTTCCCCACCGCGATGCACATTGCGGCCGTCTGCGCTGTGGAGGACGCGGTTTTGCCCGCGCTGCAAAAGCTCACCGCGGCGTTTCGCACGCTGGAGGAGGAAAACGCCGGCATCGTCAAGAGCGGCCGCACCCATTTGCAGGACGCAGTGCCCATCGCCTTTTCGCAGGAGATCTCCGGCTGGCGCGGCATGCTGGAGGAAAGCGAACAGATGCTGCGTTCTTCGCTGCCGTTTCTCAAAAAGCTCGCCCTCGGCGGCACAGCCGTCGGCACGGGGCTCAACTGCCCGGATGGGTTTGCCGAACGTGCAGCCGCAGAGGTGTCCGCATTGACAGGAAAAGCATTTTGCAGCGAAAAGAACAAGTTCCACGCGCTGACCAGCAAGGACGCCCTCGTTTTTGCCCACGGCGCGCTCAAGGCACTGGCGGCGAACCTTTGGAAGATCGCCAACGATGTGCGCCATCTCTCCTCCGGTCCGCGCTGCGGTCTGGGCGAGATCTTTATTCCTGAAAATGAGCCGGGGTCGTCCATTATGCCCGGCAAGGTCAACCCCACGCAGTGCGAAGCGGTGACAATGGTCGCCGCGCAGGTGCTGGGCAACGACGCGACGATCGGCATGGCAGCTTCGCAGGGCAACTTTGAACTGAACGTGTTCATGCCTGTGATCGCGTATAACTTCCTGCAGTCCGCGCGCCTGCTCGCCGATGTGATGCATTCCTTCTGCGACAACTGCGTGGTCGGCATCAAGGCGAACAAAGAAAAAATGCACCGCAACCTGCACGATTCGCTCATGCTCGTGACGGCGCTGAACCCCTATATCGGCTATGAAAACGCGGCCAAGACCGCGAAAAAAGCCTATCGGGAAAACATCTCACTGAAAGAAGCGTGCGTTTCGCTCGGCTTTTTGAGCGCGGAGCGCTTTGATGAGGTGTTCCACCCGGAGACGATGATCTGAGGTGATGTGATGCGACCGAACAATGCTTTGCAGCCGCACGGCGAAAGGATCGTCTGGATCGACCAGCTCAAAGGGATCGCGTTCTTCTTTGTGATCCTCGGCCATCTGTCGCTCGCGCCGCTTTTCAAATCGTGGGTCTTTTCGTTCCACATGCCGGTCTTTTTCTTCGCCACCGGCTGCACATATAACATTGAAAAAATTCTGCGCACCCCGTTTTCGGACTATCTGCGCAAGCTCAGCCGCCGGATGCTGATCCCCTATGTGTGGATGCAGCTTTTATGCGTAACGCTGCGCTATCTGGCGCTCGCACGCATCAAACACAAAGAAGTGCCCGTGGGCACCTATCTGCTGGGCATCCTCGCCGGCGACAGCAATCTTGCCGACGCGCCGAGCAATCCGCTTTATTTTGTGTTGCTGCTGTTTGCGGCGGAAGTGGTGCTGTTTTTGCTTGTCAAGCTCACGCAGGGCGACTTCAAAAGAATTGCGCTCTTCAGCGCGGTGCTGCTGCCGTTCAGCCTGCTTTCGCAAAAGGTCCACACCCCGTGGCACCTGAATGCCGTGCCCGCCGTGATCGTCATGATCCTGCTCGGTCATCTGCTGATGCGCCTGTACCTTGCGCAGCGCGAAAAGCTGGAAACGCTCGCCCCTGTGCAGTACATCGCCCTCATCGCCGCGCTGTTTTCCGTCGGCGTGCTGCTTTGGTATTTCAACGGCCGCTTCGGTCTGCACGGCAACCGCTACGGCAAGGATTTTCTTTGCTCCATCGCTGCCGCCGTGAGCACAAGCATCGCCTTTGCGCTGGTGCTCATGAAACTGCCAAAGCTTTCCGTGCTGACTTTTATCGGACAGAACACCCTGCTTTACATGGGTCTGCACAAGCCGATCCTGCTGGTTTTTGAAGCGCTCTTTCCGGCATGGAAGGAACGGCAGTGGTTCGTTTGGGTCACCGCCGTGCTTTGCTATGTTCTGCTCATCCCGATCACTCTGCTGGCAGAAAAGTTCGCGCCCTTTGTACTCGGTAAGGAATCTTTGCGCAGCGATCTTGTTTCGCGCGTGTGCGAGGTGCTTTGCGTCATCGGCGCAACATGCGTGCCCTATCTGTCCTTTGTCAACCATTTCCACGGCGGCATCCTGCGTTCGGGCGTTTTGATGCTTTTGCTTGCCGCTGTGCTCTATCTTTTGCTCGTCGCCGGGCTTTGGTATGTTTGCCGGAACGTGCTGCGCTTCCCGTTTTTGCCGAAGCAGGAGCGTTCTGCATGACGGGCGCGCTGCTTGATCTGCCGGAAAAGCTGCTGCCCTGGTATGCGGCAAACAAACGCGATCTTCCCTGGCGCAGAACGCGAGATCCCTATCGCGTCTGGATCTCGGAGATCATGCTGCAGCAAACGCGGGTCGAAGCCGTGATCGGCTATTACGAGCGCTTTCTTTCTGCGCTGCCGGATGTACAGTCGCTCGCAGAAGTGCAAGACGACGTTCTGCTCAAGCTTTGGGAGGGACTCGGCTATTACAACCGCGCGCGTAATTTAAAAAAGGCGGCGCAGGTGATCGTGAATGACCACGGCGGCGTGTTTCCGCAAACGTATGACGCGCTGCGCGCCCTGCCCGGCATCGGTCCGTATACCGCCGGCGCCATCGGCTCGATCTGCTTTGATCTGCCAACGCCAGCCGTGGACGGCAATGTGCTGCGTGTGATCGCGCGCTTGACCGCGCTGCGCGAAAGCATTGACAAAGACAAAACAAAAAAAGACGTGACCGCCGCGCTGCGGGACGTTTATCAAAAAAGCGGCGCGTGCGCCGCGCTCACGCAAAGTCTGATGGAGCTCGGCGCGTGCGTGTGTGTGCCGAATGGCGCGCCAAAATGCGAACGCTGTCCCCTGCGCGCGGAATGCAAAGCGCAAAAAGACGGCAGTTGGACTGCGTTTCCGGTGCGCGATGAAAAGAAGGGGCGCAGGATCGAACACCGCGCCGCGGTGCTGCTTCGCTGCGGCGACCGGTTCGCACTGCGGCAGCGGCCGAAAAACGGACTGCTCGCCGGGCTGTGGGAATTTCCGCATACGCTGCTTGCAGCCGGCGCAAAGGATGACGACGCGCTGAAAGCCGCTCTTTCGTTTGCCGAAACCTGCGGCGCAAAACCGCGCGAGCTGATCCGCGAGACGGCCTACACGCACATTTTCACCCATATCGAATGGCACATGCACGCGTTTTTGCTCGATTGTGCCGCCATGCCGGACAGCTTCACCTGGGCAACGCGAAACGAACTGGAAAGCACGTTCGCCCTGCCCTCAGCCTTCCGCCCCTGCGTGGACAAGCTGCTGACGGAACTGAACTGAGGAAAGAGTGGAGTGTGGAGTGTGGAGATAAGGGACTGAGGGATTAAGGGATTAAGGAATTAAGGGATTGAGAAAAAGATTCCTGTAACCTGTAACCTGTTCTCTGTGCTCTGTTCCCTGTCCCCTGTTCCCTGTTCCCTGTTCCCTGTTCCCTGTCCCCTGTTTCCTGTCCCCTGTCCCCTGTTCTCTGTCCCCTGTTCCCCTGTTTCCTCGCGCTCTCTCCACTCTCAACACTCCACGCTCCACTCAATCCCTTAATCCCTCAATCCCTAATCCATAACTACCCGGAGGTATCCCATGATCTCAGTTGCGCTTGCCGCCTATGAGGGCGAACGCTATATTGAAGAACAACTGCGTTCCATTTTGCCGCAGCTTGCAAAGGAAGATGAAATCATCGTCTCCGACGACAAGCCGGGCGGCATGACCGAAATAATCGTGCGCCGTCTGGCCGAAGAGGACGCACGCGTGCGCTATGTGGAAGGCCCTGGCAAGGGCGTTGCCGCAAACTTCATCAACGCCATCCGCCACAGCAAGGGTGACAAGATCTTCCTTGCCGACCAGGACGACGTCTGGCTGCCCGACAAGGTGCAGCACGTGATGGAGGCGTTTGAAAACGGCGCGTCGCTCGTGCTGCACAACGCCTATGTGACGGACGAAAACCTGCAGATCACGCATCCCTCGTTTTTTGCTCTGCGCGGCAGCAAGCCCGGACTGGTGCACAACCTGCTCAAGAACTCCTACATGGGCTGCTGCATGGCGTTTGACCGGAAGCTGCTCAAGAAGATCATGCCCATGCCGAAAGCCGTACCGATGCATGACCAGTGGATCGGTCTGATCGCGGAAATCTACGGCAAGCCTGTGTTTCTGGATGTGCCGCTGCTGTATTACCGCCGCCACGAAGGAAACGTCACCGGCGGGCAGACCGACACAAAACAAAAGCTGCGCTGGCGCGAGTATCTTTTAAAAAAGCTGATCGGCAGAGTATTTTTCGGAAGGTGAACTTATGAAAGCATATACGGTTTCCGGCTGCATCGTGACCTACAACAACAAAGACAAGATCGCAAGAACGATCGAAAGCGTGCTCAAACAGACGCAGGGCGTGCCGTTCACGCTCTATGTGGTGGACAACGCTTCCACAGACGGCACGGCGCAGTTCATCAAAGAGACATTTCCGTCGGTCACGGTGATCGAAAGCGCACACAACCGCGGCTTCGGCGCCGGCCACAATCAGGTGCTCCCCTTTTTGGAAAGCAAGTACCATGTGGTCATCAACCCCGACATTTTGCTGCAAAGCGACGTGATCTCGGAGCTTTGCGCCTATGCCGACGCACACGAAAACGTCGGCCTGCTTTCGCCGCGCATCGTCTTTGAGGATGGCCGTGAACAGTATCTCGGCAAACGCAGCCCCACCGTGCGCTATCTCGGCGACCACTGGTTCCACAAGGGCGACACACCTTCAAAAACGATGATCGACTACTGTATGCTCGATCAGCCGCAGGACAAGCCCTTCCCGATCACCAACGCGACGGGCTGCTTCATGTTCTTCCGCACCGAAACGTTTCGTGCGCTCGGCGGCTTTGACGAACGGTTTTTCATGTATCTGGAGGACTGCGACATCGCCCGCCGCGTCAGCGAAAGCGCACAGTATGAGGCGCTGCACTATCCGATGGCGACCGTGACCCACCTTTGGGAGCGCGCAAGCAAGCGCAGCAAAAAGCTGCTGCTCATCCACATCAAGTCGATTCTGACCTACTTTCTCAAATGGGGGATCCGGTTTTAATGTGTAATTGTGATTGAAGGAAAAAGAGAAGAAGGGATTGAGCGTGGAGTGTGGAATTTGGAATTTGGAGTGTGGAACAGGGAACGTGGAGCCGTTGAGCGGACTGCACATTTCTGGCATTACCACCGACTTACCTATGTGCTGATCACACACCCTGCACATCTCCACTCTTCACACTTCACTCTTCACTCAATCCCTCAACCCCTCAATCCCTTAATCCCTGTCCCCCTGTTCCCTGCCCCCCTGCTCCCTGTCCCCTGTTCCCTGTCCCCTGTTCCCTGTCCCCTGTCCCCTGTTCCCTGTCCCCTCACCCCTCATCTCCACTCTCCACATTGTCCCCGAAAGGAGCCTTTATGACCGTTTCCGTCATCATCCCCGCCTATAACAGCGCGGCGTTCCTTCCGCAGACGCTCGACAGCCTGCTTGCGCAAAAGCTGCAGGCCTGGGAAGCTGTGGTCGTTGACGACGGCTCCACCGACAGCACGCGCGAACTGGCCGAAGCTTATTGCGAAAAGGACAGCCGCATCCGCTGCATCACGCAGAAAAACGCAGGCGTTTCCGCTGCGCGCAACCGCGGTCTTGAAGAAGCAACGGGCGATTATGTGGCCTTTCTCGACGCGGACGATCTCTATGAACCCGATGCCCTGCGTGCCTTTGTCGAAACAGCGGAGCACAGCGGCGCGGATATCATCCTCGGACGGCTGCGCTTTTTTGAAAACGGGAAAAAGGGCGCGTTTCATGCCGCCGCCGACACGCTTGCCGCGTGCGACACAGTCAAAACCTTTGACAAGCGCCTGCTGTGGAACTTTTTGGTTTGCAACAAATGCTACCGCCGCAGTTTGCTGAACGAGCACGCCGTCCGTTTCCCGGCCTCCGGCTTCTCCGAAGAGGGCGCATTTTTCATGGATGCCGTTTACACCGGCGCACGCATGGCCGGCACAATGGGAAGTGTTGCGCTCTATCGCCGCCACACGGCAGCAGAGGGCGCATCTGTGAGCCAGACGGCGAACGAAAAGAACCTGCAAAGCCTCGCGGTGTCCATGACGCACATCTATGACGCAGCGCAAAAAGCACTGCAAAACGCCGAAAAACAGGACGAAGACTACCTGCAGGAGATTTTATATAAGCATCTGCACATTCTCGCCTCGCAGTTTTACCGTGCGCTTTGGCACATGACTGCGGACGCTGCCGCGCTTTGCGCCGAACAGATCCGTACGCTGCTGCCGGGATTGGACAACGCGCATGTCGCGCTTCTTTGCGGGCAGCATCCCGATTTGAACCTGACCGCGCCCTGTGCAACAAAGGCGGAGGCTGCCGCCCATCCAACGGTTTCCGTTGTTGTATCGCGGCGCTGTTCGCCGCAAGCGGCCGCAGCGCTGGTTGACCAAACCTGCCCGCTGTTTGAGTTGCTGCTGACGCCCAGGGCCGCCAAAGGGCTGCCCGCGCTGCTGTTTTCCATGCCGAACGTCCATGTGGCCGAAACGCCGTCACCCGCCGGAAGCAAAGTTTTACGTCTCGGCAAGCTGCCGGTGCTCGACCCCGGCACACTGCAAACGCTTTTCCGCACCGGACCGCTGCCTGCCGGTCTTGCCGTGCGGGCGGTCAACCGGCTTTTGAAATGGAGGCACAGGACATGAAGCGACTGCTCTATGCTTTTTTTGCGCTGCTGTTCAATCTCAGCCGCGCGGTGTTTCCGCTGAAAAAGGGACGCGTGGCCTTTCTTTCCATGCACAACGAGGCGCTGCACGACAGCCTTGGCGCAGTGATGGAAGAAACAGCAAAACGCGGCTTTGAAACCGTGCTGCTCACACGGCGCGATCTGGAACAGGCGCGTTCCCACCCGCTGCACGCACTGCGCTTTTTCTTTGTCGGTGCGCGCAAGCTCGCCACCGCAGAAGCGGTTTTTCTCAACGATAACTTTATGCCGATGGGCACGCTGCGCTTTCGCAAAGAAGTGCGCGTCACCCAGCTTTGGCACGCCGAAGGGGTGTTCAAAAAGTTCGGGCTGTCCATGCCGCAGCCGGAGGACGTGCGCGCAAGAGAGCTGGCCGGCAACCGCAAGCTGACGTGGGTGGTCTGCTCGTCCCGCGCTGTCGCGCCCTACTATGCCGAAGCGTTCGGCGTAACCCCGGCGCAGGTGCTGCCGCTGGGTGCGCCGCGTGCCGACTGTTTGCTGCAGCCGGGCGCAAAACAAGCGGCACAAAGAAAGCTCTTTTCTGCCTTTCCGCTTCTTTCCGGAAAACGGCTGATCCTTTACGCGCCGACGTTTCGTGACACCGACACGGAAAACGCCGCACTCATCCGCAAAATCGACACAGCGGCGTTTCGTGCGCGCTTCGGTGCAGACGCCGCCCTGCTCGTTCGGCTGCATCCGCAGATCCATCCTGCCGAGCGTCAGTTCGCGGACGTGACGGATGTGACCGATTTTGACGATGTGCTTTCGCTCGTGCTCGCCTGCGACGCGCTGATCACCGATTATTCCTCGATCTGCATGGACTTTGCGCTGCTGGAAAAACCCTGTGTGTTCTTTGCGTTTGACCTTGAACGCTATCAGGCAAGCCGCGATTTTTATTTTGATTACGCATCCTATGTGCCTGGGCCGGTCGCTGAAACCTTCGACGCTGCACTGGACGCGCTGAAAGCGCCGGCGAACAGGGAAAAGCTGCAGGCGTTTCGCAGTTTCAACTTTGACTATTTTGACTGCGAAAATGCAAAACGGGTCGCCGACCGGTGTTTGCCGCACTGAAAAAAGCATAGAAAAACTCCGCTGTACGTTTTTACAGCGGAGTCTTTTTTCACTTTTCCGCAGCCTGCCGCTGCATTCGGCGGCAGAAGCGCAGTTCCAGCAGCAAGGTAAACAGCAGCCCGCGCACGCACAGTTCAATGCACATCGCGCTCCAGACGCCTGCCAGCCCGTAGCGCGGCGCAAGGAACGCCGCCAGCGGAATGCGCACGCCCCACATGCTGATCAGGCTCAGCACGCTCGGCACCACGGTATCGCCCGCCCCGCGGAACACGCCGGACGCAACGATCGACGCGGCATAAAACGGTTCGGCGAACGCTTCAATGCGCAGCACCTGCGTGCCGAGGGCGCGAATTTGCGCATCGACCGACAGCACACCGATCATCTGCGGCGCAAAACAGTACATCAGCGCCCCGCTCGCCGCCATCACAAGCGCGCCGAACACCGTTGTCAATCGCCCGAAATGCTTCGTCAGCCGGAACTGCTTTGCGCCGATCGCCTGCCCGATGATCGTCGTCGCCGCAGCGCCGATGCCGTACCCGGGCATATAACACAGGCTCTCGGCCGTGATGGAAAAGGAGTTCGCCGCAATGGCGATGCTGCCCAGCGGCGCAACGATGCGCGTAAACGCGATATAGGCGGAACAGGTAATGATCTGTTCCACCGCCACGGGAACGGCGATCTTCAGCGCGCGGCGAAGATCGCCTTTTTCAAACTGAAACGGCTCGTTTTTGCGCAGATGCAGCGCTTCGGAGCGGCGCAGCAAAAAGAACAGCATCAGCCCCGCCGTGACGACTTCAGACAGCGCGGTGCCGAGCGCGGCGCCCAAAATGCCGAGTCCCGCGCCCCAGAGGTGCACTTGCACACCGAAGAAATCGTAGGTAGCCGAAGGGAAGATCAGCAGCGCGTTGAACACCACGTCGAGCAGACACATGAGCACCTCCAGCAGCCCCGGTGTGCGCATGTTGCCGCTGCATTGCAGCATGCCCGCCGCCGCAGAGTTGAGCTGCACGAAAGGCAGTGACAGCGCGAACACGAGGAAATACTGCCCCGCCTTGCTTTGGATGTCCGCTGCGCCGCCGAGCCATATCGGCAACCGGAAGCTGAGCAGTGCGGCGATTGCCGCCAGAACAAGGCTGAACAGCAGTACCGCGCGCAGGCCGAGTTTGACCAGTGTGCGCGCTTGTTGCAGCTCATTTGCACCCGTTCGGTTCGCGATCTGGACCGTGAAGCCCGTGCTTGCCGCCATGCAAAGCCCGCCGAGCAGCCAGGTGCTTGATGAAACCAGCCCGATCGCCGCGCCGTCGCCGGGACTCAGCCGGCCGATCATCGACGCGTCGATGTATTGCATAATGATACTTGAGATTTGCGCAAGAATGGCCGGGATGCTCAGCCGCACGATCAAAGAAAGCTGCTGCGGCGTTGTGAGCGCTGCGCCGTTTCGCATCTGCGCGAGCAGGTGATCGTTCTTTGTTTTTTCGTTCAAGTTGATGCCACCTTTGGATCAGGTTTCTTCATTATATCAAAAAGGCAGACGAATAGCAAACATTTTTTCTGTTTTTCATCATTCTTCATTGCATCTTTCCGCATTTTCTGTTATAATACCGTGCAGAAATGAGGTAGATCCATGAGAACCCGAATCGCAAACCAAACCTTTGACGCCGAGCGCGCACTGTATCATGCGCTGCATGCCGATTTGGAAAACATCACCTTTGCCGGCCCGGCCGACGGTGAATCCGCGCTCAAAGAAGCGCACGACGTCACACTGCAAAACTGCACGTTTTCCCTGCGCTATCCTCTGTGGCACACCACGGATTTTGTGATGCGCAACAGTCAGATGGACGACAAAACACGCGCCGCGATCTGGTATGCGAAAAACGGCGTGATCGAACACAGTGTGCTCAACGGGATCAAAGCCGTGCGCGAATGCGAAGACATCCGCCTGCTGGACTGCGACATCCATTCACCGGAATTTGGCTGGAAATCGCAACATCTGACGCTGGAGCGCATGCAACTCACCGCGGAATATCCCTTCTTTGATTCTGCGCACCTGCGTCTGCACGAAGTGGAACTGCA
Organism: Oscillospiraceae bacterium; assembly: GCA_902792985.1. Taxonomy (GTDB): domain Bacteria; phylum Bacillota; class Clostridia; order Oscillospirales; family Acutalibacteraceae; genus UBA6857. The sequence continues at coordinate 47,701 of CADBBT010000008.1, forward strand.
CGGAAAATACTCCTTTCAGTATGTCAGCGATGTTCAGATCACAAACAGCAACCTCGACACAAAAGATGCATTCTGGCACAGCAAAAACGTCACCGTCACCGACAGCATCGTCAAAGGCGAATACCTCGGCTGGTACTCTGACGCACTGACCCTTGTGCGCTGCAGGATCATCGGCACGCAGCCGCTGTGCTACTGCAAAAACCTCCGGCTGATCGAATGTGAGATGATCGATACGGACCTTTCGTTTGAATACTCCGACGTCACCGCCGACATCCGCGGGCACGTCGATTCCATCAAAAACCCGAAAAGCGGGTGCATCACGGCGGATTCCGTCGGCGAGATCATCCGTGAGGATGCGGTTATGCCGTGCGAGGCAAAGATCGTGCTGCGCGGCTGAAATAATATATACGGCTGCTTCCCCAGGCTGTTCTGCAAACGCAGAACAGCCTTTTTTTCGGCGCAGCTTCGCTGCGCCGAAAGGCGGCGGCGGAACT
>CADBBT010000008.1:48210-171048 GCA_902792985.1 Oscillospiraceae bacterium
CGGCGATCGCCGCGCAGTCGGGCGCGCATGCGCGCCCGGCGCCTCGCGCGTTGCGCGAGGCGTTCCGCCGCCGCCCCTGCCGCGCAGCGAGGCTGCGCGGCAAGAGAAAAGCGCGCAAAAAAAACTGCTGCAGGTCTCCCTGCAGCAGCCGAACATTTACCCTTGTACTATCAGACAAGCTCGATGATGCACATCTCCGCAGCGTCGCCGCGGCGGGGGCCAGTCTTGATAATACGGCAGTAGCCGCCGTTTACATCCTTATACTTGGGGCCGATCTCGTCAAACAACTTCTTGACAACATCCTCTTTTGTGATGTAGGCCAGCGCCTGACGTTTGTTGTGCAGCGTGGATTCTTTGCCGAGTGTAATCATTTTCTCGGCCATGGCGCGCACTTCCTTCGCCCTTGTAACGGTGGTTTCAATGCTGCCCTTTTCCAAGAGATAAGTAACCAAGCCTCTCAGCATGGCCTTGCGATGATCACTGGCTCTGCCGAGTTTTCTGGTACCTGCCATTTGAAATCACTCCTTTTGTATTCGTTGAGATGAATTATTCGTCCTCACTTCTGAGGTCGAGACCGAAAGAATGCAGCTTGTTGATGACTTCGCCCAACGACTTTTTGCCGAGGTTGCGCACTTTCATCATGTCGTCTTCCGTCTTTGTGGTTAAATCTTCCACCGTGTTGATGCCTGCACGTTTCAAGCAGTTGAACGAGCGTACAGACAAGTCAAGTTCCTCAATGGTCATCTCAAGGACTTTCTCTTTGGCGTCCTCGCCTTTATCGACCATGATTTCTGTCTCATACGCCTCTCCCGACAAATCGCCGAACAGAGCGAGATGTTCGTTGAGAAACTTGGCTCCCAGAGAAATGGCCTCTGTTGCCGAGATGGTCTTGTTTGTCCAAACCTCAAGCGTCAGCTTGTCAAGGTCTGTGACCTGTCCAACACGGGTATTTTCAACGGTATAGTTGACTTTCAGCACCGGCGTGTAGATCGAGTCGATTGCGATCACACCGATGACCGGCTGCATCGCCGCTTTGTTTTGTTCCGCCGAAACATAGCCGCGGCCCTTGTTGCAAGTGATCTCCATATTGATATGGGCATCCTTGTCCAGGGTGCAGATATGGCTCTCCGGGTTGAGAATCTCCACTTCCGAATCGCATTTGATGTCGCCTGCGAGCACTTCGCCTTCGCCACTGGCGTCAATGTAAACGGTCTTCGGGCCTTCGCCGTGAATTTTCAAAATGACCTTTTTGAGGTTCAGAACGATCTCCGTAACGTCTTCCTTGACGCCGGGGACGGTGGAAAACTCATGCAGAACACCGTCGATCTTCACACTGGTAATCGCGTAACCGGGCAGCGAGGAGAGAAGGATCCTTCTCAGGCTGTTGCCGAGCGTAATGCCGTAGCCGCACTCAAGCGGTTCAACAATTACCTTGCCGTAAGTGCCGTCTGCCGACAACTCTGCGGTTTCGATTCTGGGCTTTTCAATTCCTATCATGCAAAACCCTCCTTATTCTATTGTGGAACTGCGTTCGGGATATTCTATGTGATTACTTAGAATAGAGCTCGATGATGAGATGTTCTTCAACGGGGAAGTCAACATCTTCGCGCACCGGCATTCTCAGCACTGTGCCTTTCAGCTCGTTTCTGTCAAGCTGCAGCCATTCGGGAACAGTGACGAACGGAGCATCAGCACCCGTGAGCTTTTCAAACAGCACGGAAGAGCGGCTGCTTTGCTTCACGGCGATGACCTGACCCGGTTTCACCTGATAAGAAGGAATGTTGCACTTTTTGCCGTCAACGGTGAAGTGTGCATGGTTCACGAGCTGGCGCGCCTGACGGCGGGTCTGCGCAAAACCGAGATGATACACCACGTTGTCCAGACGACGTTCGCAAAGGATCAAGAGGTTGTCACCGGCTTTACCGGGCATCTTGGAAGCCTTTTCGTAATAGGAGCTGAACTGTTTCTCCAGAATGCCGTAAACGAACTTGACCTTCTGCTTCTCATTGAGCTGCAGCGCATATTCGGACTGCTTTCTTCTCAAGCCGCCCTTCGGGTTGCGGTTCGTGTTCTTTTTGGCATAACCCATTGCACTCGGAGATACATTGAGTGTTTTGCAACGCTTTGCAATCGGCTGCGAATTTTTAGCCATAAAGCTTTACCTCCTTGTAAAAATCAAACACGTCTTCTCTTCGGCGGACGGCAGCCGTTGTGCGGGATCGGCGTAACGTCTTTGATCATCGTCACGTCCAGTCCGGCAGTCTGCAGTGCGCGGATCGCAGCCTCGCGGCCTGAACCGGGGCCTTTGACGTATACTTCAACAGTCTTCATGCCGTGTTCCATCGCTGCTTTGGCAGCGGTCTCAGCCGCGGTCTGCGCAGCAAAGGGCGTAGATTTTCTTGAGCCTCTGAAGCCCATTTCGCCGGCACTTGCCCATGACACAGCATTGCCCTGTGTATCGGTAATGGTCACGATCGTGTTGTTGAAGGTGGATTGGATATGGGCCGCACCGCGCTCAATGTTCTTGCGTTCACGGCGGCGGCGGATGGTGGCACCTTTTTTGCCTCCCTTAGTAGCCATAAAGATTCCTCCTTTGCTTATTTCTTCTTGTTAGCGATGGTCTTCTTCGGACCCTTGCGCGTACGTGCGTTGGTCTTGGAACGCTGGCCTCTTACGGGCAGGCCCTTTCTGTGACGCACACCGCGATAGCAGCCGATTTCGATCAGTCTCTTGATATCGAACGCTGTCTCTCTTCTGAGGTCACCTTCCACCTTCAGGTTGTGGTCGATGTACTCACGAAGCTTGGAAACGTCCTCTTCGGTCAAATCTTTGACACGGGTATCGGGGTTCACGCCTGTTGCGGCGATGATATCGCCGGCAGTTTTGCGACCGATGCCGAAAATGTAGGTCAGAGCGATTTCCACTCTCTTGTCTCTCGGCAGGTCAACGCCTGAAATACGAGCCATTTGTCAGTTACACCTCCAAAATTGGGTTTGCGTCATTAGCCCTGACGCTGCTTGTGCTTGGGATTTTCACAGATGACCATGACCTTTCCCTTGCGCTTGATGATTTTGCACTTCTCGCAAATTTTCTTTACAGAAGGTCTGACTTTCATTAGAACTACCTCCTCTTAAATAGTAACCTTTTGTGGGTTATTTCGATCTCCAGGTAATACGGCCGCGCGTCAGGTCGTATGGAGACATTTCGACCGTGACTTTGTCGCCGGGCAGGATCCGGATGTAATTCATCCGCAGTTTGCCGGAGATGTGGGCCAGAATTTTATGACCGTTGCTGAGCTCCACCTGGAACTGGGCGTTCGGCAGCGCCTCGACCACAGTGCCTTCCAGTTCGAGCATATCCTGTTTTGACATAACAAATTACCTCACTTGCGCGTCAGCTCCGCCAGAGCTTTTTTGATCTTGCGGTTGGTTGCCATTGTCTGTGCTTCCAATGTCATGGTTGTCCTCTGCAGGTGCCGCGGATTTTTCGCCTTCGGTTTTTCCAGCGGGCGTTCTTTTCCGTCGCACACAAACACACGCGTATCGCTTGTGTCTGTAACCACCAGCAATCTGCCTTTTTCGCGTCCCGCTTTTGCAAGGACGACCTGTCCGACTTTGAACTCCATCTCATTCCACCGTCAGGATCACGGGACCCTGTTTTGTGATGGCAACGGTGTGTTCAAAATGGGCAGCGAGCTTTCCGTCTTTGGTCTTGACGGTCCACCCGTCCGGCATCTGCCTGATGGCTGCAGTGCCTTGATTGATCATCGGCTCAATGGCGATTGTCATGCCCGGTACCAGGCGAACGCCTCGGCCGGCGGTACCGTAGTTCGGCACACTGGGGTCCTCGTGCAATTCCTTGCCCACGCCGTGTCCGGTATATTCCCGAACAACACCGTAACCCCGCTCCTCGCAGTAGCGCTGCACCGTCGAACCGATATCGCCGATCTTGTTACCGGGGACCGCCATTTTGATCGCCTCATAAAGGCTCTCTCTGGTCGTGTCCATCAGCCGCTGTGCCTCTTCGGAAATCTTTCCGCAGGCAAATGTGGCAGCATTATCGCCGTTATAGCCGTGGAGCTTTGCGCCGAGGTCAATGCTTACGATATCGCCCTCGCGCAAAATGCGCTTTTTGCTTGGAATGCCGTGGATAATCTCATCGTTGACGGAGATGCATGCCGTGGCGGGAAAGCCGTAAAGATGCAGGAAGTTCGGTTCCGCACCCTGATGCTTGATGTATTCATAAGCGATCCGGTCGATCTCCCAGGTGGAGACCCCGGGTTTGACCGCTTCCCCTGCCACGCGAAGTGCTCCGGCAGAAATTCTGCACGCTTCTTTCATCAGTGAAAGTTCCCGCGTTGTCTTGAGCACGATCATGCTTAGTCCTCCAACGCTTTGAGGGTAAGAGCCGTCGTATCGGCGACCTCCTCCTGTCCCTCAACAACGCGCAGCTTGCCTTTGTCGCGATAAAACGCGATAAGCGGCTGCGTCTGCGCATGATAGACCTTGAGCCGTTCAAGCACGGTTTCGGCCTTGTCATCCGCGCGCTGTACAAGCTGTTCGCCGCAGTTGTCGCAAACGCCTTCCGTTTTCGGCTGTTTATACAGCAGATGGTAGGAAGCGCCGCAATGGGCGCAGACACGCCGTCCGGACATACGCTCGATGATTTTTTCATCGGGGACCTCCAGATCGATCACACGGTCGATCTCGATGCCCATGGCATCCAGCGCCTCGGCCTGGGGCACGGTGCGCGGGAAACCGTCCAGAATGAAGCCGTCTTTGCAGTCGTCTTCGGCGAGTCTGTCCCGAATGATGCCGATCACCACTTCGTCGGGCACAAGCAGACCTTTTTCGATATACTCTTTGGCCTGAAGCCCCATCTCCGTCTGCGCCTTGAGCGCAGCACGGATGATGTTGCCGGTGGAGATGGCGGGAATAGAACAATGTTTACAGATGATTTCGGCCTGGGTGCCTTTGCCGGCACCCGGAGCGCCCAATAAAATCAGTTTCATCTGCAGATACCTCTTAGTCAAGGAAGCCCTTGTAATGACGCATCATCATCTGGCTTTCCAACGTCTTGACCGTTTCAAGCGCAACGCCGACAACGATGATCAGGGAAGTACCGCCGAGGGAAAGCGTCATGGGCTTGCCGATCAGCTGTGTAAACTGGGTCAGAAGGATCGGGAACAGTGCGATGACACTGATGAGCAGCGCGCCGAGCAGCGTGATGCGGGAGATGATCTTCTGAATATAATCGGAAGTCGGTTTGCCCGGACGGATGCCGGGGATCATACCGCTGTTCTTGCGGATGTTGTTCGCCATTTCCACGGGGTTGTACTGAATGCTCGCATAGAAATACGCGAAGAAGAGGATCAGCACAAAATACATGATACCGTAAGCCCAGTGGCTGGAGGTGAACACACCGAAGAAGGATTTCCAGCCTTCGGACAGATTGTCCTCGTTGAGGAACATCTGCACTGTCGGCGGAAGAGAAAGGATGGAGGAAGCGAAGATGATGGGCAGAACGCCGGACATATTGACCTTGATGGGGATATGGGTGTTCTGGCCGCCGTACATCTTGCGTCCGACCACACGTTTTGCATACTGCACGGGGATGCGGCGTTCGGCATTGTCCATCCAGACGATGAAAGCGATCATCGCAAGAAGCAGAACGATGACGATGGGCACCAGTGCGAAGTAAGCGCCGCCCTGCATGAGGTAAGCATACATCATGTAGACGAGCGTCGGCATACGGGCAACGATACCTGCGAACAGGATGATGGAAACGCCGTTGCCGATACCTTTGTCGTTGACCTGTTCACCGAGCCACATAATGAACGCGGAACCCGCGGTCAGCACGGTGATCACGACCAGACCCTGCAGCACTGCGGAGAAGCCGGTGAAGAGCTGGCCTTCCGCGTCTGTGACCACATAGCCCTTCGCGCGCAGATAAATGAAGTATGCGGTACTCTGCAGCAGCGCGAGCGCGATGGTGGTGTAACGGGTAATGGTGGCAATTTTCTTTCTGCCCTCTTCGCCTTCCTTGGAGAGCTTCTCCAGATAGGGGATGGCGACGGTGAGCAGCTGAATGATAATCGAGCTGTTGATGTAGGGCGTCACGGACATTGCGAAAATCGTTCCGTAGTTGAACGCGTCACCGGTCATCATGCTCAGGTAGTTCATAAACGTCTCAGCGGTCGGATCCACGATGCCTTCCGTGATATTCGTGAACGGAATGGGGATCGCCGCACCGATTCTGAAAATCAGTACGATCAGTGCCGTGAAGAGTATCTTCTTACGGAGATCCGCGATTTTCCAAGCATTGATAAACGTACCAATCATTTCAGATCACCTCGGCCTTTCCGCCGGCCGCCTCGATCTTTTGCTTTGCGGTTTCGCTGAATGCGTTTGCCTGCACGGTAAGCGCCTTGGAGAGCTCGCCGTTGCCGAGCACTTTCACACCGTCAAGCACCTTTTTCACAAGGCCTTTTTCAACAAGCGCGTCGATCGTTACGGTTTCGCCGGCGTCAAACGCTTTTTCAAGCGCTGCCACATTGACGATTGCCATTTCGGTTCTGAAAATGTTGTTGAAACCGCGCTTCGGAATTCTTCTTTGCAAGGGCATCTGGCCGCCTTCAAAGCCGGCGCGCATGCCTCTGCCCGCACGGGCCTTTTGACCCTTGTGACCTTTACCGGCGGTTTTACCCTGGCCGGAGCCTGCGCCGCGGCCGATGCGCTTGCGCGCTTTGGTGGAACCGGCAGCAGGTGAAAGTTCGTGCAATTTCATTTGTCGCACCTCCTCATCTTAGCTTTCGGTGACTTCGAGCAGGTGAGAGATCTTCTTCACCTTGCCCTGCGTCGCCGGGTTGTTCGGCTGGATCGCCTCGTCCCCGATCTTGCGAAGACCAAGTGCATGGGCGGTGGCAATCTGATCTTTTTTGGAACCGATCAGACTTCTGACAAGCTTTACTTTCAAATTTGCCATTGTTGCGCCCTCCTTAACCTAAAATTTCCTGCTCGCTCTTTCCGCGGATGGCCGCGACTTCTTCGAGATTGCGAAGCTTTGAAAGACCGTCAAGTGTTGCTCTGACAACGTTGCAGGGGTTGTTGGAACGCAGAGCCTTTGTACGAATGTCTTTGATGCCGACCGTTTCAACAACGGCACGCACCGGGCCGCCGGCGATCACGCCGGTACCGGGAGCAGCGGGCTTGAGCAGCACAACGCCTGCGCCGAATTTGCCGACGATCTCGTGGGGGATCGTTGTGCCCTTGAGGGCGATCTTCATCAGGTTTTTCTTTGCGTCTTCAATGCCCTTACGGATCGCGTCGGGAACTTCGCCGGATTTACCCATGCCGAAGCCGATGATGCCGTTTCCGTCGCCAACGACCACAAGCGCTGCGAATTTATAGATACGGCCGCCCTTCACGGTCTTGGATACACGGTTGATTGCGACAACGCGTTCTGTAAGTTCATAAGCCGATGCATCAATTTTTGCCATAATCAATTTCCTCCTTGCTTAGAACTTCAGGCCGCCTGCGCGCGCGCCTTCTGCAAGCGCTGCAACACGACCGTGATAGATGTAGCCGCCTCTGTCAAAAACGCACTCTTCAATGCCTTTTTCTGCGGCACGTTTTGCAAGAAGCTCGCCAACCTTTTTGGCAGCTTCGGTGTTTCCGCCGTACTCAAAATCCTTTTCAACGGTTGCTGCGGATGCCAGCGTCACCGCGTTGACATCGTCGATCAGCTGCGCATAGATGTGGTTGAGTGAACGGTAAACGCTCAGACGCGGGCAGTCTGCAGTGCCGCTGATCTTCGCGCGCACACGCGTATGACGCTTTTGTCTTGCTTTATTGCTGTCTTGTCTGCTGACCATTGTAATTTCACTCCTTTACCAATCTTATTTACCCTTGCCGGCTTTGCCTTCTTTGCGGCGGATATGCTCGTCGGCGTATTTGATGCCCTTGCCCTTATAGGGTTCCGGCGGACGCTTTTCGCGCACTTCTGCTGCAAACTGGCCAACCTGCTGCTTGTCTGCACCGTTGATCACGATCTTGTTCGGTGCGGGCACGTCAATGGTGATTCCGTCAACCTCGGAAACGATCACGTCGTGAGAGTAGCCGATCTTCATCACAAGATCCTTGCCCTTCTTCTCCGCACGATAACCGATACCGTTGATCTCGAGCTCCTTTTTGAAGCCGTTGGAAACGCCCTCGACCATATTGGCAATGAGTGTACGGGTCAGACCGTGGAGCGATCTGTTTTCTTTTGCATCGTTCGGACGGCTCACAGTGATTTCCGCGCCGTTCTTCTCGATGGTCATATTGCTGTTGAACGTCTGGGTGAGTGTGCCTTTGGCGCCCTTCACGGTTACGGTGCTGCCGTCAACAGTCACTTCAACGCCTGCGGGGATCGCAATGGCTTTTTTACCGATTCTTGACATCTCAGCACCTCCCTTACCAGATGAACGCAAGAACTTCGCCGCCAACGTTGGCTTTGCGTGCGTCCTTGTCGGTCATGATGCCTTTGGAAGTGGAAAGGATCGCGATGCCGAGACCTTTCATCACCTTGGGCATATCTTCGCAGTTCGTGTAGATTCTCAGACCGGGCTTGGAAACGCGTCTGAGACCTGTGATCACGGGGGACTTGTTGGCGCCGTATTTCAGCTCAACAGTGATCAGCCCCTGCTTGCCGTCTTCTTCAACGGTGTAGTTTTTGATGTAGCCTTCATCCACAAGAATCTGAGCAATTGCCTTCTTGGTGTTGGATGCAGGAATTTTCACTGAATCGTGTTTTGCTGAACTTGCATTACGGATTCTTGTAAGCATATCAGCGATTGCGTCTGTTACTTGCATGATTCCTATACCTCCTGTTGCAATTGCTTACCAGCTAGCTTTTTTCACGCCAGGGATCTGGCCGGCATGGGCAAGTTCTCTGAAGCAGATACGGCACACGCCGTACTTGCGCAGATACGCATGCGGTCTGCCGCAGATTTTACAGCGGTTGTACTGTCTTGTGGAATACTTAGCGGGTCTTTTTTGTTTCACCTTCATAGATGTTTTAGCCATAAGTGATTCCTCCTTACTGTTTCTCGAACGGAGCACCCATAAGCGTGAGCAGCTCTCTTGCTTCTTCGTCAGTGTTCGCGGTGGTGACAAAGCAGATGTCCATACCGCGGACCTTGTCGATCTTGTCGTATTCGATTTCCGGGAAGATCAATTGCTCTTTGATACCCACGGAATAGTTGCCTCTGCCGTCAAAGGCGTTCGGGTTGATGCCGCGGAAGTCGCGCACACGGGGCAGCGCCAGGTTGAAGAAACGATCGATGAACTCATACATCTTCTCGCCTCTGAGTGTGACCTTTGCGCCGATGGTCATGCCTTCACGCAGTTTGAAGTTTGCAACGCTCTTTTTGGCTTTGCAAAGGACAGGCTGCTGACCGGTGATTTGACGGATGTCGGAAACGATCGCGTCAAGCACCTTCGCGTTGTCTCTGGCTTCGCCGCAGGCAACGTTCACAACGACCTTGTCGATCTTCGGGATCTGCATCACGCTCTTATAGCCGAACTTCTTCATCAACGCGGGTGCGACCTCGTTGACGTAAGTGTCTTTCAATCTTGCCATCACATGTGCCTCCCTTATTCAAACTTTGCGCCGCAGTCTGCTTTTTTGCAGACGCGCATCTTCTTCATCGCGCCCTTTTCCTCAACGAAGACATGACCAACGCGGGTCGGTCTGCCGCATTTCGGGCAGATGAGCTGAACCTTGGAAGCATACAAAGCGCTTTCCGCCTTGATGATGCCGCCCTGCTCGCCCATTCTGCGGGGTTTGACGTGCTTGGAAACGATGTTGATGCCCTCAACGATCACTTTGCCCTCGCTCGGGCTGACCTGAAGGACTTTGCCGCGGGCGCCACGATCCTTACCGTTGATCACGACGACCTGGTCGCCTGTTTTCACATGAAGTTTACTCATTCTCGTGACACCTCCTTAAAGAACTTCCGGCGCAAGGGAGAGGATCTTCATATAGTCCTTTTCACGAAGCTCTCTCGCGACGGGTCCAAAGATACGGGTACCTCTGGGGTTTTTGTCATCTCTGATGATGACGGCTGCATTTTCGTCAAAGCGGATATAGGTTCCGTCTTCGCGGCGAACGCCCGTTGCAGAGCGAACGACCACAGCTTTGACGACTTCGCCTTTTTTCACGACGCCACCCGGTGCTGCCTTCTTAACAGAAGCAACAATGACGTCTCCGATATTCGCATATCTTCTTCCGGTGCCGCCCAGAACGCGAATGCACATAAGCTCTTTCGCGCCGGTGTTGTCGGCAACTTTCAGATAAGTCTGCTGTTGAATCATTGTATTTGGCCTCCTTTAAGCTGCACCAATTATTTGGCTTTTTCGATAATCTCGACCACACGCCATCTCTTGTCCTTGGAGAGGGGGCGGGTCTCCATGATCAGCACGCGGTCACCGATGCCGCATTCGTTGTTTTCGTCGTGCGCCTTCACCTTCACGGTGCGGTTGACGATCTTCTTATAAAGCGGATGGCGGACCTTGTCCTTGATTGTCACAACGACTGTCTTTTCCATCTTGTCGCTGGTGACGATGCCGACCTGTGTTTTACGAAGGTTTCTTTCCATTTGTCAGTACCTCCCTTTCCTCAAGAATTCGCGCCGTGAAGCTCAATGTCGCGCTGCACCGTCTTGATGCGGGCGATGTCTTTTTTCACAGCACTGATTCTCATCGGGTTGTCAAGCTGGTTCACAGCCTGCTGGAAGCGAAGATTGAAAAGCTCCTTCTTGAGCTCTGCGAGCTTAGCGTCCATCTCTTCGGCGGACAGTTTTCTGATTTCACTTGCCTTCATTACTGTTCACCATCCTTTGCCTGATCTGCTTTCGCAACAAACTTGCACTTGATCGGCAGCTTGTTGGCGGCAAGACGCATGGCCTCACGCGCCAGCGCTTCGTCAACGCCTGCGATCTCGAACATCACTCTGCCGGGTTTCACAACCGCGACCCAGTATTCGGGGGAGCCTTTACCGGAACCCATGCGGGTCTCAGCGGGCTTCTGGGTGATCGGCTTATCCGGGAAAATTTTGATCCAAACCTGACCGCCGCGCTTGATGGAACGCGTCATGGCGATACGGGCGGCTTCGATCTGGCGGGAAGTGATCCATGCGGGTTCCAAAGCAACAAGACCGAAATCACCATAGGTCACCTGGTTGCCCTTGTGCGCTGTGCCTTTCAGTCGGCCGCGCTGCACTTTACGACGTTTTACACGTTTCGGCAATAACATTATCTGTTGCCTCCTTCCCTACGCTCTTCTCTGCGCTGTCTGGGACGACGGCGATCCGGGCGGCGGCGGTTCTCGTTGTTGGAAACCTGAAGAACTTCGCCGGCATAGATCCAGACTTTCACGCCGATGCGTCCGTAAGTGGTTTTTGCTTCTGCAAATCCGTAGTCAATGTCTGCACGGATGGTCTGCAGGGGGATCGTACCCTCTTTATAAGTTTCGCTTCTCGCAATTTCAGCACCGCCCAGACGGCCGGATGCCTGGCACTTGATACCTCTTGCGCCGGCCTTCATGGCACGGCCGATGGACTGTTTCAGTGCACGGCGGAAGGAAATTCTGCGTTCAAGCTGACCTGCGATGCTTTCGGCAACAAGCTGTGCGTTGACATCGGGGTTCTTGATTTCGATGATGTTGAGCGAAACGGCTTTGCCGACTCTCTTTTCGAGGTCTGCTTTCAGCTTTTCGATCTCAGCGCCGCCGCGGCCGATGACCATGCCGGGCTTTGCCACATGGATGTTGATGCGCACACGCTTGGCGTCGCGCTCGATCTCCACCTTGGGAACGCCTGCCGGAGCAAGGGTTTCGAGGAGATACTCACGAAGCTCATAATCTTCCACGAGGGTGTCGCCGAAGTTCTTTTTCTTCGCATACCAACGAGATTCCCAGTCCTTGATAACGCCGACTCTATAGCCGTTCGGATTTACTTTCTGGCCCATTGTTTAACCTCCTCTTCGATTATTCTGCTTCCTTGAGAACAAGGGTGATGTGGCTTGTCTTCTTGTTGATACGGTTTGCGCGGCCCTGCGCTCTCGGACGGATGCGCTTGAGGGTCGGGCCCTGACCGACGTAGCACTCGGCGACGTACAGTCTGGAAGTATCCATATCTTTGTTTTCCGCATTTGCAATCGCGGATTTCAGCAGCTTTGCAAGAACCTCACACGCAGCCTTCGGCGTGTATTTGAGGATCGCCATCGCCTTGTCTGCCGGCTGGTTGCGGATCAGATCAAGCACGATTTTGACTTTACGCGGCGCGATACGCACGAACGTAACTTTAGCAGTTGCTTCCATTTCAATACACTCCTTTCCGCTTATTTACCGTTATTTGAGGTTTTGGAACCGGCATGTCCGCGGAAGGTACGTGTCGGTGCAAATTCGCCGAGCTTATGGCCGACCATGTCTTCCGTCACATACACGGGAACGTGTTTGCGTCCGTCATGCACGGCAAAGGTGTGGCCGACAAATTCGGGGAAGATCGTGGAGCTGCGGCTCCAGGTTTTGAGAACGATCTTTTCGCCTTTTTCGTTCATCTTAACGACTCTCTCGTATAACTTCGGTTGCACGAAAGGTCCTTTCTTTGTGCTTCTGCTCATGATTCTTAGCTCCTTTCCTCAACCGTTATTTGTCGTTGCGACGCTTGACGATCAGCTTGTCGGAACGGTTCTTCTTGGCGCGGGTCTTATAGCCGAGCGCCGGTTTGCCCCAAGGTGTGACAGGGCCGGGACGGCCGATGGGCGATTTGCCTTCGCCGCCGCCGTGCGGGTGATCACACGGGTTCATGACGGAACCGCGGACGGTCGGACGGATGCCGAGGTGGCGGGTGCGTCCGGCTTTACCGATCTTCACGTTCTCATGGTCAGTGTTGCCGACAACGCCGATCGTTGCCATGCAGTTTTCGGGAACCTTGCGCAGTTCGCCGGAGGGAAGTCTGAGCAGCGCGTAGCCGCCTTCCTTCGCCATCAGCTGAGCTGCGTTGCCGGCGGCTCTTGCAAGCTGGCCGCCGCGGCCCGGATACAGCTCCACGTTGTGGATGAACGTACCGGTCGGGATGTTGGTCAGCGGCAGGGCGTTGCCCGGCTTGATATCCGCGGAAGGACCGGCTTCGACTTTGTCGCCGACTTTCAGGCCTTCGGGGGCGATGATGTAGCGTTTTTCACCGTCTTCATACTGCAGCAGCGCGATGTGCGCGGAGCGGTTGGGGTCATATTCGAGGGTGAGCACGGTGGCGTCAACGTCGAACTTGTCACGCTTGAAGTCGATGATGCGATACTTTCTGCGGTTGCCGCCGCCGCGATGGCGGACGGTGATGCGGCCGTAGCTGTTGCGGCCGCTCTTCTTGTTGAGCGGAGCAAGCAGGCTGCGTTCGGGCGCGACCTTGGAAAGTGAGGAATAGTCTGTATACGACATGTTTCTCGTGCCGTTCGTTACAGGCTTCAAAACACGAATTGACATTTGATTCACACTCCTATCAGTGGTTTCGCGGAGGATGTCAGCCTCCATACATTACCACTTGGGTTCAGTTTTTGTTTCTTACAGTAAGCCGTCGAAGAAGTCGATGGTCTTGCTGTCTTCGGTCAGGGTGACGATCGCCTTTTTCCAGGAGGGCGTGTAGCCTTCATAGCGACCGTATCTTCTCAGATGACCCTTGCAGTGCATGGTGTTGACCTTTGCCACTTTGACATCGAAGACTTCTTCGATCGCGGCTTTGATCTCCGCCTTGTTTGCATCCTTCGCAACCTTGAAGGTATACTTTTTGAATGCGGTGCCCATCATGGATTCTTCCGTGATGATCGGCTTGATGATGATGTCATGTGCAAGCTTGCTCATTACGCATATACCTCCTCGATCTTGCTGACTGCATCTTTCAGCACCACGATGCTGTTGCAGTTGAGAATGTCATAAACATTCAGCGTGTTCACAAGCGTGACCTTGACGCCGGCGATGTTTCTCGCGCTTCTGTAGATCACATCGTCCTTTTCAGGCAGAACGATCAGCGTCTTCTTGCCGGTTTCAAGCGCGGCAAGCACTTTTGCAGCTTCCTTGGTCTTGATCGCGTCAAGCTTGAAGGAATCAAGCACGATCAGTTCGCCCTCGAGCACCTTGGAAGAAAGTGCGGATTTCATAGCCAGTCTCTTGACCTTCTTGTTCACGCTCAGCGTGTAGCTTCTCGGCTTCGGGCCGTGAGCGATACCGCCGTGATACCACTGCGGCGCTCTGGTGGAGCCTTGTCTTGCGCGGCCGGAACCTTTTTGTCTCCAGGGCTTTTTGCCGCCGCCGGAAACTTCCGAACGGGTCTTGGTCGATTGTGTTCCCTGACGCTGGGCGGCAAGATAAGCGACCACAGCCAGGTGCATTGCCGAAGTGTTCGGCACGATGCCGAAGACGCTTTCTGCGAGTTCGAGTTCGGACACTTTGTTCCCGTTTACATCAAAAACTGTTACGTTAGGCATTGATTATGGCTCCTTTCGTTAAGATTTTTTCACGCTGTTGACGACCATAACGATGCCCTTCTTCGGGCCGGGGATGGCGCCTTTGATCGCGATGAGGTTGTTTTCCGCGTCGACCTTCACAACGTCGAGGTTCTGAATGGTCACGCGCTCCGAACCGAGGTGACCTGCGAGTTTCTTTCCCTTATATACGCGGGAAGGATCGGAGCAGGCGCCCAGGGAACCGGCGTGTCTGGCAACGGGGCCGGTACCGTGAGATTCCTTCAGTCTGGAGAAGTTCCAGCGCTTGATGGAGCCTGCGGTGCCCTTACCTTTGCTTGTGCCGACAACGTCCACTTTTTCGCCTGCGGCGAAGACGTCAGCCTTCAGGATGTCGCCGACGTTCAGCGCGCTGATGTCGTCCAGACGGAACTCCTTGAGGACCTTCTTGGGCGCAACGTCCGCTTTTTTGAAGTGACCGGCGTCGGGTTTGTTGGTTCTGGTAACTTTCTTGTCGTCGAAGCCGAGCTGAACAGCGTCATAGCCGTCGTTATCCACGGTTTTCTTCTGAACGACTGCGCACGGGCCGAGCTCTACGACGGTGACGGGGACCACATTGCCCTTTTCGTCGAAGATCTGCGTCATGCCGAGTTTTCTGCCGATAAGACCTTTTTTCATTCTGGTGTTCCTCCTTTGGTTATTGGTTGGATAATCCAACATGACCTTCTGGTAGCATTGCGGGTATAAACAAAATCAGAAGTTCAGTTATCTTTTGATTTCGATTTCAACGCTTGCCGGAATTTCAAGATTTGTCAGAGCCTCCACGGTCTTGGGTGTCGGTCTGATGATGTCGATGAGACGCTTGTGCGTTCTCTGCTCAAACTGTTCACGGCTGTCCTTGTATTTATGAACAGCGCGCAGGATGGTCACGATTTCCTTCTCGGTGGGAAGGGGGATCGGACCGGAGACCGTTGCGCCGGTGCGCTTTGCGGCTTCCACGATCATCACAGCGGCCTTGTCGACCAGATTGTGATCGTAACCTTTCAGTCTGATACGGATCTTTTCTTTTACTGCCATTGATGTTTCGCCTCCATAAAATTTGGTTGGGCGGGCTTCGCTTTTTCTGCTACCCGGCCGGGTGTTTTCGCCTTTTCCATTGAAAAACCGGAAAGGCATTATTTCCGGCTGAGCGCAAAAAAGCGCAGTACTCGCGCGTGCCGCTTAGGGAAAGCCCTAACGCAAGATGCGGCGCACGCATCAGTGACTATGGATCGCCCGGTTTTGAATCGGACATACTCCGCGGAAATTCCCTGCCTCTTCGGGCAGCCACCTCCCGCATCATCGCATATCGTAGTTGGTTGCGACTGGGCATAGTTATACCCTCCTATGCGCATTCGCAGACTTACAGATAATACCACACTTCTTGGTAAAAGTCAACGATTTTGATAAAAAAAGTTTGTGAAATTTGCAGATTTTTTTCGCGCTCTTTTTGACCACTATATCGGGTGTTCCGGGGCACGAAACGGACTAAATGTGGGCTTGGGAGTCGGTAGCTGTTAGCTGTTAGCTGTTAGCTGTTAGCTTTTAGTCGTTAGTCGTTAGAAAAAACCGCCGCGGTGGGTTCCGCGGCGGAGAAAATGAGAAAGTCTTAATACTTTGCACCAAAGAGCATAATCAGAACCGTGTGGAAAAAGCCGATAAAGATTCCAAAAATGCCACCGTGTGTTTTACCGCACCACCTGCAAGCACCTGTCTGCTGCTGCGCAGGCGGTTCCGTTGGATTTGTCGGATTCTCGTGCTGCTCAACATCTACAAGGTGCGTGCCGCAGCGCGTACAGTTGCCATCGTCATTCGGTGTTGTATGGTTGAGAGCCGGGATGGATTCCGTTTTGCTTGCACCGCAGCCATTCACTGTGCAAGTATAGGTTCTCACACCGGCTTCGGTACAGGTCGCTGCTTTGGTAACTGTCCCACTGTTCCAAGTATGTGTTGTGCAGTCTTTCACAGTAAAGGTCAAAGTGTTTCCATCCGTATAGTAATCAAAATACTTGGTGTTGATCGCTCTGATCTTTGCAGTATAAGTGCCCTTCGGAAGCGTCAGGTTGATGGAGGTTGATGTTAATCCTGTTTTTGTTTGATAAGACGAACCGTCCTTGGTTAAATAAAGTGTATAGCTTCTATGATCAAAACTGCTGTCCTTCAGCGCTGAAGCTGTCCAAGAGAGTGTTGTTGTGCTATTGGGTACACCCAACTTCGAAACGGACACCGTTGATGCCGCCGGTTTTGCAGGTTTGGAATAGGTGATTTTTGAAATCGAAAAGATTTGCGCGTTGGACTCATTTTTCCAATTCATACAAACATTCGCTCCGTTGGTGTCCAAATCGCGAAGTACATCCAAAGCCCTTTCTGTTGCATGTGCAGGAACCAGACGGTAACCACCCAGCAGATTTGAAATGAACCAACGCTGATTGTCTCTTCCGTGGTCATCCGTTGTTGTAATCACATTTGTGGGGATATCTGTAAGGGCACCATATACATCCATCACTGAATTGTCATACATGTTTTGGATTTTATAAGAGCCGTTAGTTTGCCTGATGAAACGCCAAATCTGACGCGGATCAGTTGTGTCGTTCCCATTCTTGGCAAGCTGAAGATTGTTCAGTCCTTCTCTTTGCTGCTCTTGTGTCAACTCAGACGATGCCTCTAAATTCTTGGAACTGTTCTTTTTTGCGATGCGTGCATAGAAATCACTTCCGAGATCGGTGGTGAAATTCAACCTTACTGATGTGTTATCATTTAATGTCCCCTTAAGTTCACGATCGATATTGTTGATATAAGCTACACCATTATAGCGATGGCCAGTGGTTGCTTTAATATCTTTAATCTCATAGCTTGTTCCCGGCGCATGGTTTTGACAGTAGTCTCCAACATCATTTGCAACCAGCGTTCCATTGATATAAACATCACATGTGCCATAGCTTCCAAATTCAGAGCCACCGAGACCACCCCAGCTTTGGCCATCCAAATAACCGTTTACATCCAAGGTAAAACTTGTAACGAAGTCCGGTCGAATAACGCAATACAGTTCGCTGTTGTAATGCCAGTTGATCGTAACGTACTGTTTTCCACCTGCGTTTTGCTCTGCGGCATTAAACCCAACACTATCCGCTGACAGAATAATACCGACATGCCCCAAATCGCCTGTGCTTGTTGTGCTGTAACCGCTTTGCCATGAAAGATTCGTTTTCCAAACAGCGATATCACCCGGTTGGAATGTGATGCCGCCGCTGTAGTAAACACGGCTCCATCCGTTCGGAATGCTTCTTGTCTGATAAGCGTTCGCGTTCCCGCCGACATATGCAGATGCACCGAGATACTGATAGTAGTATGCTGTTAAGTCAACACACTGTGCTCCATATACCCCGTCGTAGTCTAATGACTGACCGTTTTTTGAGTTAGCCCAGTTTACGGCGTCATTTTGCGAGTGCCCATTTGTGCTTGCCTGTGCCATCACAGGAACGGCAGCAATCATCATCACCAACACCAGCAAAAGCGAAAACAATCTTCTTGTTCGACTCATAAATATAACCTCCATGTTTGATAAATTGATCCGTCGGTCAAGAATCAATATACCATAGTATTTCAATATTGTCAAGTATCGATTTACAATGGTATTGTAATTTTTGTTATCTGGAGGTTTTCTTATGTTTGGAGAACGGATGAAAGCCCTGCGGCTTTCCCTCGGATTAAATCAGGTTGAATTTGCCAAAACCCTCAGTGTCACGAAGCAAAGCGTGAGCAACTGGGAAAATGAAAATATCCAGCCGTCCATTGATATGCTGACAAAAATTGCAAAGCTCTATTCGGTCAGTGCAGATTATTTGCTTGGTCTTCAAGATTTTCGCTCAATCGATGTCTCCGGATTGACGAATGAGCAAATCACACATCTGCAGCTATTGATTGATGATCTGCGTTTAAAAAGTAAAACATGAACCTCTCCCCCGAATACTTTCTCGGCTATACAAAAGAGATGAAACCGTTAAAATAACCGCCCCGGTTCGAGGCGGTTATACTTTTTGTTATCCAAGGTGGAAAATCTTCGTGATCAGCGCCATGAGCCATTTCAGCAGCGCCGAAACCGCAGAAAAGATTTTGCCTGCACGGTCGGTCGGATTGTCCATCTTGTCGTCGGCTTCCCAGTTTTCCGTGTCGCAGTTTTCGGTCGTCATCGGGGCGATCTCGCCGTCGGTTTCGACCTCGGGATTTGTGTAGGAATAAACGACGAACCGCGACGGCCAGCAGACATTTCCGACGGTAAGCTGCTCTTTTGCGCTCGCAATGTCATACATCAGCCGCAGCTCCCAGTCGGACCAGTTGGAGTGGCTCGAGCCCTTGATGAACCAGGTGCTTTCCGGGAACAAGCAGGTGGAAGCGTCCACCTGTCCGTCCGGCGAAAGGTAATCGCCAAAGCCTGCGGCTCTGCGCTCGGCAAGGTAGGACGCGGGCAGGTCCTGATACAGCGTGCCCGTGGTTGCGCCAAAGGACGAGCGGCGGACCGAAGCAAACTGGTCGGAGACGGCGTCGCTGCTTTCGCAGATGGGCAACAGCTGGAACCCGTATTTGGAGATCGCGCCGAAATGCACGCCGTTTGCAACGGTCTGCTTCAGGATCTCAGGCACTCTCTGGCGCACCGTGACGTCATAACGGTCAAGCTTCGCGATCAGCCCGGCATACTTGGTGCGCTTTTCGCTGCCCTCGGGACCGAAGACATACTGCTTCGCAGTTTCGTAATCTTCGGGCGTGACGCTGGCCCAATAGTTCGGCCAGGTATAGAACGTCGACAGCGCAAGCGCGCTCGTCACACCCTCCACCATCGTGTAATAGAGGGTCTTCTTTCCCGTTTCGTCGATCAAATCGAAGATGCCATCACGTTCAAGCATTTCCATTGTCACGTTGACAAAGTCATCCACCTGAAACAGGCCGATGGCGGAGCTGTCGAGCAAAAGGCGGTTGACAGCGGCGGCGTTGATGTTGAACTTGCCGCTGATAGCCTCACTGAGGATCTCCGCGCCGCCGACAACACTTCCGTCATAGGCAACGCCCCGGATATGCTGCGCCGCGTGTTCGGGATAAACTGCGAGGTAGGCCGTGACAACGTTGGTGCCAAGGCAGCTTGCAAGGATGCCCGCCTGTTCGCACCCCGTCGCTTCCAGAATATCGTCGATGTACGATTTGAATTCCGCCGCCGATTCGATCGGGTCGAGCCGCCAGTCATAGTGGAACCAATACCGGTCCTGCGTATAGTATTTTTCGCCGGTCTCTGTCCGCCAGGCCTTGTCGGTGTGGCGATCGTATTCCGAGGCGGCAATTTTATCCGGGTGCAGGCCGCTGCCATACTGCGGGTTTCCATCGGGATCCAGCAAGGATCTTTCGAACAGTTTGCCGATCTCCGTTTGCAGGCTGCGATAAAACGGATCCCAGTCGCCGTGCAGCAGACCGTTGATCAAAAGCGGCATCGTCAGGTTGACGATGGACTCGATCGTCGCCGGGTCTTTCAGGGTGTTGATATCCGCTTTTTCCGCCATCGTGAGGGCGTCTTTGTAGTGGAAGACCTTGTTGCCTTCTCCGTCAAAGAGCATTTCACCGTCGCCGGAAATGCGGATAAGAGGAATATCACTGTGGCTTTGCGAGATCCAGGTGGTATCCTTCGCAAACACGGTTGCCGAAAGGCCGGCAAGTAATGTGAAAACGAGAAGAAGCGAAACCGCCTTTTGCATGATGTGTTTCATCATCATCCCTCCTGTAAACCATTTGAAGTCATTATTTTTATTGTACGCAAAAACACAAAGGAAGTCAAGCATTTTCGGACAAACGAGCACCGCCCCGGGGGTCGGGACGGTGCTTGCTCTCTATATGATATGTGACGATGATCACTTGCCGACGGCTTGTGCAGTGGCCGTTCCGTTCACAACAATGCTGTAGGTCTGATCTGCTTTAACTTCGCTGTCGGCATAGACAAGGTGACTGATCTTCTTCGGCGCGGTAAAGCTTGTCAGCGTTTTGCCGTCTGCCGTTTGAATCTCCACCTTGCCGCCTTCCGCGATCTCACAGTTCGCCGCAATCGCCGCAAGGCCGCTGCTGATGCTTTGCGCCATCCCTGCCGCGCCGACCGCAAGGAGCGTGCCGCCGGTCATATCGAACGTGCCGCCGTAATCAAGCGCGCTGTTGCCGCTGTTCGTCGGGCCGAAGACCGTGACGCTGCCGCCGGTCATTTTGATGTCGCCGTTGGAATCGAGGCCGTCGCCCCCGGCGTTGACGGTTACACTGCCGCCGCTGATCGTGATGATCGCAGAAGCGTCATAGCCGAAGCCGCCGCCCATGCGTCCGCCGCCGAAGCCGCCCTGCTGTGTACCGTTTTCACCGTTCGCGTTGTCGCCGTTTTGTGCGCGGCGTTCAAAGTCGGGGCGTCCGCCGCCCTGCCCTTTGCCGGGGAAGCCGCCCTGCGGCGCGCCGTTTTCACCGGTCGGCGGTGTCATCGTTCCGTTGGCAGGCGGTTCGGGTGCGTTGCCGGTTTCACCGGTCGGCGGCGTCATTGCACCCTCGGCAGGCGGTTCGGGTGCGTTGCCGGTTTCACCGGTCGGCGGCGTCATTGCGCCCTCGGCGGGCAGCTCGGGCACGTTGCCGGTTTTGTTGCCGGCGGTCATAAAATCGTTTTCGCTGCTGCCGGGCGACGCAGCGTTGATCCCGTCGTCAGACGCAGTGATGTCCACACTGCTGCCGGAAAGCGTGACGCTTGTGCCCTCCAGCCCTTCTTCGGACTGTTTGATCTTGACGCTGCCGCCGGAAAGGGTCAGATTCCCGTCCGCGTGGATGCCGTCGCTGCCCGCGTCGATCTCGAGGCTGCCGCCGGAAACCGTCACATCCGCCGCGCCCTTCAGCGCATCGCTGCCGCTGGTGATCTCCAGCACACCGCCGGAAATTTCCAGCGCCGCCGCAGCCTGCAGACCGTCCTTGCCGGTGTTCAGCGTAAGCACGCCGCCGGAAACGGTCAAAGTGCCCTTCTCCTCATCGTTCGCCTGAATGCCGTCGCTGTCCGCATTCAGCGTGAGCACGCCGCCGGAGATCTCCACGCCCTCTTTGCCGCGCAGCGCGTCATCCGCCGCCGCAACATCCAGCGTGCCGCCGGAAATTTGCAGCGTATCCTTGGAAACGATGCCGCGCGCATAGTTTGCCTCGATCTTCAGCGTGCCGGTGCCGGAGATCTCAATGTCATCCTTGCTCCAGATCACGGCGTCGGGGTCATCCGTTTCCTGCGCGGTGCGGTTCGCGGAATCGGACAGGGTGTTTTCGCTGCCCGCCGCAAGCAGAAGCTTGGTCTCCTTCGGCGAGGAAAGGATGAGGATGGGCGCGCTCGTTTCGCTGTGGATGGAAACGCCGTTCAGCAAAAGCTTGACCTTGCCTTCCTCCGCGGTGTTGACAATGATCTGCCCGTCGGAAAGCGTGCCTTTGAAAGAATAGGTGCCCGGTTTTGTGACGGTGATCTTGCCGTTTTCAACGTCAACGCCTGCGCCGGTCACGGTCGTGTTTTGATCGTTCAGTTCCACCTCGGTGTCGATCGTAAGGTTTTCCAGCGCTTCGCCGCCGTCCTGTTGCGCTTCAGCAAGCGCTTCTGCCTGATCGCTCGACGCGTCGTTCGTTTTGCCGGACTCCCAGGTGATCGTGCAGGCGCTCAGCGTGCCGAGTGCCAGCAGCAGCGCCATTGCGAGCGCGAAAAATGATTTCATGTGTTGCTTCAACATGGTGATCCCTTCTTTCTGAAAAATTGAAGTACATTTTAAGTTTGCCGTTTTATAGAAGCAGCAGGCTTTCGCCTGCTGTTGATACGTCCTGATTTGCTTACAGATTTGCCAGCGGATTCTCCAGCAGCATGCCGCAGGAGATCTCAAGGTTGCCGTTGCGGCAGCGCAGCGCGTCGATAAATTCCTTTTCCTTGGACGCGTCCTTGAGCCGGATCTCATAAGAGAGTTTGAACATACTGCCCATGTTGGTCGTCTTGACCTTTTGCAGTTCGTGAAAATCGGTGTATTTGAAGAACAGATCTTCGAACACCTCGGTATAGTTGAGCGATTCCGGGATGGTGATATTCAGCGCGCGTTTGCCGCGGCCGGCCTTTTCGCCAAGACCGATTTTTGCATACAGCACGCTCAGCAGCGCCATGATGACTGTGAAGATCAGGCCGAACGCAACGTAGCCCATGCCGGTGGCAAGACCGGCGGCCAGCGCGATGAAGATCATTGCGATCTCGCGTGCCGTGCCGGGGATCGAACGGAAACGCACCAGACTGAACGCGCCTGCCACAGCGACGCCTGCGCCGAGGTTGCCGTTGACGAGCATGATGACGATCTGCACCGCAGCGGGCAGCAGCGCCAGTGTGGTCACGAACGAGGAGGAATGTTTTTTGCAGGTGAACATGTAAACAAATGCGATGGCAAGGCCGATCACAACGGAGACCGCCGTGCAGATTGCAAAGTTCAGCGGTGTGATGGATGTGGTGATGATGGAATCAAAAATACTTGTCATAAGGAACCCCTCCTATACTATTATAAATGTCTGTTCACTGTTATGTACTTTCAGGCGGTCATGACCCGGTGCAGATACGGCAGCTGGACCTCGGGCAGCTTTCGCTTTTGCTGCATATCCTGAAAAGCCGCGCCGTATTTGGAAAACGAGCCGGGGTAGATGCCGAGACTGTCGAGCGCGTTGCTCAGCCAAAGCGGAAACGCATCCGCGAGCTTGATCTCCAAGATGATCTGCTCGCCGCTGATGTTCACCGTGCCGCGGTCGCCGCAGGAAAGATCGAAGTTTTCGCAGCGGTAACGGACATTGCTGTCAAACGTCAGCCGCAGCGCCTCGTTCTCCCTCCAGTAGTACGCCATGCGGTCATAGAACAGCGCCACCGCCGGCTGCACATCGCCGTAAAAGGATCGCAGATAGTCGATCTCGCGCAGGATCTGGCTGTGCTCCGTTTCCGGATGGACATCCTCACACAGATAATCGTGCGCCTGTCCGTAGGGCATCAGCACGCGGCGTTTGTAAACCACGCCGTCACACTTGCGTTTGATCTCCACAAAGGCGTTGCTCTGCCGGTCGGGAAAATCGTATGCGCGGATGCGCAGCTTTTCCTTGAACGCGGGCTTTTCAATGGAAGCGCGGATCAGCCGGTAGTCCGGCGTATCAAAATAGATGTTGCACACCGTGCTTTCACCGTAGATGTCCGGGATCAGGCGGCTGCCGATCAAAGCGAGCAGCTTTGCCTTCTGCGCCCGGGTGATCACATATTTCTTTTCGTACCGCGCAAATGTCATTTTGAAGTTTTCCATAGCTGCTCACCTCTTTCATTTGATGCGCTCAGTATAGTGCGGGGTTCTGAAATGGTTCTTAAAAAGAATTAAAAGATAGTTAAAAGTTGAGAGTAAAGAGGGGGTAGGGGGTAGGGGGTAGGGAACAGGGAACAGGGAACAGAGAACAGGGAACAGGGAACAGGGAGCAGGGATCAGGGAACAGGGATCAGGGAACAGGGATCAGGGAACAGGGATCAGGGAACAGGGATCAGGGATCAGGGAATAGGGAATAGGGAATAGGGAATAGGGAGCAGGGAACAGGGATCAGGAAATCAGGGAATCAGGGATCTCTCCCCGCTCAACTCTCCAACCTCCACTCTTTACTCAATCCCTTAATCCCTCAGCCCCTGTCCTCATCACAGCACCACATGGAACAGGATCGATTTCTCGTCCTCTGTGCTTGCGGTGATCTTGCCCTTATGCCGCGTAACGATCGCCTTCGCCACAGAAAGGCCGATCCCGTAGCCGCCGGTCTCGCGGGAACGGGAGGTATCGGCACGGTAAAACCGGTCGAACAGCCGCGGCAGCTTTTCGCGCTCCACCTGTTCACAGTCGTTGTAAACGTCCAAGCAGACATTCTTGCCGCTTTTATAAAGCGAAACGACGATCTTCCCCTGCGGCGCGCAGTATTTGACGGCGTTGTCGCACAGGATGGATACCAACTGGCGCAGCTCGCTCTCATTGCCCTTGTATTGCAGTTCCGGCTGCACGCGCACATCGAACTGCAGCTCTCTGGATTTTGCGACCGGCGCGAAATCCATGGCGGTGTCCAGCACCGCGTCGCTGAGCGAAAAATCGAGATGCTCCGTTTCGGGGGCGATCTCATCGAGCTTGGAAAGCTGGACCAGGTCCTTCACCAGCGCGTCCATGCGCTGCGTCTGACTTTTGATGGAATCCAGCCATTCGTTTTCGCCCTCGCACATCTCCAGCACATCCACGTCGGCGGAAATGATCGCAAGCGGCGTTTTCAGCTCATGACCGGCGTCGGTGATGAACTGCTTTTGCTGCTCAATGCTGCGCCGCACGGGACGCAGCGCATTTTTGGAGAGCAGATAGACCGGAAACGACAGCAGCACCACGCACAGCAGGCCAACCAAAAAGGAGATCGACGCGAGGGTCAGCGAATCCACCATCTGCTTTTCAAAGTCCAGAAACACCATGATCGAGTTGCCGGTGTCGGGGTCGGTCGCGTAATAATAACGGAAAAGGTCAATAAATCCGAACCCGCGGTCCCTGTCATAGATCTGCTGTGCGTAGCGGAACGCCGTATCGGTGTCCACAGAGGAGATGTTCTGCGTATAGGTCGCCATCACAACGTTCTCGTGCAGCTTTACCACGAAATAGCGGGTCGAATACTTTGTTTCGCTCGTCATCGCCGAACGGCCGAACGGATTCCAGAACGCGTTGTAGGCGTTGCCGCCGTTGGATCCGGGCAGCACGCCGTCGTTTTCCGCAATCAGCAGCAGCAAACTGCGCGCGTCGCTGTCCTGCTGATAGATGTTCACAAGGTTGACCGAAAACAGCTCCACAAACACGATCGTCACCAGCGAAATGATCGCGATGCCGACGAATTTATGCTGCAGCTTTTTCAGCATCCGGTTCTGTTTACCGGCTTTTTTTGCGCGCTTCACGGCGTATCCCTCAACTCGGCTAAGGAATAGCCAACACCACGCGTGGCTTTGATCTCCACATTTGCGCCCAGGCCCGCCAGCTTTTTGCGGATATACGAGATATAGACCCAGACCACATTGATCTCGGCCTCGGTCTCATAGCCCCAGATGCGCTCCATGAACTGTTCGGTGGAGATCAGCCGTCCGGGGTTGTCCATCAGCATTTCAAGCATCTGGAACTCCTTGTTGCCCAAACGCACTGCGCCTGTGGGCGAGGACAGCTCAAACGTTTCACGGTTCAGCGAAAGGTTGCCGAAGGTCATCACGTTCGGCGTGAATTCCGACTTACGGCGCGTCATGGCGCGGATGCGCGCAAGCAGCTCGCCGGTTGCAAAGGGCTTGGTCAAATAATCGTCCGCGCCCTTATCAAGGCCGACAATCTTATCTTCGATCTGCGATTTCGCCGTCAAAATGAGCACCGGAGTGGAAACGCCCGCCTTGCGCAGCGCTTCCAGTACCTCCAGCCCGTTCTTCTTGGGCATCATCAGATCAAGGATGATCCCGTCATAGTTTTCGTCCATTCCGTAATCCAGCGCATCCTGACCGTCAAAGACGGCGTCCACGGAATAATTGTTGTGCTTCAAGATCGCACAAAGCGCTTTGGAAAGTTCTTTTTCGTCCTCAGCAAGCAGCAGCCGCATGAGAAAGCCCCCTTCATTTATAAGTTTCTATCATCATAACGGGAAATCTTTAAAAGGAAATTAAATGCGTAAAGCGCTTTGCATTCAGGATACTTCTTGATCGCGAAGCGCTTTGTTGATGATTTGTTTTGACGGTTTTCTTTGCGGTTCGACGCTGTCAGTTCAGCGGAATATTCTTGATAGCGCGGAAGGTCTCGTCGCTGATGATGTGCTCGATCTTGCAGGCGTCCTGCGCCGCAACCTCGGGACTGACGCCGATATGCTCCAAGAATTTCGTCAAATATTTATGGCGCTCATAGATCTTTCCGGCAATCTCCATGCCGGCATCCGTCAATGTCAGATAGCCGTTTCTGTCCATATTCAGATAGCCCCCGTCGCGCAGCAGACCGACCGCGCGGCTGACGCTCGGTTTGGAATAGCCCATATATTCACTCACGTCGATCGAGCGCACATGCGATTGCTGCTCGGAGAGCACAAGGATGGTTTCCAGATACATTTCGCCGGATTCCTGCAACACCATAACGATCACCTCTAAAAAATGTGTATGATTATGTATAGTATACCACATTTTCGCGCCGTTGGCAAGACCTGCGGCGGAAAATTCGACGCTTGCTGCATACGGGGCGAATTGCTGCCTGCGTCTTTCTCCTGCGTTCGACATACATCGGCCGTCCGCGCAAAAAAACCCGCAGTTCAATCTTCACGACGGGCACTATTCATTGCTTTGCATGGTTTTCTTTTGCTTCTTTTTTCTCCAAAAAGAGAAGCAACGCCTGCAGTGGTGTTTTACGACGGGCGTTTCTCAATCTTTTTGCACGGTTTTCTTTTGCTTCTTTTCTTTCCAAAAAGAAAAGAAGACCCGTCGCAGGTCAAGCCACGACGGGTCTGTATTTTGCATGAAACCTTTAATCGACGGGAATACCGTCGCGCGCGGCAAGCGCTTTTTGCACAGCGGCGTCGATCTCCCGCTGACGGTTCTGATTCTCCGTGCGGTTGTCAACCCAGATGCCGGCGATCATCGTGCCGATGGCCGTCAGCAGGTGCCACAGGGAGTGTCCCTGGAAGTTGCCCTGCGCAATGGCGTTGATCTCATTGTCGCCCCAAAGCGAGGTGATGACGAAGGCAATGGCAAAGGTGGCAAGCAGCATGATGACCAGCCCGCGCTCGCGCTTGGGGATCGTTTTGAATTTTGTGAAGAGAATAAACAGCAGCGGCAGACAGGTGATGAAACAGCCGAACTCCGCAAAGGAAAGTCCGCCGTAGCTGCCGCCCATGTCGTAGGGCATGCCGAACTCGTCGCGGCCGCCGATCCAAAGCGGACGGTTCTTTTGAATAAAGACCTCGAATGCCAGAAGCAGCAGCACAAAGATCGCCCAGGCGGTCACGCCCCAGGCAAAGCGGTTGCGCACGCGCTTGTTTTCAGCGTAAAACTCAAAGATGAAGCAAACCACGCCGGACCATGCCATCAGCTCCGTGAAAGACATATCCACAAAACTCGCGAGCAGCTTTGTTGTGATTTTTCCCGGTTCAAATTCGCCGTAGTCCGCCGTATGCATGCCGACCGAGGTCACACTCATGACAGCGACAATGGCAAAGAACATATACCAAAACCACTTTTTGTTGCGCTTGCAGAGCAGCAGCAGGATACAGACGATCGCCGCCATGGTGTATGCCCAGTTGGTCATGACCGCAGAATACTGCGCGCAGTATTCACCGAAGGGCGTGCTGGTGAACGAATCGCCGCCTTTGATGAGGTTTGCAATGTCGTCCCAACTCAACAGGGACAGGGAATACCAGGGGATAAAGTGCAGGTTGTGCAATGCGTCGGAAATCTGTGCCAGGGTGTCGGACAGGCTGAAAGTGATGATCGCCTGCCATGCAAGGGAGAAGGGATTCATGCAGATTCAACTCCTTTTCTTTGGCAAATCTTATTATGCACCGCGCACAATGCGCAGGCAAGTCCGAAGAAGATGCCGCTGAGGGCGACGATCACGGCAACAAGCAGCAGAACGCCGGTTCCCGCTTCATACGGCTTGTTTTTGAACAGGGTTTCCCAAAGCTGGCGGCTGTTCAAAAACGGATAGGGATAAAAATGCGCAAACGCGCCGCGAATGACGGAAAACGCAAAATAGCCCAGCGGATAGATCAGGCAAAGCAGCGCCGTTTTCACCTTTTTCAGCGGTTTGAAATCGAGCGGGAAAAACCAAAAGGCAGTAAAACAAAACGGCACGACCATGTGCGCCCAGATGTTGACCACATTGGAAAACCAGATGCCCTGTTCCATCGGAAAGCTCGCCGACTGGAAGGGGAGCAGAACGCCGCAATAGATGATGCCCGTGACAAGAATATTCAGCGTCACAGCGCAGCGCAGGGTTTCGTTGTGCGTAAAGCGGTAAAGCGCCCGGTTGCCGAACAGACCGAACGCATAAAGAAGCAGATAGACGTCCACAAAGATGTTGGACTGGTTGGTGAAAAAATACAGGAAGGTCGGCCCGCTGATATCGTTGGTGATGACCTTGTTTGCGATCAAATAGTCCATATGCGGACGCAGAATGTTTTCGTAGCTGACGATGTGGTGCGCAAGCAATAACAGACCGAACAGACCAAACAAAAAGGCAAACACACCGAACAGCTTTGTTTCATAAAAGCGCTGTTTCATCAGGAGTCCTCCTTCATTATTATATGAACCGGTTACGGCAGCACGAAACCGACCTTTTTCATCACCTTCTGCAGCGTGCGGTCGGCAATACGCGACGCACGCGCGGCGCCCTGAGCGGCAACCTCCTTGAGATACGCCTTGTCGTTCATATAACGCTCATAGCGTTCGCGGACCGGACGCAGCTCCTCAATGACAGCTTCGGCAACGGCGGTCTTGAACGTGCCGTAGCCCTGTCCGTCAAACTCCGCGGCGATCTCGTCGTTGGTTTTGCCGGTGCAGCAGGCATAGATGCCCATGAGATTGTTGATACCGTCCTTGCCTTCGCCGTAAAAGACCTTGCCGTCGCAGTCGGTGACCGCGCTCTTGATCTTTTTCATAATGACCGCCGGATCATCGAACACCGAAATGAAGCCCTTCGGGTTCGCGTCGCTCTTGCTCATCTTTTTCAGCGGGTTCTGCAGCGACATGACGCGCGCGCCCTGCTTGCCGATATAGGGTTCGGGGATCGTGAACGTCGGGGAATACAGCGTGTTGAAGCGGTTCGCAATGTCGCGGGCGATCTCAAGATGCTGCTTCTGATCCGCGCCGACGGGAACCAGATCCGCCTGATACAGCAGAATGTCCGCCGCCATCAGCACGGGATAGGAGAACAGACCGACATTGACGTTGTCGGCATGGGTGGCGGATTTATCCTTGAACTGCGTCATACGCGCCATTTCGCCGAACTGTGTGAAGCAGTTGAGGATCCACGCAAGCTGGGCATGCGCCGGCACCTGGCTTTGGATGAACAAGATGCTTTTTTCCGGGTCAAGCCCGATCGCCAGCAGCAGCGCGAGCACCTGGGTGGTTTGCGCGCGCAGCTTTGCGGGCTCCTGCCGGACTGTGATGGCGTGCAGATCGGCAACGGCGAACGCCCCGTCAAATTCGTCGCCGAGCGTCTTCCAGTTCTTCAGCGCGCCGAGATAGTTGCCCAGCGTCGGGATGCCGGACGGCTGGATGCAGCTTAAAATGCGTTTTTTCTGTTCCGGCTGCGCCGCCGGTTGTTTTTCGTTTTCCATAAAATTTCGTCCTTCCTTTTGGTTGCTACTGTTTTATTGTAGCATACTCCGAAAAAAGTATCAAGGGGGGAGGAAAAAAATACAAATAAGACGTGTCCGGCGCAAACAAGCGCAGCAAAAACCCCGCTGTGGCAAACACCACGGCGGGGTTGAATGAAAGATCTGCAACGGCTGCTGCCTTTCGGCTGTCACCGTTACTGTAAAAATCCGTTGATGATCTGCTCTTCCGCTTCCGCCTCTGTCAGTCCGAGCGTCATGAGCTTGATGATCTGGTCGCCGGCGATCTTGCCGATCGCGGCCTCGTGCACCAGCGCGGCGTCAAGGTCGTTTGCCTCAAGGCCCGGAACCGCGAGGATGCGGCCCTCATCCATGATGATGGAATCACACTCGGTGTGGCCGGAACAGGGCGCGTTGCCGACGATCTTCGCGTCGAATTTCTGATAGGACTTGTCCCGCGCAACGGAACGTGACACAACGTCTGCGCTTGCGCCTTCGCCGTTCAGGGAAACAATATAGGTGCTGATTGCACGCTGGTTTTCGTGCGTCATCAGCCGTTCGCGCACAAGCAGCTTTGCGTTTGCGGCAAGCTCGGCGGTCGTGGTGCGTTCGGTATCATCCACACCCTTGATCTGCACCATCTCCATCTCCACGGAGCTGCCCTCCTCCTGATAGACCTCGGTGCCGGGGTTCAAAATGCGCTTGCCGCTGCCGCTGCCGGAGCCGTAGTGCTTTTCCACATATTTGATGTGCGCGTTTTTGCCGACATAAAAGCGGTGGATGCCGTCGTGCTCGGAATCCTGCGTGCCGCAGTTGTCGATCCCGCAGCCGGCAACGATGACAACGTCGGCGTCCTCGCCGATGTAAAAGTCGTTATAGACCAGCTCCTTCAGGCCGCTTTCGGTCATGACCACGGGGATGTGGACGCTTTCGTTTTTGGTGCCGGGTTTGATCCGGATATCCAGCCCGGAAACGTCGGTCTTGGGCGTGATCTCAATGTTCGCGGAGGACTGCCGTCCGGCGGACCGGCTGTTGGAACGGATGTTATAGGCGCCTTCGGGCACGGAATGGAGATCGGCGATCTCTTCGAGCAGGCGCAGTTGAATGGGGTCAAGCTTCAGCATGTTGCGTTCCCTCCTGTGATGGCGTCCATTTTGCTGCAGTAGTTCACAGCGGCGGAGGTGCCGATCAGCGACGGCAAGATCTCGTCGCGGCTGCCGCGGCGGTCCACGGTGCCGTCCTTGAGCACGATGATCTCATCCGCGATCTCCAAAATGCGCTCCTGATGGGAGATGATGAGGATCGAACGCGCCTTGTCGCTTTTGCGCAGGTTACGGAAGACCTCGATGAGATTCTGGAAGCTCCAAAGGTCGATCCCCGCCTCGGGTTCGTCAAACACCGACAGCGCCGCTTTTCGCGCAAGCACGGTCGCGATCTCAATGCGCTTGAGCTCGCCGCCGGAAAGGCTGGCGTTGACCTCGCGGTCAATGTAGTCGCGCGCGCAAAGACCCACGGCGGAAAGATACTCGCAGGCGTTGGCCACGGAAAGGCGCTTGCCCGAAGCGATGCGCAGCAGATCGATCACACGGATGCCCTTGAATTTGACCGGCTGTTGAAACGCGAAGGCGATCCCGCGTTTTGCGCGCTCGGTGATGGAAAGGTTCGTGATGTCCTCTCCCTGATATATGATTTTACCGCCTGTGGGAGTTTCCACACCGGCGATCAGCTTGGCGAGCGTGGATTTTCCGCCGCCGTTCGGTCCGGTCACGACGACCAGCTTGTCGTCGGGGATCTCCAGGCTGACGTCGCGGATAATATCCTTGCCTTTTCCGTCCACATCCACGAGGAAGGAAAGATGTTGCAGCTCCAGCATGATTTTCACCTCTGTGTTAGTTTGCCTTTTCTTTTGGCATTTAATCATAGCATAAAAACCGCAGTTTGTCCACCGTTCCATGATTTTTTTAGAAAATAATTGCAAGAAAGCGGGATCTGTGCTATAATAACATGATACTATTTCAAAGAGGTGAGTCCTTTGGCGATTCCCAAAGAACGAATTCGCAACTTCTCGATCATCGCCCACATCGACCACGGAAAATCAACTTTGGCCGACCGGCTGCTGGAGCTGACCGACTCTGTGGCGATCCGCGATATGACTGCGCAGCTGCTCGACGATATGGATCTGGAGCGCGAGCGCGGCATCACGATCAAGGCGCACGCCGTCAAGCTGGATTACAAGGCCAAGGACGGCAACACCTACGCGCTGAATCTGATCGACACGCCGGGGCATGTGGACTTCAACTACGAGGTGTCGCGTTCCCTTGCCGCGTGCGAAGGGGCGCTGCTGGTCGTTGACGCGTCGCAGGGCATTGAGGCGCAGACGCTGGCAAACACCTATCTTGCGCTTGACCACAATCTGGAGCTTGTGCCGGTCATCAACAAGATCGACCTGCCCGCCGCCGAGCCGGAGCGCGTTGCCGCCGAGGTGGAGGATGTGATCGGGCTGGACTGCGCCCATGCGCCGCGTGTGAGCGCAAAGACCGGTGAAAACGTGGAGGAGGTCCTTGAGCGCATCGTGCAGGACATCCCCGCGCCCGAAGCAAACGACGATCTGCCGCTGCGCGCGCTGATCTTCGATTCCGTCTATGACAACTACAAGGGCGTCATCGTGTATGTGCGCGTGATGGAGGGCACGCTCAAAGCGGGCGAAACGATGCGCATGATGGCCACCGGCGCACAGTTCAACGTGGTCGAAGTCGGCTATATGCGCGCCACGGGCATGGAGCCGTGCGACGAGCTGCGTGCAGGCGAGGTCGGTTACATCACCGCCTCGATCAAGACCGTGCGCGACGCAAAGGTCGGCGACACCGTAACCAAAACACAGTGGCAGGCCGAAACGCCCCTGCCCGGCTACCGCAAAGTCAACCCGATGGTGTTCTGCGGCGTTTATCCGGCAGACGGCGCAGACTATGAAGCGCTGCGCGACGCGCTGGAAAAGCTGCAGCTCAACGATGCGTCGCTCTCCTTTGAGCCGGAAACATCCGGCGCGTTGGGCTTCGGTTTCCGCTGCGGCTTTTTGGGACTGCTGCATCTGGAGATCATCCAGGAGCGGCTCGAGCGCGAATATGACCTTGACCTCGTGACGACCGTGCCGAGCGTCATCTACAAGATCCACCTGCGCGACGGCTCTGTCGTCTCCGTGGACAATCCCACGCACTACCCCGATCCGGCGGACATCGACTTTGCCGAAGAGCCGGTCACAAACGCGCACATCTATGCGCCGGCGGACTATGTCGGCGTCATCATGGAACTTTGTCAGGACCGCCGCGGCGTCTTTAAGGATATGACCTATATCACGCCGGAGCGTGTGGACATCCATTATCTGCTGCCGCTCGCCGAGATCATCTATGACTTCTTCGACGTGCTCAAATCGCGCACGCGCGGCTATGCGTCGTTCGATTATGAGATCGCCGGTTATGAGCGTGCAAATTTGCAAAAGCTGGACGTTTTGCTCAACGGCGACATCATTGACGCGCTCTCCTTCATCATCCACGCCGACAAAGCTATGCCGCGCGCGCGCCGCATTGCCGAACGGCTCAAGGAGACCATTCCCCGCCAGATGTTCGAGATCCCCATCCAAATCGCCATCGGCTCCAAGGTCATCGCTCGCGAGACCGTGCGCGCCATGCGCAAGGACGTGCTTGCCAAATGCTACGGCGGCGACATCACGCGCAAAAAGAAGCTGCTTGAAAAGCAGAAAGAAGGCAAAAAGCGCATGCGCCAGTTCGGCACGGTCGAAGTGCCGCAGGAAGCGTTCATGGCTGTGCTCAAGCTGGAAGAAAACTGATGCCCGGCCTGTATTTTCACATCCCGTTCTGCCAAAAGAAATGCGGCTACTGCGATTTTTACTCCTTTGCGCCAACAAGCGCGCAGATGGACGCTTACAAAGACGCGCTGTGCCGCAGCATCCGTGACTTTGCCGGCGATGTGACAGAACCGTTCGATTCCGTTTATTTCGGCGGCGGCACCCCTTCGTTTTTCGGTGCAGAGCGGCTGACGGCGGTTTTGCGCGCGGCAAAAGAATCCTTTTCGCTGACCGACGACGCGGAGATCACTGTGGAATGCAATCCCGGATCTGCGTCGCCGGCACTCTTTCGTGCACTGAAAAAAGCCGGTGTGAACCGGGTTTCGCTGGGCGTACAGTCGGCACTTTCGCACGAACGCGCCCTGCTCGGCCGCGTTTCAGACAGCGAAACGGTAAAGTGCGCCGCAGAAAACTGCCGGAACGCCGGCATCGAAAATCTATCGCTCGATCTCATGCTCGGCATCCCGGCGCAGACCATGGAAACGCTGGACGAAAGCCTTGCCTTTTTGCTTTCGCTCAAGCCGCAGCACATCAGCGCGTATCTGCTGAAAATTGAGGACGGCACGCCCTTGGCAGCGCGGGCCGACACGCTGCCGCTGCCCGACGAGGACAGCGTGTGCGACCTTTATCTGCACACCGCCGAAGTGCTGGAAAGCCACGGCCTGCGGCAGTATGAGATCTCCAACTTCGCGCACCCCGGCTTTGAAAGCCGCCACAACCTGCATTACTGGCACGACGAAGCATACCTCGGACTCGGTCCCGCGGCACATTCCTTTTGGCACGGAAAGCGATTTTTCTTTCCGCGCGATTTTGAAGCGTTTTTGCGCGGCGACGCACCTGTGCCCGACGGCGAAGGCGGCGGCAAAGACGAATTCTGCATGCTGAGCCTGCGGCTGACGGAAGGACTGTCGGACGCGGCGTTTTACGCCCGCTTCGGCGAACACCTGCCCGAAGGGGTGTTTGCAAAAGCAAAAGCGCTGGAACCCCACGGCCTTTTGACCGTAAAGGACGGCACGATCGCTTTAACAAAGCAGGGCTTTCTGGTGTCGAACAGTGTGATCGGTAGTTTATCATTAATGCTTTGATGTGTATAATGGTGGTGTAATACAAATGAAACTCGGAAGATTAAAAGAAGTTGAAGTTCGAGATCTATGGAAACATGAACAATATGATTTTTCAGAATGGCTCTCTAAGCCCGAAAATATTGAATACATAAATGACATCTTAGGGCTGACACTAGTTGATATTCAAAAAGAAGCTCCCGTTGGCGATTATCGTTGTGATTTGTTTGCAAAAGACGAAACAACTGACACACATGTGGTGATTGAAAACCAGTTAGAGGCCTCAAATCACGATCATTTAGGAAAAATCATTACATATGCATCCAGTCTGAAAGCAACTGTTATCGTTTGGATCGTTAAGAAAGCTCGCGAAGAACATCGAGCGGCGATTGAATGGTTAAACAACAACACCGTAGAAAGTATTGGATTCTTCTTGATAGAACTCCATGCATATAAAATTGGTGATTCTCTGCCTGCGCCAAAATTTGAGATTATACAACAACCGAACGATTTCATCAAAGCAAACAAGAACACGTCTTTGAACAAAGAAGAAAGCCAGTCAGCTATTGAGCGCAAAGAATTTTGGACAAGGTTCAATGAAAAAATCGTTGAGGCTGGAAAACCGTTTAGTATTCGAAAGCCGTCAACAGATCATTGGTATAACATCGCGATTGGAACAAGCCAAGCTTTTCTTTGTGTCAACCTTGTAAACAAAGACAACCAGATTGTTTTGGAGCTATACATCAATGACAATAAAGAATTGTTCGACAGTTTATACAACTGTAAAGACGAAATCGAAAACAAACTTGATATGCATTTTCAATGGGATCGACTCGACACAAAAAAGGCTTCTAGAATTAAGTACTTTATACCCGGGTTAAACTTTGATGATCATTCAAATTATGATGCACTAATGGATGAGATTATAGAAAAATCCATCCGCATGAAGCAGGTCTTTCGAGAATACATTTCCTGATCAGTTCTTCGCTCTTAGTCTCTTATTTTCTTATTCTCTCAATCCCTTAATCCCTCATCTCCTCAATCCCTAAGTACGGGTTCAGCATATCGGTAAATTAAAAGAATCAGTGACATAGTTCAACAGAGTTCGATCGCGCCCGACACACGGGCGGCCACTGGCCGCCCCTACGGTTTCTATTTTCTGCTCCCTGACCCCTGTTCCCTGTCCCCTGTTCCCTGCTCTCCACTCTCCAAACTCCACTCTTCCCTCAATCCCCTATTCCCTTACTCCCTAATCCCTACTCTCTTTACTTTTCCCGGAGGCGAACCAAATCATGAAACCCTACGGACTCGTCCTTGCAGGCGGCGGCGGCAAAGGCGCCTATCAGCTCGGCGCGTGGAAAGCCATGCGTGAACTCGGCGTGCAGTTTGACGCGGTGGCCGGTGTTTCCATCGGCGCGATCAACGGCGCGCTGGTCGTGGCGGACGATTATCTCGGCGCCGAACAGCTTTGGAACGAGATCGAGCTGGACAAAGGCGTCAACTTTACAACGCCGCTCAGAGATCCCGACAATTTATTCAGCAAAAAGAATTATCCGGCGCTGCTGCGTGAGTTCTTAAAGAACCGCGGCTTTGACGCGTCGCCCGCGCGTGATTTTCTTGCGCCGCACATTGACGAAGCAAAGATCCGCGCCGCCGGCATCCCTTACGGCGTGGTCACCGTTCAGCTTTCCAAAAACGAACCCAGCGGCCTGGAGCTGTTCCTCGATGACATTCCCGAAGGCCAACTGCTCGATTACATCCTCGCTTCGGCGTGCATCCCGCTGGCCAACAATATCGGCCCGCAGGGCGAGCGTTTTCTCGACGGCGGGATCTATGACAACACGCCCGTCGCCATGCTGCGCCGCAGCGGTTATAACCGCATTGTCGTGGTGGACATCGCGTCGATCAAGGGCGTCAACTACAACCTCGATTTCCAAAACTGCGAAGTCACCTACATCCGTCCGTACAACATTGACGAGCTGGGCGCGTCGTTTGATTTCAGCAGCGAGATGAACGAACGCAGAAAGCTGCTCGGCTATCTTGACGCGAAAAAGGCCTTTTCCTATCTGCTCGGCAAGATCTATTATTTTTCGCCCGACGACTTCCGCGCGCTGGTGAAACGCTTCGGCTTTCGCACGTTTGAACAGATGGAGGAGCTGGCGTACGCGCTCGGCATTCCAACGCTGCGCATCTATACGGGCGAAGAATTTCTGGCCGCGCTGCTGGAGGAATACAGCGAAAAGCGCGAGCTGATGCGCCAAAGCGAACAGATGAACGAAAAAGAACCCAACGGCGCGTATGAAAAGGAATGGCGCAACAACCTTTTGCGCAGGCTGCTGCAGCGCCGCAACGAAAACGAATATAAAGACGCCATCAGAATATTGGAACAACTGAGCAACCACTGATGCACACAAGGCCACGATTTTTGAAACCGCCCTGCAGGGCAAAAATCTACTGAAATAAACGGAAAGCCAGGTACTATGTCCGCATTTACATCTCTATTAAAACACAGTCGTGAATTCATCCGACTCACCGACGATCTGCAAACCGGCAAAGCGCCGCTCGGTCTGCTTGGGCTTTCCGGCGTGCAAAAAGCACACTGGATCTCCGCCGTGTGCGCTGTGCTCGGCAAAAAGGCGCTGGTCCTTTGCCCGGACGAAGCGCACGCCGTCAAGCTTTGCGCCGACCTCAATCTGTTTTCGGAAAAAGCCGCCGTGTATCCCGCGCGCGACTTTCATTTTCGTACCACGGACAGTTGTTCGCGCGAATATGAGCAGCAGCGCATCGGCGTGCTGCGCAATGTGCTGGACGGCGGGTGCGATTTTGTGCTTTGCAGCGTGGACGCCGCGATGCAGCATACGCTGCCGAAAAAAACGCTGCTTTCCCGCAGCTTGACGCTGCATACGGGTGACGAGATCTCACCGACAGCTGTGACCGAAGCGCTGCTTTCCGCCGGCTACAGCCGCACGCCGCAGGTGGACGGTGTGGGGCAGTTTTCGCTGCGCGGCGGCATTCTGGATGTCTTTCCGCCGCAATCGGCCGTTCCGCTGCGTTTGGAATTCTGGGGCGACGAGATCGACACCATCGCCCTGTTCGACCCGCAGACACAGCGCCGCACCGACCGCGTGGAAACCGTTTCCATCACCCCGGCGACCGAGGTGCTCTTTGACAGCGACGGCGCACTTTTGGAAAAGCTGCGTGCGTTTTTGCCGCAGATCAAGGGCAAAGGCAGCGTCAAAGCGAAGGCGGCGATCGCAGCGGATATTGACCTGCTTGAAAACGGCGTGCGGCTGTCATGTCTGGACCGCTATCTGGCGCTGGCCTATGAGACGCCAGCGACACTGTTCGATTATACGGACGACTTTTTGCTCTTTGTCAGTGAATCCGGCGCTGTCAAACAAAAGGCGCAGGGCGCGGAAAAGCTGCTGCTTGAGGACATCAAGCTCATGCTTGAAGAAGGAAACCTGACGAAGACGCTTGCCTGCTTCGCGCTGCCGTGGGAAGGTCTGCTTGAGATCTATGAGCGGCAGCGCGCCGTGTTTGCCGACAACCTCGCGCGCGGCTCGTTCGATCTGCCGGTCAAGGATCTGCTGAGCGTCAACGCGCTGGCGGGCTTTCAGTGGGACGGCACGCTTTCGTATCTCAAGGAGGACCTTGCCCCGCTGCGTGAAAAGGGCACTTGCTGCATCGTTGCCGCCGGCACGGAAAAGAGCGCGAAGGAGCTGGCGTATGACCTGGAGACCGAGGGCATCCCCGCGCATTTTTACCCGGTCATCCCGGCGGAGTTTTCTCCCGCTTCGGTCAATGTGATCGCCGGTTCGTTCAGCAGCGGTTTTTCCTATCCCGATCTGAACGCGGCGCTGATCTCCCTGCGCAAAACCGGCGCGAGCGCCACCGCGCGCAAGAACCGGCGCAAATTCAAACAGGGCAAGTCCATCACGAGCCTGGAAGAGATCACGCGCGGCGATTACGTTGTGCACGCTGTGCACGGCATCGGCATCTTTGACGGCATCAAGACCATGACGGTGGACGGCAGGATCAAGGACTACATCAAAATCAACTTCCGCGGCACCGACGTGCTGTATCTGCCGGTCACGCAGCTCGACCTCGTTGCCAAATACATCTCCCCCAAGGACACCGACAAGCCCATCAAGCTCAACCGGCTCGGTTCCGACGAATGGAAAAAAACAAAACAGCGCGTGCGCACGGCTGTCAAGGACATGGCCGCCGAGCTCGCACGCATCTATGCCAAGCGCATTCAGGCCAAGGGCTTCGCCTTTTCGCCCGACATCGATATGCAAAGCGACTTTGAGCGCCGTTTTGCTTTTGACGAAACCGAAGATCAGCTTGTCGCCGTGGACGAGATCAAGCGCGACATGGAGCGCCCCTACCCGATGGACCGTCTGCTTTGCGGCGACGTGGGCTTCGGCAAAACCGAGGTGGCGCTGCGCGCGGCGTTCAAATGTGTTGCCGACGGCAAACAGTGCGCCATCCTCGTGCCCACCACGATCCTTGCGTTCCAGCATTTCCAAACGATCCAAAAGCGCTTTGACGGCTTCC
The DNA here is from genome assembly GCA_902792985.1 of Oscillospiraceae bacterium. Lineage (GTDB taxonomy): Bacteria > Bacillota > Clostridia > Oscillospirales > Acutalibacteraceae > UBA6857. Next base: position 87,614 of record CADBBT010000008.1, read on the forward strand.
CGATCGAAGTGGAGATGCTTTCGCGCTTCCGCACGCCCGCCGAGCGCACAAGAATCAAAAAAGGCCTCGCGCGCGGCAGCATCGATCTGATCGTCGGCACGCACGCGGTGCTTTCCAAAAATGTGGAATTCAAGGACCTCGGATTGCTGATCGTGGATGAGGAGCAGCGCTTCGGCGTTGCGCAAAAAGAAAAGCTCAAGGCGCGCTTTCCGATGGTGGACGTGCTCACGCTTTCGGCAACGCCGATCCCGCGCACGCTGAACATGGCGATGAGCGGCATCCGCGATATGTCGATCCTGGAGCTGCCGCCCGCCGACCGCCATCCGGTGCAGACCTATGTGCTGCCGCACGACATGGACGTGCTCGCCGAAGCGATGGAGCGTGAGCTGCGCCGCGGCGGACAGGTCTACTACCTGCACAACCGCGTGGAATCCATCGACCGCACAGCGGCAAAGCTCAAAACCCTTTTGCCGGACGCACGCATTGCGACCGCGCACGGCAAGATGAGCGAGGAGGAGCTCAGCGAGATCTGGCGGCAGCTGCTTGAGGACGAGATCGACATCCTCGTTTGCACCACGATCATCGAAACGGGCGTGGACGTGCCAAACGTGAACACGCTGATCATTGAAAACGCCGACCGCATGGGGCTTGCGCAGCTGCATCAGATCCGCGGCCGCGTGGGACGCTCGGCCCGCCGCGCATTTGCCTATTTCACCTACCAGCCGCAAAAGCAGCTTTCCGAAGAAGCCGAACGGCGGCTTTCCGCCATTCGCGAATACACGGAGTTCGGCTCTGGCTTTCGCATCGCCATGCGCGATCTTGAAATTCGCGGCGCGGGCAACGTGCTCGGCGCACAGCAGCACGGCCATATGGAGGCAGTCGGCTACGATATGTATCTGCAGCTGCTGAAAGAGGCGGTTGACACCGAAAAGGACGGCGACGACGCCGAAGCCGACGCGCTGCCCGAGGAAAAGGAGTGTCTGATCGACCTTGCCATTGATGCGCACATCCCCGAAACCTATATCTCGGCGATGAAAAACCGCATCGCCATGTACAAGCGCATCGCCTCCATCCGCACCGACGACGACGCGATGGATGTGATCGACGAATGCATCGACCGCTACGGCGACGTGCCCGCCAGCGTGCAGGGGCTGATCGACGTTTCGCGCATCCGCAACCGCGCCGCCGCCCTCGGCATCACGGAAATTTCTCAGCGCGGCGACGCCCTGCTGCTGTTTTTGCCGCGCATCGACCCGAATGTGATCGGCACGCTGAGCAAATTCATGCGCTCGCGCGTGATGGTCTCCGCCGCCGGCACACGCTCCTATCTCACGGTGCGCATGCGCGGCCAAAGCGCGACGGATGTGCTGAATGAGGTGCTGAAGCTGATGGAGGGCGGAAAGGAATAGTCAGTAGTCAGTAGTCAGTAGTCGATAGTTAAGCCCGCCGTGGACGTTGCATCCACGGCGGGCGTTTTGTTCGAACAACCGTATTATTTGATGACCCCGTAAAAATTCGGGTCAAGTCCCAATCCGAGCACGGCTGCTGCGGTCGCGCAAACGCCGCTGAGCAGTTTGGACGCCTTCATGCCGTTGAATTGCAGATAAAACTCAAACGTGTCCCGAATGGTCGGAAGCGCCCGGCTCGTAACATGGACAACGTCCATCGGTAAAAAGCGGAAGTAGAACTCGCGGTACTGTGCCATGTTGCGCGGCACGACCACAAGCTTGAACACGCTTTCGCTCACCCAGGTGCCGTAACTTGCAACCGGCACCGTGAGCTCGGCAAGCTGCAGTTCGGAATACAGATAGTCCCCGTCCAGCCCGACATTGATCACAGAGGGTGGGCTGTTCTTTTCGGAAAACTCCACCTGCAGCGAATCTTCGGTAAACTTGAAACGGAAATCATTGATCTTTCCGGCGCGCGCATAGAGATAGAAGTTGTTGCCGGAACCGAGGATGCTCGCGTTTTTGCGCGCTGTGGTCCGAATGGTTCTGCCGTTGATCTTTGTTTCCGTTTCCGGGCGGCGGCGCGCCATCGGCGGTTTGCGGTCCGCGATTTTTTGCAAATAGGCTTTCAGCAGCGCAAAGCCCGCTTCGTCCGCTTCCGTGGCTTTTGTAAAAATGCCCGGGAAGTGCTTGTGCACGGTATGCAAAAAATCCGCCTCGCGCAGTTCCCCTGCCGTGCAGGTCAAAACAGCGTCATATTCCGGATACATGATATCAAACTGGGTGTAAAGACCGTTGAAGGAATAGGTGCCCCGGAACTCCGGCTGAATAAAGAGCTGGAACCCATAGCTCAAAGGATCGGTAAAGGTGGGCGGGATCTTTTGCAGATGGCGGGTCGTGGACTGGCGGATCCAATCGGCGGGGATCACCTGCCGACCGTCATAAACGCCGTCGTGCAAAAAGCATATGCCGATCTTCGCCATATCCTCGGTTTTCAAAAACGCGCCCCAGCCGCCGGCGTTGAAGCCGTTGTGGTCATGTTCCCAATAAGGCGTTTCAATGCCGAGCGGTTCAAACAGCCGCGGCGTCAAAAATTCGGTGAGCCCCTGCCCGGAGACCTTGGTCACAATACGGGAAAGCATATAGATGTTTTCGCTGAGATAATTCCAGCTTTCGCCGGTTTTGCCTTTAAACGGCGCAGCCAGCCAGTTGTTCAGCCACTCATTCTTTTCGTTGTTCGTTGTAAAAATGGAGATGTTTTTTCCCGAACGCTGCGTGATCAGATCATAGACCGTAATGGCGTTGTTTCGCGTGTCATGCTTTTGGTTGCCGGAGGAATAGGGGAAAAATTTGCTGACCGGATCGTCCAAACTGAGCAGTCCCTCCGCCACGCAAAAGCCGATGGCGATGCTGGTCACCTGCTTTGAAAAAGAGAACATTGTGTGCGGGATGGAAAGGTCAAAGGGCGCCCACGCGCATTCCACGGCAACTTTTCCGCCGCGGGTGATCATGACCGTGTGCAGGTTGAGCCCCAACCGATCGCAATCATGCAAAAAAGCCTCCACGGCGCGGGAGGAAACGCCGACTTCTTCGGGTATTGCGGCGCGTGGAAGACGGGTCATCACAGATTCTGACATGGTATCAACTCCAATATTCCGAATTCTCCCTTATCATATCGCAAATGCCGAATTTTGCAATATATTTGTCTTATTATTCACAAAACGTGCATAACATTTCACTTTTCATTCACAGTATTTTCCAATCCCGTATAACAGTGCCGGGCTCTTTTCTTTTTTGAAAAAACGATGGCCGATTTTTTTCTTCCTGCATGGTTTTCTTTTGCCTACTTTTCTTTCCAAAAAGAAAAGTAGGTTCTTTCCAAAAAGAAAAGTAACCCCGCCGTGGACATTGCATCCACGGCGGGTTCGTTTTGCTAATCGCTAACTGCTAACAGCTAACAGCTGAAATCAGTCTGCCTTCGGCGCATACAGCGCTTCCAGACGCTTCAGGTGCTCATAGCGCTCAACGCTCTTGTCCTCGGCCTCGGTGAACAGCTTTTCAGCTCTCTCCGGGAAGGCGCGGGTCAGCGCGGAATAGCGCGCTTCGTTGAGCAGGAAGGCGCGGTAGTTCTCTTTCACGCCCGGCTTGGAGTCGAGGGTGAACGGGTTCTTGCCCTGGGCCTTGAGTGCCGGGTTGAAGCGGAACAGGTTCCAGTAACCGCACTCGACCGCCTTCTTCATCTCGGCCTGGCAGTTGGTCATGCCGCCCTTGATGGAGTGCATCTCGCAGGGAGCATAAGCGATGATGATCGACGGGCCGGGATAAGCCTCTGCCTCGGCGATCGCCTTGATCGTCTGGTTCATGTTCGCACCCATCGCGATCTGGGCAACATAGACGTAGCCGTAGCTCATCGCGATCTCGGACAGGCTCTTCTTGGCGATCTGCTTGCCGGCCGCGGCGAACTGTGCCACCTGACCGATCTGGGACGCCTTGGAGGCCTGGCCGCCGGTGTTGGAGTAAACTTCGGTATCGAAGACCATGATGTTCACGTCGTCGCCTGCGGCAAGGACATGGTCCACACCGCCGAAGCCGATATCATAGGCCCAGCCGTCGCCGCCGAAGATCCAGACGGACTTCTTGGCGAGATATTCTTTGTTGGCGAGGATCGCCTTGCGGTTTTCGCAATCGCAGTCGAACGCCTCGAGCGCGGCAATAAAGGCGTCGGCAGCCTTGCCGTTCTTTTCGCCGTCGGAGAGCGTGTCGAGGTAGGCGGCAGCGGCAGCCTTGACATCCTCGGGCGCCTTTTCGGAAGCGGCGATGTCCTTGACCTTCGCGATCAGGGAGTTGCGGATGGCGTTCTGGCCGAGCAGCATGCCGTAGCCATGCTCTGCGTTGTCTTCAAACAGGGAGTTCGCCCATGCGGGACCGTGACCCTTGGCGTTGACGGTGTACGGAGAGGTTGCAGCCGGGCCGCCCCAGATGGAGGAGCATCCGGTCGCGTTGGAGATGTACATACGGTCGCCGAAGAGCTGGGTGATCAGGCGGGCATAGGCCGTTTCGGCGCAGCCTGCGCAGGAACCGGAGAACTCAAGCAGCGGAGTCTTGTACTGGGAGCCGATCACAGTGTTGTCGGCCACGTCGTCCTTGACGGAGACATTGGCGACCATGTAATCGAATACCGGCTGCATGTTGTCCTGGCTCTCTCTGGAGACCATCTTGAGCGACTTGGTCGGGCAAACGCCGACGCAGACGCCGCAGCCCATGCAGTCCATCGGGGAGACCGCGAGGGTGTACTTGTAAACGCCCTTGCCCTTGCCGGCCTTCTTGTCAACAAGAATGGCGTTTTCGGGAGCGGAAGCAGCCTCATCCGCAGTCAGGCAGTACGGACGGATCGTTGCGTGCGGGCAGACATAGGAGCACTGGTTGCACTGTGCGCAGGTGCTCGCGTTCCATTCGGGCACCATAACGGCAACGCCGCGTTTTTCAAAGGCGGCAGCGCCCTGCTCGAAGGTACCGTCTGCGTGATCTTCAAACGCGGAGACCGGCAGCGCATCGCCGTTCATCAGGCCGACGGGCTTCATGATCTCGTCCACCTGCTTCGCAAGCGCGCTCTTGCCTTCGTCGGCTTTGGCGCAGCAGCAATCTTCGGCGTTGGCCCATTCGGCGGGCACGTCGATCTTGACATAGGCAGAAGCGCCGGCGTCGATCGCTTTTTCGTTCATTTCAACGATCTCTTTGCCCTTCTTCATGAATTTCTGGGCTTTTTCCTTCATATAGCCGATGGCTTCCTCAGCGGGCAGCACCTTGGCCAGGGAGAAGAACGCGGACTGCAGCACGGTGTTGGTGCGCTTGCCAAGGCCGATCTGTGCAGCAAGGTCGATCGCGTTCACGGTGTAAAGCTGGATGTTGTTCTTGGCAATGATGCGCTTGGCTTCGGCGTTGAGCTTCTGAGCAAGCTCTTCCGGGCTCCACTGGCAGTTGATCAGGAACACGCCGCCGGGCTTGACATCGTTGACCATCTTGTAGCCCTTTTCAACATAGGACGGGTTGTGGCAAGCCACGAAGTCCGCTTTGTTGATGTAGTAGGGGCTCTTGATCGGCGCATCGCCGAAACGCAGGTGGGAGATCGTCACGCCGCCGGTCTTCTTGGAGTCATACTGGAAGTAGGCCTGGACGTATTTGTCGGTGTGGTCGCCGATGATCTTGATGGAGTCCTTGTTTGCGCCGACGGTGCCGTCGCCGCCAAGACCCCAGAATTTGCACTCGATGGTGCCGGGAGCTGCGGTGTTCGGCGCTTCCTTCTCTTCCAAAGAAAGATAGGTGACGTCGTCATTGATGCCGATGGTGAAGTGCTTCTTCATTTCGTCCTTGGCCAACTCGTCATACACAGCGAACACGCTGGCAGGCGGGGTGTCCTTGGAGCCGAGGCCGTAACGGCCGCCGATGACTTCGATGCCGGTGCGGCCGGTCTCGTTGAGCGCGGCGATGACGTCGAGATACAGCGGTTCACCCAGTGCGCCGGGTTCCTTGGTGCGGTCGAGCACAGCGATCTTTTTGACGGTCTCCGGAATCGCAGCAGCAAGGTGCTTTGCGGAGAACGGACGATACAGGCGAACCTTGACAAGGCCGACTTTTTCACCCTTCGCAGTCAGATAGTCGATGACTTCTTCCGCCACGTCGCAGATGGAGCCCATCGCGATGATAACTTTTTCGGCGTCGGGTGCGCCGTAGTAGTTGAACAGTTTATAGTCGGTGCCGAGCTTGGCGTTGACTTTGTTCATGTATTCTTCCACGATTTCGGGCATCGCATCATAATATTTGTTGCAGGCCTCTCTGTGCTGGAAGAAGATGTCGCCGTTTTCGTGCGAACCGCGCATGACCGGACGTTCCGGGTTCAGCGCGCGCTTGCGGAACGCGTCAACCGCGTCCATGTCGCACATTTCTTTCAGGTCCTCATAATCCCAGACCTTGATCTTCTGAATTTCATGAGACGTGCGGAAGCCGTCGAAGAAGTTGATGAACGGCACACGGCCCTTGATGGACGCAAGATGCGCCACGGCGCCGAGGTCCATGACCTCTTGGGTGTTGGTTTCCGCCAGCATGGCAAAACCGGTCTGACGGCAGGCATAAACGTCGGAGTGGTCACCGAAGATGTTCAGCGCGTGAGACGCGACGCAGCGCGCGGACACATGGAACACCGAGGGAAGCAGCTCGCCGGCGATCTTATACATGTTCGGGATCATCAGCAGCAGACCCTGCGACGCAGTGTAGGTCGTGGTCAGCGCACCGGCGGCCAGAGAGCCGTGAACGGTACCTGCCGCACCCGCTTCGGATTGCATTTCCGCAACCTTCACGGTCGTGCCGAAGATGTTCTTCATGCCCTGTGCCGACCATTGGTCAACGTAGTCCGCCATCGGGCTGGACGGGGTGATCGGGTAAATGCCCGCAACTTCCGTAAACGCGTAGGAAACATACGCGGCGGCGTTGTTGCCGTCCATGGTTTTTGATTTTCTTGCCATTGTTTGTCCTCCTTTGATATGGTTACAAATGGATTAGCATAGTATACGGTTGATCAGCGGCCGCAATCAGCGATTCTAATCAACTTCATGTTATTGTATCACGAATCAAAAAAGATGTAAAGGGTTAAAACGCGAAAAATGAAAGAAAAGTTTTGGAAGACAAGTCGGAAAGTCGTTAGTCTTTAGTCATTAGCAGAGAAGCCCCGCCGCGATTCACGACCACGGCGGGGTTACTATCGACGAACGACTAACGACTATTGACTATAAAATCCACACTGCGCTGCAGGATGCCGTGCATTTCCGCAATTGCCATGCCGTAGTTGACGACCGGCACGCCCTGTGCCGCAGCACGGTCCAGACGCGCATGCATCTCGCGTTCGTTGAGCATACAGCCGCCGCAGTGCACGACCAGCGCGAAAGGCGAAAGGTCTTCCGGAAAATCGCCGCCGGAGGTGAAGGCAAAGCGCACATGTTTGCCGGTATGGTTTTTGATCCATGCGGGCATTTTTTCTGTGCCGATGTCGCCGCATTGACGGTGATGGGTGCAGCCCTCGGAGATCAGCACCGTGTCGCCGTCCCGCAGACGCGAAAGCGCGCTTGCGCCGTTCAGCAGTTGAGAAAGGTTGCCCTTATAGCGCGCAAAGAGGATCGAAAACGAGGTCAGTGGCACGCTTTTCGGCACAATGGCGGCAACGCGCGAAAACACCTGTGAATCCGTGATGACAAGCTGCGGCGGCGTTTTCAACGCTTCCAGCGTCCGGGCAAGCTCCGTTTCGCGGCAGGTGACGAAGGCAAAGCCGCCGTCGAGCAGATCGCGCATGACCTGCTGCTGCGGCAAAATCAGCCGTCCCTTGGGCGCGGCTTTGTCGATCGGGATCACAAGCAGCACCGTGCCGCCCGGCGAAAGCAGGTCGCGCACAAGATGCTTTTCTTCGTTTTTTTCCGCGCGCAGCGCACCGATGGCGTTTTTGAGCGATTCAATGTTTTCACCGGTCAGCGCCGAGGTATACATCTCGTTTTCACCGAGCTCCGGTCGCGTTTGCAGTGTGTCGGCTTTATTATAAGCGATCACAAACGGGAGCTTGCGCTCGCGGAACAGGGAAAGCAGCTCCTCGTCGATGGCGGTTGCTCCCTTGGCCGCGTCGAGAACGAGAACGGCAATGTCCGATTGCGCAAGCACGCGGCGTGTGGTCTCCACCCGTAGAGCGCCGAGCGTGCCCTCATCGTCGAAGCCGGGGGTGTCAATGATGAGCACCGGGCCGAGCGGCAGCAGCTCCATCGCCTTTTTGACCGGGTCCGTCGTTGTGCCGGGCACATCGGAGACCACGCTGAGTTTCTGGTTCGTCACAGCGTTGACCAGACTGCTTTTGCCCGCGTTGCGCAGGCCGAAAAACGCAATGTGCAGCCGCTCGCCGGAGGGAGTACTGTTCAGGCTCATAGCTCAAAAACGGAAGTCGCGGCGGTTGGAGGAGCGGATGTCGGCGATGTTTTGTTCGGCGATCGCGCGCACCTTCTCCTTCGGAATGCGCTCCAGCTCGCGCTCGATCATCGCGTAGCCCTTCTCCTTCGTTTCGGGCGAAGCGTAATCCTCAAGGTATTCCGCCAGGGTCATCAGCGCGTTCGGGTGGCAGCAGTTGAGGATCTGTCCGCTCTTGCAAAGCGACATAAAGCGGTCGCCGGTGCGCCCTTCACGGTAGCAGGCGGTGCAGAACGAGGGGATGTGTCCGTTGTCCATCAGCCAACTCACGACCTCATCGAGCGTGCGCTGGTCGGAAACGTCGAACTGCTCGGTGTCGTGCGGGCGCTCTTTTTCGGTGTAGCCGCCAACGGAAGTACGCGAGCCGCCGGAGACCTGCGAGATGCCGATATGCAGCATCTTCGAGCGCACTTCTTCGGATTCTCTGGTGGAGATGATCATGCCGGTATAGGGAACCGCCAGACGGATGCACGCGGCGATCTTTTCAAATGTTTCGTCCGTAATCGAGTTGTCGAACGCGTCGGGGTCGATGTCGTCGGCATGCTTGACGCGCGGCACAGAGATCGTGTGCGGGCCGACGCCGTGCACAGCCTCCAAGTGCTCGGCGTGCATGATCAGACCGGCGAATTCATATTTATACAGCTCCAAACCGAACAGTACGCCGAGACCCACATCGTCGATGCCGCCCTCCATGGCGCGGTCCATCGCTTCGGTGTGGTAGGCGTAGTTGCTCTTGGGTCCGGTGGGATGCAGGTGCTCGTAGCTCTCCTTGTGATAGGTCTCCTGGAAAAGGATGTAGGTGCCGATGCCGGCCTCCTTGAGCTTGCGGTAGTTTTCCACCGTCGTTGCGGCAATGTTCACGTTCACGCGGCGGATATCGCCGTTCTTGTGGTGGACAGAATAGATCGTCTTGATGCAGTCGAGGATATATTCGATCGGGTTGTTTTTCGGGTCCTCGCCGGCTTCGATCGCCAGACGCTTGTGTCCCATGTCCTGCAGCGCGATCACCTCGGCGCGCACCTCTTCCTGCGTCAGTTTTTTGCGCGGGATGTGCTTGTTCTTGAGGTGATACGGGCAGTAAAGGCAGCCGTTGACACAGTAGTTTGACAGATACAGCGGCGCAAAAATGACGATGCGGTTGCCGTAAAAAGCAAGCTTGATCTCTTCGGCGATCTTGAAAATGCGCTCTGTCACCGCCGGATCCTCACACGCCAGCAGCACGCTCGCTTCGCGATGGGAAAGGCCCCGGCATTCATAGCCGCGTTCCTTTTTCACCGGGCGCGCTTTTTCCAGGATCTCGTTAATGAGCTCCATATTGTTTTTGTTTTCTTCCGCGTAAGCAAGGGTTGCGCGGATCTCTTCGTCGTTGATGAATTCTTCCGCCTTCAGCGAAGCGGGATTGTAGATGGGCATAGTATGTTACCTCCGGGATAGATTGAAGGGATTGAGGGATAGAGGGATTGAGGGATTGAGGGATCAGGGGAAATGTTTGTGAAACATAATATAATTTGTGGGTGTTCTTTCTTTTGCCGCTTTCCGTCGCGAAAGAAAGAGTCCAATCATTGCGCCGTTCCCCCGCGACCGCAATTGCGAATTGCGAATTTCTAATTGCGAATTGTCTTCGCGCAGTCGCCCCGGTCCACCACGACCTCGTAGCCGATCGCGCGCATGCGCTGTGCCAGACAGTCCTTGCACTGCGCGGATTCCTCCCCTGTGCAGATCTTGCCGTCATACAGCGCATATTTTTTACGAACGCGCACAGGTGACAGGTTCGGCATGACCACATTCGCGCCGGCAAGAATGCCTTTTTCGCGCCCCGTGGGATCGATCGTGCCGAGCGCCGTTGTGGCGGGCAGCAGCACGTTCGGACAAGCCAGCCGGATGATCGACAGCAGCCGCAGCGTGAGCCGCAGCGTGCCTGCCGGACAGGCGCGAAACGGCGTGTCCTTGTGCGGAATAAACGGGCCGATGCCGCACATCTCCGGCTGAAAGGACTGCAAAAACGCAAGATCGCGGCCGAGGTCGTCCGCCGTTTGAAAGGGCGAACCGACCATAAAACCTGCGCCGACCTGATAGCCGATTTTGCGCAAAACCTGCAGACACTGCATCCTGCGTTCAAAAGACATTTGCGGCGGATGCAGCTTTTCATAATGCGCCTTTGTCGCCGTTTCATGCCGCAAAAGATACCGGTCCGCGCCCGCGTCAAACAGCGCTTTGTAGCTTTCCGAGCTGCGTTCGCCCAAAGAGAGCGTCACGGCGCAGTCGGGATGGCGCGTTTTCAGCGTTTTGATCAGCGGCACGAGCACGTCGTCGCTGAAAAACGGATCCTCACCGCCCTGCAGCACGAACGTGCGAAAGCCGAGAGCATAGCCCTCTTCGGCGCACTTCACGATCTCATCCGGGTCCAAACGGTAACGTTCGGCGTTTTTATTCGAACAGCGGATGCCGCAGTACAGACAGTCATTTTTACAGATGCTCGAGATCTCGATCAGCCCTCGTGTGTAGACCTTGTTGCCGTAGACAGCTTTGCGCCGTTCAACCGCCGCAGCGCGCAGCGTTTCCTCCAGCGTTTCGTCCGAAGACGCGGCCAGAACCGCAAATTCGGCACTTGTCAGCGTTTCGCCCCGCAGCAGGCGGGCGGCAATGTCGTTTGCGCCGTTCATTCACCGACGTTCGACAGAGCGGTCTTGACGCTGATGCCGGGCAGATTGCCGACCTTGCCCGCCAAAGACGAGATCACGTCCTGCGGCGCGTCCAGCGCGATGGAAATGATGTTGATATGGCGTGCGTGATACGGCAGACCCATGCGGCCGATGATGTAGCTGCCGTAGTCGTGCAGAATGCTGTTCAGGCTTTCCACGGTGTCGTCGTTTTCCACGATGATGCTCATCACTGCGATGCGAGTTTCCATAAGTTTTACCTCCGATGATAAAAATAACCGCGCCTGAAAAAGGGCGCGGTGAAGCTGTGATTACAGATCACCTTCCGGTCAGGCTGCCCTTTGCGTCAGGTCGTTCTTTCGGTATAGTATAACACATTTTATTTAAAAAGCAAGCGTTTTTCGGAAAATAAAGCAGAAGTACCCACTGATTCACTCGAATATGCAAACCTTGGCGGCAAATTTTCCGTCATTTTGCACAGAAATCTCTTGAAAACCGGAAGGTTGTCTGCGCGATTTTACATCTGACGAAAAATTTCCTCGCCAATCTTCACATACCGAGTGAATCACCGGGTACAGAACGCGCGCTGAACACGCCGCCGGCGGAGCGCGGCGCAGCCGCGCAAAGGGCGCTTTGCATGCGCAAAAAACCGGAACGCGCACCCGGCGCGCCCTTTTGCCGCCCGTGCCCTGCACGGGCGGCCCGCCGGCGGCGTGTTTTGCGCGCGAAAAAGCGCAGCGGCAGGCTTTTGCCTGCCGCTGAAAAACGATCCATTGTTATCGGACTGTCACGGTTTTATTCGCCGCCGGGCTGTAACCGCTGTGGCCGGAGTCTGCGCCGAACGCGTTCGCGTAGGTGCACACGCCGATCTTCACGCTCTTGCCGACTTTGTTACCGCTTGCCGAAGCGTTGATCGTGAAGGTCTTACCCGTGCCCTTGGCCCAAAGCGGAAGTCCGCTGCTGTGAGCGCCGGTGACTTTGATGCCCTGCATCCCCTTCGGTGCGCTCTTGAGGGTAACGGTAAGCTTGTAAGTCGTTACGGTGTAATCATAGCCGGGATGCCAGTCGCCGTCGGTTTCCCAGTAGCCGTCAACGTGCACTTTCTTGGTCTTGGCGCCGGACGCCTTGATCGATTGAATTTCCGGTGCAGATGCAAAGCCTGTGCGCACGTTCAGCACCTTGGAAATGTTGCCCTTCGCTGTGAGCACGGTCTTGCCGTCTTCGGGCGAGCGCGATTTCACAAAGATGCAGGCTTTGAACTGATAAACGGTGCCGGCCTTGAGCTTTTTGACCGTCATGGGCTTGCCGCCGGCAAAGGTTTTGCTGCTCCACTTTTTGGCGTCTTTTGCTTTGTAGTAAAGGATCGTGCCGGAGGCGGTGACGCCTTTGCTGTAAGACTTGAAGGCGGTGCCGACCGTAATTGTGTTCGTATTCGCTTTCAGGTTCATGCCGGTCAGTTCAATGTTGGGCACATTCTGGAAATAGAACGCGTGCTTTTGCTCAAAGTATTCCAGCTTATCCTGATATGCGCGGTAGTCGGACTCATTGTTGAATTCATAGCCGATGTTGGAACGCACCGTGAAGCGGAAATAGCATACGCCTTCGCCGATCTGGGTCAAATCCACTTTGTTGTTAGCGACGCCGTTTTTGGCACTTACAAAATCGCCGTTCTGGTTGCTGACGTCAAGAAAGCTCACATAGAACAGATCGTCAGAGATCTTTTGCTTCATGACCGTTTGCACAGTGGCTTCGGCGCCTTTGATGGCGGCGATTTTCACGGTCAGCGCATAAAGCGGCGTATCGAATGTGACGGCGGCGCCGACCTTGAGATGAACTTTGTCGTAGTTCTTGCCGGTCTCCTTCACGGTAAAATGGTCATACCCGGCTTTGAGAGCCTCCCATTTGCCGGACGCGTTTGCCGGAACGGCAGAAAGGAGCATGGTGCTTGCCAGCAGAAGGACCGCCAGCAGAAGGGACAGCGCTTTTCTGGTTTGTTTCATCGTAAAAACTCCTTCTTTTCATATTTTGTTTTATGGCTCGTTTTACTTACAAAACACGCAGCGGCAAAACGACGCTTGCCGCTGCAAAAAAACTTTTGAATCCGTTGTCAGCTGCGGTCGATCGTCATACCGGAGCTGTTGGAGGCATAGACCAGTCGGCTGCCGTGTACGGCATACATATCGTAGCAGCACACATATTTGACCTTGAACAGACGATAGAACAGGTTCAGACCGGTGATCCAAAGACCGCCGATGAAGCTGTGGCAAACGTCCGGGCAGTACTGCTGACCACGGTTCAGATCATAGGGTTCGCGCAGCTGCATGGTGATCTGCGCATTGTTTTCAATGTCATAAAGGGTCAGCGTCTTCTGTACGGCAAGGTTGTAATAGGAGTCGTACGCGGAAACGGTATAGGTGTCCTGATAGGGAACGGAAAGCGTTACCCAGCCGTCTTCGTCCGTCACACCGACGCCGCCGTTGTGGCCGAGGGTCTCATCGGTGAAGGTGGTGAGCAGCTGGTTGTCCGTGCCGGCAACCTGTACATGTACGTCAGCGGCGGGCTCGCCGTCCTCGTCGATCAGACGCAGGGAGAAGAAGTATTCCTTGAGCTGCTGCCAGTACTGGGCATAAACCTTGATGATGCCCTTTTTATCGGGCACAGCTTCGATAAAGTCGATCCCGTCCATGCTGACCATTTCGCCGGTGCCTTCCTGCAGGCCGTTCTGCACGGTGTTCCACTGATCGTGGAAGGAGAAGTTCGTGTCGTTGTTGCTGAAGTTGCGGTTGGCAACCTCCGGCACATCGGTGCACGCCTCGCCGTAAACGACGTCGCGCGTGCCGAGGGAGGTGCCATCATAATCGCAGAACTCGAATTTATAAGTTTTGCCGATCATATCATACATGGCATTGATACTGCCGCTCTTGTAGATGTGTTCAAGATCGTAGTCCCAGCCCTTGAACGTGAAGGTATAGTGCGGCTGATCCGCGCGTGTCGGGTCGGCGCTCGGCTTCTGGTCTGCCACGCTGCCGCCGTAGGGAACGGTGATCTGCGGACGCTCTACGTCGTTCACGACAGATTCAAAGATCAGATGATCGTCATACGGATCCTTTTTCTGTTCGCCGGTCTCCGGATCGATCACGGGTTTTTGGATCACGTCCGGCTGCAGGTTGCCTGCGCTGTCAACATAAATGCCGTCGCTGCGGAAATCAATCGTGCAGGTAATCTCCTCGCCGGTGAATGACGCGTAAAAATCGGTGTCCGCGGTCACTTCGCAGGGGAAGGTCACGGCGTTGCCGCCCGCATCGACCCAACCGGCAAAGTTGTATTTGCCAAAGTCCGCGTCCTTGCGGCGCTCCGGCTTCGTCGCGTAAACCGTGGCGCCTTCGGGTGCGGTCTCGGCATCCACGGCAACGGTGCTGCCTCTGGCGACGGAATACGTCTTGAGCACGGCACTCTTGTAGTTGGTCAGATCGGTCCCTTCGTCAACGGAATCGGTCGCGTACGGATTGATGAAGCGGACAAGCACGTCCACGTCCTCGGCCACAGCGGCCACGGAAGCGGTCAGCGCGATCATAAGCGCCGCGAGCAGAACCGCAATGATGTTTCTTCCTGTGCGGATGGTGTGTTTCATGGCACAGACCTCCTTTAAAGTCTTGGCTAAGCTTATATCAAGCCTATATTACATGATAATGATAAACATTTTGAAGCGAAAAGTCAATGACTTTTCAAGAAATCAGACGTAAAAAATTACCCCGTGAAAACTGTTGATGTTGAACAGAAAACCGACAGATGCAAAGCGGGAAAGGCGCCCTGTGTCAAAGATTCAACACAAAGCTTAATAATTCTTCATAATTTATTCATGACAATCTCATATTTTACATTTAGAATAGAAACAGGAAAAGGAATCCATTATTCTTATTGCAAGGGGGACGAACCTATGAACGAAAAAAGCGCTCTGCTTCTTTCGCTCGTGAACTTCATCATGGGTCTTCTGCGCTCGCTCTTGGAGATGCAGAACAGCGAAGCGTGATTCAATTCCGACACAAAAGCTGTGCAGTTTGCGGACTGCACAGTTTTTTATACAGAAACGGGGGATTTTTTTGTAAAATCCCTCTTTTCAATTTCCCATGTTTATGCTATACTATTTTGGATATGAATCAAAAACTTGATTTACGGGAAGGAGATTCCATGGGAAAGACCGTTGCAATCGTCAACCAAAAAGGCGGTGTGGGCAAAACGACCACTGCCGTCAATCTGGCTGCCGCCGTCGGCAAATGCGGCAAGCGCGTGCTTCTGGCAGATATTGATCCGCAGGGCAACGCCACGTCGGGCCTCGGCATCAACAAAAAGAACGTGGAACGCTCCACCTACGATCTGCTCATCGGCACAGCGTCCGCAGAACAGGTGCGCATCAAAACGGCGTTTGAAGGGCTGGATCTGCTCCCGTCGCACATGAATCTTGCCGGCGCGGAGCTGGAGATCGCGGAGCTGGACAGCCGGATGACGCGCATCAAAAGCGCGCTTGCGCCCATCAAGGCGGATTACGATTTTCTTTTCCTCGATTGCCCGCCGTCACTGGGCCTTGTGACCCTCAACGCGCTGTGCGCCGTAGACACGGTCCTTGTGCCGATCCAGTGCGAATACTACGCGCTGGAAGGACTTTCCCAGCTGATGAACACGATCCGTCTTGTCAAGCGCAAATATAACCCCTACATCGACATGGAGGGCGTGCTGCTGACCATGTTCGACGGCCGGCTGAATCTGACGCAGCAGGTGGTCACGGAGGTCAAGCGCTTTTTCCCGCAAAAAGTCTACGGCACCGTCATCCCGCGCAACGTGCGCTTGTCGGAAGCGCCGTCCTTCGGCCAGCCCGTGATGTATTACGACCGCGCTTCCAAAGGCGCAAAAGCATATATGGATCTGGCGGAGGAGTTTTTGAAAAAGAACAGTCGATAGTCATTTATCAACAGCTTAGCTGATAGGAGAAAATTTATGGGAACCAATAAAAAAGGCGGGCTCGGCAAGGGGCTCGACGCGCTGTTTCTGGATAACGCCGTTGAGGAGACACAGGGCAGTGCCGTGCGCCTTTCGATCAACGAGATCACGCCCAACCGCGCTCAGCCGCGCAAAACGTTCGACGAAGACGCGCTCGCCGAGCTTGCGGCAAGCATCGCTGCGCACGGTGTACTGCAGCCGCTGCTTGTGCGCCCGCTGGCAGACGGCAGCTATCAGCTCATCGCCGGTGAACGCCGCTGGCGCGCCAGCCGGATGGCGGGATTGACCGAAGTGCCGGTCGTCATCCGCGAAATGAGCGACAGCGAAGCGATGGAGCTTGCGCTGGTGGAAAATCTGCAGCGCGAAGACCTGAACCCCATTGAGGAAGCGATGGGCTTTCGCCTTTTGATGGACACCTATGCGCTCACCCAGGAGCAGGCCGCCGAACGGGTCGGAAAATCACGCCCCGCGGTGGCAAACGCACTGCGGCTGCTCGCGCTGCCGGAGGAGGTGCTCTCCATGGTGGAGACCGGAGCGCTTTCCGCCGGACATGCCCGCACACTTTTGGCGCTGCCGGAAAAAGACGACGCCATCGCGCTCGCACAGGAGATCGTGCGCGACGGACTCTCCGTGCGTGAGACTGAACGCCGCGTGAAGAACATGACCGCGCCCAGGCGCACGCGCACCGCGCAAAAGCGCGACACCTTTTTTGACGAAGCCGAGCTTTCCATGTCGCAGTTCCTCGGCCGCAAGGCGAAGATCCGTCTGCAGGGCAAGGAGAAGGGCAGTTTGGAAATTGAGTTTTTCAGCAAGGAAGATCTGACAAAGTTATTAAATTCGTTTGACAAATAAAGGAGACACCCGCTATGTTAGACATCAAATGGATCCGCGAGGAACCCGACCGCATCAAAGCGGCAATGAAAACACGCAACAAAAATATGGACGACGTGATCGACGAGATCATCGCCATCGACGCAAAGCGCCGTGAGCTGGCAAGCAAGCGCGACGGGCTGAAAGCGGAGCAGAACGCCGCTTCCAAGCAGATCCCCGCCATCAAAAAGGCCGGCGGTGATATTTCCGAGATCATGCAGAAGATGAACGCCGTCAAAGAGGCGATCAAAGCCGACGAGGACGAGCTTTCCGCATTGGAAGCAAAGCAAAAAGCCCTCATTCTTGAGATCCCGAACGTGCCGAGCGAGACCACACCGATCGGCAAAGACGACAGCGAAAATGTGGAGATCCGCCGCTGGGGAGAGCCGCGCACGTTTGATTTTGACGCCAAAGCGCATTGGGACATCGGCGCCGACCTCGGCATCCTCGATCCGGAGACCGCTGCAAAAGTCACCGGCGCGCGTTTCCATTTTTATAAGGGCCTGGGCGCACGGCTGGAGCGTTCGATCATCAACTTTTTCCTGAACACGCACACCGCGCACGGCTACACGGAGATCTTCCCGCCGTTCATGGTCAACCGCGCTTCGATGACCGGCACCGGCCAGCTGCCGAAGTTTGAGGAGGACGCGTTCAAGCTCACAAACGACTATTTCCTGATCCCGACCGCAGAGGTGCCTGTGACGAATATGCACCGCGACGAGATCCTCGACGGCAAACAGCTTCCGCTTTGCTACTGCGCATATTCCGCTTGCTTCCGCGCCGAAGCCGGTTCCGCCGGCCGCGACACCCGCGGACTCATTCGCCAGCACCAGTTCAACAAGGTCGAGCTGGTCAAGTTCACAAAGCCGGAAGAAAGCTACGCCGAGCTGGAAAAGCTGACGAACGACGCCGAGCGCGTGCTGCAGGAACTCGGTCTGCCCTACCGCGTGGTCGCGCTGTCCACGGGCGACATCGGCTTCTCTTCGGCCAAGACCTACGATATCGAAGTGTGGATGCCGTCTTACGGCCGCTATGTGGAAATCTCCTCCTGCTCCGACTTCGAGGACTTCCAGGCGCGCCGCGCATCCATCCGCTATAAGGACGACCCGAAGGACAAGGCCAAGCTCGTGCATACGCTCAACGGCTCCGGCGTCGCCATCGGCCGCACCGTTGCCGCCATCCTCGAAAACTACCAGAACGCCGACGGCTCCGTCACGGTGCCCGAAGTGCTGCGGCAGTATATGGGCACAGACGAAATTCGCTGACGCGAATTTCGTCTGAAAGTCGATAGTCTGTAGTCTTTTGTCGTTAGCATAGGAGAAACTGGTATGGCTTCTGATTTTAAAGATCTGATCGTATGGAAAAAGTCTATGGATCTGGTCGAGATCACATATGGCCTTGTGAAAGCGTTCCCGCGCGAGGAACAATTTGAGCTTGCAAGTCAGATGCGCAGAGCCGCCGTGTCGATTCCTTCTAATATTGCTGAAGGGCAGGGGCGAAAAACAGATCGGGAGTTTTTGCGCTTTCTTTCTATTGCCCGCGGTTCCAGAGCGGAGCTTGAAACCCAACTGTTACTGGCACAAAGATTAGGCTATCTTTCTGCGGCACAGGCCGCCCCGGCACTTTCCTTAAGTTCGGAGATTGGAAAAATGTTGTTTTCCCTATCGGAATCCCTGCAAGCTACCGACTAACGACTAATGACTTGCGACTCAAAAAGAAAGGAACGATTTCATATGTACAACGACCTTCTTGACAGCATCGGCCTCATTCACGCGGTCGATCCCGAAATTGCCGACGCCATGGCCGGCGAGCTGCATCGGCAGCAGAACAAGCTGGAACTCATCGCGTCGGAAAACATCGTCTCCCCCGCTGTGATGGCGGCTATGGGCAGCGTGCTGACCAACAAATATGCCGAAGGTTACCCCGGCAAGCGCTACTACGGCGGCTGCGAATGTGTGGACGTGGTGGAGACACTCGCCATTGAGCGCGCAAAGAAGCTCTTCGGCGCGGATTACGCCAATGTGCAGCCGCACTCCGGCTCACAGGCGAACCTTGCCGCGTATGCCGCGCTGCTGCAGCCGGGCGACACCGTGCTCGGCATGTCGCTCGCTGCGGGCGGCCATCTGACCCACGGCTCCCCCGTCAACGCCAGCGGTAAAATCTACAACTTCGTCCCCTACGGTGTGGACGACAACGGCTTCCTCGATTACGATGCGCTGCTTGCCCTTGCAAAGCAGACGCAGCCGAAACTGATCGTTGCCGGCGCTTCGGCTTATCCCAGAGAGATCGACTTCAAACGCATCCGCGCCATCTGCGACGAGGTCGGCGCGATCTTCATGGTCGACATGGCGCACATCGCGGGTCTGGTCGTTGCCGGCCAGCACATGAACCCCGTGCCCTATGCCGACGTTGTGACCACCACCACGCATAAGACCCTGCGCGGTCCGCGCGGCGGTCTGATCCTTGCAACCGCAGAATACGGCCCGGCGATCAACAAAGCGATCTTCCCCGGCAATCAGGGCGGTCCGCTCATGCACATCATCGCCGCAAAAGCCGTCTGCTTCGGCGAAGCGCTGGATCCGGCGTTCAAAACCTATGCCGAAAACATTGTCAAAAACAGCAAGGCGCTCGCCGCCGGTCTGCTTTCGCGCGGGATCGATCTGGTTTCCGGCGGCACAGACAACCACCTGTGTCTGTTGGATCTGCGCTCGGTCGGCCTGACCGGCAAGGAGCTCGAGCACCGTCTGGACGAGGTCGGCATCACCACGAACAAAAACGCCATTCCGAACGATCCGCAGAAGCCGTTCGTCACCTCCGGCGTGCGTCTGGGCACCGCTGCACTGACAACGCGCGGACTGAACGAGGACGACATGGACAAGATCGCTTCTTTGATCGCACTGGCGGCAAAGGATTTCGACGCGCAGAAAGATTACATCCGCGCCGAAGTGGAAAAGATCTGCAAAGCATATCCGCTGTACGCATAAAAAGGCTGCTTAGCAGCCTTTTTATGAATGCGCTGTGCGCTTATGCGCAAATTTGGAATGTGAAATTTGGAATTAAGGTCGCGGGTTTACGGTTCACTTCACTTTACGTTTCGTCCGCAAAGCAAAGCAGTTGAAGAAAGAATACCCATCAATTATATTATGCTTTCATCTGTACATTTCGGCGCATCGCGATTTGCGTGGCGCCCCTTAATTCCACATTCCACATTCCAAATTCCAAATTTCATCAACGTTTCCCTTTTTGAAAGGATGAATCCCCTCATGCGTCACCCTTATCTTGAAATCGGAAAAATCGTCGGCACCCACGGTGTGCGCGGTGAAGTGCGCGTGGAACCGTGGTGCGACGAACCGTCATTCATGAAGCGTTTCAAAACGCTTTATTTTGACAGCCACGGCAGCCGCGCCGTGCGTGTGCTCGCCTGCCGCGAACACGGCAATATCGTGCTGCTCAAGCTCGACGGCACCGACACCGTGGAGCAGGCCGCCGCGCTGCGCGGCAGGGTGCTGTTCATGTCCCGCGCGGACGCGAAGCTCCCCAAAGAGCACTACTTCATCCAGGATCTCATCGGCTGCGCCGTGCTCGACGCCGACACACCCGAAAAACGCTACGGCACACTGACCGATGTGAGCAAGACCGGCGCGAACGATGTTTGGCACATCACCGACGAACACGGCACCGAAGTGCTCATCCCGGCGATCCCGCCCGTGGTCATCAGCACCGACATCGACGCAGAACAGATCTTCATCCGCCCGCTGAAAGGACTGTTTGACGATGCGCATTGACATTCTGACCCTCTTTCCCGAAATGTGCGACGCCGTGCTGAACGAAAGCATCCTCGGCCGGGCACAAAAAGCGGGTAAGGTGGCCTTTTTCACGCACCAGATCCGCGATTATTCCGCAGACAAACACAATCGCGTGGACGACGCGCCCTACGGCGGCGGCATGGGCATGATCATGCAGCCCCAACCGATCTATGACTGTTTTCAGGCGCTGTGCAAAGAGCTCGGCACGCGCCCGCATCTGATCTATCTTTCACCGCAGGGCAAAACGCTCACCCAGCAGCGCGTGCGCGCGCTTTCCGAGCTTGAAAACCTTGCGCTGCTGTGCGGCCACTATGAGGGCGTGGATGAGCGCGTGATCGAGGAGCTGGTGGACGAAGAGGTCTCCATCGGCGATTACGTTCTCACCGGCGGAGAACTGCCGGCGCTTGTGCTGTGCGACGCCGTGGCGCGCATGCTGCCGGGCGTGCTTTCCGACACGGCCTGCTTCACCGAAGAAAGCCACTTTTCCGGTCTGCTGGAATACGCGCAATACACCCGTCCGCCGGAATGGCGCGGCCGCAAGGTGCCCGATGTTTTGCTTTCGGGTCACCACGCCAACATTGAAGCGTTCCGCAAAGAAGACGCGCTGCGCCGCACCAAAGCAAAACGACCCGACCTGCTCAAGGAGGATGACCGTCATGACTGACCACCGCACCGCCATCGCCGCCGGACAAACGGCACTCGGCATCGAATTCGGCTCCACACGCGTGAAAGCCGTGCTTGTTTCAAAAACCGCCGCCGTGCTCGCCGAAGGCGTTTACGATTGGGAAAACCGCTATGAGGACGGCTACTGGACCTACCGCGAAAGCGACATCTTCGCCGCGCTGCAGGGCTCGTTCGCCGCGCTGAAGGAAAATGTGAAAACCCGCTATGATCTCACACTGACCACGGTCGGCGCCATCGGCGTTTCCGGCATGATGCACGGCTATCTCGCGCTGGACGAAAACGACCGCCTGCTTGTGCCGTTTCGCACCTGGCGCAACACCACTTGTGCCGAAGCTGCCGCCGCGCTGACCGAAGCGTTCGGCTTCAATATTCCCGAACGCTGGAGCGTCGCACATCTGTATCAGGCGATTCTGAACGGCGAAGAACACTGTGGACAGATCGCGCACCTGACGACCCTCGCCGGTCTCATCCACTATCTGTTGACCGGCCGCCGCGTTGTAGGCGTTGGAGAAGCATCGGGCATGTTCCCGATCGACAGCGAAAAGAACGATTACAACAGCACGATGCTCGGCGTATTCGATGCGCTGGCGAAAGAAAAAGCGTTCCCGCGGACACTGCGCGCGCTTTTGCCCGACGTGCTTGGGGCCGGACAGACAGCAGGCGCACTGACCGAACGCGGCGCAAAGCTGCTCGATCCGAGCGGTGATCTGCAGCCTGGCATCCCGTTTTGCCCGCCGGAAGGCGACGCCGGCACCGGTATGGTTGCAACGAACAGTGTGCGCGTGCGCACCGGCAACGTTTCCGCAGGCACCTCTGTGTTTGCCATGTTCGTGCTGGAACAGGCGCTGTCAAAGGTCTATCCCGAAATCGATCTTGTGACCACGCCCTGCGGCGATCCCGTTGCGATGGTCCATTGCAACAACTGCAGCGCCGACATCGACGCGTGGGGGGCGCTGCTTTGCTCCTTTGCCGAAGCCGCCGGCATGCCGATGCGCAAGGGCGCGGTGCTCGATCTGATCTATCACACCGCCCTGACCGGCGCGCCCGACTGCGGCGGACTGGTGTCCTATAACTATCTTTCCGGCGAATCCATCACCAACACGCCAGAGGGCGTACCGCTGCTTTTGCGTGCACGCGACAGCCGCCCCGATTTTGCCGCCTTTGCGCGCAATCTGCTTTCCGGCGCGCTGTGCACGCTGCGTGTCGGCTATGATCTGCTCCGGCGCGAGCAGGTGCAGACCGACGTCTTTTACGGTCACGGCGGCTTTTTCAAAGCGAAAACTGCCGGGCAGACGATGATGGCGAACGCGCTGGATGTGCCCGTCACCGTGATGGAGACCGCCGACGTGGGCGGCCCCTGGGGAATGGCGATCCTCGCACTGTATCTCACAGAGGGCGGCGGCCTTTCGCTGCCGGACTTCCTCGATCAGAAGATCTTCTCCGGCGCAAAACAGAGCACCGTTTCTCCCGACAGGGAAGGGAAGGACGGCTTTGACGCCTACTATCAGCGCTTTTTGCGCGCTTTGCCGCTGGAACAGAGCGCGGCGAAGCTGATGCTGTAAAACGGGAAAGGAAAAAGATGCTATGCTCGAACAATTAAAAGCCGAGGTCTGCAAAGCAAACCTCGATCTGGTCAAATATAACCTCGTGGTCTTCACCTGGGGCAATGTCTCTGCGATCGACCCCGAAACGAAGCTGGTGGTCATCAAACCCTCCGGCGTCAGTTATGACACGATGACCGCCGACGATATGGTCGTGGTCGATCTTGACGGCAACATCGTCGAGGGCAAGCTGAACCCCTCCTCCGATACGCCGACGCATCTGGAGCTGTACAAAGCCCATCCGGAGATCGGCGGCGTAGTCCACACGCATTCGCGCTGGGCGACCGTGTTTGCGCAGGCCGGAATGGACATTCCGGCGCTGGGCACGACCCACGGCGACGATTTTTACGGTGCGATCCCGTGCACGCGCAAAATGACCCCGGCGGAGATCGCCGGTGAATATGAAAAAGAGACCGGCACGGTAATCCTTGAGACGATCGGCGAAAACGCCGCCGACATCCCTGCGGTGCTGGTACATTCCCACGGCCCGTTCGCCTGGGGCAAGACCGCCGCAGACGCGGTCCACGGCGCCGTGGTACTGGAAGAGGTCGCGTTTATGGCGTGGCACACGATGATGCTCAACCCGACCCACGGTGTGATGCAGCAGGAACTGCTCGACAAGCACTTTTTGCGCAAGCACGGAAAAAACGCATATTACGGACAGAACTGACGCTGCGTGCGCGTGAAAAGGCCGCATACACTGCGACAGTGCGTGCGGTTTCTATTTCGGCGGATTTCTGCGCACGGCTGCGCCGTGCGCAACAGGCGGCGGGACCGCGCGGCGAACGCCGCGCGAAAAACGAAGCTTGCTTCGTTTTTGAACCGTGCGCCGCACGGTTCGTCCCGCCGCCCCGCCGCGCAGCAAAGCTGCGCGAAAAAAAGGGCTGCGCAAAAACGCAACCCTGTCTTTACCGAATGTTTGCCGCAAAGGCTCAATCCTCCGGGAATCCGTTCGGATTGTTGCTCTGCCAGCGCCAGGAATCCTCGCACATCTCCTCCAGTCCGCGCTCTGCGACCCAGCCGAGCTCGGCCTTGGCCTTTGCGGGATCGGAGTAGCAGGTGGCAATGTCGCCGGGACGGCGCGGAGCGATCTTATAGTTGATCTGCACGCCGCTCGCTTTTTCAAACGCGTGCACCACATCGAGCACACTGTAGCCCGTGCCGGTGCCGAGGTTATAGATATCCACACCCGTTTTGGAAAGCGTGTGTGCAACGGCCTTGACATGACCGAGCGCGAGATCGACCACATGGATGTAATCGCGTACACCGGTGCCGTCCGGCGTGTCGTAATCGTCGCCGAACACGCTCAGGCATTCGCGCTTGCCGATGGCGACCTGCGTGATATAGGGCATGAGGTTGTTCGGGATCCCGTTCGGGTCTTCGCCGATCCGGCCGCTCTTGTGCGCGCCAATGGGATTGAAATAACGCAGCAGGCAAATCGACCATTCGTTGTCCGCAGCATACAAGTCTTGAAGGATCAGCTCGATCATGAACTTCGTCGTGCCGTAGGGGTTCGTTGTGCCGCCGGTCGGCATCGTCTCTTTCAGCGGCGAAACATTGTTCATGCCGTACACTGTGGCGGACGAGCTGAACACGATTTTTTTGCAGCCGTTGCTGCGCATCACGTCGCACAGCACAAGCGTGCCATTGACGTTGTTGTCATAGTATTCCAGCGGCTTCCGGCAGGATTCGCCGACTGCCTTCAGGCCGGCAAAGTGGATCACTGCGTCGATCTTTTCCGTCTGGAAAATACGGTCCAGTCCCTCACGGTCGCGGATGTCGCACTCATAGAACGTGAACTCCCTGCCCGCAAGCTCCGCAATGCGGCGCAGCGATTCCCGCTTACTGTTGTAAAAGTTATCGACAACGACAATGTCATACCCCGCCTGCAGCAATTCAATGCAGGTATGGGAACCGATGTAGCCGGCGCCGCCGGTGACAAGAATGGACATAAAGCTCAACTTCCTTTTTCTATTTATTTTATTCATTATAAACGATATGCGCGCATTTTGCAAGAGATGCGGCAGATGTTTTTAAAAAGGTGATGAATTGTGGAAAATCTTTCCGATCTGCGGGTCATCGAAGCGCTGCTCAAGCGCCACGGGTTTCATTTTTCAAAAGCGCTGGGGCAAAACTTTCTGGTGGATGAAAGCGTCTGCCCGCGCATGGCCGCGCTGTGCGGCGCCGACCGGGACACCTGTGTGCTGGAAATCGGTCCGGGCATCGGCGTGCTGACCGCGGAGCTTGCCAAAACGGCAAAAAAGGTCGTGTCGATCGAACTCGACGACCGGCTGCTGCCGCTGCTGAATGAAACGCTCGCCGATTATGACAACGTGGAGATCGTCAGCGGCGACGTGCTCAAGCTCGACCTTCCGGCGCTGTTCGACGAAAAATTCGGCGCGTCGCGCGTGGTCGTCTGCGCGAATCTGCCGTATTATATCACCACGCCGATCCTCATGCGCCTGCTGGAAAGCGAGCTGCCCGTCGATGCGATCACCGTCATGGTGCAAAAGGAGGTAGCCGACCGTCTTTGCGCGCGTCCGGGCGAAAAAAACGCGGGCGCGATCACCGTCTGTGTGGATTACTACGCGCACGCCGAAGTGCTGTTCGGCGTTCCCAAGGGGGCGTTTTTGCCTTCGCCGAAGGTGGATTCCGCCGTCATTCGCCTGACACGGCGCGAAAAACCGGCGGTAGAAACAAACGATGTAAAGGCGTTCTTCCGTCTGGTCAAAGCCGCGTTTGCCCAACGGCGCAAAACGGCGGTCAACTCGATCAGCGCAACGCTTTCCGTTCCGAAGGCGCAGGTGGCAAAAGCGCTGACGGATTGCGGTCTTTCGGAAACGGTCCGCGCCGAAGCGCTCACAAGCGAAGACTTTGCCGCGCTGTACCGCGCACTGGGAGGTGCCCCATGAAAAAGACCGACGACAGCAATGCGCGCCGCATCCTGTGCAATCTGCCGTATCTGATCGGCACAAAGACGCTCATCCTTGTGGTGATCGCCGCGCTGACCTTTGCGGCCGGCGTGCAGTTCTTTGAAGGCTGCCGACTGTTTACCAACGACCGCGACGGCGTGCGCAACGCACTTTCGCAGGGCGCGGAATTCGATTTGAAAACCAGCGTTCCGTTTTCGACCGAGCTGGAAAAAACGATCCGCAACCTTCTGCGCTACGCTTTGCAATATCAGGACATCTCCGGCTTTCCGGCCTCGGCGGCGCTGCAGTCACAGATCAAACAGGAAGAAAAAAACCGCAACGCGCAGATCGCCGCCACGATCTCCATCTGCTCCTGGCAGGTCACATCCGGCGAGATCGACAAGGAAAACCTGGACAACGGTTTCATCGTGAAAACCGCAGACGGCTGCCGTGTGGACGAGGACGCGATCAAGGCGCATTTCACCGCCGTGTATGACGAGCTCATCGAGGGCGAAAAACGCAGCACGGATCGCGAATACCGCGAACTGATGAATGCGCTTGAGGAGCTGAACGGTGTTTACTACGCCGTTGTGGACCACACGAACGACCGGCTGACCACCAACACCGGCTGCACAAAGCAAAGCGAGCTGCGCCGCTTCTTTTCCGGCACAAAAAACAACCTGATCGTCTTTGACCCGAACGACCCGGTCTACCCCGCCGACACGATGGATGAGTTCGTGCCGCTGGTGCAGGAGGCCGCCGAAGGCTATGCACAGTCGATCGATTTTTATCTGTCGCTCAACGGCGGACTTGCGTTCAATCCGGCGTGCGAACAAATGCAGCAGCGCTGCGACGGACTGTATGCGCGGGTCCACACCCTGCTTGTGCGTTTTATTGTGTTTTTGTCGCTGGCGTTTTTGCTTTGCGTGTGGATGTGCATCATCGCCGGCCGCCGCGAATATAAGGGCACGATCAAATACTGCGCGACCGACCGGCTGCCCAACGAGATCCATCTGCTTTTTCACGGCATCATCGCGCTGTCGATGGGGGTGCTGTTCCAAAATTCCGTGCAGATCGTACTGCTGACAAAGCCCAACGATCTTTGGTTTGCGACCTTTCCGGATTACTACGCGCTGCGCGGCGAAGTGTGTCTGGTCATCCTCGTGCTGTTCCTGCTTGCCGCCGCCTGCACCATCAAACGGCAATATAAAAACAAATCGCTCCTGTCGAACACCCTGCTCGCGATCCTGCTGCGTCAAATTGGAAAATGGAAGTCCGACGGGGATTCGCAATCCCCTGCCGAATGACGCCTTCTTTCAAAAAGTTCCGCAAAAAACGGCGCAGTGCTTGACAAACGCGCCGTTTTTCTGTATTGTTAATAAGTCTTTCTCAATGCAACACCGGAGGGATCAATATGAAAAAAGAATGGAAGGCCATCATCGCCGTTGTGCTGAGCGTCTGGCTGTTCGTCATGGGCTTTGAGCTTGGCTCTTATAAAGAAAAGAAAAACTTTCAGAAAAACAAGCAGACGTACGTTGCCGCGCCGGTGACAAGTCAGACGCTGCCGACCTCGGCGCCGGACACCACGGTGAGCGAACCGACGCTGTTTTCGTTTGACGATGTCACAAGCGACACGCAGGCGCAGTCCGACGACCTGCAATCGCTTCTGACCACGATGGCGGTACCCGAAACGAGCGCAGCGCAACCGACTGCCGCGCCCGCAACGACCGCAGCGCCCACCGTGCCCACAACGCCGGTCACAGCCGCGCCGACCACCCAAAGCGCGCCGAAGACCGACCCGGCGAAGCTTTCCAAAGAGGACGTGCTCAAAGAAGTCAACGCCGCCATGCGCACGCTGAGAAGCGAAAAGAACATGCTTGCGCACAAGACCGAAAGCACAAAGATCGTGCTGACGGAATGTTCGGCAAAAGCCGCGGTTGGCCTGATCAACAAAGCGCTGGAAAACGCGGGCGTCAACGAAACGGTCACCTACGCTTTCCGTGACGGCAAAGCGGTCGGCACAGACGAAAAAGGCAAGGCGGCCGACAACGGAAAGACCGTTACGCCGCGCGATGTGATCCCGCCCGCGGAAACGGACTTTGACCTGTCTTCCAAAGGCGTTCAAAGCGCCACGGCGCAGCGCAGCGGGAGCGATATCGTTTATACCATTAAGCTCGTTCCGGAAAAAACAACGCTGCAGTCCCCGGTGCCCCCCTATAATTCCAAAGCCATCGGCTATGTGGATTTTTCCAAGCGCGAGCTCACCGGCGTCACGCTTGAACAGGTCAACATCACCTATCCCGGTTCGGTGATCACCGTCACCGTCGGCAGCGACGGCAGGGTCATAAAACTCACCGATTACCTGCCCCTGCAGGGCGACGGCGCGGCCAAGGTCACGGTGTTCAGCGGCACTGCGAAGTTTTCCGGCGACGTTTCCGCAACGTGGACGTTCCGGTATTAAAGCGTAAAACAACAATTACAGAGTCCCCCTTTGTTCCATGTACAATGAACGTACAGACAAAGGGGGTATTTTTATGAAGACATTCGAAAAGCCGCTGCGCTACCGCGCCGCCGCCGTGCTGGCGGTGCTGCTGTTGCTGTCGAGCATCCCGCTGTCCGTGCTCTGCACAACGGGTCTGTATCTGTTTGCCGAAGCCACAGACGACCGCAAGGCCCTGCGTTATTACGCCGAGGTGCTCGCGGAGTATCAGACGGCGATCCGCAACGATTTTTACCGCGAGGGCAACCGCTTTAAAAACGGACTGCGCTATGTCGGCGCCGCCTGTCTTGAACAAAAATACTGCAACCCGACGTCGAATGATCTGTATTACGCACTCTTTGACATCAACCAAAACGGCTTTCCGGAGCTGATCGTCGGCGAACCGGGCAAAAAGCAAACGGACACCTGGGAGCTGTACGGCGTTTACACCTACACCGACACGGTCAAGGTCGTGGACAAAAACGCCGCCTTCTGGGGCTACCGTACCCACGCGACGATCCACAAAAACGGCACGATCGCCGTGCGCTCCCATGAAGGCGCCTATGACACGGCCTGGGTGTTTTTTAAGCTGAACAAAGACGATCAGCCAAAGCGCAAGGACGCACTGCGGCGCTGCACCTATCAGACAGAAGCGTATTACCGGCTGAAAGGCGACGACCGCAGCGACGCGGACAAGGCCCTTTCCGAAAAAGCGTTCCGCCGCAGCATCAAAAGCCTTACCGGGCAAAGCAAAGCCGACCGGCTGAAAACAGACGTGGACCTGCAATGGAAAGATCTGCGCAGTCTGCCGACAGTCAGCACGCTTGCCAAGCCCGAACATCTGCGCACGCGCGATGTGACCCCAACAGCGCTGACGCTGTGCTGGAAAGGCGTCAGGGGCGCAAAGCGCTATGAGATCCGCCGCTACGACGACGTGCAAAAGAAATATGTCACCGTTGCCCAAACAAAAAAGACGAGCCTGCGTCTGACCGATCTTGCCCCTGACGCAGCGGCCCGTTTTGCCGTGCGCGCCTGCAGCCGTCCGCTGAAAAAGGTGCTTTACGGAAAAACCGCAAAGCTCACGGTAAGAACACCCGTATAATCAACCTGCGCTCCGCAGCAAACGTGCAGGGCGCTTCCTGTTTTTTCCTGCGGCGGCTTGCTTTTTTTCGGCATTCGTGCTAAAATCAACGTATCAACTTCATTGGAGGTAAAGATAATGACCCGAAAGAAAAAAAGCATTCTGTCCATCCTGCTGTTCGTCCTCATCTTCGGCGCGCTGCTCACAACGGCAACGTTCACCGATCTGCAGGTCAGCAACATCCTCACCCGCAATGCGCTCACCGATCACACCTCGTATCTTTCCAACCACACATTCGGCGTTGTGCTGGAATCCATCGGCAGCAACCCGGTCTATCTCGCGTTTGCCTTTTCGTTCATGATCCTGTTCTGGTATTGTGTGCGCAAAAAGACCCTTTCCGGCGCGCCGAAAACGGTGCTCGCCTGCCTGATGGCGGTGTTATCCTTTGTTGCGTGCTATGTGCTTTGCAGCGATACGATGGAGTACATCTATGAGCATCTGGTCAACATTGAACATTCCCAGCTTTCCACACCGACCTGGCTGGTCATCATTCAAGCCGTCACCGCGCTGTTCCTGTGTGCGCTGGGTCTGCTTGCCGTGCGCAATTTCTCCGACAAACAGATCGAGGATCTGTTCACCTTTGCCATTGCGACGCTGGCGTTCGCCATCGTTTCCACCGTTGTGCTGCACCTCATCAAAGGCCCCGTCGGCCGCATTCGTTTCCGCGCAATGAATATGTATCCGGACTCGCCCGATTACGGCTTTGCAAAGTTTGCCCGCTGGTATGAGCATCACGGTCAGTGGATCGACAAGGAGACGATGCTCTCCCTCTTCGGCACGACCGATGCGCTGCGCTCCTTCCCGAGCGGCCACACCAACGCTGCCGGCGCATCCTATATGCTGCCGATGCTCAATGACGCGCTGCACATCAAGAACAAGGGCGTGCGTGCGCTGCTGTGGATCTGCCCGGTCGTCATCACCGGTCTGGTCGCCGTCAGCCGCATCGTCGTCGGCGCACACTTCTTCAGTGACGTTCTTGTCGGCGGCACCTGCGCGTTCGTGTGCATGATCATCGCGCGCGAGATCTTCATTTGCAAAGGCGCGAATGTGAAAGCGATTGTCGGGAAAGAATAAGCCCCAGTTGACAGTCGATCATCAATCGTAGTTTTAACCCCGCCGTGATACCATGGCGGGGTTTATTCTAAGAGAAAGCCAACTGCTCGCTATTGACAAAGCAAAAACACCAAAAAGCTTTATAAAATCCGGGTTGTCGGCATTTTGATTGCCGGCACCCCCCCCTGCAGGAATTTTCCGGCGCTTCCGCGCCTTTCGCCTCGCTGCGCTCGTTGCCCCGTCGGCGAAAACAGCCCGCCGGACTGTTTTCTTCCGCCAGCTGCGCTTGCTCCCTCCTTGTTCGATCCCCGGCGGCTGCAACAAAAAAACCGCTGCCTTTCGGCAACGGCTTTTTGGCACCCCCAGCGGGAATCGAACCCACATCTAACCCTTAGGAGGGGTTTATTCTATCCATTAAACTATGGAGGCGTGCTTGTTTTGCGATAAAATCACAGCCGGCACACCGTCGTCCCCACAAGGATTCGACGGGGTGCCGGTCGATTATTTCAATAAATTGGTGCCGCTGTTTCTCACTTCACGCCGAGGAAACTCAACGCCTTTTTGAAGAACAGCAGGATCTTGTGGAAGAACGAGGTCAGCTTGCCAATGAAGCTGTCATCATGCACTTTTCCGCAGTAATCGCAGGTTTTGACTGCCGCGGGTTCCTCAAGAGTGACAAATGAATACTGTGCTTTTTCCAAACCGTCGTTGTGCTCGCCGACCCAGACGCGCTCCCATTCTTCGCTTGTGCCGTAGTACGTTACCTTGCTGATCGGGCAGCCGCTGAACGCGCCGTCGTCAATGAAGGTCACACTCTTGTAAAGCGACAGCTCGGAAAGGCTCCGACAGCCTGCAAACGCACTTGCCGGAATGGATGTGATCCCGTTGGGAAGATCCACTTTGCTGAGTGACCAACAGTCTGAGAACGAGCTGACGCCCAAGAACCGCAGGGAGGACGGCAGCGAAATGCTTTTCAGATTGTAGCACTGAGAGAATGCGCCGCTTTCAATGGAGCGCACGCCGTTCTTGACCGTCAGCATCGAAATGGCGTGGCAGTTAAAAAACGCAAACGACGGAATCGTGGACACAGCGCCCGGAATGATGATCTCGCCCTGCAGCGACCAGCAGTTCTGGAAAGCGCCTTCACCGATCGATTTCAGGCTTGCCGGGATGTTAGTATCCGCCAGACTGCGGCAGCTGCTGAACGCGCCGGCGCCAATGGTCGTCATCTCTTGCGGCAGATTGGCTTTCTGAAGGTTATCGCAGTTTTTGAACGCGCCGTCACCGATCGAACGAACGGAATCGGCCAGCGTGACATCGCGCAGCAACGGGCAGTCCGCAAACGCATAGGCGCCGACAGACGTCACACCGTCACGCACTACAACATGCATGATCTTCTCTTTCAGTTTGACCCATTGCGGAACATTGATCAAGGAAAAATCGGTCATGGCGCCTTTGCCCTCGATCACCATCGTATCCGATGTCAGGGAGGATCCGGCTTTTGCCTTGCCAAAATACCATTTGACACCGCTGCCGCAATCACCGTGGTCGGAAACGACATAGCCGGCAATTTCAACAGCATATGCAGCAGAAAATGTGCTTGCCATAAGCAGAGCCGCAAGCAAGAGCGCGAGGAGCTTTGTGGTACGTTTCATAATGAATCTTCCTTTCCGGTTTTGTTTTTATCGCGGTATGTTATCGCATCCAGCCGGGAACCCATTCGATCGAGGAGACAGATTCTTTCACACGGGTGAGCATGTCCTTAAAGAAATCGCTCAAACGCTGCAGATAATCTCTGATCGTGTTGAGTCCGTTGAAATATGTGTCCGCTACGTCCTTGCCGCTGGGGATCACTTTGCCGATGGTGTTTTCCACAGCGGTCTCCACGCTCGGTTCGTCACGGCCTTCCACGGGATACTCTGCAAAGCAAAGCACGCTCAGGGAAGACAGCAAAACCAGCGCGCACAGCAGGACAGCAAGTAGTTTTTTCATCAAAATTCCTTCTTTCATAGATTATGCCCAATTATTATAACAAAACTTTCCTCTAATTGCAATACTTTTTTTGCCATTCATCCAATCAGACAAAAAAGTTCGCTTTTTTTGCCTGAAACCCTTGCAACAACGGCGGATATTTGATATTATTTAAAAAGGTATTATGAGACGGTTATCCGCCCGAACCAATGAATAACGATCCGAAAGGAGTAAAAGCAACATGAATTATTCACATGAAGTTGAAAGAATGTGCATGGTCGCAAAAGGACCGCACCACGGACCGGCGCCCATTCCCGAAGAGGGCAAGTGGGTCAAGGCGTATGAAATCAAGGATATTTCCGGTTTCACCCACGGTGTCGGCTGGTGCGCACCGCAGCAGGGCGCCTGCAAGCTTTCACTGAACATTAAAAACGGAATCATCGAAGAGGCGCTCGTGGAAACGATCGGCTGCTCCGGCATGACCCATTCCGCCGCCATGGCAA
The DNA here is from genome assembly GCA_902792985.1 of Oscillospiraceae bacterium. Taxonomy (GTDB): domain Bacteria; phylum Bacillota; class Clostridia; order Oscillospirales; family Acutalibacteraceae; genus UBA6857. The sequence continues at coordinate 120,733 of CADBBT010000008.1, forward strand.
GTGAGATTCTGCCCGGCAAAACGATTTTGGAAGCGCTGAACACCGACCTTGTCTGCGACGCGATCAACACCGCAATGCGCGAGCTGTTCCTTCAGATCGTTTACGGCCGTTCCCAGTCTGCGTTCTCCGATGACGGTCTGACGGTCGGCGCAGGTCTGGAAGACCTCGGTAAGGGTCTTCGCTCCCAGGTGGGCACCATGTACGGCACAAAGCTCAAGGGCACCCGCTATCTTGAAATGGCGGAAGGCTATGTCACCCGTATGGCGCTTGACGCTGACGATCAGGTGATCGGCTATGAATTCGTCTCGCTGGGCAAAATGACCGACTTCATGAAGAAGGGCGACGACGCAAACACGGCGTATGAAAAGGCAAAGGGCACTTACGGCAGATTCGCCGACGCTGTGAAGTATATCGATCCCCGTCAGGAATAAGGAGGTAAGTGGAAATGGCTCTGTTTGAAAACTACGAAAGACGCGTTGATAAGATCCTCGCTGTTCTGAAAGAATACGGCATCTCTTCCATCGAAGAATGCAAAGAACTGACCCTTGCAAAGGGCATCGACGTGGACAAGATCGTCCGCGAGACCCAGCCGATCTGCTTTGAAAACGCCGTCTGGGCATACACCGTCGGCTGCGCGATCGCGCTCAAGAAGGGCTGCACAAAGGCTGCGGACGCTGCCGCTGCAATCGGCGAAGGCCTCCAGTCCTTCTGCATCCCCGGTTCCGTTGCGGAAAACCGCAAGGTCGGCCTCGGCCACGGCAACCTCGGCAAAATGCTGCTTTCCGAAGAGACGGAATGCTTCTGCTTCCTTGCCGGTCATGAGAGCTTTGCCGCTGCGGAAGGCGCGATCAAGATCGCTCTGAACGCCAACAAGGTGCGCGTACAGCCGCTGCGCGTGATCCTCAACGGTCTTGGCAAAGACGCTGCCATGATCATCTCCCGCATCAACGGCTTCACCTATGTGAAGACCGAGTTCGATCCCTACACGGAGACCGTGACCGTTGTTGACGAAACAGCGTATTCCGACGGTCCGCGCGCCAAGGTCCGCTGCTACGGCGCCGACAACGTCCCCGAAGGCGTTGCGATCATGAAGCTGGAGAACGTCGGCGTTTCCATCACCGGTAACTCCACCAACCCGACCCGCTTCCAGCACCCCGTTGCCGGTACCTATAAGAAATGGTGCACGGAAAACGATGTGAAATACTTCTCCGTGGCGTCCGGCGGCGGCACAGGCCGTACCCTGCATCCGGACAACATGGCAGCCGGCCCGGCTTCCTACGGTATGACCGATACGATGGGCCGTATGCACTCCGACGCACAGTTCGCAGGTTCCTCCTCCGTGCCCGCGCACGTGGAAATGATGGGCCTGATCGGCATGGGCAACAACCCGATGGTCGGTGCGACCGTCGCTTGCGCAGTGGCCGTGGAAGAAGCGTGCAAATAATTATTTTTAAACGCATGTAAAAAACGCCCCGCTTTAAGAGCGTTGCCATAAGAAAACATGAGGAAACCCAGTAAAATCAATGTTTTTTAGGGCAGCGGAAAGCGGGGCACGGTACAAAAACCAAATATCGCACAGAAAAAGGGTGTTGTCACACAAGGCAGCACCCTTTTCCGTTATCCAGCCTTGCCGCAGATTTTGAAAAAAGTCTGCGGCTTTTTTCATGCCCAAATTCAGAAAGGAGGCGACGCTATGTACTTTACTTCCGGCCAAGACCGGGCCTTTGAACGGCTGATGCAGGAAAAGCCCGGTTTCGATCATTACGACGGCGGCGGGGCGAACGCGCCGGAGGATTGCGGCAGTTGCCGCTTCTATCGCCCGGATTGGAAATATCAATACTGCGTGTATGCAGAGTGTCCCTATCAGCCGGGCAAGCTGACCGCCTTTGCTGCGGTCAAATTCACAGTGAAAGGAGCTGACGATGATATGGCAGTATTCCGCGTGGAGAAGAACAAAGGCTATACGGTGATGTCCAACCACCATCTGCGGAACAAAGCCCTGTCCCTGAAAGCCAAGGGCCTGCTGTCACAAATGCTGTCCTTGCCGGAGGATTGGGACTACACCCTAAAGGGCCTGTCCCTTATCAACCGGGAAAGCATTGACGCCATCAGGACAGCGGTGTGGGAACTGGAACGGGCTGGATATATCAGGCGGGAGCAGGGCCGCGACGCAAAGGGCAAAATGGCCGATATGGTCTATACCATTTACGAGCAGCCGGTGTTGGATAAGTCGGTGTTGGATAAGCCGGTATTGGAAAACCCGGTGTTGGAAAATCCAACATCGGATAACCCGACATCGGATAACCCGGCGTCGGGAAATCCAACGCAATTAAATAAAGAGATACAAAGAACTAACTCACCAAGAAAAGAAAAATTAAATACAGATGGACAAAGTACCGATTCCATTCCTTTCCCATCCCTGACCCCTGCCCCTGTGGAGAACGAGGCGGCGGCTGCTCCGCTGGAACGGAAAGGAACAGGAAAGGATGCGGCAGTACAGATTTATCGGGAAATCCTTTTGGAGAATATCGAGTATGACTATCTCATTCAGGACAGTTCCATTGACCGGGAGCAGCTTGACGAGATCGTTGATCTGATGTTGGAAACCGTCTGTACTTCCCGTAAGAGCATCCGTATCGCCGGGGATGATTACCCTGCCGAGCTGGTGAAGTCCAAGTTTATGAAGCTGAACAGCGAACATATCCGCTTTGTCTTTGACTGCCTGCGGGAGAACACCACGAAAGTCCGTAACATCAAGCAGTATTTACGGGCCATGCTGTTCAATGCCCCCAGCACCATCAGTAACTACTACACGTCCCTTGTGGCGCACGATATGGCACAGCCGGATTGGGGCAAACCGAAATCCGGCCTGCCGGACTATTCCTGTTCGCCGGATGAAAGCCTGTGAAGAATAGGAGGCACTTTGAACCGTTGTTACCTGCGGCGTCTGGTGGTTCCACCTTAGACGCCATTTTTGACTTTCTGATAAGGAGGGATGCTTATTGCAGGAAGAAGTCGATCAGAAAACCATTGCCCTGTCCATGAAAACGGGCAAGCTCACGGCCCAAGTGCTGCAAGCGGCGTTGAAAAAGTATTTGCAGCACCGGGCCAAGGGCAAGACCACGCTGCATCACGGCCAGCAGAGCCTAAAGCAGCTTAAAAAGCATGGGGCGGCCCTCTCCAACATTGAGATTACCGAGGCCAACATTGGTGCGTTCAAGCCCTGTGCCAAGAAATACGGCGTGGATTTTGCCTTGCGAAAGGATAAGACCACCCAGCCGCCCCACTACGTCGTGATCTTCAAATCCAAGGATGCGGACAATCTGGAACAGGCGTTCCGGGAGTTTACGGCAAAGACGCTCTCCAAGGAGCAGCGGCCCTCCATCCGCAAGGTGCTGTCCGCCATGAAGCAAAAAACAGCGGAGCAGACCAAGCAGAGGGCCAAGGAGAAAGTCAGGGAAAGGGGGCTGGAACGATGAAGCCTGATATAAAAAAGCTGGTGATCCTCAACCTCCCATATCTAATTTTTGTGTACCTGTTCGGAAAATGCGGGCAGGCGTACCGGCTGGCCGCTGGTGCTGACCTGTCGGGAAAGCTCCTGCATATTGCGGACGGTTTTACGGCGGCCTTTGCAAATCCCCTCCCCAGCCTGCACCTGTTTGATTTCTGCGTCGGCGTCGCCGGTGCTTTGATCGTGCGGCTGGTGGTGTACTGCAAGAGCAAGAACGCCAAGAAGTACCGCAAGGGCGTGGAGTACGGCAGCGCCCGTTGGGGGACGGCCAAGGATATTGCCCCCTATATCGACCCCAAGTTTGAAAACAATATCCTGCTGACCCAAACGGAACGGCTGACTATGACCGGGAGGCCCAAAGACCCCAAGACGGCCCGGAACAAAAACGTGCTGGTGATCGGCGGCAGTGGTTCAGGCAAAACACGATTTTTCGTGAAGCCCAACCTGATGCAATGCTTTCCAACCACGGACTACCCGACCTCATTTGTGGTGACTGACCCGAAAGGCACCCTTGTTCTGGAAACGGGAAAGATGTTTCAGCAGGCGGGCTACCGCATAAAAATCCTGAACACCATCAACTTTTCCAAGTCCATGAAATACAATCCGTTCGTCTACATCCACTCGGAAAAGGACGTGCTAAAGCTGGTAAATACCCTGATTGCCAACACCAAGGGCGAGGGCGAAAAATCAGCGGAGGATTTTTGGGTCAAATCGGAACGGCTGTTTTACACGGCCCTGATCGGCTACATCTGGTATGAGGCCCCGGCAGAGGAAATGAACTTCACAACGCTGCTGGAAATGATAAATGCCAGTGAAGCCCGTGAGGACGACCCGGAGTTTCAAAGCCCCGTAGACCTGATGTTTGAACGGTTGGAGAAGAAAGACCCAGACCACTTTGCCGTGCGGCAGTATAAGAAATTCCTGCTGTCCGCTGGCAAAACCCGTTCCTCTATCCTGATAAGCTGCGGCGCACGTTTGGCTCCCTTTGACATCCGGGAAGTGCGTGAGCTGATGGAGGACGACGAAATGGAGCTGGACACCATCGGGGACGAAAAGACGGTGCTGTTTCTCATTATGAGCGACACGGACACCACATTTAACTTCATTCTGGCTATGCTCCAAAGCCAGCTTATCAACTTACTTTGTGACCGGGCCGATGATAAGTACGGTGGGCGGCTGCCTGTCCATGTGCGGCTAATCTTAGATGAGTTTGCCAACATCGGCCAGATACCAAATTTTGATAAATTGATTGCAACCATCCGAAGCCGGGAAATCTCGGCTTCTATCATTTTGCAGAGCCAGTCACAGTTAAAGGCCATCTACAAGGAAGCTGCCGAAATCATATCAGACAACTGTGATTCTGTGCTTTTCCTTAGTGGGCGCGGCAAAAATGCCAAGGAAATCTCCGATGCGCTGGGCAAGGAAACCATTGACAGTTTCAACACCAGCGAAAACCGGGGAAGCCAGACATCCCACGGACTGAACTACCAAAAATTAGGAAAGGAGCTGATGAGCCAAGACGAAATCGCCGTGATGGACGGCGGCAAGTGCATCTTGCAGCTACGGGGTGTGCGCCCGTTTTTGTCGGAGAAATTCGATATTACCAAGCACCCGCGCTACAAATACCTTGCCGACGCCGACAAGAAAAACACCTTTGATGTGGACAGGTTTTTGACCGCTATGCGCCGGAAACGGCAGCAAGTGGTGACGCAGGACGAGATTTTCTACCTGTACGAAATTGACCTGTCGGACGAGGACGCCGCCGCTGAATAAGCAGCGGCTTTTTTCATACTCAAATCCAAATCAAACAATTTTGTGAGCCGCAAAACGCGGCAGAAAGTGAGGACATTTATGGAATTTTTCAACAGTGCAGTGAACACTTTGCAGACGATCGTGATCGGACTGGGCGGCGGCCTGTGCGTCTGGGGCGGCGTTAATCTTCTGGAGGGCTACGGCCAGGACAACCCCGGCGCTAAGAGCCAGGGCGTAAAGCAGCTTGTCGCTGGCGGCGGCGTGGCCCTGATCGGCGTGACCCTGATTCCCCTGCTGTCCGGCCTGCTGGGATAAGCCCGGCACTTGTCCGTAACCATCCACACTAATCCCCTCCGCGCTCTCCCGGCCTGACCGGGAGGGCGCGGGAAAGGAGGTGTTTACCCGTGATTAGTGAAATCATTGAAGAATGGATAAAAGGTATTCTGATCGACGGCATCACGGGCAACCTGTCCGGGCTGTTTGACAATGTAAATGCCAAAGTCGGAGAAATCGCCGCTGATGTGGGAGCCACCCCGCAGGCGTGGAACAGCGGCATTTTCAATATGCTGCAAAATCTGTCCGAAACGGTGGTGCTGCCCATTGCGGCGGCCATCCTTGCCTGTGTCATGTGCATGGAGCTGATACAGATGATAACCGAGAAAAACAATATGCACGACTTTGACAGCTCCATGTTCTTCCGCTGGATTTTCAAGTCTGCGTTTGCCATCCTCATTGTCAGCAACACATGGAACATCGTCATGGGCATCTTTGACGCCACCCAGAGCGTCGTCAACCAAAGCGCCGGTGTGATTATCGGGGAAACGTCCGTGGACTTTAACAGCCTGATACCTGACCTTGAAAGCCAATTGGAGGCTATGAGCGTGGGCGGGCTTCTGGGTCTGTGGTTCCAGACCCTTGTAGTGGGCCTTACCATGAACATCCTCGCCATCTGCATTTTCCTTGTGACCTACGGGCGCATGATTGAAATTTACGTCGTGACCTCGTTAGGGCCTATCCCTCTTGCCACAATGGGAAACAGCGAATGGCGCGGCATGGGCCAGAACTACTTGAAATCCATGCTGGCGCTGGGCTTCCAAGCCTTTTTAATCATGGTTGTCGTCGGTATCTATGCGGTGCTGATACAGAACATTGCTTCCGCTTCTGACATCTCCGGCGCAATCTGGGGCTGCATGGGCTATACGGTGCTTTTGTGCTTTTGCCTGTTCAAGACCGGCAGCATCAGCAAATCCGTATTCTCGGCGCATTAAAAATCAACTACACACAGGAGGAAATCATTTATTTCAACATACAACATCATTTACGCCGATCCGCCGTGGCGGTATGAGTGCAAAAACAAATCGGGTGCAGCGGAAAATCACTATCCCACCATGAGCATAGACGAGCTGTGCGCCCTGCCGGTGGAAGCACTGGCTGCCAAGGACTGTCTGCTGTTTTTATGGGCCACATTTCCCATGCTGCCGGAGGCATTGCAGCTTATCCGGGCGTGGGGCTTTACGTTCAAGACGGTGGCCTTTGTCTGGCTGAAACAGAACCGCAAAAGCCCTACATGGTTTTACGGGCTGGGTTACTGGACAAGGGGGAACGCGGAAATCTGCCTGCTGGCAAAGCGCGGCAAACCGAAACGTCATTCTGCCGCTGTCCATCAGTTCATTATCAGCCCGATTGAACAGCACAGCAAAAAGCCGGATGTGACCCGTGACAAGATCGTTGCGCTGGCGGGCGACTTGCCCCGCGTGGAGCTGTTTGCCAGACATAAATGCCCCGGCTGGGATGCGTGGGGCAACGAAGTGGAATGTGATCTTACCCTAAACCCGTCATGAAAGGAGGTGCCAGATGGCTTATGTAACTGTCCCCAAGGACTTAACCCATGTGAAATCCAAGGTTGTGTTTGGCCTTACCAAACGGCAACTGATCTGTTTTGGCGGGGCGCTGCTGGTAGGCGTCCCGTTATACTTTCTCACCCGTGACTATCTCTCCACCAGTGCAGCGGCCCTGCTCATGGTATTTATCATGCTGCCGGGCTTTTTGCTTGCCATGTATGAGCGTCACGGCCAGCCCCTTGAAATGGTGGTAATGCAGATGATTCAGTGCTGCTTCCTCCGCCCCAAGGAGCGCCCCTACCAGACCAACAACGCCTATGCCGCCCTTATGCGGCAGCATCAAATGGAACAGGAGGTAAAGGCCATTGTCCAAAAAAGGAATTCCAAGAGAAACCGAAAAAACAAAGCTGACCCGCGCCCAGCGAAAAGAAATTGACGCGGTGATACGCAAGTACAAGGGCGACGGCAAGCCCCATACAGCGCAGGCCACCATCCCCTATGAGGCCATGTACCCGGACGGCGTGTGTCGCCTGACGAAAAACACCTTTTCCAAGTGCATTGCCTTTGAGGACATCAGCTATCAGTTGGCCCAGCCGGACACCAAGACGGCCATCTTTGAACATCTTTGCGACCTCTACAACTATGTGGACGCCTCTATCCATGTCCAGTTTTCGTTCCTGAACCGCAGGGTTGACCCGGTGCAGTATGCCAAGAGCTTTGAGATCGCACCGCAGGGGGACGACTTCGACGACATCCGGGCCGAGTACACCGGCATCCTGCAAAAGCAGCTTGCAAACGGCAACAACGGCATCGTCAAGACCAAGTACCTGACGTTCACCATTGAGGCTGACAGTCCGAAATCCGCAAGGGCCAGACTGAACCGCATCGGACTTGACCTCTTAGGCTACTTCAAGACGATGGGTGCTGTGGCCCATGTGATGAACGGCAAAGAACGGCTTGCGGTGCTGCATGGCGTGTTCCACCCGGACGGGGAGCTGTTCAATTTTGACTGGAAGTGGATGACTCCCTCCGGCCTTTCCACCAAGGATTTTATCGCCCCGTCCTCCCTATGCTTCGGTAATGCAAAAACCTTTGGCATGGGCGGGAAATACGGCGCGGTGAGCTTTTTGCAAATCCTCGCCCCGGAGCTTTCGGATGAAATGCTGGCCGATTTTCTCAATACGGACAGCAGCATTTTGGTGAACCTCCATGTGCAGGCCATCGACCAGACCGAAGCCATCAAGACCATCAAGCGCAAGATCACCGACCTTGACGCCATGAAGATACAGGAGCAGAAAAAGGCCGTCCGCAGCGGCTACGATATGGACATACTGCCCAGCGACCTTGCCACCTACGGGGAGGACGCCAAGAAGCTGCTGACAAAATTGCAGACCCGCAACGAGCGCCTTTTCATGCTGACATTCCTTGTGCTGAACGTGGCCGACACCAAGCAAAAATTGAGCAACGACGTGTTTCAGGCCGCCGGTGTGGCGCAGAAATACAACTGTTCCCTTGTCCGTCTGGACTACCAGCAGGAACAGGGCCTTGTGAGCAGCCTGCCGCTGGGCGTCAACCAGATCAAAATTCAGCGGGGCCTTACCACTTCCAGCGTGGCCGTGTTCGTGCCGTTTGTGACGCAGGAGCTTTTTCAGGGCGGCGCAGCCATGTATTACGGGGTCAACGTCAAGTCCCACAACATGATTATGCTGGACAGGAAACAGGCCCGGTGTCCTAACGGCCTGAAATTAGGCACCCCCGGCAGCGGCAAGTCCATGAGCTGTAAATCCGAGATCGTCAGTGTGTTCTTAACGACGCCTGACGATATTTTTATTTCCGACCCGGAGGCTGAATACTATCCGCTGGTAAAACGGCTTCACGGTCAGGTGATCCGGCTGTCGCCCACCAGCCGGGACTATGTGAACCCGCTGGACATCAACCTGAACTATTCCGAGGACGATAACCCGCTGGCCCTGAAATCCGACTTTGTGCTGTCGTTCTGCGAGCTGGTCATGGGCGGCAAGAACGGGCTGGAACCCATTGAAAAAACGGTCATTGACCGGGCCGTGCGGGTGATCTACCGGCCCTATCTGGCAGACCCCCGCCCGGAAAATATGCCGATTCTGTCCGACCTCCACAAAGCCCTGTTAGATCAGCACGTCCCGGAGGCTGACCGTGTGGCGCAGGCTCTTGACCTGTATGTGTCCGGCTCCCTGAACGTCTTTAACCACCGTACCAACGTGGACATCGGCAACCGGCTTGTGGCCTTTGACATCAAGGAGCTGGGCAAGCAGCTCAAAAAGCTGGGGATGCTCATTGTCCAAGACCAGATTTGGGGCCGCGTCACCGCCAACCGCAGCCAGGGCAAGGCCACATGGTACTTTGCCGACGAGTTCCACTTGCTTCTGAAAGAGGAACAAACGGCGGCCTATTCCGCTGAAATCTGGAAGCGGTTCAGGAAATGGGGCGGCATCCCAACCGGCGCGACGCAGAACGTGAAAGACCTGCTTTCCTCCCCGGAGATCGAAAACATTCTGGAAAACAGCGATTTTATTACGCTGCTCAATCAGGCGTCCGGGGACAGAAAAATTCTTGCGGAACGGCTCAACCTGTCCGCAGACCAGCAGAAGTACATCGACAATTCCGAACCCGGCGAGGGCCTTTTGATCTTTGAAAATGTGGTGCTGCCCTTTACCAATCCGATCCCCCACAACACCCAGCTTTACAAGATTATGACGACCCGGTTAAGCGAGGTGATAAGCCAATGACCCCAAAGCACAGCAAAGGAGGTGACGGCCATTGAAAGAACTGAAAGCAAAGCCCAAGGTGACACAGGCCATGACCCGCGATGGCCTCACGCTGGAAAATCAGGCCACCGGCGAGGTAGAGAACATTTCCAGCCGGGAGGCCGAACAGGACTATACCCCGGAGGCTGGCGGCACAGCGGAAAAGCTGCTGGAACGGGCCGACGATGCTCATGACCGGCATAAGGCCAAAAAATCCGCAAAGCAGGCAGCAGCCACCGCTGCCGAGGGGGACGCCGCCCTGCACCGGCCATCTTCCCGGCTCCAACTGACCGAGGAAGAACGGGCCGACCCGGATTTGCAGCCCTATATCCGCAAAGCAGATAAGAAAGCTGACAAGCTGGATGCAGCCCGTGACGCCATCCCGAAAAAGCGTGTTGTCGTGAAAGAAACGGTCTGTGACGAGGCCACCGGCAAGGCCAAGTGCGCCCTGCGTTTTGAACAGCAGGCCAAAGGGCCTCCCAAGTTAAAGCCCAACCCGGCAGGCCGTCCCGTTTCGGAGGCGCTGCTATTCGCCCACGGTAAAATCCACGAAGTTGAGCATGAAAACGTGGGGGTGGAGGGCGGCCACAAGATGGAAGAATTTGCCGAGCGTCAGGTTGGCCGGGCCATCCGCAGCAGCATCCGGCACCACAAGCTGAAACCCTACCGGGCCGCAGAAAAAGCCGAGCGGCAGGCCCTTGCCGCAAACGCGGAGTATTTTTACCAGAAGTCTTTGCGGGATAACCCGGAGATCGCGCAGGCGGCCACCAATCCCGTTTCCCGGTTCTGGCAAAAGCAGCAGATCAAGCGCCAGTATGCCAAAGCCGCCCGGACAGCGGGCCAGACCGCAGGGACGGCGGCACAGGGCGCAGCCAAGACAGCCGCATCCTCCACCAAAGCGGCCAAGGCAGCCGCCGAGGAAAGCAAAAGGGCCGCCTCTTTTGTGGCCCGTCACTGGAAAGGTTCGCTGGCCGTTCTGGTGCTGGGGCTTTTGCTTCTGATGGTAATGACCGGCCTGCAATCCTGTACCGCCATGTTTGGCAGCGCCGGAAGCGGCATTGCGGCATCCTCCTACTTTTCCGAGGACAGCGATATGCTGGCCGCCGAGGACGCCTATGCTGCACTGGAAGCCGAGCTGCAAGCGTATCTGGACAACTACGAGGCCACCCATGACTATGACGAGTACCACTTTGACCTTGACAGCATCGAGCATGACCCCTATGTGCTGATCTCCATTCTGTCGGCACTCCATGACGGGCAGTTTACCATTGGGGAGGTGCGAAGCGACCTGCAAATGCTGTTCGACAAGCAATACATCCTGACGGAAACCGTTGTCAAAGAGGTGCGCTACCGCACGGAAACCCGGACAGGGACGCGGACGGTCACAGACCCGGACACTGGCGAAACCTCAACCGAGGAATACGAGTATGAAGTAGAAGTACCGTATGACTATTACATCTGCACCGTGACGCTGGAAAACTTCAATCTGTCCCATGTGCCGGTCTACATCATGGACGAGGAAACCCTAAGTACCTATTCCCTGTATATGTCCACGCTGGGCAACCGGCCCGACCTGTTTTCCGGCAGCCAGTACCCCCACGCCTCCACTCTGAAAGAACCGACCTATTATGACGTTCCCCCGGAGGCTTTGGAGGATGAACAGTTTGCCGCCATGCTGAAAGAGGCCGAAAAGTACATCGGCTATCCCTATGTGTGGGGCGGCAGCTCTCCCAGCACCAGCTTTGATTGCAGCGGCTTTATCTCATGGGTTATCAATCATTCCGGCTGGAACGTGGGACGGCTGGGGGCGCAGGGCCTATACAACATCTGCACCCCTGTTTCCAGTTCGCAGGCCAAGCCCGGCGACCTTGTGTTTTTTGTTGGCACTTATGACACCCCCGGCGTGTCCCACATCGGCCTGTATGTGGGCAATTCGGTGATGCTGCATTGCGGCGACCCCATTTCCTACACAAATCTCAATTCAAACTATTGGCAATCCCATTTTTACAGTTTCGGGCGTCTGCCCTGACGCCAGAAAGGAGTTTTGACTATGGAGTCCAAGATTGCGGAGTATCAGAAGCAGCTTCGGGAGCTGGAAGCGCAGAAAACCGAACAGGAGAATTTGCAGATCATCCAGCTTGTGCGCGGCATGAACATGAAGCCGGAGGAATTTGCCGCGTTCCTGCGTTCCGGCGCAATGCAGGCCGCCCCTGCTGTCACAGCGTACCATGCACAGGAGGACAATGCTCATGAAGAATAAAACCAGACGAATTTCCCGGATTCTGCCCACAATTCTGGCCGTGCTGCTCTGCGTCACGGTCTTTCCTGTTACCGCCTTTGCAGGCGGCACCGACCCGGCCCCGGAGCCTTTGCCGGAAGCTGCCGCCGAAGCAACGGGCGGCGTGGAGCCTGACACAGACAATCACTCCAAGACTGAAACCGCAGCCGCAGGCAAAACGGAGGATGATAAAACCAAGAGCTTGACCGGCAAGGAGGCCTCCGACCTGCTTTCCTCTCTGTTCGGTTCCAAGGTAAGCATCACCGCTACGGACGACGGCATCCAGATTACCACCAGCGGCACGGAGGAACCCATCCAGACCGGCACCGTAACTACCAACGGCGGAAAGCTGAATGTCCGCACCGGCGCGGGGCTTGATAAGACCGCGTTCACCCAGCTTCCCAACGGAACGCAGGTGGAAGTGATCGGCACAGATGGCGACTGGGTGAAAATTCTTCTGCCGGAGCGCATCGGCTATGTCCATTCCGACTACCTGACCGTCAGCGACACCAAGACAGAAAGCACCGGCGAGGGCAGCTTCTCCCTCTCCCTTGGTGAAGAAGAACTTGCTACACTGCTGGGGCTGTTCAGCGGCAGCCAGACCGGAGGCAGCGCTGCCCTGACCCCGGACGGGAACCTGACGCTGATTGACGACATCGGCAGCACTACCCAAAGCGGCAAGCAGTTTATCACCGTAGAAACCAAAAGCGGCAATGTCTTTTACTTGATTATTGACCGGGACGACGAGGGAAAAGAAACTGTCCATTTCTTAAATCAGGTGGATGAAGCTGACCTGCTGGCGCTGATGGAGGACGGCCAGACGGGGACGGCTGCTGTTGTCTGCACCTGTACCAGCAAATGCAAGTCTGGGGCCGTCAATACGAATTGCCCGGTTTGTAAAAATAATATGAGTGAGTGTACCGGGCCGGAGCCGCAGGAAACCCAGCCGCAGGAAACCGAGGCCCCGCAGGAGGAACCGAAAAACAGCGGTTCCGGCGCTGGCGGCCTGATCGTGTTTCTTGTGGTAGCACTGGTTGGCGGCGGCGCAGTCTTGTATTACTTCAAGTTCAAAAAGCCCAGGGCAGATACCAAGGGCAGCGACAATTTAGACGAGTATGATTTTGGCGACGACGAGGATTTGGAGGACGAAGCGCCGGAAACCGAAAATGAACAGGAGGACGAGGAATGAGTTATCAGTTGGTAATTGCAGAAAAACCGAGTGTCGCCCGCAGTATTGCGGGCGTGATCGGGGCCACGGAGAAACACGACGGATATTTGCAGGGAAACGGCTATCTGGTGAGCTGGTGCATCGGGCATCTGGTGTCCTTTGCTGACGCTGGCCGGTATGACGAGCGTTTCAGGAAATGGCGCTATGAGGATTTACCCATCCTCCCGGAAACGTGGCAGTACATCATCCCTGACGAGAAAAAGCAGCAGTTTGACATTCTGCGTTCCCTGATGGAGCGCCCCGACGTGACCGGCCTGATTTGCGCCACTGACGCCGGGCGCGAGGGAGAACTCATTTTCCGTTTCGTCTATCAGATGGCAGGCTGTGAAAAGCCGTTCAAGCGCCTCTGGATTTCCAGCATGGAGGACAGCGCCATCCGGGACGGCTTTGCCCACCTGAAACCGGGAACGGACTATGACCCGCTGTATCAATCGGCCCTGTGCCGGGCGAAAGCTGATTGGCTGGTGGGCATCAACGCCACCCGGCTTTTCTCCGTACTGTACCACAAGACCCTGACCGTGGGCCGTGTCCAGACCCCGACCCTGAATCTGCTGGTGGAGCGCGACGCCAAGATCACAAATTTCAAGAAAGAGAAATATCACATCGTCCATATTGGTTTGGCCGGTGCGGACGCAGTAAGCAGCCGCTTTTCTGATGCTGCCGAAGCAAACACCGTCAAGGCGGCCTGTGCCGGAGCGCAGGCCGTTTGTGTTTCTGTAACGCGGGAGAAAAAGACGGAGCAGCCGCCCAAGCTCTATGACCTGACCACCTTGCAGCGGGAGGCAAACCGGCTCTTTGGTTTTACCGCCAAACAAACCCTTGATTACGCCCAAACACTCTACGAAAAGAAGCTGCTGACCTATCCGAGAACGGACAGCCAGTATTTGACCGATGATATGCTGCCCGTGGCCGAAAACCTTGTGTTCGGCCTTTGGGAGCTGGTGCCTTTCGCCAAGGGCCTGAACATTTCCCCGCAGTTTGACCGCATCCTGAACAGCAAAAAGGTGTCCGACCACCACGCCATCATCCCCACCGCTGCATTTGTGAAGCAGGGCTTTGACGGACTGGCCGAGAGTGAGCGAAAGCTGCTGTCTCTGATCTGCTGCAAGGTGCTGTGTGCCGTGGCCGGGCCTTATGTATATGAGGCTGTCACCGCCACATTCACCTGTGCCGGGAAAGAGTTTACCGGCAAGGGCAAGACCGTTCTTTCTCCCGGCTGGAAAGAGATTGACCGCCGTTTCCGTTTTTCCCTGAAAACCGATTCTGACGAGGTTTCCGATACGCAGGAACGGACACTGCCGGAGCTTAAAGAGGGCCAGACCTTTGCGGATGTGGCTGCATCCGTCACGGAGCATTTCACCACGCCGCCCAAGCCCTATACCGAAGATACACTGCTGTCCGCTATGGAACGGGCCGGGGCCGAGGATATGCCGGAGGACGCCGAGCGCAAAGGATTAGGCACACCGGCCACCCGTGCCGCTATTTTGGAAAAGCTGGTGCAGATGGGCTTTGTCCAGAGAAAGGGCAAGCAGCTCATTCCCACCAAGGACGGCATCAATCTGGCCGTGGTTCTGCCGGAGGCTTTAACCTCTCCCCAGCTTACAGCTGAATGGGAAAGCCGTCTGACCGAGATCGCCATGGGGCAGGCTGACTCCGACGAGTTTATGGCAGGTATTGAGGCTATGACGCGGGAGCTGGTAAAGACCTATTCCTGCATCAGCGAAGATAAGCAGAAATTGTTTCAGGCAGAGCGTGTGGCAATCGGGACGTGTCCCCGCTGCGGCGAGGCCGTCTACGAGGGCAGAAAGAACTACTACTGTGGAAACCGGGCCTGCCAGTTTGTCATGTGGAAGAATGACCGATTTTTTGAGGAACGCAAAAAAGCGTTCACCCCGAAGATCGCCGCCGCGCTGCTCAAAGACGGAAAAGCAAAGGTAAAGGGCCTCTATTCCATGAAAACCGGCAAAACCTATGACGGGACGGTACTTTTGGCCGATACCGGCGGGAAATACGTTAATTACCGCGTGGAACACAGGAGCTAAGACACGAACAGAGCAAGCATAGGGAGTGTAGCCACACTCCCGGTAAATCCCTGACCCGGCGTACCTGACCGGGCCGGGGATTTTGCTTGTTGGGAGTTTCCCAAACCCTTATATTTCAGAGAAAGGAGGCTGCCGATGGCAAGTTTACGGGATACCGTAAGAGAATGTCTGGATGATTTACGAAGCGGCATTGCATGGCTGGCGTTCTGGCGGGAGGGCCGTTCATGGCACGGGGAAGCGTTTCATCTGGATATGAGCGACTATTTATACCCGGAGGACAAAATGCGGCTTGCCGAGATACAGGCCGCAGATCCAAAGGCCGTTGTGGTGAACGGCTATTATTCCGGCTATCTGGGCGAGGAAATGAGCGTTGACGAGCTGGCCGCCGGAGTGCGCCACCACTACGAAAACGGCCTAAGTAATATCGCCCCGTTTATGGAGGCCCACGACGATGTGCTGCCCCCGGAGATATTGGAGGAAGCGCGGGCCAAGGCCCATGAAGCGGGGCTGCCTTTTTATGAGCGCCCCTATAACGACGAGGACATCGACCCGTATGTATATGACGGCAACATGAGCATTGAGGACTACGAGCTGATGCAACGTCTGATGGAACAGGACAAAGAAAGGAGTGAGCGCGTGAACGAAGTATTTTCTATCCAGCTCCATAACCGCCAGTTCTATGAACAGGGCAAGGATGGCGTCTGGCTGGATATGCCTACTACAACGGAACAACTGCAAGCGGCCCTGCGGCAGATCGGCATTTCCGCCGACAATCCGCAGGATTTTTTTATCAATGGGTATTCCTACCCGGAGGGCCAGCGCCTTGCGCTGCCTTACGATATGGTGCTGGCCGCCGACGTGGACGAGCTGAATTTCCTTGCTGCCCGGCTGGGCCAGCTTGACGCCGCCGAGATCGCAGAGCTGAACGCCGCCCTGCAAAACCCCAAGGGCGGCTTTGCGAGTATCGGCCAGATCATCGACTTTACTGAAAACGCGAACTACTATGTGCATCTGCCGGATGTGCATACCGCCGCCGCTTTGGGGGACTACTACCTGAACCGTTCCGGCATGGTGGATATGCCGCAGAAATGGAAAGCCGGGATTGATACGGCACAGTTTGGACGTCACATTTCCCAGCAGGAACAGGGAGCTTTTACCGAGTATGGTTATATCGTGAAAAGCGGCGACAAGTGGCAGCGCGTCCATGAGGGCCAGCCGGTGCCGGAGGAATACCGGGTAATGGCTTTTCCCCAGCCGGAGGTTATGCGGGACGAGATCAAGACCCGGCAGGCAGCGGTATTGACTGCCGAGGCCCCGCAGCCCCAGCCGGTTATCCCCATCGACTTAAACGGAAAGAACAATGCCGAGCGCATGAAAGAGATCACTGACCGTCTGGAAGCCGGAATACAGGCCCTTTTTGAAAGTGAACAGTACAAAGCCTATCTCACGGCGATGTCCAAGTTCCATAATTACAGCTTCAACAATACGCTGCTGATCGCCATGCAGAAGCCGGACGCCTCTCTGGTTGCCGGTTTTGGCAAGTGGCGGGACGACTTTGAGCGCCATGTGAAGAAAGGTGAAAAAGGAATCAAGATACTGGCCCCGTCCCCCTACAAGGTGAAAAAGCAGATGGAGAAAATCGACCCGTCTACTCAAAAGCCGGTAATCGGCGCAGACGGCAAGCCCGTTACCGAGGAACGGGAAATTGAAATCCCGGCCTTTCGCGTCGTCACAGTCTTTGACGTGAGCCAGACCGAGGGGAAAGAAATCCCGGACATTGCCGTGTCCGAGCTGACCGGCAGCGTGGAACAGTATCAGGATTTTTTCGCCGCGCTGGAAAAGACGTCGCCGGTGCCGATTGCCTTTGAGAACATCGAGGGCGGCGCACACGGCTACTACCATCTGGAAGAAAAGCGGATTGCCATTGACGAGGGCATGGGTGAATTGCAAACCCTGAAAACAGCCATCCATGAGATCGCCCATGCCAAGCTCCACGCCATCGACAAGGACGCCCCAGCCACCGAGCAGGCTGACCGACCAGACCGCCGCACCCGTGAGGTGCAGGCCGAAAGCGTGGCGTATGCCGTCTGCCAGCATTACGGGCTGGATACATCGGACTATTCCTTTGGCTATGTGGCCGGTTGGAGTTCCGGGCGGGAACTGTCCGAGCTGAAAGCCTCCCTTGAAACCATCCGTAAAGCAGCCAATGAGCTGATAACCGATATTGACGGCCATCTGGCCCAGCTTCAGCAGGAGCGCGAGACAAAACAGGAAGCCGAACAGCCGCAGGAGCAGCAAACACCCGACCAGCCCGATGCCCCGGCCCTTGACCCGGCAGCGGAGCCGGTTGTTACGGTGCTTTGGAGTGAAAGCCCCCATCTGAAAGAGGGTCAGACCATGCCGCTGCATGAGGCCGACGCCCTGTTTGCCAAGCTGGATGCAGAATATCCGGCAGGCATGGGCTATGACAAAACCAAGTTCCACATTGACTTTACGTTCCGGGGACAGCCTGACAATTACGAGGGGCGGCAGGACTTTGGCGACGGGGACGGTTCCCTGATACAGCACATCCAGAGCTACCATGAATACTACGCCCAGGATGAAAGCTGGAAAAATCATGTGATTGCGGAAACGGGCTTAGAGGGCTGGGAGCAGGACAAAGCGGAACGGGATATGCTGCTGGGTGAGTTTGTTCCTTATATGAAGCTGCATTGCAATCTCTCACAGATGGAGCAGGAAGCCAGTCGGCCCCTACGTTCCGGGGGGGAATTGACGCCGGAGCAGGCAGCCTATTTCCATGCCGTTCTTGACTATGTGCAGGAGTGCCGCCCGCTTCTCAATCAGGGCCAGTATCAGTTGCCGGAGCCGCCGAAGCTGTCCGATTTTGACCAGACCTTGCAGGACTACAAGGAGCAGGTGCAGGCCGAGATCGCACAGGAGGCCGCCGCAGCCGGTATGACCGTGGAGGAATATGCGGCGGCTGGCTATGAAGCGCCGGAGCAGGACAGCTTTTCTATCTATCAGATCAAGAGTGGTGATGAAACGCGGGACTATCGGTTTGAACCCTATGACCGCTTGCAGGCCACGGGCCGATCTGTGGACAGGGCCAACTATGACCTTGTTTACACCGCGCCGCTGGATGGCAAGACCACGTTGGAGGACATTTACCGTACATTCAACATCGACCATCCGGCAGACTTCAAGGGACATTCCCTTTCCGTGTCCGACGTGGTGGTGCTGCATCAAGGCGGGAAAGATACTGCCCATTACTGTGACAGCTTTGGTTTTCAGCAGGTGCCGGAGTTTTTACGGGAAAATCCCTTGCGTACTGCCGAGCTATCAACGGAGCAGAACGAAAACATGATTGACGGCGTTATCAATAACACCCCGTCCATGGGCGAGTTGGAGGCCAAGGTAAAAGCCGGGGAACAGATTTCTCTTGCCGATCTTGCCGATGCTGCCAAGGCCGAGGCCAAGAAGCCCAAGGCCAAACAGTCCCGCAAGGCCCAGCAGAAAAAGCCCTCCATCCGGGCGCAGCTCAAAGCCGCACAGGAGGAACAGGTAAAAAAGAAACCGGCGCGGGAAAAATCGCAGGAATTGGAGGTGTAACGGATGCAGAAGTTTGAGAATGTGGACGTGCTTGCGGCGCTGGATGAGATCATGCGGCAGAATACCGCGTTTTATCAGAGCGATTTTGACATTGACAAAGGTATCATCCAGCGGGCCGCTGCCAGCGATCAGGCCGTGGACAAGACCCTGCTGTGGATGTCCCGGCCCTCCGGGACGTACTGCTTCCGGGAACGTGACGTGTTTCTGAAAGATACCCGGCAGCACAACACATGGCGGTTCTACGGGGAGCAGACCCGCGACAAGATACTGGCCTACGCTGTGGAGTTGACCGGCACTAAGGATGGCACCATCCGGGGCAATCTCTATGAGCTGGACTACCAGCAGCATTTCCGGCACGTCATTGATACCGCCTTGCCGGTAAGTGTGAACCGGCTCTTTTATGAGCATGGAAGCCGTGACATTCCGGCGGAACAGTATTTTGACGGAAGCCCTGACCGTGTGCTGGGAGATTTCCTGCGGTATGAGGCCCAGCCCCGCGACCCGGCTGTGCTGCAGGAGGCGTTACAGCAGGAGCAGCGCGGACGGGAGCAGGCAAGGCCGGGAGATTTCAAGGCCCATATCACGGCTTTGCATGACAGCCGGATTGAAACTGAGGCACAACGTATTGTTGATAAGCTGAAAGATCTGTCTGCACCCAATAGCCCCAACAAGACGCATTTCATGGTGGAGATTTCACCGCACTTTGACGCGCTGGCCTCCACCAAGGACAATGACCGGCTCTTTGCCATGCTGCCCTATAAATCCCTGTGTTTTACCGGGATAAAAGATCGGCACGGGGTATATGCCATGATCGGAAAGGACGAGCGCCGGGATGTGTCAATACGCAGGCCCCGGCCCTCTATCCGCAAGCAACTCACCGACAGCAAACAGGCCGCCAGCCCGAAAAAGGCGGCGGCCAGAACCAAGAAAAAGGAATTGGAGGTATGAAAATGTACTTTACCGTGGAGGAAGAAAACCTGATCTGTATGTACCACAATGCTGACCGTCGCAGGACGATAGGTAGGATCACTGCCGCCTTGCCGGATATGGACGAGGGGATGCAGACGCTGGCCCAGCAGACCCTTTCCAAGCTGGAACGCATGACGGATGCCGACTATGACAACCAGAAGTTCAATTTCACCGATGAATAAGTAAAGCAGATGCCGGGCGTAGCGGCCATGTGGCCGCTTGCGTCCGACGTCTTTCTATTTATATGTTTTTTCCAGTGTACGCAATGCTTCTAAATCAGTTTCATAGCGTTTAATTGATGAATCCATGAGGTATATTCTGTTTTCGGTTGTCCAAGTATTGAGGTTTTTCCTGTCATAATATAAAGAAAAATCTTGAATTGTTCCTGCTAATTGAGTATGCGCATTTGCCCATTCGTGGAGCTCTTTGGGCGGATATGGGAGATCACTTTGTTCCAAAAACAAGCAAGTGATTTCACGATTGAGCGGCTCAACAGCATCAATTAACTCACTTTCACTTAGTACGCCATTGCGATATTCGCGATAGAGTTTAATAAAACTTTGAGCAGCATTTACCAATTTTTCTGTAATTAAATGAGTTTCCTCAATTAAATTCTCCCTACTCACCACTTTATTATGCAACAACTGGTTTATCATTTCGTATGACGGATTTGTTTCTAAATAGACATTATTGACAACCCGAGAATTCTTATTTTCTCTATACCACCATTTTTTATCTTGTGTATTATCAACCCATGTTGTATGGCAAATATAATTACTATCTATAATATCATCTTCGCTGTATCCAAAATAGCACCAAATAATGTTCGCTGGTTTACCCCTGTGACGAGATTCTGACAGAGCATTTTGGTAAACATCGGCATACTTTATTTTGTTTTTAACTTCATTTGCGATATCAGCTATTTCTTCAAAAGAACTTTCATATCGCAAAATTACTTTCGCAGATAAGCGTTTTGCTAGTCCTGTATGTACTGGGGTAACATTGTATATGATATATGTTTCTGTTTCTTCATATACGTTCGCGACACGGTATGGCTTGTATTCTTCTACATCAAAGAAAATTGTTCCACCAATGTTGGAACGAAATATTGGCGTTTGTGTCTGTGAAGGATGTTTAGTGTTCCATATTTTCGCAAAATGAAAAATTGCCTCGTTGATAGATTCTAATGATTTTTTCCCTTCTCTTATCAAAAAACGCGAGGTAAGGGCATCAACTAAAAAGCTGGTATATGTGCTTAACTGTCGGTTGGGTTCAAATCCAGATGTTTGTTCCGCACTGCATGAAGCAAGTACAGCATAACCGCATCCAACAAATGTCTCGATAGTTTCTGATAAATCTAAGGCAGGTGTATCGCTTATTGCAAAATATCCTGAATGGCAGCTATCTAAAATAATAATCTTATTTTTGGCAGGTATCTTTTCAATTACGTCAATCAATGATTGAAGATTCAAGTTACCGTCACTCAACGCTAAGACATTTTTTCCTCCGTGTCCAGAAAAATAAAAAATAAAAGTATCTTCATTATCAGTTCCAGAAATTGAGGAATAAAGTCCTGTAATTAAGTCTTTTGTAGTCGCTGTTCCATGATGACCACAAACCATAATATTAGATTCTGATATATTTAGACCTGCAATAAGAGCCTTTTTTACAGCTTGTACGTCATTAGCGCAAAGAGGCAATGCAGGATAGCCGGCAGCAGGGTACATACAAACCCCCGTTAATAACGCTGTTATATTGCTCAATATAAGTACCTCCTACAATTACTCTGGAATTATCTGTGCCAAATCATCCTCAACATCGAGTCCGTATGCCTTTGCAATTTGGCCGATCATCACACCAAACACGCCACGCAGTTCTCCAATAGCAGATGTAAAAATCCAATTGTCAATGTTGCCGGGCTGACAAGCATAGCAACGAAACTCCTTTTTGTCTGGGCATTTACTTAAAAACTTATTGCAAGCGTTTCTCATAGATCGAACATAGGCATTTAGCTCCGATTGCTCGTCTATATTCTGCAATTCAGAAGTGAGATAGTTCTTGATCTCTGTTACTGACGTTATACATGGGCAAACAGATTCATAGTCATATGCGGAATATAAAACGCGACGCGGTTCGAGAAAAATAATAATCCGTCGTGCAATACTTCTTTCAGTATCGACGGGGTTCCATGATACGCCAAAGACAGGGCAACTTATCCCTGTAAGGCGGTTGAGCAATTCTGTGAATCTCATAGCTGGCCTCCATTGTATATTGGAAGAATTTATAAAAATAATTATAGCACAAAATTGACGAAAAGGCTAATAAAATGCCGGACGCAGCGACCATATGGCCGCTTGCGTCCGGCATCTTTTACTTTGCCATAGTTAAAATACAGGTCACCTTTTCCATCTCAAAGAAATTGGCAGTATAGTGAATGAAAGCTAAACAATGGTCAGACGAAGCGTTAATCAGATTGTTCAGCAGAGAGATATTCTTTTCTTGCTGTGGAGATAATGATGCCATTTCTTTTTTGATTTCCGCTAGTGTAGATACGTTTGCATAAAGCATGAGCTTTCCGATAATTCCAATTATTACATCTGAAAGTTGAACCATTCTGTTCTCTGTGGATTTGACAAAAGAGAAATTATGCAATTCATTTCCGCCCAGGATAATAGGTGTTGAACAGATTTTTTTCATAATCTCTGTTTCTTCATCAAAAATATGTTCAGAATTTGGGAACATATATATCGGTTCCATATATAAACTTTCGTATCCATCCATAAGCATAAGGTTTTCATTATCGGTCAGGAAACAAAGGTTTTTCTTTTTCCGTGCGCTTTTTAGAAGCTGGCGCACGGATTCCAGCGCAAAATCGTCAGCTTCATTTTCTGCTTCGATTTCTTCTATCCATCCGATCAGCACCTCGCAAAACTCGCGCACACTTTCGTCAGCGATATTGGGATATCCATAGTGTAAAAACACTTCGTGAATATAAGCAATATCTGCGTTAATATATTTGTATAACGCGTTTTTCGTGTGTGTTATATATTCCCACGGTAGCCCAGATAATTCAGTGTCGGCTATTAAAGAATCCACAATGTCAACAACGCCATAGTATAGATTGTTCATGGCCATAAAATGAATGTATATTTTGTTTTCTATTATCCACTCCAAAAGAGTTTGGAGTTTCCGGGAATTTACACATTCAAGGAATGAATTGCCGGGTGCAATGTGCTTGCGTTTAACCTCTTTCATAGTTGGCTGCAATCTGAGTGATTGAAGCAGTTTTTCCATATCAAATGCCTTGTGTTTTCCCTCATAAACAAGGCCACCCAAAACGAAATCCTCGTCTTTAGAAGCATTAAAATCTGTTTCCGTTATCCGAAAGAGCCGAGAATTATTGGTCTCATCATAGAAAAACGTATATTCATTATCCATGTGTGAAAGCCCTGAGAATGCTATGGTCATTTCACAAATTTCAGAAAAATCTATTGAAGCTGACATGGAACCACGCCCTCCCTTATATTGATATTGCTTTAATCTCAATAAAATAATTATAGCACACTTTCTAAGTTTCATCTATTAGAAAGCCGGACGCAAGCTACCACATAACTGCGTCCGGCGTATTTTCTTTTTGCCTATTTTTACGCATTTAGAACAACGTTTCGCCGGGTATATGATAAATCATCCCACCACCCCACCGACCATGCAGGAAAAGCCCCGGAATACCGGGCGTTTTAAGGCCCTAAATGCGTAGATTGCCAGTACCTTTTCCGCTGTCGTTCTGCCTCTTTGCGGCGGCGCATCCGTTTGGCGCAGGCTGGGCAGTATTTGGCCCGGTTGGACTTCGGCATAAATGCAGCGCCACACTCGGAGCAGCGTTTCACCACGTCTCGGTCTTTCGTGATCTCGGCACACAGGGCCGCATCCAGCGGGAGGACAGCAGCCCGGAACCACCGGCATAGCAGCGAATAGGAAATGCTCTGAACACAAACAGATTCTTCGCCATCGTCCAGCAGCAGACAGTTCCCGTCACAGTAATTGCAGCACTCCCGCACCAGCTTCCGGGCCTTGCGGTATTGCGGGTAATTCATTCTCGGTATGCTCATCGTTCTTGCGACCATTCCTTTCCCGGTGTCACCCTCAAAATGCCGTCCACATTTTGCTTGATGATACCGTATTCCTGCATCTGCTTTTTTGCTTCGCCGTACTGTTCATACAACCGTTCTTTTTCTTCGGCCAGCCGCTTGTACTCGGCTTTCAGGTCATACAGATCAGGGAGCTTTTTCACGCCCTGTTCCTTTAGGGCCTTTGCCGCAGCTTCATACAAAATCAACGTGCTTTCATGCTCACGCCGGAATTTGCCCTTGTCCGCTGCCTTGCGATATTCCAGCGCCACGGGCCGGAAATGCTTATAGGTAGTGACGTTCTTTATCAGTACCGCCATATCTGCAAGCCGATGTTCCGCAGCTTTCAGGGCAGCGGCGGCCTCGTCGCTGGCGGCGGTGATCTCGACCACTCTGTTTTCCAAATCCGGGTAAGTGTCTATTCCATGTTCCGTCAGGAAATTCAGTGTCCTTGCGGCCTGCTTCAAGTTGTGGAGCTTCGCCCACTTCTCATAGCCCGCCGACTGCTGGGCCTTGATGCTGTTTTCCAAATCAATCCGCAGAGAGATTCCCTTGCGTTCTTTCGGCCTCCTTGTGATAGCGCGGCCCTTGATACGCTCTTTGATTGCTTCTTCGGTGTAGGCTTCACCCAGCGTCTTGCATCGGGTGAAGCGTTCCTGTCCGGGGGCGCGGAACGAAATAAATTTGCCCGGTTTGATCTCATAGCCCTGCGCCTGCATGAGCCGCAGAAAATCGTCAAAGTCTTTGGCCTGCGGGATGGCAATATCAATGGCTGCTTTGAGCTTCGCTTTCCAGCTTGTCCCTTTCCGCTGGGCGTCCCATTCGGCGTAGCTCTTGCCCTTACTCTGGCCGGGCTTTACCACGGACAATCCGTTTTCCTTGCACAGCCGATCACTGGTGCGCCGGATGTAGGCATAGCTCTGTTTGTTGGAAATGTACTTGCGCTGATTGACCATATCCACGGCACAAAAAATCAGATGATTATGGACGTGGCCCTTGTCTATATGGGTAGTCAGCACATAGGGATATTTCCCTTGCAGCACTTCGTCGGCAAGCTGTTTCCCGATCTCATGGGCCTGTTCCGGCGTGGCCTCGCCGGGGGCAAAGGACTGTATCAGATGATGGGCTAGATTGTTGCCCTTTTGGATGGCCTGGGCCAGCAGCATTTCAAATTCAATGTCCGCCGTTTCGTAGGAACAGGCAAAGGAGGACACCAGCAGCTTGTCGTCGGTCTTGGCCGGGTTTTCGATGTAGTCCAGGGCCTTTTTCAGCGTTGACTTGATAGGATGTATCTTTGTAACTGCCATATCTGCGCCAGCGCCCCCTTTATGTCCTCAATGTCCTGCGCGTACACCGGCCCCATACTGTTCAGCCGCTTTGCAACCTGATTGACGTTGACGCCGATCTTCTGTATCTCGGCGGTCTGCGCCCGGATGTCGGTGGTGTCCATGTTGACGATATAGCCGTCAATGAGCATCTTCCGGGCGTAGGCTGAAAAATTCTTCGTATGCAGCAGCGTCATTTTCTGTTCGATCAGTTCCCGTTCCTCCTGCGTCACGGGAACGCGCAGCACGATCTTTCGCTTTCTGTTTGCCATGTTTCACCGTCCTTTCCATTCAAGGGGTTTGGGGACTTCCCCAACAAGCAAAACGGACGCGGCCCGGCAGGGGCGGGACGGGCCGTTTGTTCGGGAGTGTGGCTACACTCCCTATGCTTGCTACGTTACTGTTTCTTCGCTAACAAGACGTTCCCAAACTTCAAAACTACCCGCAAAATAGACCTCTGGACAGAAAAAAGTGCAAAAAAATAGAGGGCGCTTGCACGTCCCCATAAAAAGAAAACAGAGGATGTTTTACTCACCCTCCGTTTCTTCGTTTGGCTGTTTGATTTTCAAGGCCCCGTCAATGGCACCCTCCACGATTGGTAGATACTGCTCCGGGCAAAGTTTCAGCTTGTGGCTGACACGTTTCCGATCTTCGCTTTCCTCCCGCATGACTTCTGGATTGAAGTAGTGTTCCACGGGCAGGCCGCAAATCTTGATAAGCTGTATCACGACGGGCAGGCTGGGAATCGTCCCATCATTCTCAATATTGGCGAGATACCGGGATTCGATGTTTACCTTTTCCGCCAAGTCTTTCCGTGTGAGATGCTTTGCTTTCCGCGCTGCCTTTACGTCTGCGCCGAAAGTTTCAAAACCGGGGCAATCTTCGATTTTTGCCATATTGCATCACCCACTTACATTCTATATTTCATAGTCTGCTCATGGAATGTTGCTATATGCGGACTGGTTGAACTTTATATTTCATATTTTCTTTGTTGATTTCATTCGGCTGACCGTATATAATTGTTGGGTAAATACTTTTCGGGAGGCTGAACACCATGCTTGAATATATTTCTGCACCGGAAGCGGCGAAAAAGTGGGGCATCTCTGAACGTCGGGTACAAAAGCTGTGTGAAGAAAACAGAATACCGGGTGTGGCAAAGTTCAGCCGTATGTGGCTGATACCAGAGGAAGCAGAAAAACCAGCAGATGCCCGAACAAAGCCTCATAGAAAAGTAGATAAATAGTTGGAAATTGAGTGCTATATTTACCCGTTAGGAGGTGTGTATAATGAGCGCAAAAATACTGATAGTTGATGATGAAATAGATATTGTATCAATGCTTGGAAGTTTTTTTGAAAGCAAAGGTTTCTGTATTCTGTCTGCCACAAATGGAACAGAAGCACTAAAACAGGTGGAAAGGCAGCCGGATATTATTTTGCTTGATATAAATATGCCCGGAATAGACGGATTAGAGGTTTGCGAGCGTATACGCGATCACATATCTTGTCCTATTCTTTTTTTAACAGCACGAATTGAAGATACCGATAAGGTAAAAGGATTTGCCGTTGGCGGTGATGATTATGTTGTTAAACCTTTTTCGCTTATGGAACTTGAAGCGCGGGTACGCGCTCACTTACGGCGCGAAGCTCGACACAGCTTTGAAACACAAATAAGATTTTCCGGCGATTTGACGATTGATTATTCGGAGCGATGTTTGTTTTTTTCTGATAAGCGTGTTGGGTTTGCAAAAAAGGAATTTGATATTATAGAGTTGTTATCTCAAAATCCGGGACAAGTCTTTGATAAAGAAAGGATATATGAGCGTATTTGGGGTTATGACAGCGAGGGGGACAGCAGTGTTGTTGCTGAACATATCCGCAGAATACGAACAAAAATCGCGGCATATTCAGACAGAGCATATATTGAAACAGTTTGGGGGTGTGGGTATAAATGGATAAAATAAATCGTCCAGTACGAAATTTATCTCTCCGAAAAAGCTTTATACTTTATGTAGTAGTCTTTGCTATGCTTGCCCTTGTGCTTTCAATTATGACTATTTCGATATGCGATAAAACTGCCGATAAGATTAGATCAACTTATCCGCCGTCCGGCGAAAAGTATTACTTAACAAATGAGCAAGGCGAACAATTAGGCGACGGTGCCTACATTGGAAATGCACTCGTTCCACTATCCAAACATGATGAACGTATGATAGCTTTGTTAGAGGTATTTCCTACGATTGCAGTAGCCGTATATTCCGCATTATGTATCATAGCCGCAGCGTTGCTGTTTTACAGAAATAAGCTGAAAAAGCCGCTTGCTGAACTCATGGCAGCGTCCGAAAAAATATCTAATAATGACTTGGATTTTTCAATCGAATATGACAGCAAAGATGAATTAGGACAGTTATGCACTTCCTTTGAAATCATGCGGACTGCCCTTGCAAATAACTTCACTGAAATGTGGCGACAGGTTGAGGAACGTAAACAGCTTAACGCTGCATTTGCTCACGATCTGCGCACCCCTCTCACGGTACTGAAAGGGTATAATGAAATGCTGCAAGCAAGCGATAACCCCCAGACACGGGAAACTGCCGTTACTATGGGAAAGCATATCTTGCGTATGGAAACCTATGTAAGCAGCATGAGTAATCTGCGGCGTTTGGAGGACACGCAGCCAGAATATACGACCGTTCTTTTGCAGCCGTTCTTGTCTGCCCTGTATGAAAGCATGGAAATGGTATGTAAGAAAAAAGGGAAAACGCCATGCCTACAAAATAGCGTCCCTGTTTCGCGGTTATCTATTGACACAGATTTTGTTACACAGGTAAGTAATAATTTGATTGCAAATGCCGTCCGCTATGCCCGCAATACGATAACGATCTCTTTCGCGCTGCATGACAACGGCTTGCTACTTTCCATAGCTGATGACGGAAAGGGATTTGACAAAAACACTTTACACAAAGCAACCAGTCCGTATTTTACAGAAGAAACGGATCACTTTGAGCATTTCGGTCTTGGCCTTTATATCTGCAAGCTACTTTGTGAACGCCACGACGGTTATTTGCGAATTGAGAATGTTTCAGGCGGTGCAAAAGTGATTGCTTTTTTCAAATCTTCCTCTTTGTAGATAAAAAGTAGATAATTCCTTTTTATACTCTCCACGAAAACACATGGAGAGTATTTTTTATTTTACTCGTAATATCATCAAAGAAAGGCGGTATCTATTATGAACGCAGCACCTATACTGCAAACAGTTGATTTGAAAAAGCATTACCAGCAAGGGGAGCATATCACAAAAGCCCTTGACGGGGTAAACCTCTCCGTCAACGCGGGGGAGTTCGTGGCTATTGTCGGCACATCCGGCTCCGGCAAGTCTACCCTGCTGCACATGATGGGAGGTCTTGATACACCCACTTCTGGAGATGTCATCATCAGCGGAAAAAAGCTCTCAAATAAGAGTGAAGAACAAATGGCGATATTTCGCCGTCGCCACATCGGTTTTGTGTTTCAAAATTACAACCTGATTCCGATTTTGAATGTATATGAGAATATTGTTCTGCCGGTGCAACTGGACGGGAGAAGGGTTGATAAAGATTTATTGGAACAAATCGTATGCGCCCTTGGCCTGCAAGACAAACTCCATAATCTTCCCAATAACCTTTCGGGTGGACAGCAGCAGCGCGTTTCTATTGCCCGCGCCCTGCTCACGAAACCTGAAATTATTTTGGCAGACGAACCAACCGGAAATCTGGATAGTAAAACCAGCGAGGATGTACTCTTTCTTTTGAAATCCACCGGAATTAGGTTCCATCAAACCATTGTTATGATTACCCATAATGATGATTCGGGTGCCAAAACCCACCTGACAAAGGCACCGCATCCTCGCATACGGCCTCGATTGCTCTCCAATGAGCCTTTCTCAGCTCCGAACATGGGCCTGCCATCCCCTCATTTAGGCAAAAATGGCGCACTTCTCCCGCTGCCGTCTCCGGTAGCTGAAAAAGGCGATTAAATTAGACGCTCCCGTCTTCACCATGAAGAAGCACTTGGAGGGGAGGTACCCCAACACCGGGATGTTGTCCGCATCCAGTCTGCGGCGCAGGAGAGATGGTCTGCACTCAATGCCGTTGCGAATATGGGCGAGGTGCCGGTAGCGGGGTGTGGATAACTTCTTCAAATTGTTGGCACGGTCAACCGTCTTTGCAGAGACATTTATGACAAAGGACTTCTTTTGCTCCTTTGCCCGGCACTTGTTCCGGTAGGGACAGTTTTCACAGCAGGAACGGGTGAATTTCGCTCGGCACATACCGGTTTTCGGATGATAGCTGCTCTTTTCAGGCTCGTGACCCATAGGACAGCGCAGTACCCTGCTGCCGTCTTCCGAAAGCTGGAATTCTCCCATCACCTCATCCGGATCCTTTCCGGTAAGAGCGGTCGTGACCAGCTCAACGCCGCTTTCTTCGGCTAAACGGACGTTTTCTGTTCCACCGTAGGCCCCGTCTGTAATCAGCGTTTCCGGCTGGGCTGACTCTTCCCGCTGCTCCAGATAGTCCTTCAGGAACTGGCTGTCGCTGTGGATATTTTGCTCGAAATCCATGGTAGTCACGATGCCCAGACCATCGTCATTTACCGTCTCCACCACGTTGCCCACATAGCCTTTGTATTCTTCCCCGGCTTTGCGCCGGAAGGTAGCGTCCGGGTCGGACGGATTTTGCAGGCTGTCGGAGCGAATCTCCCCCTTGTCCTTGGGCGTGTGTATGCCATCTTCACTTTCATCGGTTTGCTCCCGCAGCACCCGGCTGAGCAGCTCATATTCCTCGCAACCGGTCAACTCCGCAGTTTCCAGTGCCTGCTTCATGTCAACAGCCTCGTGAATCGTGCGCTCCAGACGGGACTCAGCTTCATCGCCCCGACAGCGGTAGATTACGTTGTTGTGGTCCTCTTCGTCCAGATAGTGGACGCAATTCTTCGGAACGTAGTCCAGAAGCCCCAGCCGATCCAGCAGACGTACTGCATTGGCGTTGACGGTATAGATGATTTCCAGCCGGCTCATCCGCTTGCAGCGAGAGGCCACCATCAGGCTGTCCATCCGCTTCACGTTCCCTTTGAGCTGCATATGATCCGCCAGAATCCGGGCCAGAGACTCCATTTCCGCCTTCATCAGGTCAATTCCCGTTGCCTTCTCATAGTTCAGCAGACGTTCCCTGAAACGGCTCCAGCTCCGGTCGCTAACCGGGGGTTTCTCCTCCTGGGTCAGGTGAAGGGCATATTGGTACTGCACATCGCAGTAGATGGACATCAGCAGTTCTTCCTCCGTCAGTCCGAAGTACTCCTTCAGCAGCATGGAGCCGATCAGCACGTTCACCGGAGTGTTGGGCCTGGAGCCAACTGCGCTGTACAATACGGCAAAACGATCTTCATGGATGGCAGGAAAGATCACATCGGAGAAGTCCTTTGCCCAGGATTTCTCGATCAGCCTTTGTATGTGCTGCGGCAGACTCAGGAAGCTGTCGTAAAACGTGATCTGCTGCGTGTCGTTTGGGCGGAACATGGGGCATCACCTCGGTGAGAGTTCTTTGAGGCTATTATAGCACAAATTCAGGCCGATGGGGTTTTGACACCCTAATCAATGATGCTATTGCAAAAACGGCAGATCGAATCATCCGCATCGAAGATGGGAGGATCAAGCAATGAGGCAAAAACCAAACGCAAATGACGCACAGATGGCGGTCCAACTGATAGGGCAACGATCATTCAAAGCAAACCGCACTACCAACTGGCTTATTGCTTTTGCGGCAATAATTGTAATCACTTTGATTACATCCACTTGCAGCGTCTTTTTTAACATACAAGCCTTTTCTAACTTGCAGGATTTGAAAAGCATTGGAACAACCACGGACGTCATTTTCTCCAATCCAAGCTCGGAGCAGCTTGCACAGTTAGAAGAAAATGATCTGATACAGAAACCGCTGTATGTGTCATACAAGGTCGGTCGGCTGATTGGAAATATAGGCCAGTCTGGACTTAGCATCGACCTCTATGCGGTTGATAACTGGGACACTTGGAGCAGCCCGTTGGTATCCGACTTTGAAGGACACTATCCAACTGAAGCGGATGAAGTAATGATGTCTACATGGCTATTAAAACGATTTGGAATTGAGCCGATTGTCGGTACGGAAATCACTTTATCAATCGGTTGGGATGATTACGATGTGGTACAGGAAGAAACTTTCCACTTATCTGGCTTCTATACAGATACATCCTATATTGATACAGCATCTAAGCAGGCCGTTTTTTTGTCAACAGCAAGACTATCCGAACACCAATTACCAGCGGAAGTTGCCGGATTTTCTTTTGTCTCCGGCAGTGCTCAAAAAAACCTGAATCAAATCGCCGGACAGATTGGGTTGACAGATCAGCAGAGTATCAGAGTTCTATCAGGACAGCGAGTGTCCATTCGTGATTTGGTGCTTGCATTGGCTGTGATACTGTTTTTTGCGATAGACGGCTTTTTAATCATCTACAACATCAACTCAATTTCCGTCACAAAGGATGTGCAGTTTTACGGGGTACTGAAAACGCTTGGGACTTCACCTAAGCAGCTAAAGCGCGTAATTTTCTATCGAATGCTCCGTATTTTGATACTGGCGCTCCCCATCGGCTTACTTTTTGGCTGTGCTATGACCTTATGGGTTGTCCCGCTGTTGCTGGGCAATCTGCTTACGGGCTTTACACACGCAGAGCTTCACTGGACAATTCCTGTTGTATCAGCTTTGTTTTCATGTGCAATGATTTTTGTAAGTTTCTATATGACCGCAAAAAAAGTGCTGTCCATTTCACCGATGGCCGCGTTGCGGTATGTAGAAGAAAGTGGAGGGTGGAAAACAAGTCGCTCCACAGATTGCGCCAAGCTGCCCTGGATGGGATTAAAAAATACGTTCCGGCATCCACAAAAGGCTTGCTTTGTAATAGGAACTTTCTTTTTAAGCAGCATAACATTCCTGCTTTGTATGACAGTCTTAAACGGCTTGTCGATTGACGAATATATTGACTATAACACGGCACATGACATATCTCTGTATAATCAAATGAGCAGAGCGGCTTTCTCGCCTCAAGAGGAACAATCTTTCACCCCGGAAATGATAAGCCAGCTTCGGGAGCTGGAGGGTGTGGAATCCTTTGAAATGACAAAAGTCGTACCAATTTATGAATACTATTCAGATGAGGTATATAGGGACTGGTATCAAATCAAAAAGGAGTTTGAGCAGTCGAGCGGGATGGAGTCAACAGACCCGCAAGTATGGATTGATAATCCCAGCGCGACCTTTTGGAGCTTGTTGGTTGGTGTGGACAGTAGCGTAATTGCTTCCTATAACCAATCTGCGGAAGACCCGATTGACATAGACGCTTTCGAGCGCGGTGATTTTCTCCTTACCACCGAAATGAACGGGAGTGGACTACATCAGGGAAGTATCATTTCTTTTTCCGTGATGGATATAGAACAGCAATTTCAACTGCCGATTGGCGGTCAATTTCCTTTAGAGCGGGATGGAATGAACGGAGGCGCAGCACCTTGGCTAGTAGTTTCAAACAAGGTGATTGATGATTACAAACCAGACGCAATTATCTACTCCATAAAAATAGACAGCAGCCCCGAATATGAACAAAGTATTCTTAACCAAGTCGTTTCGTTGACAGACGATATTCCTGCCATTTCGCGGACTTCAAAAATCGAATTGGCAGAATCATTGTCTGAGGCCAAGAGTTCTATATCGAAGTTATCAGCCTTTTTAACATTGGTACTTTTCTCAATCGGTATCTTAAATTTCATCAATACCATGAGCGCAAACATCTTGAATCGGCAAAGAGAATTTGCTGCAATGGAGGCAATAGGAGCAACCAAACGGCAAGTCAAGCAACTAATTGTATGGGAGGGCTTCTGGTATTTTGCATCGACAATGATTTTGTCGCTTACCATTGGCTCCGCTGCTGATTATTTCTTGTTTACCGTTGTCCGAAACACATTGCAGTTCGGGACATTCCATTATCCCGTTGTTCCGTTTGTTCTCTATATGCTGTTTGCCCTGATCCTTTGTGGGGTTATCCCGGTAACAATCTATCAAAAAATCGGGGCAGGAAGTATTGTCCAAAGACTGCGTGAAAATTAAGTGACTATCGTGTAGATAAAAAGTAGATATTTTCCCCTTATACTCTCCATGAAAATACATGGAGAGTATTTTTTGCTCTCTATGCAGAAAGGAGTTTTTATATGGAATTAAAGACAATTGGGCTGACAAAAAAATTCGGCTCAAAAACTGCCGTGAACGATTTGAATATTACATTATCAAACGGCGTTTACGGCTTGTTGGGTGCAAATGGCGCAGGAAAAACTACATTTATGCGGCTGCTCTGTAATATCCAAAATCCAACTTCCGGGAAAGTTCTGTTGAACGGGAAAAACATCGTAGGACTTGGTGAGCAGTACAGAAATCTCTTGGGATATTTGCCACAAAATTTCGGTTACTATCCCGATTTTACAGCACTTGATTTTCTGCTGTATGTTGCTGCGCTGAAAGGGTTGAACGAAAGAACTGCACGAAAGAAATCAAAAGATTTGCTTGAAGCGGTGGCCTTATCAGCAGAGAGTAATCATAAAATCAAAACCTTTTCCGGCGGCATGAAACAGCGTTTAGGAATTGCACAGGCAATGCTAAATGATCCCCGCATTTTGATTTTGGACGAGCCGACCGCAGGACTTGACCCTAAAGAGCGTGTCCGCTTTCGCAATTTAATAAGTGCTTTTTCAAAAGACCGTATTGTGATCTTATCTACCCACATTGTTTCTGATGTTGAGTTTATTGCAGAAGAAATTGTGATGATGAAGTCCGGGCAGATTGTTCACTTTGGAAAGCCGCAAGAGATCACTTCCGAAATTAACGGTCAAGTATGGGAATGTCTTGTACCGACTGCTTACGCAGAAAAATATGCCGCCACCTACAATACAAGCAATCTGCGGAACACAGACAATAATCAAACTATACTGCGAATAATTGCAGACCGCCCACCTATGGAAAATGCGGTACGGGTGCAACCTAATTTGGAAGATTTGTACCTATTCTATTTCAAAGGAGAAACAGAGGAATGAGAATACTAATTCATTTTGAACTACGGAAAATATTTTCAAAAAA
Source organism: Oscillospiraceae bacterium (assembly GCA_902792985.1). GTDB lineage: Bacteria > Bacillota > Clostridia > Oscillospirales > Acutalibacteraceae > UBA6857. The sequence goes on from CADBBT010000008.1 coordinate 155,386, forward strand.
ACTAACAGAAATTGCTTTAATTGCGATACTGCTTTTATCTGTTCTTTTTGGTTTTTCCACCTACCAAAACAAGTATGCGTTTGACGGAAAAAGTGACGGGGGAACAGGAAAAGCGGCAGTAGAAATCGACAAAGAGATTGCAGCAAAATACGAGGGGATTTTAACAGACGAAAAAGTACAGCAAATGATGAATGACTTTGCACCCAAATCCGATTTGCATGGAATGAACGCAGCTTATCTTTACCAAAACGCCATGCAATCAGCAGCTTTTGCCCGATTTTCTGATATGAATGGAAATTGGAATGGGTTAAGTGTTTCTGATGTGTTTGGTGATGAAGAAATTAAGATTGGCTATACTGATGGGTGGCTTTCCACAAGTCAAAACATGGTAAAGATTTTTATTGTCCTATCGATGGCAATAGTAATAATGATTGCCCCGGTTTTTTCCGGCGAGTATGAGGGCGTGGACAACATCATTTTGACAAGTAAATACGGAAAAACCAAATGCACGACCGCAAAGATTGTTTCGAGTATCTTTGCCACTATTTTTTCTACCGCATTGATTGTAGCTTTCAATCTAATCCTTGCTTATATGTTTTATGGGAAATCGGGATTGGATTGCAGTATTCTTTTTGCGCCCATAGAGTATGTTGAGGGATTTATTCCTTTTAACATCACCTGCGGGACATTACTCAAATACCAAATTCTTTTGGCTTTTACAGGAACGATCAGCGTAATGGGAATTACTCTGCTCCTGTCTGCTATCAGCAAAAAACAAATTGTGGCTTTAGTAGCTTCTGCGGCGATTTATCTTTTCCCTGTTTTGCTGCCTGTCTCTGAAACAAATCCGTTGTTTCGGTATATTGGACTTCTGCCGCTGTATCAAACACAAGCTATTTCCCTTATGTCGGTAGAACAAATGAGCAACGGTATGCTATATGCTGTATGGGCAGTCCCGGTATCGCTCATCTTCTTGGGAATTGGTATATTTGTTTCTCGAAGAGCATTTGCTAAACATCAAGTTTCATAAGTAAATTCGCACAAAGCCGCTAACAGCAGATTTGCGCGAAGCCAAAACGCGGCGGCTTTGAAATATGAAAATCAAAGCCGCCGTTTTCCTTTTGAAAAATTGGATTTACGGAGGGTGTGTTAAAGTCGCCCTTTTTTGAGGACACGGCGGTATCCAAGGAGGTATCGCTGTGTCCATTTTGCTTTTTAATAGCCCTCATGACCTGCACCAGTTAAAAAAAGCATAGCCCCTCCATCGGAGCCGTCCGGCTTTGGATATGAACTATACCATGTAAACAATCGTCCTTATAAAACATTTCTGCGCCCAGCAGGCCTTTTACGACCTGCCGGGCGTTTTTTGTTGTTTTATGTTGCCCGTCCATACCTGAAAAATTTTTTCAAAAATTCTCAAAAAGGTGGCGTTCAGCGGGCAGCAATGGGCCTGTCTGGTGTCATGTTGGCGGAAAGGGACAGAACCACCACATCCCCCACAGAAAGGGGGTGAGAAGATGGAAGCTATCCCCCGCGACTATGGCGAACAGTGCCGGTTTGATGCTTTCTGCAAAACCGTACTGCGAAATGAGGCCCGAAACTACCACCGGGATATGAAACGCCAGCGCGACCGTGAAACGTCGTTCAGCGTTCTCCCGCAGGCAGAATTGGACAAGCTCTACACCGTAGATCATTACCCCAGCGACGATTTTGTGTTTTCGTCGCACGGCTATGATTTACATATCGACAACGAGCTTGTGGCCGCCGCATTTGCCGAGCTACCCCAGCAGGCGCAGAGCATTTTGATTTTGCACTGTGTTTTGGAACTGGCAGACGGCGAGATCGGCGCACTCATGGGAATGTCCAGAAGTGCCGTCCAGCGGCACAGGACTAAAACGCTGAAAGAGCTGCGAACAAAATTGATGGCGTTGATGCCGGAGGGAGGTTAGACGCGGATGAAAAATCCCAACTACAAAGGCATTGAGCTTTTACCCCTTTCGGTGATCAAGGCCGCCCGCGCCGGTGATGCCGAGGCCGTGGAACGAGTATTGCGGTACTACGAGGGTTACATCAACAAGTTATGTACCCGGACGCTTTACGACGAATACGGCCAGCCTCATGTGTGCGTGGACGAGTACATGAAGCGCCGTCTGGAAATCAAGCTCATTTCTTCCATCGTCACGATACCGTGACGAACCGGCCCCCGGAGGTTGAAACAGCTTAACCCTTTCCCTGTTTTTTCCTTCTGCTGCGGGCCGCTTGCAGCACCTTGAAAAAGAAAGCCCGATGGGAGGCCATCGGCGCAGTATAGGGCAACGGACACATTCTGTATGTTCCGCGTCGGTGGATGCGCTATGACCTCATGTTCCATGAGTGAGCGAGAACCATCTACATCGAGAGTTGGCAGCTCATAAGCAGCGGCACATACGCTAACGATACTCCCGCGTTGAACGCCCACACAGCATTGCGCGGCGCACCCACAAGCATGGGCCGAGGTGAAATTCCTGTGGAGCTGATGCCATCAGCCGTCCGTTTTATGCCCACTTCCTATGAAAAACCAGTATAAGCGAAGGGGGGATTTGACCGTATGAATACGGCATTAAATCAGAAAACTAACGCCCCCGTAGTACGCCAGTACGAGATCGGAGGCGTTCGCTATATTGTCAGGGCAACCGTGAAAGACGGGGCCACTGAAAACGCAGTAACGAAAATCAATCGTCTTATTCAAAATGATTTAAGTAAACAAAGAGCCGAAAAATAAGGCTTTTTTCATAACTTATATGCAGACAAACGGGGCATGGTATGGTACAATAATACCGTATCAATGCCTCGTTTTCCGGCTGCGGAATAGGAGGCAAAATATGAATAAACAGCCGGAAATGGTGACTGCACTGTATTATCGTGCAGCACGGAAAAATGATGATACAAACCTGTACCTTGACAATCAAATGTACCAACTGCTGCATTACGCACAGCAACACAGTATTGACAGCTATATCCTGTATGCAGATGACGGTTTTTCGGGGACAAACCCAGACCGTCCGAGCTTTCAGAAATTGCAGGCGCACATCCACGACCAACGGATTCATACGGTGGTTGTGAGCAGCATTGACCGGCTTTCCCGGAATATGCTTGATACCTTGCAATTCATGGAGAACGCCGCAGAATACGGTGCGTCGGTTATCTCCATCACGGAGGGCAGCGACTTGTTGGCAGGCTGCAACATCTATTCTACGCTTGTCCGTTCTTTTGAGAAAGGCGGTGAGCAGAAATGATGAACCATGATATTACACCTGTCAGTTCATTTCAGCGTGTTGTCAATACCAGTCCTTTGCGGGCAGAAACCCGTGCTGCTATCCAAAATACAGTGCTGCAATTCTACGTCAAAAATCAACCGCAGGAGGATGAAACCGATGGTATTACCGCCTGCTATGAGCGTTTGTCCCAAGAGGATAAATTAGAGGGCGAGAGCAACAGTATTGTCAACCAGAAAAAAATTCTGGAAAAATATTGCCGCGACCACGGCTATACAGCTATCCGCCACTATGATGAGGACGACGGGTACTCCGGGACGAATTTCAACCGGCCCGGCTTCCAGCGGATGCTTGCTGATATAAAGGCTGAAAAGATCAAGCGGGTTATTGTCAAAGATATGTCCCGATTTGGCCGTAATTATCTCCAAGTGGGTATGTATACGGAAATGCTGTTCCCGGAATACGGCGTCCACTTCATTGCGGTGAATGACGGCGTGGATAGTGTACGCGGGGACAGCGAGTTTACCGCTATCCGTAACGTGTTCAATGAGATGTACGCCAAGGACACCAGCAAGAAAATTCGTGCAACGTGGCAATCCAAAGGACGCTCCGGCGAACACCTTACCACCATCCCGCCTTATGGGTATAAGAAAGACCCAGAGGACAAGAAAAAATGGATTGTGGATGAAGAAGCTGCTGCTGTTGTCCAGAAGATATTTTCGCTGTGTGTGGACGGCATGGGGCCTACCCAGATCGCCAAATGGCTGCGGACAAACAAAGTCTTAAATCCTACTGCTTACGCGAGGGAAAAAGGACTGCCAGTTTCCAATAAGTCAACGGCAGACCCGTATAAATGGACAAATGAAACGGTTTCCCGTATGTTGGAGCGTGTTGAGTATTTAGGCCACACGGTCAACTTCAAGACCACCAAGCAATCGTTCAAGAGCAAAAAGAAGCTGTGGAATGACCCCTCTGAATGGGTGATTTTTGAGAACACCCAAGAACCTATCATTGAGGAAAGTGTTTTTCTGATTGTTCAAAATATTCGTCAGGGACGACGCCGCCCTACCAAGATGGGAGAAATGGGTATGTTCTCTGGCCTGCTGTTCTGCTCTGATTGCGGAGGCAAGATGTACCTGTGCCGGGCTAACAATTTTAAGCCGGAACAGGAATACTACATTTGCTCTACTTATCGCAAAGACCGTACCCTTTGCACGACACATTCCATCCGTCGCGTTGTCCTTGAAGAAATCGTTTTGAGAAATCTCCGAGAGGCCATTGCGTATGTATCACAGTTTGAGGACGATTTTATACAGCGGGCAGCAGACCGTGACCTGCGGGAGCGTGATAAGGAGCTGGCACAGAAAAAGGATGTGTTAGCCCAAGCTGAAAAACGGATAGCGGAACTGGACGTTATTTTCAAACGACTGTATGAGGATAACATTTCCGGCAAACTGTCCGATGAACGGTTTATCAAATTGTCCCACGACTACGAGCAGGAGCAGGCCAATCTAAAGACGATGGTGGAAAATCTGCGTCAGGACGTGAAGCAGCAGGAGAAGCAGAAAATTAACGTCAAACATTTCATTGCTGCGGTCAAAAAATACACCGATATGACCCAGCTTGACGCAAGTATTCTGCGGGAGTTCGTCGAAAAGATTTACATTTCTGATGTCTACACGCCCGACGAAAACGAACCACGCATAAAGGTTCGTGACATCCAGATCGTTTACAATTTCATTGGTGCATTTGATTTTGAGGAAGCAAGGGAACAATCCCAAGCAGCCCAAAAAATAGCGAAAGCCGGTGTAGCATAACACTACACCGACTTCTACATAAATGTTTTCTTACGTCACCGCCGCATTGGGGCGTTTTTTTTCGTGAATCGCTGTTAGCTGTTAGTCGTTAGTCGGTAGTCAGAGTTGAAAGAGCGTATCAAAAGAAACGTGGAGGGCTTTGCAGAAATACTGTAATTCAATATCCGTTAAAAACCTTTGCCCTGATTCAATCCGCTGAATGGCATTTTTGTCAATATCCAGCCCTTCCAGTTGCAACCGATCCGCCAGCGCCCGCTGGGAAATGTGGATTTCCTTGCGCAAACGCGCAATATTTACACCGCAAATATTGTTGCGTCCGTCTGCCGTTTTATTGATGAACAAAAAAGTCCCTCCAAGATTTTTCGTCTTTTTGACATTTACTGCTTGTCAACAAGAAAATTATATGCTATAATTAAGAAAAAATGACATTTAGTGAATGTCAGAAGGAGGACTCTCTATGAAAAAAGCAAAACAAACCCTATCCGTTCTTTTAAGCGTGTTCATGTTGCTGCTGTCACTCAGCGTTTGCTTCGTCAGCTTTGCAGCCGACGCAAGCGGCGGCTGCGGTTCCGGACTGACATGGACATACAGCGAAGCGTCAAAAACACTGACCATCAGCGGAAACGGCGCTATGGATGATTATCAGGGGAAAAATGACGTCTCTGTACGCACACCTTGGGATCAGTATTCATCTATGACGTTGCGCGTTGTCATTGGAAACGGCGTCACAAAAATCGGAAGTAATGCGTTCCGTTATTACAAAAGTATTACAAAGGTTGAATGCCCGCAGAGCCTTGAAACAATTGGAGAATACGCTTTTGCATCGTGTACCAACCTGGTTTCCGTTAAATTTAGTTCAATACTTAAAAATATCGGCGCACATGCTTTTGATAAATGCACCGCATTAAACACGTTCACAATTCCAGATTCCGTTGAAAACATAGGAGATTACGCATTTCACCAGTGCCCGATTTCAGATCTCTCGTTGGGTAGAAAGGTCGAAATGATTGGCGGTTATGCATTTTCCGAGTGTAAACTTGTGAACGTCACAATGTATAACAAGGTTGAAGTCATCGGTCAGAATGCGTTTTATAAGCAAAGCGGTAAAACAACGAATACGATCTCTCACGTTTATTATTATGGCTCGCAGGCTGACTGGAATGCAATCACATTGGGAAATGGCAACGAACCGCTGACCGGCGCACAGCTTCATATCTTGGGTGCGGCGTCCGATCCCGTTACGCCGACCAATCCGACCACGCCAACCGCGCCGACACAACCGACGCAGGAGGAATCCCCGGCAAAGCTCAGCTTCTTTGAGCGCATTTTGCAAATGATCCTTGATTTCTTTGCCCGCCTGTTTGGCAGATAAACCGCATCAGACCCAACATCATCAACCGACCCCGCCGCGGAATGATTTCCCGGCGGGGTTCAATTTGCTGACAGCTAACAGCTAACCACTCCCTGTTCCCTGTTCCCTGTTCCCTGTTCCCTGTTCCCTGTTCCCTGTTCCCTGTTCCCTGTTCCCTGTCCCCTGTTCTCTCAAAAGTTACCCGTCGCTTACCACGCCCTTTCACTTGACAAAACGACGAAAAATGAGTAAGATAAAAGGGATATCAAATAAAGGAGTGTTTTTATGAAATTCTATCGCTGCTCCCATTGCGGCAACATCATCGCCTTCCTTGAAAACAAAGGCGTTCCCGTGATGTGCTGCGGACAAAAAATGGAAGAGATCATCCCCGGCTCTGTGGACGCTGCCGCGGAAAAGCATGTACCTGTGATCGCTGTGGACGGCGACTGTGTGACCGTTTGCGTCGGCGACGTTGCGCACCCGATGACCGAAGCGCACCACATCGCGTGGATCGTGCTTGAAACTGAAAACGGCTTCCAGAAGAAGGACCTTGATCCGACCGGCGAGCCGAAGGCTGTTTTTGCCCTTGCGGGTGAAAAGGCTGTGGCCGCTTATGCTTACTGCAATCTGCACGGCCTGTGGAAACAGGACGTGAAATAACGAAACGGAGGATATACTTATGGCAAACAAATATGCCGGCACAAAGACCGAACAGAATCTCCAGGCTGCCTTTGCGGGCGAAAGTCAGGCAAGAAACAAGTACACCTATTTCGCTTCTGTTGCGAAAAAGGAAGGTTATGAGCAGATCGCCGCGCTGTTTTTGAAAACAGCGGACAATGAAAAAGAGCACGCAAAGCTCTGGTTCAAAGAGCTCGAAGGTCTCGGCTCCACCGCCGACAACCTTGCCGCTGCTGCGGAGGGCGAAAACTTTGAGTGGACCGATATGTATGAAGACTTTGCAAAGACCGCTGAGGAAGAAGGCTTCCCCGCCCTTGCAAAACGCTTCCGCATGGTCGCTGCGATCGAAAAGATGCACGAAGAACGCTATCGTGCCCTGCTGAAAAACGTTGAGACTGCCGCTGTGTTTGAAAAGAGCGAAGTCAAGGTTTGGGAATGCCGCAACTGCGGACATATCGTCGTCGGCACAAAGGCGCCGCTGGTTTGCCCCGTCTGCGCACACCCGCAGTCCTATTTTGAAGTCCACGAAGAAAATTTCTGATCTTTTAACGCAAACGAGCGCATCGAATCCGGTGCGCTTGTTTTTTGATGATCCATATTGCAAAAAGACCACCGGGCGTCCGATGGTCTTTTTTTTATCAGAGCTGCTTAGAGCTTGATCTTGCTGATTGCTGAATATGCGCCGAACTGGTTCTTGCCGTTCGCGTCGGGCGCCACAGCACGGACCTTGAAGTAATAGGTCTTGCCGGTCTTCAGCGCGCCGGTGGTGTAGGACGTCTTCTTGCTGTTGGTCAGCTTGGCATATTCGCCGTTCTTCGACGTGGAATAATAGATGCAGTACTTCTGCGCGCCCTTGATCTTGTCACAGGTCACCTTCACCTTGTTGTAGCTCGCCTTTTTGAGTGTCACGCCGGTGACTTTGCCGAGCTTGATCGTGAATTTCAGCGTCTTGCTGCCCTTATAGTCGCCGATAAAGGTCACTTTCACCGTATAGGTGCCGACCTGTTTTCTGCCCTTGGCATAGGTCAGTTTATAATCGGTGTCCTTCGTGAGCTTTTTGTCCGCCGTGTTCTTGACTGTCACAGACGGCTTTTTCGCCGTGTTGTCGCAGATATAGGACGTCTTGCTGAGTTTGATCGAAGCGATCTTGTAAATGACCTTGGTCACGTTCTTGCCGCAGACTTTGCAATCGTAGGTCTTGCTGCCGTCCTTCTTCGTGGTCGCCGGTTTGACCGTGATCTTGTAATCGTGGCCGTTCTTGGGAATCGTCGTCACATCGAACGCCTTGTCGCAGCGGGTGCAGTGGTGCGATTTTGTGCCCGCCTTTGTGCAGGTCGGCGCTTTGTCGACCGTCCAGACGCTCTCTTTGTCGTGACCGAGCGCCGGCACGGGTTCCAGTTTGGTCTGCAGACCGCAGCGCTGACAGGTGCGCACGCGCTTGCCGTCGGAGGTGCAGGTCGCTTCCACGATCCAGGTGTCAACAAAATCATGGCCGAGCGCCTCGGTCTTGGTCAGCTTCACATCCTTGCAGATCTTGCATTCCTCTTTGTTCAGACCGCCGGCGGTGCAGGTCGCGGGCGTGATGACTGTCACTTCATAATCGTGCTGCCCTGCGGGGATCACCGTTGCTTCCTTCAGCACCTTGCCGCAGTATTCGCACACGAGCTTGCCGGTGGAACCTTCCTTCTGGCAGGTCGCGGCAACGGCGTCTTTCACAATGCCGTGGTGGTCGACCTTCGGCACCGCTTTGGATTCCACCGTCACAAGGCCGCAGCGTTCGCAGTAGGTTTTTTCGGTCTTGCCCTCTTTTTCACAGGTTGGATCCACAGCCGGATCGGTCTTCATCTTGTGACCAAGCGCAGGCATGATGTTTTCCTCTTTTTTGTCGCCGCAGCGCTTGCAGGTCAGTTCCGTTCTGCCCTTTTCGGTGCAGGTCGGGTCGATGACCTTTTTTTCATAGTCGTGGCCGTTGGCGCAGGAATCGGTCGGCGTGGCCGGTTTGATCTCCTTGCCGCAACGGTCGCACTTGTTGTCTTTGTTGGCGTCCGTATGGCCCAGCGCGTCGGGACGCGTGATCACTTCGTCCTGACAGCGGGTGCAGACTTTCTTTTCAAAGCCCTTTTCCTCACAGGAAGGCGCAACCTTGCTCGCTTCGTCCAGCTTGTAGTCGTGGCCGAGCGCCTTGATCTCTTCGGTCTCTTCTTTTTGGCAGCGTTTGCAGATGTGTTTTCTGCTTCCGCCTTGTGTGCAGGTTGCGTTTCTCAAAACAATCCATTCGCCAAAATCATGTCCGTTTTTGCAGGGGTCCTCGGTCTGTGTGCCCTGATTGTCCCCATTGCCGGACGGTGTGCCCTGATTGTCACCGTTGCCGGTCTGCGTGCCCTGGTCGTTGCCGTTACCGGTCTGCGTACCCTGGTTGTCGCCGTTACCGGATTGTGTGCCCTGGTCGTTGCCGGTGGTGGTCTGCGAAGTGCCCTGACCGTTTTCAGTGGAACTGCCATCTGTGGCGAACACGCCGAAGCAGCCCAGGCACAGGAAGAGCATCGCCAGCAGCAGGCTGACGCCGCGTTTGATTCGAACTTGTGTCATTGAAATTCCTCTTTTCTTCAAAAGTTTTGGTAGTTTTATGCTATCACGGATTTTTTGCCGTTGTTCGATAAACCCTTAAATAAACCGTGAACCTTTTTTTAAGATTCGATTAATCCAGCACTTCAAGCGTGAACGCGTGGCTGTAATGCGTGCCCTTGTGCATGATATACGGGTCGCGCAGCGTTGCGGAACCCGGCATATCGCCGCCGACACCGCGCTGCGTCAGGTCGATGCAGACCGTTGTCATCGGTTTATGCGCGAGGGTATGGATGTGCGTTGCCGCGTCAAGCTCGTCAAGCGTGTACTTGAAGCAGTTGAAGCAAAACGGCGTTTCGCCCTTCGCGGTCAGGCGCAGCGCTTTGCCGTCCTTTGCCGCAATCGTGAGTTGACGCACGTCGGTGCGATGACCGTTTTCCTGCGGGCGCATATAGTGGTGCTCCAGATCCTCCACGCTTTTTTCAAACAGCGCAATGCGCGCGCCGGTCTTGCGGTCACAGTAGTTTTCCTGCGGACCTCTGCCGTACCATGTAACGGTATCGAACGCGTCGGGCAGCGCAAACTTCAGACCAAAGCGCAGCATATCCTTCGTTGCCGTGCCGCTGTGGGTCACATCCACACGGCCATCCGGATAAACAGTATAGGTGATCATCACGTCTTTGAGACCGCTGACACTCACCTTGGTTTCCACATAGGCGCTGTGGCTGTAAAGATGCACAAGCGTGGCGCGGCTCGTTGCGGCCTTTGTTGCGCGTTTCCACGCATACAGCGGATTCACGGGCGCAAGCGGGGGCGCAAAGTTGAAATAATCGATGTCGTTGTCGGTCAGCGGACGGTAGTAGTTCGGTTTCACGCCGCTCAGCAGCAGGTTTTCGCCGCCCTTCGTCAGCTCGCAAAGCTGGCCGTTTTTGAAGCGGTAGGCAAAAGTCTCGCCAAACACGGTGAAGTCCTTTTCCGTGCCCTCAATGCGTACCTTGCCCTCCTGTGGCAGCTCACCTTCGGCGATGTCTGCGCCTTTGAGCAAAAACTGATCAAAGGTCTGCTCAAAGCCGGCCGGGGCAAAGCGGGTGGCCTCCTTGCGCAAAAACGAGAACGTCAGCAGCACTTCGCCGGCGGGAAGCGCGGGCAGCTCCAGCTTGAATGCGCCTTCGCTCAGCGGCGCAGTGGAGGTATAAGCGCTTTCAGGCACAGTGCCCTCGGCAAACTGCACACCGTTTTCCGTCAGCGTATAGACCAGACGGAATGCGGAAAGATCGGAGAACAACTGCTTGTTCCTGACAATGAATTCACCCTTGGCAAGGTCCTTTGCCTCGATCTTCATCTCCGCATAGACCTTCTTCACCTCATAGTATGACGGGTGCGGCTTGCGGTCGGCGGCAACGATGCCGTTGGCGTTGAAATAGGTGTTGCTGCCGACGATGGCGGCAACATTGTACGGCGGCTTGAACCAGTGCGCTTTTTCGTTGAAGTCGGAGCCGTAAAGCCACTGCGGCTGTCCGTCCTCCCCTTCTTTATAGATCGCCTGATCCACAAAGTCCCAGATGAAGCCGCCCCACAAGTTGTCATATTTTTCAAACGCGTCCATGTATTCCTGGAAGTTGCCGAGCGAGTTTTCCATCGCGTGGGCATATTCGCAGAAGATGACGGGTTTGGTGTAATCCGAAGCCTTGATCGGCTTGCTGTCGGCAGCAAGCGCGTTGGCGATGTTGTCGAACCAGGTGATCTCCAGCGGGATGCGGTTGCCCATGCGCTCCACCTGCTCTTCGACCGGGTACATACGCGAGATCACGTCGCTCTTGGTAAAATCGAAGTCTCCTTCGTAGTGGAACGGACGGGTCTTGTCCCAGACCATCGCCGCTTCCTTCATACGCAAAAAGTTGCTGCCGTCGCCGGCCTCGTTGCCGAGACTCCACATGAAAATGCAAACATGGTTGCGGTCGCGCAGCACCATGCGCTCCATCCGGTCGGTGACCGCCTTGGTCCAAAGCGGGTTGTCGCCCGGAACACCCTTGCGGCGCACGCCGTGCGTTTCCATATCGCACTCATCCATCACCCAGAAGCCGTATTCGTCACAAAGCTCATAAAACAGCGGATCGTTGGGATAATGGCTGCAGCGGATGGCGTTGATGTTTGCGCGCTTCATTAAATCGAAATCCTTGATATAAAGCTCACGCGATACGGTCCAGCCGGTCTTCGGGTCGTAATCGTGGCGGTTCGTGCCCCGGATCATCAACGGCTGCCCGTTGACAAGGATGCGTTCGCCGACGATTTTCACCTCACGGAAACCGATGCGGATCGCCTTGTATGTCGTTTCGCCTTCGCAGGAGTATTCCAGAAGGAAGGTGTAAAGATTCGGTTGTTCGCTCGACCAGAGCGCGGGCGCTGTGATGCGCTTTTTAAACACCATTTTGTTTTCGCCGGCGCGGGTGATGAGATCGGCGGAACCGAGCTCGATCGCCTCCTCTCCGCGCAGCAGCGTCGCTTTGACGGTAAAGGTCTTACCCGCGTCGCTGTGGTCGTTGATGAACAGCTCTGCCACCAAATCCGCGTCTTGATAGTCATTGACAAGGTCCGTCTTGACATAAAGATCGCGCACGGTCTGCTTCGGCTCGCTGTAAAGATAAACATCGCGGTAAATGCCGGACAAAAACCACATGTCCTGATCTTCAAGATAGGTGCCGTCGGTATAGCGGTAGACCACGGCTGTGAGCTGATTGACGCCGGGCTTGACAAAGCGCGTAACATTGAATTCGTGCGGTGTGTTGGAGCCCTGGGAATAGCCCACGCGCTCCCCGTTCAGCCAGACCTCAAGTCCGGCTTTTGCCGCGCCGAAGAACAAATACACCTCGCGCGCCTCCCAACCTGCGGGCAGGGTAAAGCTCGTGCGATGGGTGCCGACTTCCTGATCCTCGTGATGAATGGTCGGGATCTTTTTCTGATCGACGTCGATCGCGTTCGGATAGGAGTTCGCATAGTACCACGGTTTTGTATAATCCTTTTGGAACTGCCACACGCCGGGCACACGGATGTCCTCCCACGCGCTGTCGTCAAAGGCGGCTTGTGTACTCCCCTGCGGTGCGGTGGCAGCGCCTTTTTCCCAATGGAATTTCCATGTGCCGTTCAGCGAAAGCCTAAACGGTGATTCCGCGCGCGCAACAGCCTGCGCCTTGTCCGCATAAGGCAGCGCAAGATCGTGGGCAAAGGTTTTGTTTTCCGCAATGATCTCCGGATTTTCCCAAATGTAACTCATGATGTTCTCCTGTTGGTTCAGAATTTAACGATGAGCAGGATCGTGCCTGCAATGGCAATCAGGGTCGTGATGCAGTAGCGCTCCAGATATGCGCCGATAAACAAGAAGAAAAAGCCGGGCGCATAGATGATTTTTTGCAAGATCGTGCCTTCGTGATAAACCTTTTCGCGCATATTCAATGCGTCCTCCACGGAAGGATAGCTGTTGATGAACAGCGAGCAGGCGAACCAATAGGCAAAAATGTTGACGATCATGCCCGGGATGCCGGTCATTTCAAACACGAACAGGCCGAGCGTCGGACTGATGGCGAGCAAAAACGCCAGCAGACCGTTCATGAACGCCGGCACAAAGCACACGGCGAACGCGCCGCGTGAACGCGGCATGAGTTCGTGCTCAATGTGGCTGCAAAGCTCGTCCGAGCGCAGCGCACGCGTATCTTCGACCGGCACACCGCAGATGCGGCAGACGATCTGTTCCCAAAGCGCACGCACCAGCGCACCCGGGAAGGTCAAAAACTTTGTAAAAACATACAATCCGGTCATCAGATGTCACCTCCGTTGTCGGTCAGAACTTCGTTCAGCGTCAGCTTGCCCTTGCGATATTTTGTGACAAGCGGCGAAATTTCCAGGTCCGCAGACGCGAACACGTCTTCCATCTGCTTGTAGCCGTCGTCGTCGCCGGTCATCACACAGCAGAGCGCGTAAAGATTGCACGACTGCACGGTGTACGGCGTCTGTCCTGTGGCGGCGCCGGAATTGATGTAAGCATCCATCTGCTCGGTCGCGCTCTTGGCGTCCTCTTTGAACAGATAGGCCAGCGCGCGGATCAGATGATAGGTCGGCACAGCGGACGAGGACATATTTTCCTCGGCATCGTCGGCGATCTCCATGAGTTTCTCCGGATCGACCTCACCGCTGAAGCGGTAGGCGTTTGCAAGCGCGGTATAGGCCGAAGCCTCCTGGATGTTGATCTCCATGCACTTATCGAAATAGTGCTGTGTCAGCTCCACGTCGCCGGTCTTGGAAACGAGGGACAGCAAATTCGTCAGATACAGCCACACATGCGTGCCGTTGTCGAGCGATTCGAGGTGCTGCAGCTGTTCAAGCATCTCGGCGTCGGTCTTTTTCTTGGAAAGATTCATCAGCACATAGCGGTAATATTCCACGAACAGCTCGGAAAGGCCCGGCGTGCCGTCTTCTGCGGGTTCGGCCAGCTTTTCGAGCGCGGCGTTTTTCTCGTCGAAATCAAAGCCGTCCTCGTCATACATCACGTCCTGCAGCAGCTCGCTGACCTTCGTGGAAGCGTCGGACAGCTCCTGATATTCCGCGGCAACGGCGGCATAGCGCTTGTTCCAGGGCAGCTTGAGCTGGTTTTCGGTGAAATACTGTGTCACAAGGTCGTTCGCGTCGCCGATGTAGCCCATGTTCGAAAAGATCTTGATGAGGTTCTTCACCGCGGAGCGCGAATAGTTTTCGCTGTAGGAAGCCTGCGAAACGTAGTTGTAGTAGGTCGCCTCCGCGTCGATGATGCAGTGGTTCGCGTAATATGTTTCGGCCTCCATAAGCGTGGCATAATCAGAGATGGTATTGCCGGTGAGGATCAGCGCACCGAACGCAACGCCGACCATCACAAGCCAGCACAGCACGCGCGACCATTTGATCGGCGCAGCCTTCATCAGATCACGGCACTCGGTGCAATAGGGATAATCCTCGCCGAACGAGGTGTCTCTTCTGCGCTCGCCACAGCAGGTGCAGCGCTCTTCTTCGGGGATCTCCTCGGGCTCCTCGCCTGCTTCTTCCGTGTCGGGAACGTCGTCCAGCTCCTGGATCAGCTCGCCGTTTTGCGCGTTGTCCAGCTCCTGCTGCAGCAGGTCGCGGATACCTTCAAGCTCCTGCACCAGTGCGTCCTCTCCGGTCGGAGTGGACGGTTCAGCATCTGTGGATTCTTCCGCTGCGGTTTCGTCTGCAGCTTCAGCCGCTTCGGTCGCCAGCGCCGCGTCTTCGCTTGCAACGACCGCATCAGCAGCGTCTTCCTGCGGCGTTTCTGCACTTTCCACGGGCAGGTCCTGTGTTTCGTTGAGATCCTTTTCAAATTCGTCCAAAGGAAATCCCTCCCAAAAGTCATATTTCTAATATTGTAACATTATTATACGAAAAAAGCAACCGTTTGAGCGCAATTTGTGGGAGGCGTGGGGCGTGTTGCGGCTTCGGAATCATTGGGTACGAAGAAAGAAAGAAAAAAAGAACCGGCGTTTTCACGCGGCTCCTCATCCAAGCTTTCGATAAGTACCCGCTGATTAACTCGGTGCGTGAAGATTGGCGCGGAAATTTTTCGTCAGATGTAACAGAAATCGCGCAGCCAACCTGACGGTTTGCAAGCGATTTCTGTGCAAAATGACGGAAAATTTACCGTCAAGATTTGCGCATCCGAGTTAATCAGTGGGTACACATCAATTCGCTCCACAACGCCCTGATACCATTTATTCACCACTTCAAATCGGGTATTAATGGTGCGCGAAGGCGGACGCGCTCTATCAAAAGATCGGCAAGATCCGCTAAGCCGACCGCAGCATCAACGCCGAAAACCGACGCCGCGTTTCGCAGCGCCGGTTTTTTTGCCCGCAACAACAAAAAGCCACCCCGCCGGTTGGCGGGATGGTCGTGCTTTGGGATTATTCGATCGCGATGCTCTTGCGTTCGGGCAGCTCCTTTTGATCCTTCTTCGGGA
>CADBBT010000009.1 GCA_902792985.1 Oscillospiraceae bacterium
AATCCACTGCTTGTGCGGGCCCCCGTCAATTCCTTTGAGTTTCAACCTTGCGGCCGTACTCCCCAGGTGGATTGCTTATTGCGTTAACTCCGGCACGGAAGGGGTCAGTCCCCCCACACCTAGCAATCATCGTTTACAGTGTGGACTACCAGGGTATCTAATCCTGTTTGCTCCCCACACTTTCGAGCCTCAGCGTCAGTAAGAGCCCAGTAGGCCGCCTTCGCCACTGGTGTTCCTCCGAATATCTACGCATTTCACCGCTACACTCGGAATTCCGCCTACCTCTACTCCACTCAAGAACGACAGTTTTGGATGCAGCTCCGCAGTTGAGCTGCGGTATTTCACATCCAACTTGCCATCCCGCCTGCGCTCCCTTTACACCCAGTAATTCCGGACAACGCTTGCCACCTACGTATTACCGCGGCTGCTGGCACGTAGTTAGCCGTGGCTTCCTCCTTGGTTACCGTCACTTTCTTCTTCACCAAAGACAGAGGTTTACAATCCGAAAACCGTCTTCCCTCACGCGGCGTTGCTGCATCAGGCTTTCGCCCATTGTGCAATATCCCCCACTGCTGCCTCCCGTAGGAGTCTGGGCCGTGTCTCAGTCCCAATGTCAGCGCCTCAGCTTTGGTATCAATGCCATGCGACACCAATACGTTATGCGGTATTAGCAGTCGTTTCCAACTGTTATCCCCCTCTGAAAGGCAGGTTGCTCACGCGTTACTCACCCGTCCGCCACTAAGTCTTCCTTCACTTCACCCGAAGGATCAGATCAGGAGCTTCGTTCGACTTGCATGTGTTAGGCACGCCGCCAGCGTTCGTCCTGAGCCAGGATCAAACTCTCTAAAATATTGTATCAACACAGGTCTCCCTGCATCAACCTATTTCAGAGCTTTGTTCGCTCATTCGATACTGACGTATCATTCTTTTTCTTCCACCGAATCCCTTTCGAGATCGGCTTCCGAAATTACTGTTCTGTAAGAGTACTTCTTACTTCAAAAAATCTCGGGTTCCTTTTCATCGTTGTTTAATTTTCAAGGTTCATCTGCCGCCTCTCTCAGGCAGCTCAACGAGTATACCACAATCGGTTCCGTTTGTCAAGAACTTTTTCAAACTTTTTTCAAGTTTTTTTCGTGGCTCTCGTCTGCCGCTTTTACGCTTGTCCGCAGCCGTTTGGTGCAGACGCTCGTCTCAAGCGGTGCCGCTATTTTAACACCCTTTTTGCCCTTTGTCAACACCTTTTTTCGGCTTTTTTGCCCCGACTTTTTCGGTTTTGCAAACGGAGCCGAGTGTTTTTGTGTCTCTCCATTCAAAGCATACTATATCTTGTGTTTGTCTTTTTAAATCAATTTTAGCCACTAAATACAGGCCTTCCCGTTCCCGCAAAAAAGCCGACGCTTTCATCAGCGTCGGCTTTCAATAAACAGATCTCAATTTGCCTTACACCGGCACCGTATCGGCAGCCGTCTCCTCCTCCTGCGGCGCGTCGCTGTCAAGCGCCAGCGCACGGATCTCTTCGGCATACCGCTCGGGAAGGTCGCCCTGCAACACCTGCGCGATGGCGCGGCTTTCCGCCTCGGTGCGCACATGGTTTTGCAAAAAGTGCAGGGTACGCCGCGGGGCGCGTTTGAGTGCGGCGGCAAAAAAAGCAGTCTTTTCCGCACTCAGAACCGGGTCGTCATCTGCAAGGGAGGCAACCAGTTCCAAAAACATCGGAAGCGTGGGTGCTTTAATATAGTATACGCGCAGCGTCTGCAACCCGAACAGCACCTCCATGCGCTCGTCGGAAAGCAGCCATCGGCGTAAATGGTCGGACAGCTCCGGCTGCTTACGTCGAAACAGCTTCGGCCGCAGCAGCGCGAGCGTCGCCTCGGTTTCCGCAAACGGCAAAAACTCGTCAATACACTGCACGGTGAACGAAAAACGGCTGCGGTTGGAGATCACGATTGCGTGCAGGCGGTTTTCCTCGTCATATTTGTGCGGCAGATCGTGGATGAAGGTGTGCAGACACGCGTCGGTCGCGTTGTCGCGGTAATAATTCAGCAGATCGCTGTCGCGCAGACCGAGACTCATTTCGGTGATCGCTATGCCGGTCTTTTTTTCGCGCTTTTTCGCCAGTGCGAGCAGATCCTCACGGATCACCGCGGCGGCAGCCTCCACAGCGCTCGCGCTCTGCGGCGAGCGGACACGCTTTTTCTTTTTGTTGCGGCAACGCAGCAAATCAAACTGCTTGATGCAGCTTTCCGGTTCAAGTCCGTCCGCCAAACAGTGCAGCAGCAGCCGTCCGCACGCCTCGCTGTCTGACAGCGCGTGATGGTGCTCGAGCGGAATATCAAAATCCTCGCACAGCACATCGAGCGAATAACCCTGCCGCTGGGGATACAGCGACGTGCACGCCTCCACAGTGCAAATGTACGGCACCTCGGCGTTCCACGGGATCTTATAATGCCGCAGACACCGCCCAAGCGCTTTCAGGTCGTTCCCTGCCCCGTGCGCAACCAGAACGCTGCCGGAAAGCAGCGGCTCGATCGTCGGCCAGATCTCGGCAAAATTCGGCGCGTCCTTGACCATTTCCGGCGTGATGCCGATCAGCCGCACAACATACGGCTGGAACCAGGTCTCAGGGTTGACGAGTGAATAAAACTGGCGATTCAGTACACCGTTTTCAAACACGCTCAGACCGATGGCGCTGATGCGGTTGCTTTCGCCGTTGGGCATTTCCACGTCAATACAAACAAACTTTTCCAACGTAAACACTGTCCTGTCTCTTGGATTCTTCCGGTACCGTTCTATTATAGCAAAGAGAAACAGAAAACACAAGCGGGAAATGAAAAAAAGGAGTAGGGATTAGGGTGGAGGGATGAGGGGGTAGGGGTTGAGGGGTTGAGTGGAGTTTGGAGAGTTGAGAGTGGAGAGGAATAAAAAGGGCAGGGGTCAGGGAATAGGGATATGGTAAAAACAACTGAAAAACAACTGTATGAAAAAGGCTAAAAAAGGCCCCAACCGTCAAAGATGGTCGGGGTTACTTTGTAAGCTTGATTGCCAGCAAAAGCAATTCAATGAAATCTTTTTGTTTCTCTTTGGGAAGCGAGGTCAGCGGTTCCAGAAGCAATTCCCACTGTGCATGCTCGTCTGCCGGTGTCCCTCTGATCATTTCATCCAGAGACATATGAAGCAAATCGCTCAGCTTTATCAGGTTTTCCACTGAAAACCCGGAAATGCCGCGCTCTGTTTCGCTGAAATGTTTCACAGATACGCCAATCTGTTCCGCAATAGCTTCCTGTGTGAACTTCAGCTCCTTGCGCCGCTGTTTGATTCTTGCGCCCATACCGATTTTGTAGTCCTGCATAAGCTCACCTCACCTTCTAAGTTTAGTCTAACACAACTAAAAGCTTAAATAAACAAGGTAAAAGGTGTTGACAAACTAAACCATTTATGTTATTATTTTGTCACTATACAAAGGAGGTCGTTAGATTATGTTCAAAACAATTAGAAAAACCTTGTCCGTCTTATTCACCTTTGTTATTCTGTTGGTTTCAATGAGTGTCTGCTTCATGAGCTTTGCGGCAGAAGAAACCGGCGCCTGTGGATCCGGCTTGACATGGACGTATAATGATATATCCAGAACACTGACCATCAGTGGTAACGGTTCAATGAATGATTATTCTTCATCGAGTTCCAGTTCTGCGCCGTGGTTTTCTCACCGTTCTGATATTTTGAAAATCAATATCGAGGAAGGCGTAAAAAAAATTGGCAGTTATGCATTTAGCAATTGCAACGCATTCACAAAGATTCAGTTGCCAAATAGCCTGGAAACTATTGGGAATTATGCATTTCGCTATTGTTACGCCTTGGTTTCCGTTTCGTGTGGCACAGGGTTGAAATCCATCGGAAACAATGCTTTCGATCATTGCCAAGCTCTGACCACCATCAACATTCCCAACAGCGTGGAGAGCATTGGAAATTATGCATTTAATTATTGCACGGTTCTTTCATCTATTGTCATCGGAGACGGTGTTATTGGAATCGGCAATTACGCGTTCTATTATACCGGCCTTTCAGAAGTCGTTCTCGGAAGAAATCTGCAAACGATCGGACAACAGGCGTTTTATAATTGCAAGCTTGCGAATGTTACAATGTATAACAAGGTCGGTGCTATCGGACAAAATGCATTTGCGAGACAAAATAACAACACGTCTTCAGTCATTTCTCATGTCTACTATTATGGAACCGAAACAAACAAAAACGAAATCAACTTCGGCACCGGAAATGAGCCGCTCCTCAACGCCCAGTGGCACTATGAGCAATCCATTCACGTCCATGTCTACGGTATTGCCATCACAAAAGCTGCGACCTGTTCGTCCAAGGGCATAAAAACCTTTACCTGTTCCTGTGGTGCCAGCTACACCGAAGACATCGCGCTTGATCCGCTGAACCATGTCCGCACACAGAACCGCAACGGTATTCCTGCAACCTGCACGGAAACAGGCTACACTGCCGGTATCTACTGCTCAGACTGCGGCAAATGGGTATCCGGTCACGCGTTGCTCGCTGTGGATTCTTCAAACCACGCAGTCCTTGATTCCAACGGAAACTGCCCGCGTTGCGGTAAGCATGTGAAAGACGTTGAACAGCCCACCGAACCGGCGATTCAACCGAACGACGAACCATCGGAAAAAGAGCTGAACTTCTTTGAACGTCTGATTCAGATGATTCTGAACTTCTTTGCAAAACTGTTCGGAAGATAAAACATTTCAACTATCCAACAAGCCCGCCGTGGATTCACGTCCATGGTGGGCTTGCCTCATTCACCGCGGACTTTCGTCCATAGTTTCCTTCCCCACAAGCAGCAATGTCATCAACTTAAGGAAAAGCCTTCCCCGTGGTTTGGTGCGCAGGTCTCCGGTGGAAGGGGTAAGGGACTGAGTGAAAAGTGGAGACAAAAAAAGGCGCAGGAGATCCTGCGACCTTTCTTGTGTTTTCAAAAGCGGCACTCAAAACAGCATTTGCAGCATGGCCGGAATGTCGATCGGTGGCTCGTCGATCCCGCCGCCGTAATTGAATTCCACCAAAGGACTGTCGATTCCGCCGTTTTCCACAAAGGAAACACCAAGCAGCACGCCGCCGGCAATGAGCACGATGATGCCCAGCACGAACAGCACAACCGTCACGATGATGCCGATCGTGGCAAGGCGACGGCTCTTCGCCTTATACATTTCCGCCGAACCGATGTCACCCATGCGCAGCGCATCGGTGTAACGGTTGAAATTGACCAGCGCAAACGCGCCGAGCAGAATGCCGATGATGTCCGCAGAGAGAATGCCGAGGATCAGCGCAACAATCGGCAGTGCGATCGTCAGCGGCTTTGTCGGCTCCATCGAGCCCGGCGCGCCGTAGTAGGGCTGCTGATACGGCGGCTGTGTATACTGCCCTTGCGGCGGGGTGTACTGTCCCTGCAGCGGGGTTTCCTGCTGCTGTGCCGGTTCATTCAGCGGTGCACCGCAGGACGAGCAGAAGCGCGCGTCATCGGCGTTTTGAGCGTTACAGTGTTTGCAATACATAGGAATACTCCTTTCGTGATTACTGTTTTTATTGTAGCACACTTTCTTTGAAAAAACAACCACCGAACGAAAAAAGCCGCCTTGCTTTTTCGATACAGAGATGCTATAATACATCTAATATGATAGAAAGGCGGCGTTTTTATGCAGCAGCTCTTCTCTTTGTTCCTTTCGTGGATCATGATGTTCCTGTCCCTCTTCGGCATCAACCTCGGCGGCGGCACAGCCCAGCCGGCCGAAAACGCACCGTTCACCCCCGCCTACGGGCTGGAGCAAACCATCGCTTACGGCAGCGCAGACACACAAAATCTTGATTTGTATCTGCCGAGCGGAAAAGCCCAGACCGGGCTGATCCTCTTTTTGCATGGCGGCGCCTGGGTCACCGGCAGCAAGGAAAGCTACAGCTATGACGCGCGGACCTGGCGCAACAGAGGCTATGCGACCGCCACCATGAACTATCGTTTTCTCGGCAACGGCGTGCTGTTTTCCGAAGAGCTCGACGACATCACCGCAGCGCTGAACGCCATTGTGCAAACGGCGCAGTATAACGGGATCACCCTGACCAAAGCCGTATTTGTCGGCATTTCCGCCGGCGGCCACCTTGCGCTGCTTTACGCTTATACCAAAGCCGCCGAAGCGCCTGTGCGCCTCGCTGCGGTGATCAGCTCCAGCGCCCCGACAGATTTCACCGACCCGGCGTTCATCCGCTCCTCCGACATGGTGCAGTCCGTCATCACAAACATCGGTCTTGACCCGAACCTTGTGGCCTCCGCGCTGGAAAGCGGACTTGCCGAAGCGTTCATTCCGATGCTGCGCAACATCTCCCCGGCAAAGCTGGTCACGTCCGCTACGGTGCCGACGCTCATGGCGCACGGGATGCAGGATACCATTGTCCCCTATTCCAACGCCCAGCGGCTGGATGCTGCGCTGACAGGCGCCGGGGTACGGCATGATTTTGTGTCGTTTCCGAATGCCGGCCACGCTCTGACCGGAGATCCGGTGAACACAGCGCGCTTTCAAACGCTCTTTGCACAGTACATTGCAGCCTTTTTGACCTGAGGAGAGCAACATGAAGTTTTCCGTTATCCCGGAACCGCGCACGTTTCAAATATCCGGCGACGCGCCCGTGTTCTTTTTGAACGAGCTTTGCAACCTGCGTGCCGACGCAGCGTCCGCCACCGCCGAAAGCGATCTGCTCGCGTTTTTAGAAAAGGTCTATGAGCTCACGCCCCTGATCGGCAGCGGCAAGGACTATATCTTTCTTTCCGTTGATCCGACCCTGCCGGACCGCGAGGGCTACCGGCTGACCGTGCAGGAGCACAAAGTCACGATCACCGGCGCGGACGATAGCGGCGTGTTTTACGGTGTGCAGACCCTCAAGCAGCTTCTTTTGCAAAGCGACTGCGCCCTGCCCGCGCTTTCGATCGACGACGCGCCGCGGTTTTCCCATCGCGCGTTCATGCTCGACATCTGCCGTCACTTTTTCGCGCCCGACGCGATCAAGCTGATTTTGGACGCCATGGCGCTGCACAAGCTCAATGTGCTGCATCTGCACCTGAGCGACGACCAGGGCTGGCGCGTGGAAATTTACAGCCGCCTTTTGCTCGCGCAGATCGGCGGATTTCGCACCGACCCGGCCTACGGCGGCAAGCTCTACGGCGGCTTTTTGACCAAGGCGGACGTGAGTGATCTTGTTGCCTATGCCGCCGCGCGGCACATCACGATCGTGCCGGAGATTGACCTGCCCGGCCACAGCATCGCCGCCCTCGCCGCCTATCCTGCGCTTTCCTGCGACGGCAAAGAGCGTAATGTGACGTCCCGTGTCGGTATCCATCGCGACATTCTTTGCGCCGGGAAAGAGAGCACCTATGAATTTGTGTTTTCCGTGCTCGACGAGGTGTGCGAGATGTTCCCGTCGGGAATGGTCCACATCGGCGGCGACGAGGTGCCGCTGCACAACTGGAAGCAGTGCCCCGACTGCCAAAAGCGCATCCGCGACGAACACCTTGCGGATGAAAAAGCGCTTTATGAAGCGTTCATGCGACGCGTAGCCGACCATCTGCGCGCAAAGGGGCAGCGCGTGTTCGCGTGGCACAACAAGGAACTTTCGCCCGATTTTGCCGGCAGCATCGTTTTGCACCATTGGAACCGCCCGCCGGAGACCGATGCGCCCTACATCGACGCGAACTGGCGCGTGTTCTATTTTGACCACTCCCACGGCACGCTGCCGCTGTCCGCCGTCTACGATTATGAGCCCACCGCCGAAGGCAAAACGCCGGTCGGGCTTGAGGCCTGCCTGTGGACAGAGTTCATCGACAACCTCGGCAAAGCCGGCGCCCAGACCTTTCCGCGGCTCGGCGCGTTTTGCGAAGGCGCGTGGAGCGAAAAGGAAGCCAAAGACTACGCGCGCTTTCTGGAAAAGCTGCCCGCCTATGAGCGGCTGCTGCAAACGCTGCCGGTGCCCTATACCGCACGCAGGCAGGCGAATCCCCGTGCGCTCAAAAAGCTGCTGCTCTCACTGCGCGAGGGCGGAAACTGGGTGCGCGGCGCGCTGCAGAGAAAATTTGACTGACTTGTGCACCTGTCTGACAGCAGGTGCATTTTTTCTTTCCGGGCTCCCGTTCTTCCATTGACTTTAAGATGGAATTGTACTATAATTTTATTTAAAGAAAAAGACGGCATTCCCGTCGATCCGGCACACACGTTCATTTTGTCCGAAAGGAGTCTGCCGTGCTTACCGTCAAACTGCTCAAACGGCTGCTTGCACTCATTGCCTGCGCCCTGATCTTCCTGACCAATTCCGCAAACACGCTGTTCAATGGTGACGTTGCCCCCTTTGAAAGCAACACGAAGGTCGTCGGCTTTCAGACCTTTGTCCGCTCGCAGGGCGTCACCACCGACGGTAACTGCTGGATCTTCAGCGGCAGGGGCGGCCTGATCCGCACTTCCCTTGACGGCAAAGAGATTCTGGCTTCGAACCTGACGCCCTTCAAGGGCCTTGAAAAATACGGGCTCAAGCACGTTGGCGGCATCAGTTGCAAAAACGGCGTCCTGCTTGCCGCGCTGGAAGACAGCAATGTTTGGAAAAATCCGACGGTTGCTGTTTTTGACGCAGAAACGTTGGAATTCACCGGCAAATATCACATCTTTTCCAACGAGATCTTTACGGACGGTCTGCCCTGGGTGACCTTTTACGGGGAAGATGCTTTGATCGTTGCGGACTGCTATGACACAGACCGACTGTATATCTACAGTCTGCAGGATTTTTCCCTGCTGAAAGAAATTCCGCTTTCGCTCGTTGTGGATGAGATTCAGGGCGGCGAAGTGTGGAACAACATCTTATATGTCGGCACAAACGATCCGACAAGAGCGGTTTACAAAATCGACCTGAAAGACGGCACCGTCACCAAGCTGTTTGACCGGATCGCGTATCAGCCGCGGCTGATCCCCAATTTCGGCGGCGAAGGCGAGGGACTGACAGTGTATCCGATGCCCGACGGCACCTTTATCCATGCCCTTGACGTCGGCGCAATGTTTATTGATTCCAATCTCAGACACTACAAGCTTGATTCCGAAAGTTAACCGTCAAAGACACAAAAATGATCGGAGGAGTAATGATGAAAACAGCAAAAAAACTTCTGTCACTTCTGCTTGCCGCACTGCTGCTCGCCTCGTGCGCATCGGCCGCGTTCGGCGCCGAAGCAGTGCGCACCTGCCCTGAGATTTACGTTCACGGCTTTATGGGCACCAGCATTTACGCCGATAAGGACGACCCGAATTCAGATGTGATCTGGCCGCCAGACATGAACGGCATCCTCACCGACGTGAAAGCCGCCCTGCCCTCTCTGCTCACAAGCCTGCTGCTGCGCGACTGGAAAGGCTTCGGCGACACAGCTTTGGACCTTGTGGATCCGTATTTCACGCCCGTATTTTACGGTGAGGGCGCAGAGCCGGTCAACAACACCGGTGCGGGTTACTATCCGCTCTATTATGTCGCGCCGGACAGCGAGCTGACCTTCTTTTATGACTGGCGCGAGGATCCGTTCAAAACCGCAGCCGACCTGAATGACTTCATCAACGAGGTGTGCGAGCTCGCCGGTGTGCCGCAGGTGAACATTCACGCCCACAGCTATGGCGGCGTTGTGTTCATCACCTATCTGACGCTCTACGGCAACGAAAAGATCCGCGGCGCGGTCCTTGATTCCACCGCGATCTACGGCGAGGCATACACCGGCGATCTGATGAAGGGCGAACTCATACTGGACGCCCAGGCGCTTGAGGATTATCTGAATTATGCGTTTGGCGGCAGCGAATACAGCGAGCTGCTGCAGGAGGTGCTGCGCTCGGCGCGTGTGATCGGGCTGACGAATGCGCTTGTGCAGCTCGGCGATGAGCTGATCGCAAATCAAGGGGAACGGGTCCAGCGCGAGCTGCTGATGCCGATGTTCACCAACTGGCTGTCCATCTGGGCGATGATTCCCGATGAGGACGTGGACGCGGCGATGCATTATGTGTTTGACGAGCTTTGCGCCGACCAGGACCGCAGCGTTCTGCGCGCCAAGGTCGAAGCCTATAACGAAAAGATCCGGCCCTACAAGACCGAAACGCTCAAAGCGCTGAACGAAAGCGCAAACGTCTATGTGCTTGTACGCACGGGCTTCTCCTCGCTGCCGCTCACGCCGTCCTGCCGCAACCTCAGCGACGGCACGGTAGACACAAAGTTTTCCTCCTTCGGCGCAACGACCGCCGATTTCGGCAAGACACTGCCCGCCGATGTGATCGCTAGCCGCGATCCGGCGTACATCTCTCCCGAAAAGGACATTGACGCATCCACCTGCCTGTTCCCCGAACAGACCTGGTTTATGCGCGGCGCCAAGCACAGCCCGTCCTACCCGGCGATCAACGCCTTTATTACGCAGCTTTTAAATGAGCCGACGCAGCAGACCGTGAACACGGTGGATGGCTTCCCGCGTTATCTTGCGATCGAGAGCAAGGACGGTGCACTGCACCGCGACACGAGCTCCGCTCCCGATGCACCGGTGTCCGGTATCCGCAAAGCGCAAAGCATCATTGATCGCCTGCGTGCCGTGTGGGAACAACTGCGCAAGCTGTTGGATATGCTGATTGGGAGGATTAAAAAGTAAGCTGTTTGTTGCACGATGAAAAGCCCTCACCGCAGAGCTGATCCACCGCAAACACAACGAGTCATAATTTCTATGGGGTGCGAGTGCCCGGCAGACGCTTCTGCGCAGCAGAAGCGCTGTCCGAACAGGCCGCACCTCTTTTTTGCAACCTGATTTCCGTTCTGCCGCGCTGTCACATCATTTGAAGAAAAACATTCTCGCAAATTTTGTTCCTACGTTGATAGTATCCAGTAGCAATGAAAGAATAGACACGGGGAAACCCTCCCTGTGCACGGCGTTCGCCGTGCGCAAAAGGCAGCGCCGGATGCGCCTTCCGGTTTTTATTGATCATCACGAAAATATCCGCCGCCGAAAGCTCACAAAAAAACCGCCGCGGCAAATTACCGCAGCGGAGTTAAACGTCCCTGTTGACACCTGATTATTCCCCGCTCGCCGCGCGGATAAAGTTCTTGAAGAACACCAGACCCTCTTCCATGCAGGAGATGGGGATGCGCTCGTTCGTGCCGTGGGTGCAAAGCAGCAGCGAAGCGTCGGCCTTGAACGGCGCATAGCGGTAGATGTTTTCGCAGATCGGCTCATAGTTGCACGCGTCGGTACCGCCCATAACGAGATATGGCACAACAATGGAGTTCGGCTCCATCCGGCGGCACAGATCGGCGATGATACCATAGGCGCGCGAATCAGTGGGCGACATTTTGGACGCCTCTTTGCTGTTGAGGACGTTGATCTCAATATCCTTGTTGCGCACAACTTTGCGGATGTGGGCAACAAGGTCGTCGGTCGTTACGCCGGGCATGGCACGGAAGTTGACCGTCACGCTCGCGCGCTGCGGCAGCACATTTGCAGCGGGGCTGCCCTGCGTCATGGTCACGCCTGTGGTGGTGCGGATCATGCAGGCGGCGGGCGGAATGAGCTTGAACACCTGCAGCAGCACCGGCTGCAGCGCTTTGATGTTGCAGGTCACAAGGCGCACGGGATAGGTCACGTTGCGCGCCACGGAATCCAGCAGTTGCTTCATGTTGAAGGAAAACTCAGATTTGAACTGGTGGTTTTCAAGGTCCTTGATCACATCGGCAAGCCGGCCGATCGCAGAATGCTTCGGCGGCTGCGAGGAGTGGCCGCCTTTGGCGCAAACGGCGACTTCAATGTCCGCGTACCCCTTTTCGCCGATGCCGATACCGGCAAGGTACTTGTTGTTGATGACGTGCGGCACATCGACCGGCAGCATGGCGCCGCCCTCATCGAGCACACAGTCCAGATGGATGCCCTTATCTTTGAGGTAGTTCATGATGTCGCGCGCGCCGTTTTTGTCGTTTGCAACGACCTCTTCGTTGTCGCCGAAGAGCAGATACACGTCGCGCTCGGGCGTGAAGCCGTCCTCCAGCAGCGTCTCGGTCGCTTCCAGCACGGCGATCAGGTGGTTTTTCATATCCAGCGCGCCGCGGCCCCAGATGAATTCGCCGTCGTCGACACCCTCAAACGGCGGGTGTACCCAATCGTCTTCCGTGCCGCTCGTCACAGGCACAACATCCTGATGGCCAAGCAGCGCAATGGGGTCAAGGTCGCTGCGCGTGCCCTTCCAGTAAAACACGAGATTACTGGGCGGCACAACGGTCTTTTCAAGCTTTTCCCTGATCAGCGGGAAGGCCTCATCGATGAAGTCCTGAAACTTTTGAAATTCATTCCAGTCCACACGGTCAGGTTCACGGTTGGAGATCGTTTTGATCTGAATGGCGCGTGAAAGATGGGCACGATAGCGCTCAACGTTTACGTTCTCCGCCGACAGCGGCGCCACGGTCTCTTTTTTCGGACGGAATGCGGCCGCATGGACAGCGTTTGCGGCTGCGGCCACGCCGAGCGCGCAGGCCGCGATTTTTCCGGATGTTTTCATTCGAACAGCTCCTTTGCAACAAAATCACAGTTAGTATACTATATTTCCGCGCAAAAAGCAATAAAAAAGTTTTTTTCAAAAAGGGCAAAAGAAATTTCAAAAAAGGACTTGACTATTTCGGATGCTTGTGATAGAATAATCAAGCACGCGGATGTGGCGGAATTGGCAGACGCGCTAGATTCAGGTTCTAGTGGTAGCAATACTGTGTGGGTTCAAGTCCCGTCATCCGCACCAGTTGAGTGCTTGCAGTTTTTGACTGTGAGCACTCTTCTTTTTATACAATTACTACCGGCAAGATAAAATGTAACTGCGGCACGGAGTATAAAGTGGGTTCAAGTTCTCGCCTGCCGGCTCGGTCGGCGCTTCTGCTGCGCAGAGGTGTCCACCGGACACCCGCGCCCCGTCATCCGCACCAGTTGAGTTCTTGCAGTTTTTGACTGTGAGCGCTCTTCTTTTTTTCAGCCGTCGGTTCTCACAAAAACTGAAGTAGCCGCGGCGCGGACAAGCCCGGTCTGCACATTGTTTTTGTTTTAAAGCCCGGAACACTTGACTTTTATTATTAAATAGTTTAGAATAAAGCTATCAATCATTGTAAGGGGTTATTTCTATGAAGTCTGATGTTGTTCACATTTCAAGCGACGGCATCGGCATTGCCGAAGCGTTAAAGCAAACCGAGTCGGTTGCCGTTTTCAAATCACTCCCAAATAAAGATGCGTTACATCTGCGCCTTTTGGCAGAGGAAATGACCGGAATGCTGAAAGCGATCACGGGCAATCACGACGCTGATTTCTGGATCGAAGATGACGGCGATTTCTTCTATCTTCATCTGACAACCGAAACAAAGATGAACACGGAGATGAGAAACAAGTTGCTCTCCGCTTCCACCAGCGGCGAAAACATTGCCGCACGGGGCATCATGGGCAAGATCAAGGATCTCTTCAACCGGATCATCGAGCCCACGGGCGCACCCATCCCCAGCGAGTATCTCGGCGGTTTTCATACGGACAATCTTTCCACTGCGCAGGCTGCCGCCTATGCAAAAACAATGTCCATCTCCGCAGCAAATGTTTGGTCGCTCAACAAATACAAGGCGGAAAAGAAAGCAGCCGGCGAAGCATGGGATGAGCTTGAACAGTCGATCGTTGCAAACATCGCAGACGATATTGAAATCGGCATCGCCGACAATTCAGTTGAAATGCTTATTACAAAAAAGTTTTAACAGAAGGAGATTTTCATTATGACGATTCATAAAACCTTAAACGCTGCAGCGCTTTCCCTGGTCGTTGAAGGCAGACTCGATACCACAACGGCACCCGAACTCGAAGCCGTGATCAAAAACGAGCTTGACGGCATCACCGATCTCACCTTTGATTTTTCAAAGCTTGAATACATCTCCTCCGCCGGTCTGAGAGTCCTTCTTTCCGCGCAGAAGATCATGAACAAGCAGGGCAACATGAAGATCACCGGCGCCAACGAGATCGTGATGGAAATTTTCGAAGTGACCGGATTCTCCGATATTCTGACGATTGAATAAGCCGATTTTAACCAGCCGAAAAGATGCGGATTTCTGCATCTTTTTTCTTTTTGACCCGTCCGGCAGGGTTGCAAAAGGCGCGATTTTGTGATACAGTATGGCTGTGCACCGCTTTTGCGGATACCGCAGCACCCCGGCAAAAGGAGGAAGCCCCCCATGTTTCAAAAACTATTCAGCATCCTGCTCGTCATCTTATCTCTGCTCACCGTTTTTCTTGGAAACCGGCAGATGCAAAACACGCAGCCACCTGTGCCCGAAACCACTGTCGCAGACACCGAAGACGCGCAGCAGACCGTCACGGTCGCGATCCGCTCGATCAACAAGCACGGCAATGTGATTTTGGACACAACGTTTGAAGCGCTGAAAGAGGCGAACATTGAAGTTGGCGACATCATCACCGTTTTTGCGGGCGATCGCATGTTCGATCTGCCGGTCGGCACCTCTTACACCGATGTAAACAGCGGCAGCATGATGTGCCGCTTCGATCTGGAGGACAACGAAGTCGCCCTCGCGATCAACATGGGCGCGTTTGCGACCGTCACCGGCATTGCCGAAAAGCAGACGATCGACGAAGCCCCGGGCTACCGCTGGGAGATCAAAGTTCCCGCGCTGCAGCTCATGCTGAAGGAGAAGCAGGGCTACTTCGACGAATACACCGCGCGCAATCTCACCCGCACGGATGCGCGCGAAGATTATGCACATCTCACTGACGCGCAGTTCGCCAATTTCCGCGCGGTCGCCACAGACGCGATCCGGCCGCAGACGCTGTATCGCAGCAGCTCTCCGCTGGACCCGGCGATCGGCCGCAACACCTATGCGATGGCGGCAATGGAACAGGCAGGCGTGCGCACCGTCATCAATCTGACGGATTCCGCCGCGGCGATGGAAAACCATGTTGCTTTTGCAAACAGCTATTACAGCACCTGCGCGGTCATCAATCCGGAAATGGGATATGACTTTGAAAGCGAAGCGTTTGCCGAAAAGGTCAAAGACAGCGTGCTGTTTTTGCTTACAAACGACGGACCCTATCTTGTGCACTGCAAGGAGGGCAAGGACCGCACGGGCATTTTCTGCGCCCTTCTCGAATGCTTTGCCGGCGCCGATCTGAACGCAGTCACGAACGACTATATGCTAACCTACAGCAACTTTTACGGCATTCAGCCGAGCGACGCCGCCTACAGCCTCATTCTGCGGGAAAACCTGCTGAAAACGCTCGGCAATCTGTTCGGCACGGAAAACCCGGAAACCGCAAATCTCAAAGTCGCCGCCGCGCAGTATCTGCGCTCCATCGGCCTTTCCGCGAACCAGCTTGAACAGCTCACTGAAACGCTGGCGGCAAAATGAACCGTTCTTTCCAATAAAAAACAAACGCCGAAGCAGCCGTTTTGCTTCGACGTTTTTGTTTTCCTTCGCTCTAAGCGATGTATCTGTCCTCTTTTGACATCCTGCCGACCAGAAGATACGACACGACGAACAGCGCAGCGACGAACGCGGTAAAATACCAGCCGCTTTCGGTCTGTTCGAGCGTGGCAATGTAGTCATACGCGCCGTGCAGCAGCACCGGAAACAGCAGACACAGCCGCCGGCAGATCCGCGAGGCGACCGGTTTCCCGAAGTTCTGATATTTTTTCGCAATGCCGTAAAACACGCCCATGAACACGCCGAAGCAGGCGTGCCCCGGAATGGCGGTCACAGCGCGCACAAGTGCGGTGGAAAAGCCGAAATGCATCACATAGCTGATGTTTTCCCAAAGGGCGAAGCCCAGCGAGGTGAAGACCGCGTAAACCACGCCGTCAAACTGGCTGTTGAATTCCGGCGAGCGCCAGGAATAGCGCTTCAAAAACAGATATTTCGAGCTTTCCTCCGACACCGCGACGATGACGAAATACAGCAGCACGTTGTAAAGCACCGTGTTTTGCGCCACCGCGCCGTCGAGCACCCAGCTCAGCACGCGCTCCTCCACCATCGCGAGCAGCGCGGAGAGGATGCCGCCGATGACGAGCCGCCGCAGCAGCTCCGGGCTTTCCTTTTCCAGCTTGTCTTTGCGCCAGACACGCACCATCAAAATCAGCGCGGGAATGACCGCCGCCAGAATCAGGATCAGATTATAGGTCATGCCGGCCTGCCATAAGAAATAAAACATTTTTTTCTCCTTCAAACCCTTTGTTTTGCCGCCGCAACGCGGCCTTTCTTTTGCCCGGCGTTTATGCCGGTTTTTCCTGTCCTTTCTTCTCGGGCAGCTGCGCCACAATGATCGCGGCGAACATGACCGCGCTGCCGAGCGCCTCGCGCAGCGTTGGCACCTCCTGCAGCACAAGGAGTCCCGTCAGCATTGCGAACACGGATTCCAGACTCATGATCATAGAAGCGATCGTCGGCTCTGTGCGCTGCTGGCCGAGGATCTGCAGCGTAAATGCCACGCCGCTGGACATGATGCCAGAATAAGCGATGGAAAACGCCGCGCTTTTTACAAGTTCCCAGGAGACCTCTTCCGTCAGCAGCATCATCGGCATACACAGCACGCCTGCGACGAAGAACTGAACACACGAGAGTTTGATACCGTCAAGCTCGGGCGAAACCTTATCGATCACCAGGATGTGCACGGCATACATCACCGCACACGCGAGCACATACAGATCGGACATCTGCACGCTGGCATCCTTCACGCATAGAAGATAAAGTCCGCCGACAGCCGCAAGCGCGCACGGCCAAAGGATCGGCCGGATCCGCTTGCCCAGCGCCACGGAGAATACGGGCACAAGCAGAATATACAGCGCGGTGATGAATCCTGCCTTGCCGGACGGGGTGCCGCGGTCGATGCCGAATTGCTGCAGCACCGATGCCGCAGTCAGCACAAGCCCGCAAAGCAGACCGCCGCGCAGCAGCTTTTTGCGGTCGGTCGGCAAAAACCGTTCGGGTGTTTTCTTTTTCAAAACGGCGTCTTTGATGAGGAACACAGGCACAAGGAATGCCGAACCGAGCAGAGAACGCAGCCCGATGAAGGTGAACGGGCCGACATAGTGTGCGCCGGCAGACTGCGCCACAAAGGAGCTGCCCCAGATCATGGCACACAGTGCAAGGATCAGAGGACCGATCAGATTGTTTCGTTTGTTCATAGAAAAGGTTCCTTTGCTGCGAAAAGAAGATCAATGGTCGGTTGCCGTCATTTTCATGCCGGAGAAGCGTTGTCCGAACGCGTTTGCCCAGGCTTCGCAATACAGTTTATAGTAGGATACACCGTGCTTTTTTCGCCAGCTTTCAAAGCAGTTGCACCAGATCATGGACGGCAGGGCAATGACAATGTAATACAGCGGCCCGAGCAGCAGGCACTGCCATGTATGACCGTATTCGTGGATACGCGCGTTGTAGGTCCACTCCTTTTTCGGGTGCTGGTCGCGCATGAAGATGAACAGCCCCATGGAAAGGCCGCCCTGTTTCCAAGGCAGGTACACGATGTAGGCGTAGCCGAATCGCTGATAACGGCGGCCGAGCAGCTTTGTGCAGATCAAAAACGCAATACCGCCCACAAGGTTGACCGGCAGACCCCAGGTCCACTGCACAAGGTAAAACAAAAAGGCTTTGAGGTCATTTTTGAAATTCTTTTCTTTTTTGTCGGGTGCTTTTTTGGTGATGTCAACGCGGATGTCAGACATGACTGATGCCTCCTTTTGGGAATGTGGAATTACAGAGAGTGAAATGTGGAGTGTGAAATGTGGAATTGCGGTCGCGGATGCCGGTGTTTATATATCTTTAGGTTTGCACCGCGACAGGAAAAGCGGTCGGCGCAGCGCCCGTATCTTTCTTCGCGGAAATGATGTGTTTTTTTCATCCACAAGAATCCGCGACCTTAATTCCACATTCCAAATTCCAAATTCAACATTGCTTTCACGCTTCTTCTGTCAGCACGGCAAAATTTCCGTCTTCGTCCGTTTCCAGCATTTTCGCGTTCGGACCGTCGCTGCCCTCTGCCAGCCAGGTGTCGGCAAATTTCTGTCCGGAAACGGCTTCAATTCGCGCGATCTGCGCTTCGGTCAGCTTCACCGCGCCGTATTTATGCTTTGCGGCAAGCGCCGCGCGGATCATCGCGTGATCTTCGCGCGTCATCTGAAACCGGTGCAGCAAAACCAGCGACACCAGCGCTGCGGCGATCGGGATCACAGCAACGCAAATGCGAATGCCCCAAACAGCGAGCTCGCTTTGCGGATACAGCAGCCCCGTTGTTTTTTCATAGTCGGACACGGCGTCGCCGGTAACAAGGCCGAAGGAGAACAGGATCTTACCGACAAGGTAGGACATGAAGCCGCTGACGCTCTTTTTGATCAGCGTGCTGAATGTGGCGATCACACCCTCGCGGCGGCGACCGGTGATCAGCTCGTCCACATCGGTCAGATCCGGAAAAATATTTGTGGAAACAAAGCCCAGTCCGCTCATGCCGAACGGATACAGGATCATACTCAGCAGCATCAGCAAAAACCAAAGCGTCGCCGCACCGGAATTCGTCGTGCTTGTCTGCATAAACAACCCGATCGCAAGCCCCGCGACCATGAGCGGCGTGACGATGTTGCCGCATTTTTTCTTGCCGTATTTCATCGTCAGCGCATAGTTGAGCGGAAACGCGCTGGCCTCCGCCACGCCGGCGACCGCGTTGAAAACAGCGTAGCTCTTGTACTGGTTGGCAAGATATTTGATGTAATACACCTTGCTTGTGCCGTAAAAGCCGGTGGAAAACTGATAGGCAAGGCTCATGAAGAAATATTGCCGGAACGCTTTGTTCTTAAAAACAAGCACATATTCGCGCAGCAGATATTTCAGATCGAACGGCGGCAACTCGTTGTCGAGTGACGAGGGCTCGCGCGTTTTGTGATAGGTCAAAAACACCGCAATGCTGAAGAACACGGCAAGTGTCAGACCGACGACCAAAAACGGCGGTTTCGACTGCGAGGTGATGTTGTCGTTGGATTTGAAGAGCCAGAGGATCGCAACCGTGAACAAAAACGACGGCACCATGCCCGCGGAGTTGAACAGATAGCCCACGGAGTTGTACTGTGTGCGCAGATCGTAGTCCGGCGCAAGCTCGGGCAGCATGGCGGTGTGCGGCACGCTGATGATGGTATACGCCGTTTTATAAAGCATATACACAAGCACAAAATAGACCATCGCCTTTGTCGGTGACGCGGCGCCGTCCAGTCCGTAGCTGTTCCACAGCAGCGCATAGGACACAAACAGCACCGGAATGCCCCAGAGCAGATAGCGGCGGTGCTTGCCCGTTTTTGCGCGCGTGCGGTCGGTGATGATGCCCATGGCGGGGTCGGTCACGGCGTCCCAGATCGTGGCGATCATGACGACCTTGCTCGCGTCCGGAAGGGTCAGATTGACCACATCGGTCAGAAAGATCATGAAATACATGCTGATGATGTAGCCCGCGCCGCCCATGAACATATTGGCGTAGCTATAATTGATCATCGGCAAAATCGCGGTCTTGAAATCGCCCTTGACGCCGATGGCGTGCTTGATCTTTTCGCCCAATAGAGTCACCTCCGGTTCTGATTGAAAGGTTATCCGCGCACGATGCGGGGGAAGGAGAACAGCGTTTTGAGGAACGCGCCGAACGCCATGGCAAGCACGGTGGGCAGCGCAAAAAGAACGCTGCGTGCGGACGCGTTTTCATAATAAGAGGAAACATCAAAGAAGCGTCTGCTGTCTTTGAGGTTTTGCAAATACATCTCGCGCGAAGAGATGATCTTCACACTGCGGGAAAGCAGGGTCGTCTCTCCGCGGCGCACGGTGACTGTCAGCGTCCCCGGCGCCGTCAGCGGCAGCTCCGCCGTTTGACTTTCCCCGGCAAAGAACGTCTGCTTCTTTTCGCCGTTCACAAACAATTCCGCACCCGCGCTGCAGTTTTCATACCAAACGACAGCCGTGTCGCCGACCGCGAGGGTGTCACGCGTGTCGATATCGGCATACCAGCCGTCGCCGAGATGATCGCGCGCTGAAAATTCACATGCGCGGTTCCAGTGCGCAAACGTGTCGCACGTTGCCGTGCGGTTTGCGTCGCCGTTTTTATCAAACACCGTATTTGCCGGAATGATGCAGGCGGCGATTTCATCCGCACTGCCCAAGGGGATGTTTGCAACAAAGCGCAGACGATCGGCCGTCTTTCCGTTTTCCGAAAATGCGATCTGCTGAACCTGCGCGTCGACCGAACGCTGCTTGTCCGGCTGCTTTTCCGTTGCAAACAACAGCTTCGGCGTTTTGGCGGCTTTGACAAAGCCCTGCGGCGCGACCACGCAAACGTGGGTCACCTCGCCGTCATCCCACAGCCATGCGCGCCAGTCGCCGTCCTTCGCGCCGGCAAACGTGATCGTGCTGCCCAGCAGCAACAGCGCCAGCAGCAAAGAAATGAACCTTTTCATAAGAAGTCCCTCTTTTCATGGTTCCTATTTTACCATTGAGCGCTGTCCACGTCAAGAAAACTGAGAAAAAAGGCCGCGTTTTCTTGATTCTTCAAATAAAATCTTTGAAAAATGTTGACAGAAGGGGCACTTTTGAGCTATAATGTCAAAATGCAAGGTCTGCGCTCTGCAAAGCGCGATCTTTCAACCGAAAACAGCGTACCGTATTCGGCTGCGGTGCGTGTACATTCAAAACCAAAGGAGGTATACCGCAATGAAAAGAACTTATCAACCCAAGAAACGCCACAGAAAGATGGAGCATGGTTTCCGCAAGAGAATGGCAACCAGCAACGGCCGCAAGGTTCTTGCCCGCAGACGTGCCAAGGGCAGAAAGCAGCTGACCTACTGAGCACCGCTCATTCCAACATGACCCGGTGACGTCCGTTCACCGCGGTTGAGATTTCAGTGGAAACGGGGCTGGTCAAATGCCGGGCGCCTATGACGCGTTGAATCTGAACAAGGACTTTCTGCGATTGTATCGCCGCGGCAAGTCCTGCGCAAAACCCGCACTGGTGGTGTATGCCATGAAAAACCGTGGGGGTATTTGCCGCGTCGGCATTACAACGAGCAAAAAGATCGGGGGCGCCGTGCAGCGCAACCGCGCGCGCCGCGTGATCCGTGCCGCGTTTCAGGATGTGCTGCGTACGCAGACGCTTTCCGGCACATGGGATTTTGTCTTTGTTGCCCGCACAAAAACGACCCGCGTCAAAAGCACGGTCGTTGCCGCTGCAATGCGCGAGGCGATGCGCGAACTGGGGGTGCTGCAGTGAAAAAACTCCTGCTCACACTCATCCGCTTTTACCGCAAACACATCTCGCCGCATTTACCGCCGATGTGCCGCTATTATCCGACCTGCTCGTGCTATGCGATCGAAGCGATCGAAACGCATGGCGCGCTGCGGGGAACACTTCTGGCACTCTGGCGTGTTTTGCGCTGCAATCCGCTGTCAAACGGCGGTTATGACCCCGTGCCCCCCAAAAGGGAAAAATAACCACGAAATCGAAAACCGGTGTGTCCGGCGATCCGTACGGAGGTAACCCATGCAAACGATTTTCGCTTTTTTCTATTCGATCTTCGGTTTCCTGTTCCGTATTCTCTACAGTTTCATCGATAACTACGGCCTTGCCCTGCTGATCTTCACGCTCTTTTTCCGTTTGATCATCATGCCCACCAACATCAAGCAGCAGAAAAGCTCTGCCACCCAGGTGCGCATGCAGCCGAAGCTCAAACGTATCCGTGATAAGTATCAGGATTATCCGCCGCAGGAACGCAACCAGAAGATTCAGGAAGAAACCAACGAGCTTTATCAGCGCGAAGGTTACAGCGCCATGGCCGGCTCCTGCCTGCCGCTGCTGTTCCAGCTCCCGATTCTGTGGGGCCTTTACGGTGTGGTGCGCGAGCCGCTGAAGTATGTGCTTCAGATCCCGGCGTCGCTGGTGAGCACGCTGACAAGCGTTGCTTCAACCACGCTCGGTCTGTCCGGCCGCGCCGCCGCTTATGTGGAACCGGCGCTGATCGCCAACATTGACAAGCTCATCTACAAAATTCCGGAAACGGCCGCGCTGTATCCGCAGGAGATCCAGAAGATCCGCGATTTTGATTTCACGGTCTTCGGCATCGACCTGGGCGCTGTGCCGGATTTCTCGGTCATCCGGAATTTCGGCTCCGCTTCGACGCAGGCAAAGATTTTACTTCTCATACCTCTTTTGTCTTTTGCAACGTCGATGCTCACGAGCGTCCTCTCTCAAGTGCGCCAGAAAAAGAACAACCCGAACATGGAAAACCAGCAGATGATGGGCTGCATGATGTTCATGATGCCGCTGATGAGTCTGTGGTTCACGTTCCAGTTCCCTGCCGGCATGGGCATGTACTGGATCCTTTCCAACGTGTTCGCCTTCTTCCAGACACTGATCCTCGGCCACGTCTACGCCCCGCGCAAGACGATTGCCCGTTTGATGGTAGACGAAACGATCTACCGGCGCTCCTATGAGAACACAAAAAAGACCGTGAACAACAACCAAGACGATGCATCATGATGCATAACCAAGAAAACGGTGGTGACAACGAATGATTTTTGAAGCAAAAGGACAGGGCGCAACTGTTGACGAAGCCCTTGCGGCCGCAAAGGCGGCGCTGAACGCCCCCGAAACGGCGGACGTTCATGTGGAGATCCTCTCTGCGCCGCAAAAAAAGATCCTCGGCCTGTTCGGCGGAAAAAAAGCGGAAGCCAGAGCTTTTTATGAAATCCCGGACGCACCCGTAAAACAGGAAAAACCCAAGGCGCCCAAAGCGCAAAAGGCGCAGCAGCCCGCGCAAAAGGCGCAAAAGCAGCCGGCGCCCAAGGCACAGCCGAAGCCGGAAAAGCAGCCAAAGCCGGCAGAAAAGAAGCCGGAAACAAAGGCGAGCGAAGAAGAAGCTTTGAAAGCCGCGGCCCAAGAAGAAGCGCTCAGCAGAACGCCGATCGATCCCGAAAGCAAACCGGGCGTGAAGACGGCTGTGGAATATCTTAAGAGTGTACTTGCAGCAATGGGCGTTGAAAAAACAGAGATCGCCGCGTTTGTGCAGGCGGACAACGAAGTGCTGCTTGAACTGGATTGCGGTGACGATTACGGCGTTGTGATCGGCAGACGCGGTGAAACGCTGGATTCCATCCAATACCTGACCCGTCTGGTCGCCAATCGCAAAAAGACCGAAGGTGAGTATTCCCGCATCACGCTGAATGTCGGGTCCTATCGTGAAAAACGCCGCGCGACCCTTTCCAACCTTGCGAAAAAGAACGCGGAAAAGGTTCGTAAATACGGCCGCAACTTCACCTTTGAGCCGATGAATCCCTATGAGCGGCGCATCATCCACACCACAGTGCAGGGCATTGAAGGTGTGAAATCCCACTCTGTCGGTTCTGACGAGGACCGTCGTGTGGTCATCTCGCTGGAAGACGGCGTCAAGCCGCTGAATCCTTCCCGCGGCGGCGGCAGAGGCGGCCGTTCCGGTTCCCGTCCGCGCGGCGGCAACAAAGGCGGCAGAGGCGGCGCGCAGCCGAGCGCTCCGACCCGCGCTCCGAAAACAGACGCGGGCGCAGCAGGCGTTTCCCTTTACGGAAAGATCAACTGAATAATACCATAACGAAAAGCACTGCATTCCACTTTGGGAACGCAGTGCTTTTTTACTTTTGCTTTTTATTGCGCCGTTGCAGGTTCCGTTCCGTCTTCGTCTATGACTTCGTTAAACACGAGAGGTGTGTAATTATCGTAGCTGCGGCCTTCTTCGGCAAACAGTGCAACGATTTCGTCATAGGTGAACAGCGGATCTCGTTCAAGCACTTCGGCCTGTTTCGCAGGGTCAGCCAGCGCCGGGTTGAGATTCAAGTCGAACATCGCGCGGATGCCGGTGTAATGTTCGTCAAAATAGAATTCGCCGTCTTTGTCGATACGCATGATATCCGGGCTGACGATCATGCCGTCATTAATGATGATATACGGGTGTTTATCCGCAAAAGGGACTGCGTCCGTGATATCATAAGCCTTATATAAAACGTTGTTTTCTTCATAATTGAAAATGTTATGATGGTCGATCAGAGCGCTTGGGTTCGGCGCGTAGCCTTCCAATAGCAGATTGTAGCCGAAATTTGGCGCCTGATAGGGCTGCGTGAAATCTTTGCCGTCCTGATTGCCGTAAAACGGACTGCCGTCTTCGCTGCGGATGGTAAAGATCGCATAGGTGCTCTCGTCCTCCACATTGCCGCCGTTTGCGCTTTGCCAACTGTTTTCCACAAAGCACTTACCCTTGGCGATCGCTTCAAAGGTGATCACAAGACCGTTGGTGTACTGTGTTTTTTGCACAGTCGTCACACTGCCGGACGCAGCGTCGGAAAGATTGACCACCGGCTGCAGGCTGGATATGTTAAGCTGCAGCTCGTCGGAAAGCTTTTTCGGAACAAAGAAACGGACGGCTGCCGCAGCAGAAAACGCAACAAGCAGCACCAGCGCAGCGATCAAAAGCAGGCGCAGCACATGGTTTTTTTGGATTGTATGGGTCAATTGAAACTCCTCCTGTTCTTCGGATGCACGGTGCAGCGATTGTTGGAGCCGGTGCAGCTCGGTTTCGCTGAACGCAATCTCATCCATTGCCGTCTGATAAGCGCGCTGCACATTCATTTTGCATCCTCCTGTTCTAACATGGTTTTCAGTTGCTTTCTGCCGCGCGCCAACCGGGTACCGACGGTGGCGGCAGGCAAATGTAACAGGCGGGCGATCTCTTGAATAGAGTAGCCCTCGTAATAATATAGATGGATCACGATCCGGTACGGTTCGGGAAGCTGCAGCACAAAGGAAAGCACATCCTCGCCCGATTCCGGCGCTGCCGTTTCCTGCGGCGGTTCGTCTGC
This sequence comes from Oscillospiraceae bacterium, assembly GCA_902792985.1. Classification (GTDB taxonomy): domain Bacteria; phylum Bacillota; class Clostridia; order Oscillospirales; family Acutalibacteraceae; genus UBA6857. The sequence goes on from CADBBT010000009.1 coordinate 24,964, forward strand.
AAAACGGCGTTTGCGCTTCGCTTCGTTTTTGGCGATGTTGATCGTCACGCGTAGCAGCCAGGCTTTTTCATGTGACGCGTCGCGAAAGGTCGGCTGCTTTTTCAGCAAAATCAAAAAGGCGTCCTGCACAGCGTCCTGTGCATCCGAGTTGGAATGCAAAACGGCATAGGCCGCACGCAGCATGTGCTGCGCGTTGTGTTCCACGATCTGATCGATGTCTTTACCGGTAAATGGCTCCATAGGCAGCCTCCTTTCACCTATAACACAAAACAGAAGGGTCATTTTTTTCAAACGAAGAGAATCTTTTTCTTCGTTTTCGTCCAAAAACGCAACCACCCCGCCGAGATCGCTCACGACGGGGTTAAAATCGCTAATTGCTAACGACTAACGACTAACTGCTAACAGCTGACAGCTAACAGCTCAAATGGCATTGATCATTTCCATCAGCCGCAACACATATTCCGGGCCGTCCGGGTTCGGGCGGAACACATTGCCCTCCAGCACGAGATGCGCGCCGTGATACGCCGGGAAAACATAGTATTTCCCGGTGGAAAACCTCTTTGCCAGCGCTGCGGACGGCTGTGCGTCAACGGTTTCCTGCGGGGCAGTGAAGGGCGCCGTTTCGCTGATGGTGTTGGCAAGGCCGTCGTTCGGTCCCCAGGAGGGATCCATCACGATGCCGCCGCGGGTGGTGTCGTTCGTGCGGCCGAGGATCGGCATCAGGATCGAGAATACATAGTCGTCCACATCCATATCCGCCACAAGATGACCGTCTGTTTCATCCTTTTTGGTGCCGTCGTGCGGCACAGAGAAGTAGTAGACATTGTCGAGTGTGCGGATCTGCGTTTTGTTGATCTGCACCATGTGGTCGGGATCCATGTCATAGATCGCGGTGTCGGGGTCGGCAACTTCGCCGCTGGCGACCTTTTGCAGAACGCCCAGGGACTTGCCGAGCATCTGTTTCAATATTAACTTCGCCGCCGGACCGGGCAAAAATCGACGGTCGAGCTTTTGGGAAAGGTAGTCCCCGGTGTCGCCGATCGCCTGCGCGCAGATCGGCAAAGAGGAGCCGTTATACACCGCGGCAAGCCCCGTCACGGAATAGACCCAGTCGGTTTTTCCGCCCTTGAACAGGTCGGACAGTGTGCCGTCGGTCGTGGCCTTCTGTTCGGCTTTCACGCCGTCGGCCAGCATGGTCAAAAGCATCGTGGATGTCGGTCCGCCGAGGGAATGGCCGATCAGGTTGATCTTGTGGGTGCTGTCCCATTGTTCGAGCATTGCGTGGCCGGTATAGTCCTTGCCGTAGCGGTCGTGTCCGCAGGCTTCGGCGTGCGCTTTGCCGTAATCCACCCGCGTGCCCGCAAGCTGCGCATACAGCTCGCACGCGCGGTCCCAGATGCTGCCGAACGGGTCAAGCGTCGGCGCAACACAGGTGTAGCCCGCTTTGCGAAAGCCCTTCATCATGTCGCCGTTGAAAAAGCCCCAATACGGCAGCCGGCGATAGGCTTTGTGTTCTTCGCCCCAACCGAAAAAGCCGTGGACAAAAACATAGGTATAGTTGGTTTTATCGTTTTCGTGCGACGCTGTAAACGTCATCTCTTTCGCCGGCAGAAAAATACCGACTGCAACAACAAACGCAAGCAGCGCCGACCAGAATTTCCGAAACCCGTAGGTCAAATAATCAAAATGCATGGGGAATCCTCGTTTCTAAAAGTGTTTGTCAGCCAATGGCGTTGACCATTTCCATGATGTGCAGCAGATAGGTCGGTCCGTCCATCTGCGGGCGCACAAAGTCGCCGATGATCCACATGTGTGTGGCGTGGATGGTCGGCAGCACATTATAAACACCCTTTTTCGCCTCTTTTGCAATTGCCGGCGAAGCCGGACCGGACAGATCGTTTGTCGGTGCACCGAAGGGCGCACGCTGGGAGATCGTGTTGACGCAGCCGTCATTCATCTGCCATGCCTCGTCAAGCACCATGCCGCCGTCCGTGACGGTATTCGTGCGTCCGATGACCGGGGTGAGCGCGCCGATGATCGGATCGGCCACCTTGCGGTCCATGATGATGTGTCCGTCGATCTTGCTGTAGGCCACATCCTCAAAGACCACGGAGAAATAGTAGATATCCTTGGCTGTTACGAGGTTCTTGTTCATAGCGACCGCGTTGTCGGGCGTCATATCGTAGATCGCGGTATCCGGATCGGCGACGTTGCCGGACGTTGCTAACGTGAGCATTTCAGCGCGCACTTCCCAATAGTCTTTTGCCAATGTGCGCACAGCGCGCGGAAGATATTTTGTCTCGTCGATCTGCTTTTGCAGCGCGTTTTTCGTGTCGCGGATGGCCTGCTTACCGGAAAACAGCGAGGTGCCGTTATAGACTGCCGAGGCGCCGACGCAGGCGTGGATCCAGTTGCCCTTGCCGCCGGTGAACAGACCGGAGAGCGAACCGTCGGTCGTGGCTTTGCGCTCGGCTTCGCTGCCGGCATCCATCAAACTTGCAAACACGACAACATCCTTGCCGGCTTGGGAGTGACCGATCAGGTTGATTTTGTGCTTGCTGTCCCATTGCTTCAGCATGGCTTTGCCGGTATAGTCTTCTCCGTAGCGGTCGTGGCCGCAGGCTTCGGAATGGGCTTTGCCGTAGTCCACACGGGTGCCGGTCAGCTTGGCATAGGCCTCGCAGACACGGTCCCAGTTGCTGCCGCCTGCATCCACGGTCGGCGCAACACAGATGAATCCGGCTTCACGAAAGCCCTTGAGCAGATCGCCGTTGAACATACCCCAGTAAGGCATACCCTTGTAGGCGCCGCCCTTGGCGTCTTCGTTCCAACTCAGAAAGCCGTGCATCATCACAAAAGGATAGTTCGTCTTGTCGGCGGAATGGTCGGCGTCAAAATGGACCTTTTTCTGCAGCCCGGAGAACGGGATCAGCAAAACGAAAATCACAAGAAAAAAAGCGTTGAATCTGCGGACAAACCAGGTCATGTAATCAAAATGCATATGTTTTCCCCCTCATGTGCTAAATTCCCACCGTAGAATGCTGCGGTGGGAATTTGCCTGAATTATAATTATTGTCTGCTCAAATTGCGTTGATCATTTCAAACATCCGTACCATATAGTTCAAACCGTCCTTCGTCGGCTTGACAAAATCGCCGATCGGCCACATATGAGAAGCACGCACAGTCGGCAGCACGTTGTACACACCGGCTTTGATCTCTTTCGCGATCGAAGCACTCGGTCCGGCGGAAAGGTTGTTCGTCGGGGCACCGAACGGCGCGATCTGGGAGATCACGTTGGCACAGCCGTCGTTGGCCTGCCATTTTTCATCGAGCACAAGACCGCCTTCGGTCACAGTGTTCGTGCGGGCAATGATCGGGGTCAGACCGCCGATGATCGGGTCGGCCACAGCGTTGTCGGTCACATAGTGGCCATCCTTGGCTTTTTTGGTGTCGTCCTGAACATGGGAGATGTAATACACGCTCGGCACAGTTGCGATGTCCTTGTTCATGGCGATCGCGTTGTCCGGCTCCATATCATAGATCGCAGTGTCGGGATCGGCAATGCCGCCGCTCGTCATGTTTTCAAGCAGCGAGAACATTCCGGTAAGCACGCCCTTCACAGCGGTGCGGGCGCCCCAAGGCACAAGCTTGATCTCGTTGATCTGGGCTTTGAGATATTCGCCGGTGTCGTGAACGGCCTGTTTGTTGACAAACAGCGTTGTGCCGTTATAGACTGCAGCGAGGCCCACGCAGGTGTGGATCCATGCCGCCTTGCCGCCCTTGAACAGACCGGAAAGGGAACCGTCCTTCGTCGCCTTCTGCTCGGCCTTGTTGCCGTTTGCCATCAGGCTCGTGAAGAGGATCACATCTTTACCCGCAAGGGAGTGGCCGATGAGGTTGACCTTGTTTTTGGCGCTCCAGTTCGGCACCATGGCTTTGCCGGTGTAATCTTCGCCGAAACGCTCGTGGCCGCAGGCTTCGGAATGCGCCTTACCGTAGTCCACGCGGTTGCCGGTCAGCTTCGCATAAAGCTCGCAGGCACGATGCCAGTTGCTGCCCGCGGGATCAAGCATCGGCGCAACGCAGGTGTAGCCTGCTTCACGCCAGCCCGCAAGCGCGTCGCCGTTGAACATGCCCCAATACTGCATGCCCTTATAGGCATCCTTCGGCGCATCCTCGTTCCAGCTCTGGAAGCCATGGATGAGCACAAACGGATAGTTTGTCTTGTCGGCAGCGTGGTCCGCGTCAAAATGCAGCGGCTGTTTGAACTGGGACAGAGGGATCATCAGCACAAAGACTGCAAGGATGAATGCGTTGAATTTGCGAATGAACCATGTGAGGTAATCAAAATGCATAAAAAACTCTCCTTTCAAAGCGAAAACATGATAGAATAATTATAACAAAACCAAAACAAAAATGCAAGTATTATGTAAAATTTATGGACAAGAAAATATTTTTCTGATTTTTGCGGCCAAAACACTTGAAAAATAAGAAAAAAACCTATATAATAATTACGATTATTAATGTAGCGGCATTTTACCCTTTTGATGCAGAAAACAGCATGTTTTTGGTAAGTCCGCTGAAAATCAGCAAAAATCGAGAGGAACGGAAAGAGGGAACGGTTTTGACAGCGGATCTTCATTGTCACACAAAATTATCCGACGGCGCCTTGGGCATTGATGATTTGCTCATTCTTGCCAAAAACAGCGGCGTGACCACACTTGCCATCACAGACCACGATTGTCTTGCCGGCGTTGTGCGCGCACAGATCATCGGCGAACGCCACGGGATCACGGTGGTCCCCGGCGTGGAGTTTTCATGCACAGACAAAACGCGCGGCGGCAAAGCGCATATGCTTTGCTATCTGCCGGACAAGCCCGAACGGCTGGAGGGCCTTTGCAAGCGCAATTCCACCATCCGCAAAACTTCGGGCAAGCTCATGGCGATGAAAGCGGCGAAGAAATTCCCCATCACGGTGGAATTCATCGTCAAATGCGCAGCCGGCTCAACAAACATTTTCAAACAGCACATCATGCTCGCCCTCATGGAATGCGGCTATACGACCACGATCTTCGGCGAGCTGTTCGACAAACTGTTCAAAAAAGATTCTCCGGAAAGCATCCTTGTGGAAGCGACCTACCCCACCCCGCAGGAGACGCTGGAGGCCATCCATGACGCCGGCGGTATCGCCGTGCTGGCACACCCGGGCTTTTACAACAACTTTGAGCTGCTCGACGAGCTGATCGAGCTTGGGCTCGACGGCGTGGAGGTCTGGCATCCGGAAAACACACCCGAGCAGACGGAGTATCTCAAGAAGCTCGCAAAGAAACACCATCTCGTCATGACCGGCGGCAGCGACTTCCACGGTTCATTCAACGCCAAGCCGATCAAGCTGGGTGATTACGGTCCCGACGAAGAAGCGCTCGCCGCGCTGTTCAGCTATAAGGCAAAGCTTCGCCGCAAACAGCGGCGGCTGGAAAACCAAAAGGCGGCGGCAGCAGCAGAAAAATAATCACACGAAAAGGGTTTTGAGTTTATGGCAGAAAACGACGTAAAGATCTATCAGAGCAAAGCGCAGCGTCTGGGCGTGCGCGTCAATCTGAACGACGACTTTGACAACGTCAACCGGCAGCGCGCCAACGGCAATTTGGAAAAGGCAAAGCGGCTCGGCGAACGGCTGTCACGGCTGACCCCGTCGCTTGACGGCGAAGGGCTGCAGGTGAATTTGCAGGATATGCTGCCGAAAAAATATCTTTCGCAGGACATCCTCTATCAGATCAAGGTGCTGCTCGTCTTTGAAGCGGAAGCGCTGCTGGAATTGGAGATCCCGGTGCCGGTGCTTGCCACCACGGCGATCAACAGCCTGCATGATTCGCTGCGCAAGAGTGCCCCGGGCTTCCACAAAAACATCTCCGACGGCGCGGCATTCACGTTTTATTTCCTCGCAATGAAAAAGGGCGGCGATACTTCGCAGAACATCGGCGAAGCATTTGCCATGCTGTGCAACGTCAAAAACAAGGAAGGCTATGTTGAAGCCGGACGCTGCGTCTGGAATCTTGCGGCGAACATCATTGAGACCGAGATCCGCAAAGCGGAGTTTGAACTAAGCGAATAAGCAAACGAAACAACCGAAAAAACAAAGGAGCGAACACATCTCCATCGTTCGCTCCTTTCTTGCAAGGAAGGGTAGTTTTATGAAAGTTAAAGACATTATCGACATCCTGGACGCAGAGATCATCTGCCGTGACGATCTGCTGAACAATGAGATCCAGACCGCCTGCGGCAGCGACATGATGAGTGATGTGCTCGCGTTTGTCAAAGAGCAGGGCATGCTGCTGACCGGCCTTGTGAATCCGCAGGTGGTGCGCACGGCGGAGATGATGGATATGCACTGCATCGTCTTTGTGCGCGGCAAGCGCCCGAACATCGACATCATCCATCTGGCGGAGGACCGCGATATGGTCATGCTCGCAACAAAGCTGGAAATGTTCACTGCCTGCGGCCGGCTGTATGACGCCGGTCTGAGGGGAGGCAGCGGCAAATAATGGATTCCATCAAGCTGCACTACGACATTTCCGCAACGGATTTCACCCGCGCGGGCGCAGCCTCCGGCGATGTGAAGCGCACGCTCAAGGAGCTGGGCGTGTCGCCGTCCACGATCCGCAATGTGGCGGTTGCCATGTATGAGGGCGAGATCAATATGGTCATCCACGCCAACGGCGGCGTGATCGATGTGGAGATCACCGAGGACGCCATCAAAATGGTGCTTGCCGACCAGGGCCCGGGCATCGAAAATGTGGAGCTCGCCATGAAGGAGGGCTTTTCCACCGCGCCAGACAACATCCGCTGTCTCGGCTTCGGCGCCGGCATGGGTTTGCCGAACATCAAAAAATATACCGATGAGTTTCAGCTCGACACCGAGGTCGGCGTGGGAACAACACTGACGCTGAAGGTGTACATGAAATAAAAAGGGTGAAAGGGAATAAGGGATTGAGGGATTGAGGGATTGAGAAAGCAAGGGGATGAGGTGGTAGATGAATCCATCGGGAATGATCCTGTGCGCTTACGGATACTGCGAATCCGCACGCTCGTCATCCCTTCATCTCTCGTTCCCACAGCTCCTCAACCCCTTCATCCCTCAATCCACTCTACACTCTCCACTCTCCACTCTTCACTCAACCCCTTAACCCCTTAACCCCTTAACCCCTTAACCCCTCCCCCTCTCATCTCTCCCCTTCCCAAAGGAGTATCTTATGGAAAACGTATTTCACTCCGTCCGTCTGGATGACGAAAAGTGCAAGGGCTGCACCAACTGTATCAAGCGCTGTCCCACACAGGCCATCCGCGTGCGCGGAAAAAAAGCATATATCATCTCCGACCGCTGTATCGACTGCGGCGAATGCATCCGCGTTTGTCCGCACCACGCAAAATACGCGGTCAGTGAGCATTTCAACGAACTTGTCAAATATAAATATCGCATCGCCCTGCCCGCACCCTCACTTTACGGACAGTTCAACAACCTCGACAACGTGGATTATGTTTTGAACGGGCTGAAAAAAATGGGCTTCGACGATGTGGTTGAGGTTTCCAAGGGTGCGGAATTCATCAGCGACGCAACGCGCAAGATGATCGAAGCCGGCGTGCTCAAAAAGCCGGTGATCTCTTCGGCGTGCCCGGCGGTGCTGCGCCTGATCCGTACACGCTTTCCGAATCTGATCGGCAACATCCTGCCGCTGTTCACGCCGCTGGATTTCACCGCGAAGCTCGCGCGGGAACGTGCGCGGCAGCAGACCGGGCTGCCCGATCAGGACATCGGCATCTTTTTTATCACGCCCTGTCCCGCCAAGCGCACCGACATCAAAACGCCGCTGTGCTATGAGGAGCAGAACATCAACGGCGCGATCGCCATCAAAGACATCTATCCCGTGCTTGTGCAGACGATGGATAAGCTGCGCCCCGACGAGCTGGAGCCGCTCAACGATTCCGGCATCATCGGCGTCGGCTGGGCAAGCAGCGGCGGCGAAGCGGCAGGTCTGCTCAAAGAGCGCTATCTCGCTGCGGACGGAATCGAAAACATCACCAAGGTGCTTGAGGAGCTGGAGGACGAAAAACTCAACGACCTCGACTTCATCGAGCTGAACTGCTGCACCGGCGGCTGCGTCGGCGGCGTGCTGACTGTGGAAAACCCCTATGTTGCCAAAGCGCGCATCCAGCGTCTGCGCAAATTTATGCCGATCTCCTGCAACAGTCTGCCTGCGGCGTTCGATCTGGATGAGCTGAGCTGGACGAAGGAGCTGCATCCCTCGCCGGCGATGAAGCTCGCCGACAACGTCATCAAGGCCATGCGCATGATGACCGAGCTCAAAGCGATCGAAGCGTCGCTGCCCGGCCTTGACTGCGGCATCTGCGGCGCGCCGTCCTGCCGCGCGCTGGCAGATGATATCGTCCGCGGCTACGCCGAGCGCAGCGACTGCGTGTTCTCTGAGCTGCGCAAGCATAAAAATGACGGCGAATGGATGCCCGCGCCGTTCCGCGAGCGTTCAAGCAGTCCCGCAAACGCGGCAAAAGGCGACGGCTATGCGCACGATTTCGTGCATACCTTTTTAAAGCAGGAGCCGAAGAATCAAACCGAACAAGAAAAAGGGGAAACAACATGACCGTTCAAATGATGATAGAGCACCTGGGTCTGAAGGTTTTGACCGAGGGCGACCTGAGCCGCGAGGTGACCGGCTGCTATTGCGGCGATCTGCTTTCGTGGGTGATGGGCAAAGCCAAGGAGGGCGACTGCTGGCTGACTGTGATGGGCAACATCAACGCGGTGGCAGTGGCGGTGCTGACGGACTGCGCGTGCATCGTGCTCACCGAGCAGGCCGCGCTGGACGAGGCCGCAAAACTGCGCGCCGAGCAGCAGGGCGTTACGATCCTCACGACCGGCGAGAGCGCATATGAGCTCGCTGTCAAGCTTTCGGCGGTGATCTGAGTGCAGTTGTTTTACGATTTTCATATCCACTCGTGTCTGTCGCCCTGCGGCGACAACGAGATGACGCCGTATAATCTGGTCAATACCGCCAAGATCTTCGGCTATGACATCATTGCGCTGACCGACCACAATTCCTGCAAAAACTGCCGCGCCGCCGTGCAGGCGGGGAAAGACGCGGGGATCACGGTCATTCCCGGAATGGAGCTTTGCACCAGCGAGGAGATCCATGTGGTCTGCCTGTTCCCGGACTGCGACAAGGCCGAGCAGTTCAGCGCCCATGTGCGCGAAAATATTCCGCCCGTGAAAAACCGCACGGAAATTTTCGGCGATCAGCTTGTGATGGACAGCGCCGACCGCGTGATTGGCACAGAGGAGCTGCTGCTGAACACGGCGAGCTTTTTCTCGGTGGACGAAGTGCCGGCGCTGGTGCGCGCGTTTGGCGGCGTGTGCTTTCCGGCGCACATCGATCGCGCCTCTTTCAGCTTGATCTCGTCGCTGGGCGATTTCCCCGCCGATCTCGATGTGACGGCGTTTGAGCTGACCCCGGCGGCAGACGCCGAGGATTATCTTGAAAAATATCCTGCTACGCACGGCAAACTGATCCTGCGCGATTCTGACGCGCACTATCTTGAAAACATGCGCCTGCCGGAGTATACGCTCGATCTGCCGGAATGCTCGGCGCAGGCAGTGATCGATTTTTTGCTGCACCGACACGAAAAAGGGTGAATCCTATGAAACTCTTGGTCTTATGGCTGCTTACCGTTCTGCTGATTCCCGGCGTGATGCTCATTGCCGGCTATTATTACCGCAGCCACGTTCCGAAATCCATGAAAAGCGGCTACCGCACGCGGCGCTCCATGAAAAGCAAGGAGACGTGGGCGTTTGCGCACAAGCTGCTCGGCAAATACTGGCGCTTGCTCGGCTGGCCGACACTGATCGTCAGCCTTGCTGCGATCGCCGTCTTTTTCGGCAAAGACGAGGACACCGTCGGCGCTGCGCTCGGTGTGCTGAGCGCGCTGCAGTGCGTGCCGCTGATCGTGCCCATGATTTTGGTCGAACGTGCGCTGAAGACCCATTTTGATGAAAACGGTCTGCCGTATGACCCGGTGGACTGGCTGGAGGAGTGAACGCATGACACGCAAGGAAAAGGCGCAGCAGCTCTTTTTGACAGCGAACTGCACCCAGGCGACGGTGGGCGCGTTCAGCGATCTGAGCGGGCTTGATGAAACGGCATTGCTGCGGCTGACAAGCGGACTTGGCACTGGTGTCGGCGGCATGCAGCTCACCTGCGGAACGCTCATCGGCGGCGCGCTGGTGCTCGGCAGTGTTTTTGCGGATGAGACCGGCGCGAACAAGGCGTTTGTCAGTGCACAGGTGCGCGCGTTTGTGCAGACGTTTCAGCAAAAGCACGGGAGCTGTCAGTGCAGCGAGCTGCTGCCGCAGGCGATTGCAAGCCGCGACCCGAACCTGCCCGGCCGCCCGTGCCTGCGGTATGTGTGGAGCGCGGTGGAGCTTTTGACCGAAACGCTCGGCCTTTCTGAGGATTTCCCGGAATAAACCTTGACTTTTTTGCCGTTTTGGGTTATGATAGTGGTCAGCGTCGGTGCGCGGCGCACAATTCGGAATTCGGAATTCGGAATTCGGAATTGCGGTCGCGGGGAACGTGAATATTCAATATCACTGATCTCCGCGACAAAACGTGCGCTTGGTTTGACAATCCGCAAATGATATTTTTCAAGGAAAGCGATCGCTAAAGATTTTTCGAAGCTTTCCCAAAGATTTAAACGCTTCACCGCTCATTACAACAGGGTCACGTTGTGCCCGACTATGCGGCTGACCATCGGCCGCCACTACGGTTTCCTGACCCTTGTCCCCTGTTCCCTCAATCCCTCAATCCCTCAATCCCTCTCCACTCTCCACTCTTCACTCTTAACTCTTCACTTTTAACTAAATAACGGGGTGTAGCGCAGTTGGTAGCGCGCTTGCTTTGGGAGCAAGATGCCGGGTGTTCGAGTCACCTCACTCCGACCAAAACTGCCTAAGCTATGACTTTAGGCAGTTTTTCTATATACTATGGAGGAGTTTTTAGGCCACCCAAAAATCAGCATTTTGTACCAAGCATATGTATTAAGAATTGGGGAACAGGTAATGGAATAACAAAAGAGAATGTTCTAAGCAATAATCATACATATACAAATTAGCAAAGTGTCTTTCATCATGAAAACCTCCGTTTCTTTGGTGTCTTTATCATACCAAAGAGACGGAGGTCTGTCGAATGTGTGAAATTTTCAGCGGAAAATTATGTATTAATCTTATTTTCTAACAGCGCGGAAGATCTCAACAAAGATGTTGTAAAGCTTCAATCCGCGCAGGAACAGGATGATTCTTTCAACAAGGCTCGGCGTGTGCGCTTTTGCATGAAATGCAAGCGGCTGTGTTCCGTCGTCGATCACAAGCGCCTGCGTCAGACAAATTCCGCCTTCCCCTAAGATCTCTGCTCTTATATACCGAAAATCCTCGCTGCCTTCAACAGCGTCAAGATCCAGAACGATCGGATCTGTGCCTACTTCGCCCTTCATGATGACTTTGCCGTTCGCGATCCACTGTATTTCATCAGCGTTTTCGACAGTGACAGAAACCTTGTGCCCGTTGACTTCAACGCTGTTGAACATCGGATATGGGATACCCTTGCCTCTGACGTCAATATCCTCTTTGGGACCTATCTCATAAACGTCGTTTCCCGGAAGGCACTTCGACACACAGAAGAAAGCGCCCGACTGCATGGTCTTTTTTACTTCTTCCTGTGTGTTCTCTTTCATCATGAATACGCTGAAAGAGCTGTCGCAGTTGAGAAGAGAATGGGCGTCCGTATTGCTGAAGCCGATGACGGTTTTGCCGTAGGGCAGGCAGTACATAAGAAGCTGATCCCACAGGACTCTGTCATAGCGCGTTACGCTGTTGACTTCGTTGAGCGCTTCTATTCCGAGACAGCTCTTGTATTTCAGAAGAAGATCGCCGTAAAAGCCGATCGTTTCAGGATCTGTTACGACCTCGGGATGTCTGGTGGAATCAAGCACGTCCCCGGGGTGATTGATATGAGAAAGCGCGCCGTTGTCTTCCACAAATCTTAAGGCGTTTTCAATACCGACCTCATTTTCACCGACATATCCCGAGGGGTCCGTAATATTCTTCCCCGGATAATACCCGGCAAATCCGTTGCCGACGCCGCTTGGAAGAAAATATCCGTTCACATGATTTTTTGAGAGCGTAAGATGGTTCAGCTCATTTGCGCCGGTGATGCAGGTCATACCGTAACCCCTGTTGTTGTAGGCGCCGGAAGTGATCGCCTCGTACTCTTCATCGGTAAGCACACTCAGCTTGTTGCCCAGAAAATACTGATACCAATACGGAGACACCAGCTCGGGTTCTTTGTTCCACGCAACGCCTGTAACAGCGTGATCGCTGTTGGCGAGAAAGTCATAACCGAGAGAATAATATTCCTTTACCATTGTCGGGAGATCCTCATCGGCATCGCTCCAGGTCGTATGCGAATGAAGAACGCCTTTGTATGCGCCCCATGTGTGATCTCCGCTCCATACAACGTCCTCATACGGCGATACGATCGTATAGTCGGATGCTGCCGTTGCCGGAAATTCGCCGCATATGCCGAGCAGCATTACAATACTGACCGTTACACATAACACCTTTTTCATGGTTTTTCGCTTTGCCGCTGATTTCAATCGCTTGATTTTCATCATATTGCCTCCGCAAAATATATTATTTTTCATAAAGCAGTCCTCGCTTTCTTTCCTGTTTCCTTAAAAACCCGTCCGCTTCGTAATGCTGCCCGTTATCCTTCCATGAGGCCGAAAGCAATCACACCGATGGAGATGTACGTCAACATAGAGGCAAGGAGCCTGCCCCGTCTGGTTTTGACGCGAAACAGCAGAAAAACGATGCTGTAGATCAGACCGCAGCTGCCTGTCGCAAGCGAAGCGCCGATGTACCATGTATGTTGATCCACCATGGACGCGACAAACGGATAAGTGCCCTCCATCACGTAATGTCCCATCCAGTTGAACGCAAACGAGAGAAGCATACACCAGACGCCCCAGTCAAAGCTGTGGTGTTTTTTGCCGTAAATCAGCAACAGGATGAACATACATGCGACCGGGAAGGTCGTTACGCTTTCAAACGGAACGAAATGGACCCCGCCCACCGAATAATGCCATGAGATTTCACCGATGAACTGCCACAGCAGGATCCCCGCCGCAAACCCGAAAAACGAAGATGCGTAGTGCTTGTCTTTTTTCGCCGCCCGTGACGCAATAAATGTAAAAACAAACCATAGCGCCAGCGCGACGACGCCGAACGCCAGCCTGCCGGCCATGGGCTTGGTCTGTTCTTCGCCGACCAGGGCCGGCTCTTCGATCATAGGGCCAAGCGCCTTCAGCAGGCTGAAAGGCACCATGCACAGGATCAGTATCAAAAACTCCGCGAGCAGAGGCAGAAAATACTCAAAAAGAAGTTCTCTCCGTGTGCTGTGAATATGCGTGCTGTAGTTCTCAAAAGCTTTCATTTTCACTCTTTTCCTTTTTTCAGAATGGCATATACATAAGTGTTTCCATAGCGCGGCGTGCTGTCCGGATCATTCGCTCACAAAGAGAATGTTTATATCATTCAGATGGGAACGATCAGGTTCTCCCGATCAAAAACGAGGAAGCGGTCGACAAGACAGAGGACGGCGCCTGTGCCGCGCTGTCAACAGGAGCGGTTTTTCTCTATGCTTTCCGTTACGCCGCACGCTTTTGCTTTCGCTTGTTCAGCGCAAAGCGGACAGCACTGATCACCAACGCCACAAACACAGCGTACATCATCAGAGATTTGAACCCCGTCACCTTGCCGAACACCGCAACAGTTGCGGACGAAAGCCGCTCAAAGCCGCACAGTAAAACCGCCGTGCAGCAGTTTTCGCACAAGTCGCACACAGCCAGCGCTGCCGGCCAAACAAACATCGCCCGCGGTGCAGACAGCTTTTTCAGCGCCAGCACAAAAAACACGGTATATGCGACGAGAAAGACGCAGTCCACAGGAAGCTGCGCAAACAGATACAGCTGTCGCCCCTGTGCGGAAAGCGCTTGCAAAAACGCGCGCGCCGTCTCATAATCATAACCGAAAAGCTGCAGATCAAAACAGCGCAGGCCGTCGGCGGCACGTTCGATCGCCGGCAGCAGGAAAACATCCATCACGCCGAGCAGAACCGCGCTCAGCGCACCGCTCACAATCAGCGGCAGGTTCTGTTTTTTCTTCATGCCATCGCCTCCTCACGGAATTATAGCAGACTTTGTGCAAAAACGCAAGCAGCGCGGCGCCCATTTTGAAAAAACGCTTGCGTTTTGTGAATATGCATGATATAATCCGTGTATAAAATCGCATAAATATTCATCAGCGGGTACTTACACTCGGAAAGTGGGGATCTTCATGGAACCGAACACGGTCAAAACGCAGGAACCGCAGAAAAAGCAGGAAGGGTTGAACATCGACAAAAAAACACTCTTCGGCATCGCGCTGCTGCTGGTATTCATCCTTGTTGTGGCGGGAACGCTGACCCAGGTGCTGCCGCGCGGTCAGTTTTCGCTGGATGAAAACGGCTCCGTCATCGCAGGCACCTATACGGAAAACCCGGACTACCGCATACCGATCTGGAAGATCGCGCTCTCTCCCGTGCTGGCGTTCACAAGCGGCAACGCGGTCACCGGCCTTGCGATCATCGCGATCCTGATCCTCGTTGGCGGCACGTTTTTGATCCTTGACCGGATCGGCGTGCTGAAATATCTGATGGCGGCGATCGTGAACCGCTTTTCTAAGCGGCGCTTTCTGCTCATTGCCGTGATGACTTTCGCGTGTATGTTTCTCAGCTCGACCGCCGGTATTCTGGAAGAAAGCCTGACCCTTGTGCCGATCGCGGTCGCCATCTCGCTCGCCATGGGCTGGGATTCGCTGACCGGCATCGGGATGAGCTTCGTCGCCGTGGCATTCGGCTTTACTGCGGCGACCTTCAATCCCTTCAATGTCATCACTGTGCAAAAGCTCGCGGGTCTGCAGGTGCTGTCCGGCATGTGGCTGCGTCTGATCATTTTTGTGGCCGTCTATGCCACACTGACCGGCTTTTTGATCTACTATGCCAAAAAGATCGAAAAGCACCCGGAAAAATCACCGGCATTTGCGACCGACGGCGCGCTGCGTGAGCGCTATCCGCTGGAGGAATGTCAAAAAATGCTGAACGACCAAAACGTCGCCAAAGCCACGCGCGTATTCGTGATCTCGCTGTGCTGCGTGCTGGTCGGCACGCTCGGCGCGTTCGTTGTCAGCCTGTTCAGCGCAAAGAGCGAAAACGCGCTGCTGGAAACGATCGGCAGCTACGGCTCCATGGCCTGCATGGCGATCTTCTTCCCGGTGGGCGGTCTGCTTGCCGGAAAAGCGGCAGGGCTGCGCGGCAAAAAGCTGTTTGGCGCGTTCGGCGAGGGTGTGAAAACCATTTTGCCGGTGGTGCCGCTGATCGTGTTCATTCTTGCGATCACCTATGTGCTCGATGAGGGCATGATCATGCACACGATGCTCAATGCCCTGAGCGGCGCCATGCAGGGACTTTCCCCTTACGGCGTGATCTTGCTGATGTTCTTGTTCATCGCGCTGCTGGAATTCTTCATCGGCTCCGGCACCGCCAAAGCATTCCTTGTTGTGCCGCTGATGTCGATTTTGTGCGATCTGCTTGGTCTGACGCGCCAGTCGATGGTGATCACCTTCTGCTTTGCGGACGGCTTTACGAATCTGCTGTATCCGACAAGCGGCCTGATGATCATCGCCATCGGCATGATCGGCATCTCATATCGCAAGTGGCTGAAATGGAGCGCAAAGCTGTTCGTGCTGGAAGCGATCGTATCCGTTGCGTTCATGCTCTTCGCCGTCGCGATCGGGTATAAATAAACTGTTAGTCGATAGTCGTTAGTCGTTAGTCGGTAGCTGTTAGCTGTTAGCTATTAGCAACCCCACCGTGGATTTAAATTCCACGGTGGGGTTTCCCATTGCTATTGACTATCGACTACAGACTACAGACTATTAATCATACTCAAATGCTCGACATATAGCGGCTTGATATCGTTGACGTTTATCATAAATCCGCCCTCAAGCGACATATGGTCGCCGGCATACACCGGCATGACATTCCACACGCCGCACGTAACCTTTTCGGCGTTGTATGCCTGCTGCGGCTGGCCAATGGGCGCCTTGGCTGAGATCGTGTTGACCAGACCGTCGTTTTCGCGCCAGCTTTCGTCAAACACAAAGCCGCCCTCCGTGACGCCCTTCAGCTTGCCGATCCGGTTTGCCGAAGAGCGGAACATCGGCTCCGTTTTGCTGTTGATCGCGGCGTAGGTGCCGTCCGCCTGCTTTTTTGTGGAAGAGCAGGCGAAGGAGAAGTAATAGGTGGAATTGCTGATCGGCAGCGTCTTGTTGAGCGCAAGCGCGTGGTCGATCGTCATATCGTAATCCGCGGTGTCGCTTTCGATGCGATCCGGCTCCTTCTGGAATTTGTCCATCATTTTTTGCAGCAGCGACTGCTCCTCTTTCGGGTCGCCCTCATGGACATATGCCGTTGTGCCGTTGTGCGGCGCGGCAAGCGTTGTCACGCTGTAGATCCAGTCGGCCTTGCCGCCGGCAAAATACGGCGAGAGTTCTTTTTTCGGCGTCGCTTTTTTCTCTTCGGCGCTGCCGTTCGCCATCATGGACGCAAACATACGCACCGTTGCGCCGCCGAAGGAATGTCCGAGCAGATTGATCTTATCCTTGCTGCTGAACGCCGGGATCAGTGCGCGCCCGGTAAAGTCCGTGCCGTAGCGCTCGTGGCCGTAGTGTTCACTGTGCGCCTTGCCGTAATCCACCCGCGTGCCGGTGAGCTGCGCGTAAAGCTCGCACGCGCGGTCCCACGCGCTGTCGGTCGGCGCAACGGAAGCGGCGTAGGTGTGGAAGCCTTTTTTGTTCAGATATTCCATCAGATCGCCGCCGAGCATGCCCCAGTACGGCATGAGCTTATAGACCGGGTCATAGCTGCCCCAGCCGGAAAGACCGTGCACAAACACATAGGCATAGTTCGTTTTCCAGCCCTCGTCGGAAAGTTTGAGGCTTTTGCCGCTGATGCCGAACAGCAGCGCGAACGCCAGCGCGAGGCTGAGCAGTTTATACAGTACATGATGTGTGATCGCTTTCATGGGGCCATCTCCTTCCAAGGCACATCTTACCATGTTTGACAGGTGCGGTCAATTAAAAATGATTAAACAAAAAGCGCAAAACGTAGCTTTTTTCTGTTTTTTATGGTATACTGAAGCATCTGTTTGAAAGGGTGATCTTATGCTTTTTCTGGAATATCCCAAGTGCTCCACCTGTAAAAAAGCGAAAAGCTTTTTGGAAGAAAACGGCGCGGTCTTTACCGCTCGCAACATCAAAGAAGAAAAGCCGAGCTATGACGAGCTCAAAAAATGGCACGCGCAAAGCAAGCTGCCGCTCAAACGCTTCTTCAACACCAGCGGTCTGCTGTATAAGGAGCTGCAGCTCAAGGACAAGCTGCCTTCCATGAGCGAAGAGGAGCAGCTTTTGCTGCTTGCGTCCGACGGTATGCTTGTCAAGCGTCCGCTGCTGATCTGCGGCGACCGCGTGCTTGTCGGCTTTCGTCTGGCGGAATGGGAAGCGCTTTTGAAATGAGGTGAACAGCATGTCCGAAAAAAAGATCGACCTCAAACGGCGGTTTTTCCCGTATTATCTCAAGCATAAGGGCGTGGCGCTGCTCGATCTGTTCTGCGCCGCGCTGACCACGCTCAACGAGATCGTGCTGCCCATCCTCGTGCGCCGCATCGCCGCTGTGGCGATCGAAGACCCCGCCGCGCTGACGCTGCGCCTTGTGCTCATCTCCGCGGCGCTGTACGCCTTTCTGAAGGGTGTGGATATGCTCGCCGGCTACTATATGATCTTTGTCGGTCACTCCATGGGCGTGGACATTGAAAAGGATATGCGCGAGGATATGTTTGCCCATCTGCTGCGGGTGCCGCTGGGGTATTACGACACCACGAAGATCGGTCAGCTGATGGCGCGCATCACGACCGACTTGTTTGACATTTCGGAGTTTTCCCATCACTGTCCGGAGGAGTTTTTCATCTTCTTTGTAAAAGTGATCGCCGCCTTTGTTTTCCTTTGCACGATCAACCTGCCGCTGACGGTCTGCGCGTTTGTGCTGCTGCCGTTCATGTTCTTCGGCACGATGTATTTCCGCAAAAAAATGCGCAAGGTCTTTAAGGAACGCCGTGAGATCGCCGGCGAGGTCAACGCCAAAACAGAGACCGCTCTGCTCGGCATCCGCGTGGTGAAATCCTTTTCCGGCGAACAGGCGGAGGGCGCAAAATTCAACGCGGAAAGCACAAAGCTCAGTGAAGTGCAGAAGGCGTCCTATCGTTATATGGCGCGGCTGAACGCGATGGTGCGCTTCTTTGACGGGCTGATGTACGTTGTGATGATCCTGCTCGGCGGCGTGTTCCTCATGCGCGGCAAGATCACCGCCGCAGATTACACCGCGTTTTTCCTTTATGTTGCCATGCTCATCGCCGCGATCAAGCGCATTGTGGAGTTCACTGAACAGTTTGAAAAGGGAATGACCGGCATCGCCCGCTTTTCGGAAGTGATGGACGTCACGCCGGAGCGCGGCTATCTGAACGAGGCAAAAACACTGCAAAACGTCAAAGGCACTGTGGAGTTTCGCGACGTCACCTTTGCCTATAACGAAGCGCACAACGTGCTCACGCATTTGAACCTCACTGTCAATCCCGGCGAAAACGTTGCGATCGTCGGCCCCTCCGGCAGCGGGAAAACAACGATGTGCAGCCTGCTCTCGCGCTTTTACGACACCGACGGCGGACAAATTCTGCTTGACGGCCGCAGCATTGCCGACCTTTCGCTCGGCGAACTGCGCAGCGCGATCGGCGTGGTCGATCAGGACGTTTACCTGTTCTCCGGCACGATCCGTGAAAACATCCTCTACGGCAAGCCCGACGCAGACGAAGACGCGCTTGTTGAAGCGGCAAAGCTTGCGGACGCACACGAATTCATCTCCCGTCTGCCGCAGGGCTATGACACCGAGGTCGGAGAACGCGGCGTGCGGCTGTCCGGCGGGCAGAAGCAGCGCATCTCCATTGCGCGCGTATTTTTGAAAAACCCGCCGGTGCTCGTGCTCGATGAAGCCACCAGCGCGCTTGACAACGAAAGCGAACAGCTTGTCAAACGCTCACTTGCCACCCTCGCCAAGGGGCGCACGACCTTTACCATTGCCCATCGCCTTTCCACCGTCCGCAACGCCGCGCGTATTTTTGTGCTCACCGAAAACGGGATCGAGGAGACCGGCACGCACGAAGAGCTGCTGCAAAAGGGCGGCATTTACGCAAAGCTGTACCGGGGGATGGAGTAAACTCCATCAGTCGGTAGTCTGTAGTCTGTAGTCAGTAGTCAACAGTAAAAAAGAAAGATGGCAGTAAAACTTCAACTGCCATCTTTTGTTGGCTCTATAATAAATGTTGGGGTAACCAAAGAGCCTACGAAAGAAAAAAGAATAAAAAGTAGAGCATATTTGGTGAAAATCCGTTAAAATGGAATTGACGAGAAACCATGAACGGAGGACCGCATATGCTCTACTCACATTTTACACAGGAAGTACTCGGATTGCAAGATGTAATCATCACAAAAGTTGAAAACAGTGAAAAAGAATTGATCATATATGTCGAGCTGGAAAGAAAACATCATCATTGTATCCACTGCGGAACAGAAACAAACACGATTCATGACTATCGAAAACAAGTAATCAAAGATATACCGGCATTTGGAAAAACAGTAAGCATAGTCCTGCGAAAACGAAGATACAGATGTCTGCATTGCGGAAAACGCTTTT
This sequence comes from Oscillospiraceae bacterium, assembly GCA_902792985.1. Classification (GTDB taxonomy): domain Bacteria; phylum Bacillota; class Clostridia; order Oscillospirales; family Acutalibacteraceae; genus UBA6857. The sequence continues at coordinate 44,928 of CADBBT010000009.1, forward strand.
TTGAAGCCAATTCCTTTCTTCCGAAGTATCACCGAATGACGAATCGTCTTTCAGCCTATGTGGTCAATAAGCTCACAGATGAAAGATCTTTTACCAGTGTAGCAAAAGAAACCAACCTATCTGTCTCAACAGTGATCAGAGTGTTTGACAAGGTTTCTTATCCAAAGGCAAAGCTCTCTTCCGCTTTATCGATAGATGAATTCAAAGGAAATACCTGGGGTGAAAAGTATCAGTGCATTTTGACCGATCCCGTAAACAGAACGGTTCTTGATATACTGCCTAAACGGCATGACAGTTATCTGTCAAGCTATTTCAGGCAATTCCCAAAAGCCGAAAGAGATCGCGTTGAATACTTTGTCAGCGATATGTGGAAGCCGTATGCTAAAGTATCAGACGCCTGGTTTAGAAATGCAACGCAGATCGTTGATAAATATCACTGGATCCGACAAGTGATCTGGGCGTTTGAAAGAATCAGGAAGGACGAACAAAAGAAGTTATCTCCCGAATTAAGAAAATACTTTAAGCGTTCAAGAACCTTATTGATTAAAAGATATGACAACTTGAAAGAAGAAGAAAAACAACAAGTCAACGTCATGCTTTATTACTCTGTCAACATCAGCCGGGCACATTGGTACAAAGAATCCTTCTTAAAAGCACTCAATTACAAAGAACCGGACAAATCCAGGGCTGCCTTGATCGAGTGGTTGCAAAATGCTGCTCAATGCGGCCTTGTGCCTTTTGAAAAGTGTGCCGACACCATACGTAATTGGTATTCCGGTATTATCAATTCTCTTTATTCTCCTATTACGAACGGATTCACCGAAGGATGCAACAACAAAATCAAAGTCCTCAAAAGAAATGCTTACGGTTACAAAAATTT
>CADBBT010000010.1 GCA_902792985.1 Oscillospiraceae bacterium
CTTCATATTACGGACGATTTTCTCGAAAAAGCCATGACCCGCGGGTTTATGGATTATGTCGGCAACGATATTTTCGGCATCGGCAAATTTGTGGTCGCCACTTCGGTAGATGACGATCCGACTCACGGCGTCGTTTTCGGCGTGGAAGACGCGATCACCGGTTTGCTGCCCTATGTTTTGAGCATTCTCAAGATTTTCTTCTTTTCCCTGATCGCTGCGCTTGTTCTGAGTTTTATTATCATCTCCTTCTTTTCACGCGGCATTACCAACCCGCTCAACGAGATGGAGGAAGTCACCAAACACTTTGCAAAGGGCGAATTCCAGCACCGCGCCAACGAAAACTATAAGAAGGGATATTTGAGCGCATTTGCCAAAGGACTCAACCAGATGGCGGATGAGCTTGCGATTGAAGAAGAAGCGCAGCGCAGCTTTATCGCCAACGTTTCGCACGAGTTAAAAACCCCCATGACAACGATCAGCGGGTTTATCGACGGCATTCTTGACGGAACGATCCCGCCGGAGCGCGAGCGGGAATATCTAACGATCGTGTCCAGAGAGGTCAAACGGCTGTCGCGCATCGTGGTCTCTATGCTCAACCTTTCCAAGATCGAAGCCGGTGAGGTCAACCTCAGCCCGATCCGCTATGATATCTCTGCGCAGATTTTTGAAACGCTGCTTCCGTTTGAACAGGTCATTGAACAAAAGCACATCCATGTTGTCGGATTTGAATCGATGGGCACCGTGACCGTCAACGCCGACCGCGACCTTTTGCAGCAAGTGATCTACAATCTGCTTGACAACGCAGTTAAATTTACACCGGACGGCGGAACGATCTCCATCCGCGCAAAAAACACGCTCACTGAAACCTATGTGAGCATCCGCAACACCGGCTCTGTGAATCCGAACGAGCTTTCCCGCATCTTTGAGCGCTTTTATAAGGTTGACAAATCGCGCTCATTCGACATCAAGGGCGTAGGTCTTGGGCTTTACATCGTCAAAACCATTGTCAACATGCACGACGGTGAAATCAGAGCGACCGGAAAAGAAGGCGAATATGTGCAGTTTGCTTTTCGTATTCCACTTTAAAGAAATATTTAGTTAATATTTTAACTTGCTTTTAGCGTAAAATGTTAAAAAATAATCAACAGATCAATAAACAGAGAGCCACGCAAGAAGCGCTCCTCTCATATGAAAGGTATTGGTGATTCTTATGACAGACAATTATGACAATGATCTGGGCTACACACCGGAAGATGCTTCGGAAAACGGGTATAGCAAAGGAGCGGACAGAGCATCCGATCAACTGTTCCAGCCGAACCCGGTGAAGGGTTCGTTCAACACGCCGGATCTGGCTGCACAGAACGACGCCGACGCACAGGAGAACGCTCCATTTGCTGAGAATGAACCGCAAGGCGACCTTTCTTCTGACTATGGTCCTGCACCGCAAAATGAAGAGCCGCAGCAGCCGTTCATCGGGAACCCCTATCAGGAGCCGCGTGCGCCTTACACACCGCCCTATCAGCCGCGGAACAATCCGCCCTACGGTGCGCCGCAGCAGAACAGTTATGTCCCCTACGGCTACAATCACCCTGGACAGCCGCCGAAAAAACAAAAAGGCGGCAAAGGGAAGAAGATTGCGATCATCATTCTTGTCGTCGCGGTGCTTGTCGGGCTTGCTGCCATTGTTGGCTCCCATATTCACATCAACTTCAACACAAACACCGGAAAACAGAATGCGACTGACAGCGAGCTGACGCTTGATGAAAACGCAAATGAATCCGCTGTCGTGATCGATTACGCGGAGGCGACCGATTCAAACGCGCTTTCCGCCGTTGAGATCGCCAAAAAATGCAGATCTTCCGTGGTCGGTGTAATGGTCTACTCCAACGGCAAGCTGGCCGGTGAAGGCTCCGGCGTTGTGATGGGTCTTGACAAAGACAAAAAGTTCACTTATATCATTACCTGCGCGCATGTGGTCAGCGGGAGTGAATACACATACGGCGTTCTGACGCTCGATGAAAAGCGCTATGAAGCGGAGCTTGTCGCCTTCGATACGCGCACAGATATCGGCGTTCTGAAAGTGGAAACAACAGACATTCCGGTTGCTTCGTTCGGCGATTCCAATGCGCTGCAGATCGGTGAAACCGTTTACGCCATCGGCAACCCCGGCGGTTCGGAATTCTTTGGCTCCATCACCAACGGCATCGTCTCCTCGATCGACCGCTCCATCTCTTCGACCTACACCATGACCTGCATCCAGCACAGCGCGGCCATCAATCCCGGCAACTCCGGCGGCGCACTTGTCAACGCAAAAGGCCAGGTCATCGGCATCAACTCTTCAAAGATTGCCGCAACCGATTATGAAGGCATGAGCTTTGCCGTTCCGATGGCGACCGTAAAACCGATCGTGGAAAGCCTGATCAAGTATGGTTATGTACGCAACCGTCCGAAACTCGGCATCCAGTACGCGTCTGTGAGCTCCTATCAGCTTTACAGCATGGTCGTTGCAATCAAAGGTCTGCCAGCCGGTTCCCTTGTCATTGCAGGCATCAATGAGGACAGCGGTCTGATGAACACGAAGGCGCAGGTCGGCGATCTGATCATTGCCGTGAACGGTAAAGATATGACCGATTCCAGCGTGCTGCTCGATCTGATCGACACCGGTGCTGTCGGCGATTCGCTGACTCTGACACTTTGCCGCATTGAGAACCGCAGCTATCAGACATCGACCTTTGATGTCACGATCAAGCTTGTTGAGGATAAGGGCGACAAAACAGAAACGACCACACGAAGCGAAGTGAACGGCTATAACTACGGCGGCGCGGAAAGCTTTGAAGATTTCTTCCGTCAGTATTTCGGCAGCAACTTCGACTGGTAAGTAAACGTCCATCGGCTTTGCACTTATGCGCAGGTGCAAAGCCGATGTTTTGAATTCAAAACTTTTTTAAAAAATATCAAAAAAAGACTTGATTTTTTCTTTAGTATCCGCTATAATATACAAGCTGCATCGGGGTGTGGCGAAGTTTGGTATCGCGCTTGGTTCGGGACCAAGAGGCCATGGGTTCAAGTCCCGTCACTCCGACCATTTCGAGTGTTCATAACGGACTTCGTATGAACACTCGATTTTTTGTTGCTGTTTTGCAGATGACACGGGTTTTTGCCCATGCCATCTGCTCTTGTTTATGCTGAAACCGGTGATGGAATATACTCCACCGCCACACCCTGTCGTAGATCAAGCTTGAGATTGTCAGATTGCACCTGCTTCGGCAAGTCGATCACGTCCACAAAGCGATAGTGAATTACGATCCGCTGCGTCCGGTTCTTTCCCTTGCCTTCGGTTTCAAACACATCAATGTGATCGATCAGCTCCCGCAGCAGCGCCGGCGTCAACGTCTGCATTTCCAAGAATCTGCGGATCGCACCCACAAAATGATCTCTGCCGGTTTGTGCAGATTCCAGTTGTTTCAGTTCGTCCTGGGCTTTTCGGATTTTGTCTTTCAGCTCCATACGCTCCACCTCGTACCGGTGCGCCTGCTCCATATACCAGTCATCTGTCACTTTACCGCAGGCGTTGTCCTCATACAGCTTTTCGTGCAGACTGCTGACGGTGTTGCAGCGCTCCGTCGCCGTGCGGATCTCGCGCTGCAAACGCTGTGTTTCAAAGTGAATGTCCCGGTTGGATTTCTCTGTTAAGAGATCAACGAAGGCGTCTTCATCTTCCAGCAGAAAAGCTGCCATTCTTTGCAGTTCCATTTGTACGACCTGCTCGACGGCGTCTGCGCGGATATAGTGCCGTGTTTGACAGGTGCCGCGATAGTCGCTTTTGTAATTGGAACAACTGAAATAATGGATGCTTTTGTTGTTCGCGTTGGTATGAAACCAAAGCTTTTTGCCGCAGTCGGCGCAGTACAGCAGATCACAAAACATGTTCTTTTCGGCGTTCTCCTTTTTCGGAGCGCGCCGTTTTGTTTTGCCGATCATTTTCTGTACCTGCTCAAACAAATCCCGTTCAACAATTGGCTCATGGACATTCCTGAAGATGACCCAGTTCTCTTCGGCATTTGCCAGCCGCTTTTTGTTTTTGAACGACTTGGAATAGGTTTTGAAATTGATGATATCTCCGCAGTATTCCTGCTGCCGCAAAATGGAACCGATAGTGGTTTTGCTCCATTTGTATGGGTTCGACTGTTCCGTCCTTCCGGCACGTTTCAGACCCTTGCTGTGCCAGTACGCCATGGGGTTCAGCACCCGCTCTTCTTCCAAAATCCGCGCAATGGTTTCGTTCCCTTTGCCCTCCAGCGCCATCTGAAAAATGCGCCGGACAATGGGCGCCGCGTCGGAGTCAATGATCCACCGCTTTTTGTTCTCCGGCGCTTTCATATACCCGTATGGCGGCTGTGACAACGGCTCGCCGGAGTTGCCGCGGATACGGTGCGCAGAGCGTACCTTTCTGGATATATCCCGCGCATACATTTCGTTCATGACATTCCGAAACGGTGCAAGCTCATTTTCGCCGTCTGCACTGTCGACGCAATCGTTGATGGCGATGAAGCGAATGCCCATATTGGGGAAATAGGTGTCGGTGTAGTAACCGACGGTCAGATAATCCCTGCCGAAGCGGGACATATCTTTCACGATCACCGTTTGGATATATCCCAGCTCAATGTCTTCGATCATCTTCTGAAAGCCTGGGCGGTTGAAATTCGTGCCGGTATAGCCGTCATCCAGATAGAAACGGGTATTGGCAAAGCCGTTTTCCTTGGCATACTTTTTCAACATACGCTTCTGGTTGGAAATGGAATTGCTGTCGCCCTCTGTGCCGTCGTCCCTCGACAGACGGCAGTAGAGCGCGGTCAGGCTCAGGTCGTTGCTTTTGCTTTTTGACTGCATAAATCCTCCTTCCCGGCAGTCAGTACATATTCAAGGCTCAGTATAGTACCGCTTTTGAAGTGTGTCAATTCTGCGAAGTTGTTGTTCAAATAGTGTTTCAGCCGGTCTCGAAGCGTAGTTTTTTGCTTGACGGGCTGAAAAACGGCGTCCACCACATAGGTCACGCCGTTGATCTGATATGTCTCTGCCATCCGCTCACCTCGAATCCAGATCGCGCTGGCGCGCCTTACGCTTGCGATCGTCTTCCAAAAGCTTTAGAATATAGTCGGTGACGGCTTTCGGTGTAACATCTTTCGGAAAGTACCGGCTGAGTTGATCCATCGAGATTGATATCTTTTCCGTTTGATTCGCTTTGGGCTTCGTCATGATCCCGAACACAGCGTCCATGTCAAGCTTGCCCTGTTCAGACAGCTTGCGCATTTGCTGCGCTTGGGAGAGGGAGGGCGTGCAGTCCTCGCTTTCAATGGTGTCATACAGGTTGGTTTGCTCCTCTTCCGGGAGGTAAGACAACTCGACAGCCGGGGTGAGGGCGATCTTGCCTTCATCAACCAAGGACAACAGGCCGGGAACAAGATTGTTCAGACGGATATAGCGCTGAACCTGCGCCCGACTTTCGTTTGCTACGTCAGCCAATTGCTCAACCGACAACTTCTGCTCAACTTGAGCAGAAGTTGAACGCAAGCGTTTGCCCTGATGCTTCATCGCATCCAGCCGCAGTTTGTAAGCCTTGGCCTTCTCACTGGGTAGGATGGTTTCCCGATGCAGATTGCTGTCCACGACCATGATGGCGGCCTCGTCGCGGCTCACATCACAAACCAAAGCAGGAACTGTTTCCAGCCCTGCTTTCTGCGCGGCGTGTAGTCTCCGATGCCCGCTGATGAGTTCAAAAACGTGGGGGTCGTTCGGCTTCGACATCACGAGCAGCGGCGTCAGAATCCCGCGCTCCTTGATGCTTTGGACGAGCTCGTCCATCTCTTCATTGTCTTGTACCTTGTACGGGTTGTCCAAGAAAGAGAGAATCATGTCCACGGATATGTTGATGGGTTGATGGTTCGCCTTGAGTTTGCGCAATACTTCTTTTTCCACAAATGCGTGAAGCTCCGGTGTTCTTGCCGCCGCATATTCCGGCGGGATGTCTGCCCGGATCTCGTCCGGAGTTCGTAAATCTTCAAATTTCGTTCTGATTGCCATTGTTTGGCTCCTTTCTGTAATAAAAATTGATTATCTTGCGCCGTCGTCTCTGTGACGGCTTTTGTTTTGCTCCGGTATGCGGGACGGGAAATACCATTCCCGCATCTGTTCTTTTTCCGCCTGTACCTTCCCTTGGAGCATGGGTTGGTCGGTGATGATCCGCTGCGCCAGCTTGAGCTTGTTGCGAAGCGCCACCAGCTCGGCGGTCATTCGGTCGCGTTCGGCAGTCAGTGAAGCCATTCTTTCCGGATCACTGCACCTGCGGATCTTGTTATAGACCTTGCTGCGCTCGAATTTTAGCTGTTCCATCGCCAGCGACGTGTCGGCAATGAACCGTTCCACGTCGGCATAGGAATACAGCTTTTCGTTCACGGCAAGATCCATCTGTTCGCGCATGAATGTGATCTGTGGCCGCAGCATCTTCATTTCAGGTGTTGCAGGATGTGGATTGTTGTTATGCGCCTCGAGCAGCGCGCCGGCAAACCACAGCACCAGAAACAGCAGCCCGATCACGGGCGCGCCGATGATCGCGCTGCCGATGATCGCCTGCACACAGCGTCTGGTCAGTTCGGCAAAGGCTTCTTCGCTCCGGTACGACCGCCATGATTCTTCAAACTCAAAGTCTTTGTACCGATAGGTGTAGACAGTGTTTACGGCATAATGGTGATACTGGTAGTACTGCAGACCTAGCGCGTTGGTTTCGCTGCGATCCTGCGTCCGGATACGGGTGCGGATGGCCTCGGGCGTATACTGCGCACCGAGGTTCGCTAATCTTACCCCGTGTTCATCTGTGCGGCTTTTGATGGTCGCGTAGCGGTCGAGATTGCCGAAATTTGCAATCGTGTAACCCTGCTCACGCATGATCTGCAGAAAGCGGCGCTGATCGAGCGACCGTGCGATCGCAAAGTCGATGGCGTCCTTCATGTGGTCGTACTTCGTCTTGACGCCTTTCTGTTGGGCCATATACACGTTGTATGGCACACGCTTGCCCTTCGGTTTCAGAATCACGGACAAGCCGTGCTCAAAACAGATACGGTCAGCTGTGCTGCGGAACCGGTTGTACATTGCCTTGTTCTCGTTCATCTTTTTGCCGTCGGTCATGGACACACTGTTTATCACGATATGGCAATGCATACAACGGGCGTTCTGATGGGTGGCAACGATCAGTTCATAATCCTTACCCCACATCTCCCGCGCAATCTCCATGCCGATCTCCTGCGCCTGCTGGGCGGTCACTTCGTTCGGCTTAAAAGAAACATAGGCGTGATAGGCAACGATGCCGCCGGTCTTGCCGTAGAGCTCCTTGGTGTCCGTCATCTGCTGCACGGCGTAGTCCGGGTCACAGTTGATGCCTTCGACCAGCAACTTTTGCTCTTTGGCCAGTAAGGTTTTGTCCTCGTCCTCGGCATAGTGGATCGAACGCAGCAAAGCGCGCTCCCCGTCGGAGAAGCGCGCTTTGTCTGTTTTGCGTTTGTCTGCGGCGTAGGCGATCACTGCGCCGATGTGGCCCTTAATCGGCCAGATGCGCGTTACTGCCATACCCGCTTCCTTTTGCGCGGTTTGAAATACGACGCGATCTGCCGTTCCAGTTTCCGGTAATCGGCCAGTACCGCTTCGCATTCTTCGCGGTCGATGAAACCGATGCTGTTCGCTTTTGCAACAAGCTGATTGAGATTGGTGCCGATCCGGCGCAGCTCGACCGTGAACTGTTTGAAGTCCGCGGGCGGCACTTCAACGAGACACACGTTTTGGATCAGCTGCCGAATCACAACGCTCTTTGGCTTTTTCGTTTTGTCGCAAAGCGTTTTCAAAGCCTCGGTCTCGGCATCGTTCAGATAGATATGCAGATCATTCTGACGGGTTCTTTTAGCCATAGGAAATCCCTCCTTTCTGTTAGATTTGCTTTTTCTTTTTCACGGGAACCTTCTGTTCCCTGCGGGATTTGCGGAGACAAATCCAATGCTTGCTGACCTTCGGACTTTCCTTCGGTCAAAACGACGGTTCCTCCTTTTGCGCAAAGATTCGCGTTGGATTTGGCTCCTATGTATTCGTTTTGGGTATAAAAAGAAGACGCCCGAATCAAAGAGCGCCTCTCTCCCTCCATAAGTATACCGACACTTATGATGGCAAATTATTCCATTTTTCTGAGATTTTTTGAAAAAAGTGGTTGTAGTATTTTAATGAGATTGTTCCCGCTGTTTCCAGAAACGGGAAGCCCCCTTCTGTTCTGATTATTCATGCCACAAGTGCCACATAAAGCTGTGGCAGTTGTGGCAGCAGATTTGTTGCATAGACCTCACCTGCTTTCGATAAATGAAAAGAATAGACCTTTCTATGTACAGCGCTTTTTTTCTCCTGTTTATATAATGACGCAAAAAATGAAAAAGTTAGGTTTTCGCATGACAAGCCATAATTCGTTCCCATGACAAAACCGGTGCATAAAGAAAAAGACGCCCGAATGAATGAGCGTCTTTCTCCCCATAAGTATACCGACACTTATGGCGGCAAATTATTCCATTTTTTGAAGCACTTTGGAAAAAGTGGATGTAGTTTTTTTTTGCCTCTACATATATAATACCGCATTTTTCAAAAAACCGTATTTTTAGCATGACAGTCGAAAAATCGAATCCATGACAAAAGCATATCTACTTATCTTTTTCTCCTCTCGCTTATTTAATACCCACTTTTTCAGAAAATCGTACTTTTTCCGTTACAGGCAAAAAAACGAACCCGTTACAAAAGGAAAAAGATGCCCAATGAACGAGCGTCTTAACAGCGGAAGTTTTTTTGAAAGGACTGCTTTCTCCTCCATAATAGTAGGGGAAGATAGAATACCAAATTGTTCCTGCTTTTTGAAAAAATTAACTCTAATGCAAAAATCCCCACAGACAGTCAGAAACGACTCTCTGTGGGATTTCACACATTCGACATATAGCGGTTTGAAATATATGATAAAACGAATAATTTCAAACCATACTTTTCGGGTAAAATATCAATATCAAAAACTCGGGAGGTAAATCTCATGAAAGGGCGAATGATTACAAAAGAAACATTGGAGCAATTCAAACAACATCTGCTTGAGGAAGAAAAGAGCGCGGCAACGATTGAAAAGTATCTACGGGATGCGACGGCATTCACGGCGTTCGTTGCTGAATGCGAGGTCACAAAAGAGCTTTCCATTGCCTACAAACAAAAGCTGATCGAAGATGGCTATGCTGTTCGCAGCATCAATTCCATGTTAGCAAGTATCAATAGCCTGTTTTCTTTCCTCGGTTGGTATGATTGCAAGGTCAAAGTAATCAAGTTGCAGCGCCAGATCTTTTGCAGTGAGGACAAGGAGTTGACCAAAGCGGAGTATATTCGCCTCATCAACGCCGCACAGCAAAAGAAAAACGACCGCCTGAATCTTATCATTCAGACGATCTGCGGCACTGGAATCCGTGTCAGCGAGCTGCAATTTATCACAGTTGAAGCTGTCAAGCGCGGTGAAGCAACTGTCAACTGTAAGGGCAAGATTCGCGCGGTTTTCATTGTGAAACAACTTAGAAAAAAACTGCTGCAATATGCAAAAGAAAAGCATATTACAGCAGGAGCGATTTTTGTAACGCGCACGGGAAAGTCGATCAGCCGCACGAACATTTGGCGAGAAATGAAAAGTCTATGCGAACAGGCAAACGTCAACCCGAACAAAGTCTTTCCGCATAATTTGCGACACTTGTTTGCGCGGACATTTTATGGCATTGAAAAAGACATTGCAAAGCTTGCCGACATTCTCGGTCACAGCAGTATCAACACCACACGAATTTATATTATTTCCACAGGTGATGAGCATCGGAAACGTATGGAGCATATGCGGTTGGTGATATAAAATAGCCGCCGAAAGCGGCGGTATCACATAATTGAGTTTATGTTGCATCCATCAAAATACTTAGGCACATTATATCTTATTTTCTGTCGGAAATCAAGATTCAATCAACGAAAAGTGTGAGTTTTTTGAAATTATTTTTGGCTTTTGAACATAAATACCTAAGCCCTTTCTCTTGCTGTTTTCTAAAATAGAAAGGGCTTTTTTAATAATACAGTTTATTTTGATTGATAGGTTAGAATTGAGGCATAAAATTCTTGCGATTAACGACATAAACTCAATTATGTTGCAAATCCGATGAATTCTATTTTAAAACTGGAGGTGTTCTATGTAATAGTTCTCTTTCTATGTTTAAATTCAAAAAGATCAACTCAAAGAGTGTTTAAAACAGAAAAATTTAATCAGGAGGTTTAATCATGAAAAAAACAAATAGAATTATTGGCATGCTTTTAGCAATATCTTTGGTATGTACAGCCATAATGTATTCTATGAGATTGTCTGTTGATGCGGCGTTTGAAAACAACTACACAAATACAGGGAATCATCGTGCAGATATTATTGGTGTTGCACAGACTCAACTTGGGTATACCGAAGGTTATAATAACGATACGAAATATGGTACTTGGTATGGCTTGCCAAATCAACCTTGGTGCGCAATGTTTGTCAGTTGGTGTGCTCGGCAAGCTGATATTCCGACATCCATTTTGAAGAACTCTTCATGTGCAGGGGTGGGTTCAAGTAATTTTAATCTTTCGTATGAGAATGGTGCATACTATGTTCCTAAGCAAGGTGATCTTTTCTTCACCAAAAGCTGGTCACATGTCGGGTTGGTTTGGTACACAGAAGGCAACTATTTTTACACAATCGAAGGAAATTCTAATAATACCGGTAGTTCAGAGGGATATGCTGTGTGCAGCAACAAACGACTAATAAGTAGCTACTATTTTGGAACGCCTAATTATAATGATGTTGTTGTTACACATTCACGAGATAATAGTTATTCTACAGAGTTTACTGCATATCTGAAAAACCCGGGTTCAAATCACTATGTTTTTAATGCAAGCCACAACAACACCGGGGGTTATGTTAACGATACAGATCCCTGTACCATTCACGAGGTGTATACTGATGGGTGTTGCAAGTTTTCCTATTTGACAAGTTCAGGAAGCACAAAGACGGCCTATGGTAAAATAGATTGGTTTATTTGCGATGGTAACACTCACGTTGTAACTTGGCTTGGCGATTCGCAAGGAAACGAGAAGTCTGACTGGGTGATGGGGGAAACGGTATACCTTTGGTATAAAATTTTTGATCCAGATACGGGAAAGATGTTTAATACTTATCGCAATTGTGACTATACAGTAACTGAAACATTATATAAACCCAACGGAGAGGTTTCTAATAGCCATACTTATGATAACGATGATAACGCATGGATTGGCCATTCACTTGTCAGTTATGATTATGGTCAATGTAGTTACAGAGTTGTTGTAAAATGGGGAGATGGCTCCAGTGACTCCGTTTGTTATGATTCTTTCTTCGTTGATTGTAATGCGACGCTGTCTGTTGATAAGACATCAATCAATTTAAATACCACAAACAACAAAACAGCTACTGTTACATATTCTATTAATGGAACTTGGCCGGAGAATAATTCCATAGAATGGGTATATGATAAAAGTATAATATCGTTGTCTGGTGCAAGTGGACAACCTACAAGAACAATTACAGCATTGAGCGCCGGAGAAACTGATCTTGAACTAGTAGTATATGTCAACAGCAAAACAAAGATCATTCGAAACGTTTCAACTCATATCATTGTTTCACAGGGCTCATATACACTTTCGTACAGTGCTAATGGAGGATCAGGGGCACCTTCAAGCCAAACTGGGGCAACAAAATATACAATCAGTTCAACCCGTCCAACACGAGTTGGATACAATTTTCTTGGATGGAGCAAGAACAATTCAGCAACTTCTGCGGCATATTATCCATCAGATGATATTTCTTTAACATCTAATACTACATTATATGCTGTGTGGGGACAAAAATCACTCTCATCAAGCTCTAGCAATAATGCTCCAATTGCTTATTCTAATCAGATTTATTATTACAAGTTTACACCTTCAACAAGTGGAACTTATGTGATTTATTCTACCCAGGATCAAGAAGTCGCTAACACTACAATTGATACAAATGTTGTTCTTTACAATTCATCTGGAACAAAACTCTCTGAGAATGATGATGCAAACAATCGCGATTTTAATTTTAGACTGGCATATAGCTTAACAGCTGGAACAACATATTATTACGGAGTAAGCTATTCTTGGGACGACACTGGAAATATTTCATTTAAATTTGGTTCAACATATACCATTACCTACAACGCTAATGGTGGTAGTGGCGCCCCCTCTTCTCAAACTAAAGATTACGGAACATCACTAACGTTGAGTTCAACAATACCCACTCGTTCCGGATATTCTTTCTTGGGTTGGTCAACAAACAATTCTGCAACCAGTGCCTCGTACAGTGCAGGCGGCAGCTATACTTCCAACTCTAATGCAACGCTTTATGCTGTTTGGAGCCAGAGCAGTTCCACGATTCCAACTCGTATAGGTTACAACTTCCTTGGTTGGTCAAAAAACAATACGGCAACTTCTGCGACATATACGGCCGGAAACAGCATCACTATTTCTTCCGACACAACGCTTTATGCGATTTGGAAACAAGTGTCGCTTGCATCTCAATCCAACGGAACTGCACAGATTTCCAATGCCGGTCAAATGTATTATTTCAAGGTCACTCCTTCGTCAACAGGAAAATATGTGCTCTATTCAACTGGAAGTGATGACACAAAGGGTTCCCTTTATAATACATCAGGGACAGAGCTTGCAAGCAATGACGACTACAATGGTAACCGAAACTTCCGCGTGGAATACAATTTAACCTCGGGTACAACTTACTATTATGGTGTTAAGTACTACAGCAGTTCAACAACTGGTTCCATTAGTGTCACATTTGGACCCGTTTACACAATTACTTACAACGCCAATGGTGGTAGCGGGGCGCCATCATCTCAATCCAAAGATTATGGTGTCGCCTTAACCTTGAGTTCGACAACACCCACTCGTTCCGGTCGTTCCGGTTATTCTTTCTTGGGCTGGTCAACAAACAATTCTGCAACCAGTGCTTCGTATAGTGCAGGCGGCAGCTATACTTCCAACTCTAATGCAACACTTTATGCTGTTTGGAATCAGAATCATACTCATTCCTATTCGTCCTTTGTTACAAAACCTGCAACCTGCATCTCAACAGGAATAAAAACATATACTTGTTCTTGTGGTGAAAGCTACACGGAAACAATTTCAGTTGATAGCAACAATCATGTTAATACAAAGTCCGTTGATGCAACTGCTTCAACATGTATAAAAAAAGGATATACTGCAGGTGTATACTGTAATGATTGTCAGAAGTACATTTCCGGGCATATTGAACAGCCTCTTGCCGCACATCAGACTACTTTACAATATCAAAGAAGTGCAACTTGTACAAATACAGGTTATACTGGTGATGAGGTTTGCACTGTATGCACACAGACAATTAAAACAGGACGTGTAGTTGATGCCCTTGGCCACACTGCTCCGGATGCAAACGGAAACTGTATGCGCTGTAATGCACATATTAAGGATGTAACGCCAACGACTCAACCTAACAACCAAAATCAACCGCAACAGCAGAATAGTGGTTGCAAGTGGTGTGGCGGAAACCATGATGGAGTGTTTGGATGGCTAATAGCAATTTTCCATAATCTCTTCGCGAGCATTTTTGGGGCAAAGTATTAATCGCTTTTATAAACAAAACCGTCGGGAGCCGGCGGTTTTGTTTGTATTGGGAAAACGATTATGAATACACCACCTCTCGCAGCACAAATTCTTCGGCGGCGTTTCGGATGTTGCCCATCTCCTGAATCCAGCGCCATTGATCATTGGCTTTCAGCTGTTCCGTCACGCCGCGCTCCTGTTTCATCCGGTCAACAATCGTGTCCATCATGTCGTTTGCCTGCTGATCAACTTCCAGCAGGTGCGGCCAGAGGGTGTCGTTCAGCAGCATTTGGTTGAACAGTATCGTTTTGTGTTCTTTCAAGTATGTCCGGCGCATTCTGCCGTACTTGCCGAGGGGTTTGCTCTCTTTTGTGATTTCCATAAAAAGACCTCCATAGATTTGGTAGCTCGATTTTACCAAAGACAAGGAGGTTTGTCGAATGTGCGGGTTTTTATCTGAATCTCTTGACAATTGCAGTAGTGTGAAATAGAATGAATATGTACTGATTGCATAGGTGACTTTTGGCTTTTGCGAAGTCCGTTATGAACACTCGCTCCAGAGAAAGTGCCTTATTTTACACGGATTTTCGCGTATTATAAGGCCTATTTTTGTTTTGGTCAAATTTTTGGTCAAAAAAGCTTTTTAACTACCGCCCTAAGCCAGCTTGGAATTGATTATTCCAGACACAAAATCCATCGCTTGAGCGCTCGCAATTTGCACTTCATGCGCGTAAATATTCAAAGTTGTGCTGGTTTGCGAGTGTCCAAGGATTGCTGATACGGTTTTGATATCAACCTGACCGCTCGTAATCATCTCGGTTGCGAACGCGTGGCGGAAGCTGTGTATGCCTCGAAATGGAATCCCCTCTTGCTCACAGAATTTTTTGAGCCAATTATACGGGGTACCAGGGAACAGTGGTGTCCCATCCTCAGACGTAATCAGCCGTCCGCTCTCATGCCACAAATCACCAAGTTGTACGCGCAATCCGTTCTGATATAACTTATATCGCTTAATCAGCTGTATGAAATCCGGCGGCAATCGCAATGTTCTGCGGCTGCTTTTTGTTTTTGGAGTTGTCGTGTAGATGCCCGTTTCGGAATTAGAGTACGCCGATGTTCGGCTGATACTACAAATGCCGGTCTGCAAATCGATATCTTGCCATTCCAGGCCAAGTACCTCTCCCCTTCTCATGCCACAGTAGATCATGAAGCGAAAAAAGATTTGGTACTTCATAAGAACGTCGCGTCGATCCATTGCTTCCAATAGCGCAACTTCTTCTTCCAATGAATATGGCGATCGTTCGACATCATCCGTTTTGACTACGGATACGTCCTGACACGGATTGACAGACACATAACCACATTTCTTAGCGTACTTCATTACATCGGAAATGAAAGTGATGTAATGCTTCTGGCTCTTTGCTGAGAGTCCCTTTCCAGTACGTTCATTTATACCGTCTTTACTGAGCGAAACAACGAACTGCTGAATCTGACGGTAATTCAGCTCTTTGACACTGACATTGCCGATTGCCGCATAGGTGCGCGGCGCACATGACTTCATGCGAATAATGCTGCTGGTTTTCAGCTCGCCGGTTGTCCCAACAAGCTCCAGCCATTCGTCGGCTAGTTCCTTGAATTTGACATCTTCACCCGTTAAACCGTGTTTTAGGTCTTCTTCAATCTTCTCTTCAAACAAGATAGATTGCTTCAGTGC
This sequence comes from Oscillospiraceae bacterium, assembly GCA_902792985.1. Lineage (GTDB taxonomy): Bacteria > Bacillota > Clostridia > Oscillospirales > Acutalibacteraceae > UBA6857. The sequence continues at coordinate 15,482 of CADBBT010000010.1, forward strand.
TTCTTTTTCAGCCTGCCGTGCTGTCATAGACGCTGGCGGTTTCCACGTCATTGACCATGTGCGTGGTGTACCATCGCCTTTGACACCGTTACATACACGAATGCGATAAACAGTTTGTCCTTTACTGTTTGTGCGCTTTGTGATGTTAGCCATGTTTACCTCCTTTTCAATTCACAAAACGCGTCATACCATCAGAATTATAACGCGACAAATGTTCAAAAAGCAAGCCCATATCAATCAGCTTTTTTGAAGCAATACTGACGGAAGGGATCTCTCCGGTTGACACCATGCGACGCAGCGCTCGCAAAATGATTGCAGTGTTTGGGTCAACCTTCTTGATCTCTTCAAGTGCTGTGGTACAGTTCTCGGTCTCGGACAATTTGTACTTTCTTTCATATAATTCCTCCAAAAAATAATAATGTGACAAAGCTCGCAGGCCGGCCTCATACGAGCTTTGCCACACTCATTATACATGCAAAATATAATCCGTAAGGGTTAATAACGAAAAAAAAATACTTAATAAGAAAACTCAGAACAATATAGACACTCAAAGCGGCAGGATTACTCCCGCCGCTTTGTTGTGCTGTGTGGTAGTTAATGGCTTACTTGTGCAGGCCGAACAAAGCCAGAATCAAATGGATCAGCTTGATCAACCAGCCGAAGAATCCAGTGTGGGTTCCGCCGCAATACGGGCAATTGCCCTTGGAGCTGCTACCGGAATCGTCCTGCTTCTGCGTTGTCGGTTCATCCTGTTTCTCGGTTGTTGGTTCATCTGGCTTAGACAGTTTGTCAATTGTGACCTTTGTCAATTCGGACGTTCCTGCTGCATCGGAGAAGTTCTTGCCGCAAACGGTGCAGTGGTAGTATTCCACATTACCTTCCGCTTCAGTGGTTGCAGCCTTGGCGTCAACATGGGAAAGGGTGTGTCCGTTGAATTTACAGACAAGGTCTTGGAAAGCAGGAATGTTTGCGCTGCTCTCCGGCTTAGTGGAAAGCATGTAATAGCTGAAGTGATCAAGATAAAGCAGTGCAAATGAACCATTTTTCTCGATTCGGACTTCGGTTTTGCCTCCGTTTTCAATTCTATATGCATAGAGCTTACTTGCAGTCAGAAGCGCATCGTCATCAAGCGCGACCTTCACAATAATCGTTCCGTCGGGCTGAACAGGCGTGCTACCCTCTTCAAGCGTAAGGTCATAGAATTCCGCATCGGCTCTACCGGAGGCTGCGGCTTGATACATGATTGCGGTCTCTTCCTGATATACCTTTCCACATTCGGAACACGTGACACTAGCATAAGCAACGCCTTCACAATATGAAACGTTTGCGACATAGGTGTGCGCGGTTGGTTCAGCAGCTACGGAATAGCTGTTGCCACAGGGACAGGTGTAGGTATAGGTCGCGCCCGTATCGCAGGAACCGGAAACGGTCTTGTAATAATCGTGGCTGTGGGCAACGAACTTTGCTGTGAAGGTGAGGTCGGCGCTGCCCATTCTGAAGGGCACTTCACCGTCCCAGCCGGCAAAGAGATAACCTTCGACGGCATTGACCTTCGGAATGCGAATGATCTCGCCGGTGTAATACGTGTCGGTCTCAGTTTCATCCGCAACAATCCACGTTACAGAATGCTGTTCATTCAGGTAGGTATAGTGAATCACGGTGTCCTGATCGCTGACAACAAAGTTGTTTTCTTCCGCAAGCTTCAGCAGCGCATAGTCAGGCGTGTCAACTTCCTGATTCAGCATGCTGCTATCGATGTCAATGATGTCGATCGTTTCTCCGTCAATGACATATCGGACGATGTAGCGAGGCTCGCTGACCGTGAAGGACCCGATCTCTTCGAGGGTGTATTCGGCATAGACTTCGCCATCCTTCATGATGCAAGCGACTTTACCGTCTTCGCCAGAGCTGTCAACAGCGCTGTAGGTGCCTTCGTTGATCGCGTTCTCGTTCGCTGTGACAACATAACTCACGGTGATGCCGTAGCCGTTCTTCCCATCTTTTTCAACACGCTTGGGAGAGATATTTTCAATGCAGATTGTTGTTGTACCGTCATTGTTACGAGTGACAGTGATACGATCGTTTGTGACGCCGTAGGTTATCAGCAGCGACTGGCGCAGCGCGGCTTCCTGTTGCTGTGTGAGCGTAAAGTACTTCGAAACCGTATCAACGATCGTAATATTCTGGAAGGTAATATTGTTCGTGACCTGTTCAGAAACGATATTGTTGAACAAACCGGTCAATTCATCAGTACTGGTTGCAGAAACATAATAACTGTTCTCTTCGCTCGAACTGATTCTGCTACCGATCTCTAACAGCTCGGTTGCGTTGGGATAGTTTGAGGATACCGCATGCAGGAATGTGTTGAGCTTATCCTTTGTGGAAGAGGGGTTGGTATTCACCGGGTCTCCGGGCTTTGCGTCATTTGTGACGCCGATGCAGTAAACAGGCGTATGATAGCTTTGCTTGATGTCTTTTGCAATGCTGATTGCTCTGTTCGCAACGGAGATACTGAAGCCCGAAGCACGGTCAATGCTGTAGGAAGTTGGTTCGCCGTCAGTGAAGAGAACGACGAGCTGTTTCCTGCTGCCATCCATCGTCAAAAGGTCCTTCGCCGCGGATATGCCTGCATCAGTACAGGTTCCGCTGGAATTCTGTCTGGGAGCGTTCAGTATGTTCAAAACGGTTTGTTTTTGATTGAGAACAGAAATGAAACTCGGCTTAAGACTTGAAGTTGACTCCCAGTCTATCCCATTGAAAGCATAGGCTTCTTTATTGTACGCTACAACTGCAATTCGATGATTTACACCGTTATATTCTGCATTCTCATACACATTTTCAACAAAAGCTTTCGCCGCATCCTGAAGGGCTTTATATCGCGTTGTTTTCTTGTCAGACATTGTGTTGTCAACCATAGATTTAGAATGGTCAAGCACAAGAACAATATCCACAGGTTCTGCGCCCAGCTTCGGCCTTACATTCAAAGTCTCTGCAAATGCCGAAAGGGTGACGGTCGCGTCTGACTTCACATATTTCACCGTCTTGTCGGTTTCAAGATCAGATGGAACAATGGTACCCTTTGACTGATAGACAGCTTTCACGACAAAGTCTTCGTTTTTGGCGAGCTCTTCGGAAAAATCAGGCCAATAAGCTACAAAACGGTCATCATAATTTTCAAAAGTCGGTGCTGAAATAGCAGTTGTCCCTTCTGTGAAGCATACACGACCGACTTCAATGTATTCACCGTTTTTATCCTTCGCCATAAAGATTGCCTGATGCCCATTGATAGGTCTGCTCTCATATGCAGCGCAGGCTTCGTATTCCTCTGTTTCATCCTGATTAAGACAAACTCTGCGTTCAAGTCCCGGCCCGTCGGAGGTCAGCGGCCTGACGACTTCCCAATCCGACCAGATGTGGCCGAGTTCGCCGGTTTCCGCGTTCATTTCACCTCTTGCGGGGATCTTCAGCCAACTCAATTCAGCATTGCATATCTCGCCGGTGCGAGCATTCTCACGCACACAGTTAAGTGTTTTTTTACCGTCTTCAGTGCAGGTGGCTTTTTCTTTTACAGAGTAGCTGCCGCTGTAATCGTGTCCGAGACACTGACTTGTTTCTACTTCATAAGAGTAATCGCAGCCTTTGCGCTGGCAAGTGTAGATATCCACGCCGCGCTCGGTGCAGGTTGCAGGCTTGGAATCTGTCACTGCCATATCATGACCAAGCTCAGATAAAGCTTTGTCGTCGGTCATACCGCAGCGCGAGCAAGTATAAGCCTCCGAGCCAGTTTCCGTGCAGGTCGGCGCAACATCTCTATTCGTATCTCTCTGGAAATCATGGCTGCCGGGCTCCACATAGTCACATCGAGAACACTCGTAATAGATACAGCCGCCGTCTTCTGCGTGCTTTTCAACAAGGTCATGTTCCGAATACTCCGCAGGGATGATTTCCGGGTCTTCAATGTCCTCTTTTCCGCAGAAAGAGCAATTGACATGCTTGATGCCATCATAAATGCAGATAGGTTCCTCTCGCACTTCAACAGGCGTGTGGGGTATCGGCTTGGCATCCATCGTGCTATAGGGTTCTCCCAACACCCATCCGTGTGCATCCGGCGTACCCTCGCAGTTTCTGCAGGTAATGTAAATCGTACCGGTATGGTCGCAGGTCGTGGAAACCCACTTGTCAAATTCGTTGTCTGCCTCAATCGTTGGATCATAGATGGCATCCACTGCATCAAAGACATAATAGTCTGCCTTGATTGCATCTGTTTCACGTTCGGCAAGCACGGCACCATGAATCTCTTGGTGCTTGCTGCACTCGAACTTGCCGTCACACCATTCGTTTGTGCAATATTTGCGTTCCCAGCCAGCGGAGCCGCACTTGCGCTCCACTTCGACCGTCCATTCCACTTCCGCTTTATCGACGTGGCCAGTATGCGGAATTATCCAGCTATTCTCTTCAATTACCGTTTTGCCTTCAGCGTCAGCAAAATACATGTTGCATGCCGAACAATAGTAGTATTCCGAGTTGCCATCCTGCGTACAGGTCATGGCCACCGCGTCAAACTTCGTCATGGTATGCCCAAGCGGTTCAATATCGCGTTTAATGTAGTGACCGCAGGCATCGTAACGTGCACACTTGCAAATCATCTCTCCCTTTTGTGTGCAGGTCGGAGATGTCCGCACTTCCCAGATGTCGTGGCTGTAATCGTCAGGGATGCCAGGCACAAAGTCAGCGTTGTATTCTTCACCGTGATAGGTGCAGCGATAGACGGTGTAACCTTCGGTGCCGTGCTCGCCATTGCAGGTGGGCGGCACTACCTCTTTGACCACATAGTTGTGGTTGTCAACGGTTTTCAACACGTAGCAACCGCAGCCGTTGCGACAAAGACCCTTATAGACCGTGACGGAAGCGTCGTCACCACTGACGATCTCATACTGATCGCGCTCAGTTTCAAAGTCTGGTATGTTATGCGGTGTTGAAATGCTGTCCGGCGAAGCCGCGCCGCAACGCGAGCAAACATAGCCATAGTTGTAGCAGGTATTGTTGACCTGTTCATCCGTCAGCAGCAGATCGCGGTCAACAAAGGCCTGTTCCTGTTGAACACTGAAGTCGTGTCCAAGTGCCGCAAGGTCGTAACTGTAGGCGGTACGGGTTTCCACTTCTTTATTTCCTAATATTCTTTCAATTAGGGAAAGCTTTATCTCCTCTTCCTGCCATGGAGACCACTCGCTCCAGCGATAGAAATGATAGGTGTATGACTCGATAGTACGGTCGCGATATCGATAGAAAGTTACATTTGATTTGATGTAAAAAATCCTGTAAATATTTGAACCAGTAGCTTCGCTCATCCAGTAACCAGTCGCACCGACATCATTTCTTCCAGGACATTCAGATGGACTTGTAGGGCTATTCGCGCCAGACGACACTGCTGTTGCACTGTTAACTTCAGAAGCAAAAGCATATCGCGAAAAAGAATATTCTCCATAAGATGAACGATATCCGAACCCGGAATAGTTGCCGTTAATAGATGCATCACGATATCTTCTTTGATATGGACTTGCATTGTATTGATAGCAATATGAAACAAGGTAATAGCCAGCTTGTGATTCCACATCTCTAGTATTACTGCTTTCCACCGGGGTCGTCGACCATTCACTCCAAGGGCCATAATCACTATAATTCGTTGAAGTATAATCATATATCCAGCCTTCAAGTTCCGGATCTGGAGACGTTGTTTTACTCTTTGTGCGGCTCCGATATTGCTTTGTCTGTCGGACTTTGTCTCCGCTGAGACCAACTTGAGCCGGCGTTTGATCTGTCCAGCCCGACCATGTATTGTCAGGATCCGTATAAGTAACATAGCTATTCCCACAGCGGGAACAGGTATAGGTTGTTAATCCGTCCTGTACACAGGTCGGCGCAGCCGCTGTTGCTTGATAATCATGTCCGAGTGCAGGCACGGTGCCCTCTTCCGTTTTTCGATGTGATGAGTCGCGGTTGCAGTAATAAAGCATATCGCCCGGCTCGGTGCAGGTTGGTTGCTTGCTTGTGCGGCCTTCGTCCCAAATGTGACCAAGGGCATTTTCCGTCACAATGCCGCAGACCTTGCAAAGTCCTTCCGTGGTGCAGGTCGCATGCGGATCGGTGATGTGACCGCCTTTGGTTGTACGTGTTTCCGTGTAGCCGCAGCGGGTGCAGACACGCCTATCCAGACCGTCCTGCTGACAGTTTGCAATCTGAATCGTCTCCCACGCGCCAAAGAGATGGCTCACAGAAGGCGTGCTATAATGTCCCCTGTACTGGAAACTGTTCAGCTTGATCCAGCCCCAGTCACCATAGCGGAAGGTATAACCCCAGGTATAGCCATTTTCCGTCTTCACACTGTAAACGTGCGCGTATTCACCGGAAAGGAAGGTTCTGCGTACACCAGAATTTGCGTTGCTGTTCCAATAAAGACCTAGATCTCCGCTGCGCGCAGTATAAACATCGAACGAACGCGTGCGCTGATTCACACAGACCGAACCGTGCATTTTAAGCAAATAGGTCTGATTGCCGTTGAAGTTCAAGTGCCAGTTTGTTGTCAAACCACAGTTCCAACCAGTAGAATGATAGGCGATCTTCGGCACGCCGCCTTCAATATCGGCAACTATGGCAGAATGGCCATAACGGTTGACTTCTGCGCGGTAATAAATCAACACATCACCGATTTCGACCTGAGAAGCCGACGGATTCTGAATGACCTGTGCGCCCTTTTGATAGACCAGATAGTTATAGAGCTGCACGCAGCGGATAAAAGAACCAGCATAGTCCCAGCCGTACGGTTCTGTCCAGTGCGCTTTATAGCCATTGGTGTTCCAGAAACCGTCCATATCAATGCCGCCCATGTAAAGACACTGGGAAACGAAGTTTGCGCAATCGCCACCGTCGTCCCAATAGCCTGTACCGAGCAACACGGAGTCATGGTCCTGCCAGTGATCCTTCGCCCACTGCGCTGCGCCGCCGGCGGAATAGCCGGAAACGGCATCCGCTTTCAGGTTTATGCCAAGATCAAGCCCTGCGAACTCAGCTAACGGAGCAACACTCAACAGCATAAGCACAGTCAAGAAGAGTGCTATGGTTTTGGTTGCTAGTTTCGATTTTTTCATGAAAAGATCCTCCTCATATTTATTGTAATAATTCTATCAAAAAGTTGACAACAATTCAATAAAGCCGTAATAAATAATTCGATTTTGTCGAATTCAACACTTATAAAACGCCATATATCTTACACGGAAAAATCATTCGTCATTTCTCACAAATCATCTTTTAGAGCAGAGAAAAAAACAAGGTTGATTTATGCAATCTGACGACAAAACATTTCTTAGTTCACTGATCGGTCGTTAATAGTCCTTCCGTCACGCCGTTAATCTCCGACATCCGGAAAACGATGTCATTCATCTTCGGCCGGTTGGGATCGGAGAGTGGAAGAGAATACAACCCGTAAAATGCTTTCGTTTGATTGTTAGTGGGATCACGGTAGTCACTGGGCTCACCGCGTTTCCTTTGTCGTTTTGCAGAACCAACACCGGGCGGACACCGGACTGTTCGCTGCCGCATACGCCGGACAGATCGCACAGCCAGATGTCCCCGCGATAGATTTGCTGCTTGGTTCAGGTGACACCGTCGAACTGTTCAAGGTCGCTGGTTCCCTGCTCCAGGCTGGTGACGGCTTCGCGGACACTTTCTGCTGCGCCGTTGAAGATCTCCACATACTTTTCCATTTGTGCGCGACGTTCCTCCAGAGATTCCGGCAGGTTGTCAGCCGCGTCCTCTTCATCGCTTGGCACGGCTTCAAATTCATCGGCCAGTATATCCAGCGCTGTGGTGTATTCTCCAACCTTTTCGATTAATTCGCCAAGTTTTTTTCTTCTGTAAGCGTTCATAAGATTCATCCTTTCTGTGAAAATGAAATTAGGTTTTGGTTTTGCTATAATATAAAAACACCGCCATCGCGGTGTTTTTGTTAATGCTCTTGATCGGGCCAGGTATTAGCAGAACTGTTTTTCTTAAATTAGGATTGAAAAAATGGTCGGTCTTATGTATAATGAATTCGGAATAAGGTCTGACCGTTTTTCTGCTTTTTCCTGTGTAAAACAATCAATCTATCCACACTTTTCACCTTCAGAAAGGAGTGCCCGTATGAAAAAGCTCATCAGTTTTCTGCTGTGCACCGTGCTTCTGTGCACGGCCGCGCCCGTTTCCGCTTTAGCCTCCGCACAAGACCAGTTCGTGCCGGTACTGCGGTTCATCGCGTCCAGCGACAGCCACGTCAAAGCCGACGACGACCGAAACTTTGACCGCATCGGCGCCATGCTGAAGCAGGCCTACGCTCTTGCCGACGGCGACAGCGTCTACAAGAACCTCGACGCACTTATGATGGCCGGCGATCTGACCAATGCCGGCACCAGAGAGGAGTTCGAAAAATACTGGCGCGCCGTCTCTTTCGCCAAACGCGACGAAACAGCGTTGCTCGCCGTGGTCGCCAAGAATCACGACGGCTGGAACATGAGTCGGAAAGAAATGTGCTCCTGTTTTTCCGACTTGACAGGCGAAGCACCGGATTTTCACAAGACCGTCTGCGGCTATCACTTCATCGGCCTTTCCGCCAGCGACATAGACAGCGTGCATTACAGCAAAACGCAGCTTTCCTGGCTGCGCGAACAACTGGATCTTGCCGTTGCAGACACACCCGACAAACCCGTATTCTTCATGCACCATGAGCATAACCGCAACACCGTTTACGGCTCTTCATCGTTTGACGGCTGGGGCGTGAAATACTTTAACAAGATTTTGAAAGAGTATCCGCAGGTGGTCGATTTTTCCGGCCATTCCCATTATCCTCTGAACGATCCGCGTTCCATCTGGCAAAAGGAATTCACCGCCATCGGCACCGGCGCGCTTTATTACGCGGAGTTCACCATTGACTTCGACCGCGGTTATGATCCGCCCGATTGCTACGACGCAGGCACCTACTGGATCGTGGAGGTCAACAAGGACGGCAATATCCACCTGCGCGGATTTGACGTTGATGCAAACAAACTTCTTTGTGAATATACGCTGCCGAACCCTGCAGATCCGGCGAACCGCCCCTTTGACCAAAAGAAGCTGAAAGCCGCTTCAAGGGCACCTGTTTTTCCCGCAGACACTATGCTGACAGCAAAACAGACCGGTCGCGGCGAAGTCAGCATCGCGGCGCCGACAGCTGCCTCAACCGACGGGCAGCCGATCGTCCTTTACCGCGTGACGGTCAAAAACAAGCTCGGTCTGACCGTTGACAAGCAGTGGTATCTGCCGCACTACTATGTGGCAGACAAGCTCGAAGAATCGATCCCCTTTACCGTTCAAGGTCTTGCCAAAGGCAGCTACACAGTGCGCGTGGTTGCTGAAACCGCCTATGGAGTTCAGTCTGAAGCGTTGAGCAACGAGATCAAGGTAGAAAACGGCGCGAACGCCGTTGCGGCATTTTTCCGTCTGCTTGCCCGTCCGTTTAAACTGTTGTTCCACGCCGTCAAAGCAGTATTCTGATCGAAACGAACAAATAAAAACCACCCTGACCGGTGGTTTTTTTGTTATGATACATACGCTGTTGAAACTACAGCAAAAGCATGCACGCCTTTCAATCGATCTCCGCATCGCTTTCAGCGAGCAACGCCGCGAACGCTTCCTGAAAAACAGCTTCCTCCTCACGGACACTCTCCCGTGCTGCCGTAATCTCAGCGGCAGGCAGGACTTGTGAGGAGATAAATTGCAGAGCAGACGCAGCTTTTTCGGTTTTGAGCACAACCTGTTCATACGCCGGACCGACCGAAAGCAGGCGCAGCGCAAGTTCGACGCTGATCAGACCGCTTGTGAGGACGCCCCAGGTATCGTAGAGCGTATCGTTTGCGATCGGACCGATAATCACGTCAAAGTCCTGTAACGTGTCGGGATTTCCAGTGCGGTTGGAAAAGATATAATCGAACCACGCTTCATCCCTTGTAAATCGCCGGATTTTCAGCCCGTCCGGCTGCAAGAAATACCGATTCAGGATCGTTTGACTGCCTTTTCGAAAACGCGCCCAGCGCCGGGAAAACGCCTCATTTGGCGAAAGGTAAAAGCCCTGACCGAAATCCGCGTTCTTTCTGCCGAAATGTACATCCGGAGACAGGATCTCGGAAAACCCCGTGTGAAACAGCGTCAGTGTTTGCGGCGCTGTATTTATAGGATCGTCCATAACGGTCCTCCTTTTTTGGAATTTACAGCGGTATGATCTCGCTGTTTTTCAGTGCACCGTTTTCAACGCGTACCGATATACGCCGATTGCCGAGCACCACGCTCCCCTGCGCCCAGCTAAGTGTACGCGCCGCGCAGGGCGCAATCTCAACATCGGTAAACCCAACGCTGCCTCTCGCCTGCCGGATTCCGAGAATGTATGAGAAAAGGTATTCCACCACAGCGCCGAACATCGGGTGGCTGGAGGAATGCTCGTTGAACCATTCCTCCCAAAGCGTTGTGGCGCCGGACTGCATCATATGATAAAACGAGACCTCTCCCCTGTTTGCAAGCAGCTGCACTGCTTCATCGGCATAGCCGTTTTCAAAAAGCACTTTCACAACAAGCGGCGTGCCGAAGATGCCGGTATCGAAGGTTTCCGTATTTCGGTAGTGTTCAACAAGATTCATCAATGTGCGCTCGTCGCCGAGCCCGAGATCGACCGCAAACGCATCTGCGCCGCAAACACCGCCGCAGAACGAACCGGTTTTCGAATCGAAGAATTCGCTGCAGATCGCCGAAACAGCGTCCGCTTCCCGTTGACGAAGGAGCGCAAGCGGCACAGTTTTTCCGAGCAGCACGGAGACCTCCATCACCTGCCGCAGAGAACGGATGTAAAAATAGGTGTTGACAAAAGGCTCCGGGATCGGAACACCGACTTTTCCATTGTGCGGCGTACACCAATCGCCGAGACACCAGCCTTTCGGCTCTTCGCGCACCACAAGATTTGCTTCGCAATGTGCGGCCATATAATCGAGGTATTTCAGCATATTCGGATAATACGCTGTCAACACAGAGGCGTCTCCGTAAAACTTCCAGTACCGGTACGGGATCTCAACAATGGCACAGCCCCAGCCGCCCGGTCCGCCGCCGCCGCCGTAAAACGGCGCGGTATGCTGCACATGACCGTTGTATATGTCCTGGCAGTCGGCAATATCGCACATCCATTTTTGATAAAGCGTTTTTGCGTCGAACGTCGTCATCACAGCCGCAGCGGTCAGTTGTCCGTCTCCGGTGTAACCCAGACGCTCGCGGTGCGGGCAGTCAGACGGAACAAGCGTATGAATATTGCTTTGCTGGGTGCGGATATACGCGTCAAACAGCCAGTTGAGCACAGGATCGGAGCATTGGAACTCTGCAGTCACCGGCACAGCGGAAGCAACCACACAAAAGCTGATCAGCTCGGCTTTTCCGGTGACCTCCACATACCTGCCTGCATGCCACAGAAAATGCGGCGTCAACGAAGCGGCAAGGCTCAAACTCTTTTCTCCGCAGCAAAAAACATCCACACTTAACCGGTTCGTTCCGCCGGTCGAATGAAAGTTCAGCGAACCGTCGTCGTTCAGGTTTTCCGCGTAGCGCACGATCACACGGTCGCCGTTGGACGCTTGCGGCGAAAAGCGCAGTTCGGCAAAGCCTGCAACGTTTTCGCCGATATCATAGATCACGCGGTCACCGAACACAGAAAGCGCCTCGACGCTTGTGATCCGGCGAAGGATCCGGTCGCCGGAAAACGTCTGACGCTGCATGAGCGTATAGGGGCGCGAAGCCGTTTTCACGGGACGAAAGGCAGGCGCATGGAGATCGGAAGTAAAGTAATCGCGCGAAAAAATGCGATAATCGTGCGTTTCGCCAAAATACATGCTCGAACGTGTGATATAACTCGGGCAAAAAAAGCCGCCGTCCGCCGAAGTGAAAACACGCGTTGCGCCGCTTTTGGTCTGAACAGTCAGACAAAAGCAAAGCTTCTTTTCACCGTAGGGACGAATGCCCTCGTTTCTGCTTTCCCGCTGTCCGTACCAGCCGTCGCCGATGTGAACGGCAAAGGCGTTTACCCCTTCTTTTGCGTTTTCGGTCAGATCATAATGCAAAAAAAGCGAACGATGACAAAACGTGTCATGCAGCGGGTAACTCAGCGTTAAAAACATTCCGATAAAGAACCACTTGCGGCGCATCTGTAAACGTGATCCAGTCAATTCCGTCCAGCGGCAAAGATTTTGCCATACGGATCACGTCGCCTTGCGGCGTGTTCTCGACTACAGAGCAGCGACAAAAGCCGCACGCTTCATATTCTTTCACCAACGAGAGCGGCACCGTACAGAAAAGCGTTTCCAGCCCGTTTGCCTTTGCTTGCTGCGTCAGCAGTTTCAGCATCGGCACAAGTGACGCTTCAGGCACGTTGTCTTTCCAGCAAAACTGCGCTGCCTGCGATCCTTCCAACAGCTGCAACACCGCTTTCACTGTTTGCGTCCCGTCATTCAGCGTAAATATCACTTGATTATTCGCGTTGCACAGTTCGTCAATCATTGCATCACATCCCATAGATTTCTACCTTCATTATATTTTTTTCATATGGCAAAGTCAAGCGTTCACAGCGGAAATCGTCTCAAGCATCACTGGAGAATCAAAGAAAAAGAAGCTGCGCTTTTCAGCACAGCCCCCTGTTCTTTATTGCGTCACCTTTAAATCCAGCCGCAGCTTGTCCGAGATCATGGCGATGAACTCCGAGTTTGTCGGCTTACCGCGTGAATTCTGGATCGTATAGCCGAAATAAGACGCGAGCACATCCACATCGCCGCGATCCCACGCGACTTCAATGGCGTGACGGATGGCGCGCTCAACACGCGAGGACGTGGTCTTGAACGTCTTTGCCACCGACGGATAAAGCACCTTTGTGACCGTGTGCATCAACTCGGGATCCTCCACAGTGCGCATGATCGCTTCGCGCAGATACTGATAGCCCTTGATATGCGCCGGAACGCCGATCTCGCGCATGATTTTTGAGATCAGACGCTCCAGAGATTCCGTGCCTGACAATTCAGCCGACTGCACAGACGCGATCGTTTCGTCAAGCGTGTGACCCTGCGAAGTCTTGCCGCCGCTGCGCAGCAGCAGATATTCCATCCGGTCGGCACACATTTTCGGGTCAAAGGGTTTGAGCAAAAAGTAGTCTGCCCCGTTTTGCAGCATGGAGATCTGCAGCTCCATCTGATCGACGGGCGACATGACGACCACCTTCAACGGATTGTCCTTGCGATAGGACGCAAGATTTTGCAACACGCCGAGCGCATCGATGTTGATCAGAAACGCATCCATCATCAGCAGCGCGGGCTGCTCTTTTTTCACGCGGTCCACAATGATTTTTCCGTCCCGCGGCAAAAGCATCACCTGGAAGCCTTTGTTCTTGAGCTGCGCCGCGCAAAGCGACGTGCCGTCTGTTCCTTCCACGGTGATCATGATTTTCGGATTCTTTTTCATTGGATGATCCCTCTTTCGTAATGTGTATTTTTTTCACATTTTGATTTTAGTACAGAAAGAGGAAAGAATCAAGCGAAATTTGTCGAAACATTTATTTTTTTTTAAAAAATCTTTCATTTTATGAATAATAGAGTTAAGAAGCAAGGTTTTCTGCTGCTTGCGAGATGTTTTTGACCGTTTCCATCATATATGCGCCGAAAATAGCGTAGCCGCGCTGCGGTTCATTGACAAACACATGCGTCACCGCGCCAACAAGCATGTGATTTTGAATCACAGGGCTGCCGCTCATTCCCTGCACGATACCGCCGGTTTTCTGCAATAACAGAGGGTCCGTCACCCGAATGACCATATTTCGGTCGCGTTCATCCTGCAAAGAAACCTTTTCGATCTCCACATCATACAGATGCGGACCGTTTTGATCGACCGTGGAAAGGATCTGCGCTTTGCCGGGTTTGACCTCCTGCGCAGTTGCAACCGGCATCTTCTCTGTGCCGCTGCGTTCAGACAGCATCTCTCCGTAAACGCCGCGCACATCATTGCTGCAGAGCTTTCCGATGGATTCCGTTTTAAATGAGCCGCACAGTTCTCCGGCATGGCCGGTGGTTCCCTTATAGCATCCCGTGATGGTCGTTTCAACAATATCGCCGTTAAAAAGCGGCAGTTTTTCACCTGTATCCATGTCGCAGACCGCGTGTCCGAGACCGGCGAAAAAGCGGCTTTGCGGGTCAAAAAACGTCATCGTTCCGATTCCCGCAGCACTGTCGCGCACCCACATCCCGGCCATATATTTTTGGCGCGACGCGGAGAAGGCCGGCAAAAACGTTGTTGTGCGCTGTGCTTCGCCGCGTTTATAGGTGATCGTGAACGCTTCACCGTGAAACGCAGAAAGCAGCGCAGAAAGTTCCGTGTGGCTGTTGACGCTTTGCCCGTCCACAGCAAGGATGATGTCACCCTTTTTCAAGCCTGCGCGATCTGCCGGAGACACGTTGCCCTGCGGCGTATCCACGTCGTCTGTGGATACGATCACAACGCCGCTGGTATACATCCGCAACCCGAACACTTCGCCGCTGACATACACATATTGCCGCTGATTCACGGTCATGCGCGAATTCTTTACGGGAAACGTGCCGAGAAATTTGACTGTGACATCATATTTATCCGTTTCAGCGCTCTCTTTTTTACCACTCACGTTTTCCATGGAATACATGCCGCGATGCGTCGGCACCGCATCTGTGACAGCAACGATCTCGTTCGGCACCGAAAAAAAGCCAAACAGCAGAAAGCCCCAGATGACGATCATCAGAACACACAGCGATTTTTGGATCATTTTTATAGTTTTCATCATTTCCTCCCCTTTTCATGCATCAAGTTTAACTTGCGCAATCTTTCACAGAATATCATCGAAAAAAAGCGGCAAAAAAAGAAAGCCGCTCATTCTCGGCGGAATCAGCGGTGGAAATCATTGGCAATTTTAAGATAGATACGATTGTATCAGCGCTGTAACGCGCGCGGCGGCATGGCCGTCACAGGCGGAAAGCTGCGACGCGATCAACTGCGAAAGGTCGGCCGGCATGCCCGTTTCGGCGGTTCTGCGCACAAACGGCAGCAGCATAGCCGCGTCTTTGATGCAGTTCGCTTCAATCAGCGACGCAAAGCCGGCATAAAACGAGCGTTCATAGCGGTCGAGATCGGGACAGTAAAACACGGACGGCACACCGCAGAGGAAGGCGTCAAAAATGAGAGAGGAATAATCGGTGATGAGCACAGAGGAAACGGCAAGCAGGTCTTCGGCGGAAAGCTCGTCAATTCCAAAAATGCGTTCCGTTTGCGCCGTGACCAGCGGTGTTTGCATCACGGGATGCCGCTTGACAAGCAGCAGCTCGTTTTCCGAAAGCGCCGCATCCAGCGCGGCAAAGTCAAGTTTCGGATCAAAGTCGGTCACCGTGCCGTCTAACTCACGGAACGTTGGCGCATACAGATAGATCGTTTTCCCCTTCCAGTCCGGATGCTCTTCAAAAACGCGTGCAGCGGTTTGGTTTTTTCGGGCGGGATCACGCAGCGCATCCGTGCGCGGCAGACCGAGCGGACGGATCACAGACGGCGAAACGCCGAACGCGCCGGCATAGATCTCACGCACCGCTTCGCCGGAGACGATGACATCCGTATACTGATCATGGGTCGCACGTTCCTCATCGGGCGAAAGGCGTGACGGGGCATCGAGACCGAAGCGTTTGAACGCACCGGCCGCGTGCCAGAGCTGGATGACTTTTTGCTGCGGGCGCAGACGCACCTGGCGCAGATAGCGGATATAATCATCGGTCACGATCACACGCGAAGTCAAGAGGAAATAGCGCGCGCGCAGCATCTGCATGAACGAATGCGGGAGCATCTGCGCAAAAAGGACCTTTGTTCCCTGCACAGCGTCATAAACACATTTCATGTTTTCCAGCGGTACACCGTTTCTTCGAATCGTATAAAAGAACACGCGGTTTTTCACCGGCAGCAACCGAAACAGGCGCGTGACCGCTTCGCTGATCCAATGTCTGAGTTTTCGTTTCATCATACGGCCTCACTCGGTAAACAGCGCAGCGGCGGCAAGGAACTGGCTGTCTTTGGAAAGCTTTTCCGCATCTTCGGTTCCGCTGGCTTCCAGATCGGGCGCAAGCCCTTTTTCCTGGAAGCTTTCGCTCTTATAGGGCAGCATTTCACCGACAGAAAGCAGCACATGATCGCCGTCGGAAAGACGAAAGCTGTCTGTAACAAGCGCTTTTCCGGCGGTAGAGGTCCCGACGAGCTGGGCTTTGCCGAAATCGCGCAGATCGCACGCAAAAAGCTCACCGGCATAAGCGGTCTTTTTTGAAACGAGCACCGCCAGCGGAAGATTCACTTCTCCGGCAGAGGTGGAAAGCGTGGAGATCGTCTCCCCCGCCTTGTCAACGAGTGTTGCGGCAGGTGTTTCCTGATTCAGCGGCACAAACACGTCGAGCGTTTTGATCGCATTTTCCACATTCATGCTTGCGTTTTCGCGCACGTCGATGACCAGCGCGCGCACGCCGGAGGATTGCAGCAGCTCAACAGCAGACTGCACCTGTGACGCGGTGGAATCATAAAAGTCCGTGATCTGCAAATAACCGATGTTCTGATAAGTGTCGGTAAACACAGACGCGGCCTCAAAGGCTTTTTCCAGCTCCACGGTCGTTTCCTGCGACTTGTGCCGATAGGTTACGCTGACAGTCATCACGTTTTCGTTTTCTAACTTTTGCGCGATCTCATCACAGTTGGAGGGGTCGAGCACAATGGCGTCCACGGCAACGATCGAATCGCCCTTTTTGATGCCGCCCTGCGCCGCAGGCGAACCTTTTGTGACTTCTTCCACTTTCAAAACGCCCTTTTCCGTTTTGGAAAACGTGAAACCGACGCCCTGCATCTGGCCGCGGCTGACAGCCTGGAACTGCTTGAACTCCTCGGCGGAAAGCAGACGGGAAACGCCGTCGGAAAGACCGCTGACATAGCCGCTTTCGATCGCGCGGCGCATCGCTTTGCTGTCGTTTTTGCCGTAGTAATGCTCCGCGATCAGGGAGTCCAGCTCATCGAGCACTTCGTAACGCGCCTGTTTTTCCGGCAGATCGCCGAGCAGCGTGTTGGTTTTATGCTGCACGATGAGCATCGTCGCGATCGCGGTTAGCGCAATGCTCAAAAAAATCAACCCGAAGGTGACGCCGACAGAGATCTTTTTTCTCATGCGATTCCTCTCTTTCAAAAAAGGACTATCACGGGAGCGATAGTCCTCAACGGTTATGGTTTCGTTACATAATTCAAGGGGTTTTTCTTTACACCGTTGTCACGGATCTCAAAGTGCAGATGCGGGCCGGTGGAGTTGCCGGTGGAACCGACGTTGCCGATCTGTTGTCCCTGAACAACATACTGACCCTGGGTGACGACAAGGTTCGAGCAGTGGCCGTAAATGGATGTGAACCCGTCGCCGTGGTCGATCAGCACATAGCGTCCGTAGCCCGTGGTGCCCCAGATCGCAGCAGCAACATACCCGCTGCGTGTGGCGTAGACGGGTTTTCCGTAAACGCCGGCAGCCGTGATGTCGATTCCGCCGTGGAACGACCAGCCGGAGATCGAAGCGCTGCGGTTGCCGAACCCGGAGGAGATATAACAACTGATGTTGCCCAGCGGCCATGCCCAGCCTTCGTTTGCGGGCAGGACCGGCGGCGCGGTGGTCGTTGTGTAATCGCTCGGGTCGCCGTTGGCGATGTTCGGGTGACTCGGGTCGCCGTTTGCAACGTTCGGTGCGGTCGGCGCCGTTGTTGTTGGCGGAAGGGTCGTTGTTGTCAGACTGCGCACAAGTTCATCCAGCTCTTTATCCGCCTGCACATGCTCCTGTTCGAGCTTGCGCTGATAAGACAGATAGGCTTCGCTGTCTTTGTCGAGCTGCGCCACATAATCTTCGGCCTTTTTATAATCCGCTTCCAACTGCGTGATCGTTGCGCGGTAATCCTTTTGCTTTTCGGCAAGCTCGTTTTTCTTTTCCACAACGGTCTTGCGCGTAAATTCCACAGATGCCTTTTTTTCTTCCAGTTCGCCCTGCTTGTTTTGCAAGGTGGAACGCGCGTTTCTGAGCAGCTGCACCTGATCGCGGAATGCGTCGATGACCTTGCGGTCTTTTTCGCTCATGCGCTTCATCATTTCAAGCCGTGTCAGAAAACCGGCGAGCGAATCGGCGCCCATAAGGATCTTGATAGCGGCCTCGTTGCCCGTGATATAGGAAGCGCGAAGCTTTGCGGAAAGCTGATCTTTGGAATTTTCAATGTTCTGCTTGCTTTCCTGAATCTGCTGCGTGGCAAGCACAACCTCATCCTCAAGCACAAGGATCTCGTTTTTGAGCTGCTTGATCTGGTGATCATAGCCGAGGATCTCTTTGTCGATCGCCTGGATCTGCGTGTCGAGCGCGTCGGCCTTTTCTTCCACAGTGTCGATCTGCGCTTCGAGTGCGTCGAGATACTCCTGCTGAGATTCTTTTTTCTTTGCAAGCTCGTTCAGCTTCTCTTTGCCGGCTTTGATCTCATCTTCAAGCGAGGAGATCTTGCTTTCCAGCTCCGCCATCGTCGCCGCATGCGCGGGCACGAAGCTGTTATGGCAAAGCACAATGGAAAGCACGAGGCAACTCGAAAGCAGCAATGCCAAAAATCGTTTCATGTTTCGTGCCTTCTTTAAATTAGAAAACGCTGGAGATTACATTACAGGTAGTTCATCGGATTTTGCTTGACGCCGTTATAGCGGATCTCAAAATGGCAGTGCGGACCGGTCGAGTTACCGCTGGAGCCGACGCAGGCGATCTGCTGGCCCTTGGAAACGCTTTGACCGGACGAGACGTTCAGCGAAGAGCAGTGGCCGTAAACGGTCGTGTAGCCGTCGCCGTGGTCAATGATCACATAGTTGCCGTAGCCGGTGGTGCCGTAGGTTGCGGTGATCACCGTGCCGCCGCGTGAAGCGTAGATCGGACGACCGTAGATGCCGCCGCCGGCGATGTCGATGCCGCCATGGAACGACCAGCCGGAGATGGACGCGCTGCGGTTGCCGAAACCGGAGGAGATGTAGGTGGAACCGCCGACCGGATAGCCCCAGGAGCCGCCGCTTGCGGGCGCGGAGGTGCTTGTGCCAGACGATGTTCCGGAAGAGCTTCCGGAACCGGACGACTGCTGCTGTTGCTGCTGGGCGCGCAATCTTGCAAGACGTTCTTCTTCCGCTTTCTTGATGATGGCGTCGATCTCGGCGTCCGCTTTTTGACGTTCGCTCTGGAGGTTGTTGATATAGCGCTGATAGACTGCACTGCTGGCGTCAAGCTGCGCGAGCAGTCCGTTAACCTGATTGTAGGTTTTCTGAATGTTTGCAAGCGCCGTTTTCAGCGTTGCCTTTCTCTTGGAAAGCTCATTCTTACGCGCCTGCTTTTCGTTGCGCGTTTCCTGCACTTCGGCTTTTTTCTCGTCAAAGATCGATTTCTTTTCCGCAAGCTCGTCCTTTTGCTCTTTCAGCTTGTCCACGATCTCACGGAACGCGTCGATCGCTTTTTTGTCGTTTTCGCTCGAACGCCGCATCATCTCCAGCCGCGTCAAAAACGAAGCGAGAGAGTTTGCGCCCATGAGGATCTTCAAATTGGAGTCCTTGCCGTAAACATAGGATGTGCGCAGCTTTGTGGAAAGCTCGCCCTTTTGCGCTTCGATCTGCGCCTTGGTTTTGGCGATTTCGTTGCGCACCTTGCGGATCTGCTTGCGGACTTTATCGATCTGTTTTTGAATTTTTGCAATTTTTTTATCGAGCTTTTTGATCTCGGCGGAAACCGCGTCGATCTGCTGCTGCACAGCGTTGATCTTTTCCTGCTGCGCGGTGATCTGGACTTGCAGCGTGTCAAGATATTCCTGCTGCTTTTCCTTTTTGCTTTTCAGCTCGTTGATCTTTGCGCGGTTGGCTTTGATCTGCTCGTCGATCTTAACGATTTTTTGCTGCAATTCCTGTTTGGTTGCCGCGGCAGCCTGTAAAACGCCTGTGGCCGAAAACAGCAGCAGCAACGACAGCAGCAAAGCGATGATTCTTTTTTTCATATCAAATATATGCTCCTTTCCCGCACCGAAAAAGCGCGTCAGTCAAGCATAAATCAAAGGTTCAGTTCAGATTCGCTGCCCTCTTTTTTCAGGTAGCGCAAAAGGGAGACAACACTGCCGAACGCGCCCAAAAGCATGCCGGCAACGATGTAGGCGATGATGGTGAACGGGAAGAAATCGCGGATGGAAACAACGCTTGAACCGAACAGACCGAACAGCGATTGCAGCGCGCTGCCTTCGCCCATTTCAAGCACATAGGTCAGCCCGAACGCTATGGCGCCGGAGATCAGACCGATGAAAATGCCTTCGATCATAAACGGCCAACTGATGAACGCGTTGGTTGCGCCAACGGATTTCATGACCTGGATGTCGATCTTACGCGACACCATGGTGATGCGGATGGTGTTGATGATGATGAACAGCGAAACGATGATCAGCACGATCACGAGGATGAAGCAGATGAGCGTGATGCTCTTTTGCATCGTGGTGATCTGATGCACGATCTCCTGGCTTTCGCGCACGGTGTCCCTGTGCGGAACGACATTGATCTTCGCCAGCGTGGTGTTGAAATCTTCGATGTTGCGCACGGTGATGCGGAAGGAATCCGGCAAGGGATTTTCGATCACATCCTCCAGCACTTCGCGCTGCACGCCGAATTCATCAAGCTGTTCGCTGAACGCCCGCTCTTTACGCACAAGCTCAACGCCATAGGGGTTCGCTTCCATTTCCGCAACGGAGTGGGCGTGGCGGTCGATTGTTTCGCCAGTCTGTCCGTTGGACTGACTGTTGCCCTCCTGCGCGGTATCTTCCGGGAAAAGACCCACGTTCTCGATATCCATAAGCGCGTTATAGGTTTCGAGTAACCCGTTATCGTCGGTGCCGTCCTGCACAAACAGCACCACGACGTTTTGTTTTTCCACATCGCTGACCAGAGAGCGCATATTGCCCAAAAGCACAACGGACACGCCGATCAGCAGCAGACACGCGGTCAAAACGCTGATGGATGACAGCGACATCGTGCGGTTCGCTACAAGGTTGCGCAAGCCCATCTTCGTCAGATATGAGGTGTTCAGTCCGCCGATCCGTTTTGCCTTCGGGGGCTTTGCAGCCTTTTGCTTCTTTTCTTTATTCGCCATCTGCCTGCGCCTCCGTTTCCTCTTCGATCACAACGACCTGCTCCACTTGCACTTCTTCTTCCACGATGAACATCTCCGTTGCCCCTTGCGCATCGGAAGCTTCGTCCGGCGTCTGCATCTGCTGGGCGCCCGCGTTCATTTCGGAAGAAAGCGTTGCGATCATCTCGTCAGCGGAAAGCAACGGGTCTATGGCAGGCTGTTCAAGCAGCGTGGGTTCTTCCGTCTGCTCAACCGCTTCGGTCGGCACAACGACCGGCACTTCGGGCTGCGGCGCGGGAATGATCTGTTGCTCCGGCACAGAGGCCAGCTTGCGCGCAATGTCTTCGCGCTGCGCCTGAATTTTCTCATAGGCGGTGTTGGACGCCACGTCGGAGATGATGCGTCCGTTTTCGATCGTGACAATGCGGTGATCGAACTGGTGCACCAGCTCAAGGTCGTGCGTGACGACGACGACGGTGGCGCCGAGCGCGTTGATTTTATCGAACAGGCTCATGATCTCGCCCGAAAGCACCGGGTCAAGGTTGCCGGTCGGCTCGTCGGCGATGATCACACCGGGGTTGTTGACCAGCGCACGGGCAATCGCCACACGCTGACGCTCGCCGGTGGAGAGCTGATTGGGCAAGCATTTTGCCTTTGCGGAAAGGTCGACCAGCCGCAGCACATAGCGCACACGCTTGCGGATGATGCGCTCGCCGACGCCGATCACGCGCAGCGCGAACGCGACGTTATCGTAAACGGTCATTTTCGGAATCAGGCGGAAATCCTGAAACACGATGCCGAGCATACGGCGCAGATACGGCAGCTCCTTCTTTTTGATTTTTGTCAGATTATACGGACCGACGATGACCGTTCCGCTGTCCACACGCTCCTGCCCCATGATGACGTTCAAAAACGAGCTTTTGCCCGCGCCGGACGCGCCGACGATAAACACGAACTCGCCGTCATCAATGCGCACGGAAACATGGTCAAGCGCCAACACATCGTTGGTCTTGTACTTCATGCTGACTTCTTTAAATTCTATCATAGCTTCTTTCTTTCACGGCTTTCCTTTAATACTTCACCGGTTTTGCGTCCAGATATTTTTTGACCATGAGCGCAACTTTAAAGACGATTGCGTCGTCAAATTCGCGCAGATCAAGCCCCGTGAGCTTTTTGATTTTTTCCAGACGGTAAACCAGCGTGTTTCTGTGCACGAACAGCTTTCTGCTCGTTTCGGAAACATTCAGGTTGTTTTCAAAGAATTTTTGAATGGTGAACAGCGTCTCCTGATCGAGCCCGACGATGGAGCCCTTCTTGAAGATCTCCTTGAGGAACATCTCGCACAGCGTGGTCGGCAGCTGATAGATCAGACGCGCGATGCCGAGGTTGTCGTAGGTCACGATGGTTTTTTCCGTATCAAAGACCTTGCCGACCTCCAGCGCGATCTGCGATTCCTTGAACGAGCGCGGCAGATCCTTCAGACCGAGGACGATGGAGCCGATGCCGATGAGTGCGTTGACGTAATACTCTGTGTGCAGCGTGTCGATGATCGAGCGCGCAAGCGCTTCCAGATCTTTCATCTCATTGCCGGCACGCAGCTCTTTGACAAGCGCAATGTCGGTTTCGTTGATGTTGATGATCAGGTCCTTCTGCTTGTCGGGGAAGAGCTTTTGCAGCGCTTCGCTGACCGGCATCTCGGAGCGATCCTGTGTTCTGACAAGCAGCACGCAGCGCGGCACTTCGTTATTGAAGCCGAACTCGCGGGTCTTCAGATAGATATCGCCGGGGAGGATATTATCGAGAATCACATTTTTGATGAAGTTGCTGCGGTCATATTTTTCATCATAATATTGTTTGATCCCGTTGAGCGCAACCGCGATCAGACGCGCATAGTTTGCTGCCGCGTCGTCGTCACCGTCCACAAAGACTGCCGCGTCCGGATGCATCTGCACACCGATCGCCATATAGGTTTTTCCGCCGATGACCTTTGCTTCAAACGAGGAAAGCTCCTTTGTGACATTGATGACATCGTTTTCCCCAATGCGGCGCAGGTCACTGCAGCAAATGATGATGCCGTTGCTGTCGACCACGCCGATGGTGCGGTCGATCGCGTCCTTCATCTGATGAATGGTTCCCTGAAACAGTCTGTTTGACATTTCTTCAGCCTCCCAAATAATGGTTGAATTTTGAGCAAAAAAGCATTTATGCATTTTGACGATTGTTTGTGGTTCCATTGTACACAATTTATCGGCAATTTGCAATATAAAAACGAAAAAAATTTAGATATTTTTTCGTAATTTTGGTTTTTTTGCTCTTTTTTTTGACAAAAACATCATTTTTAGAAGGTTGGAACTCTTTTTTTCGTTACTTTTTTCGTTGTGTAAAATAACCATACACCCAAAACCTAAAAACAACTTAACACTTTTTGCGGCGTTGTATTTCGCACGCGATTGTGCTATACTATAGTCAATTGTTTACAGGAGGCTGAGCCTATGGAATTTTTAAAGATCACAGACGGCGTGCGTCTGGCCTTTGCGCAGAGGGACCAGTTCAAAACGGCGGTCATGAGCCTTTCGGTGTGTGTGCCGCTGGATGAACACGCTGCCGCAAATGCACTGCTGATCCGTCTGCTTGCGCGCACAAACAAAAAGCACCCGACCACGCTGGACATGAACCGCGCCCTGGCGTCGCTTTACGGCGCAACGATCACGCCTGTTGTTGAAAAGCAGGGCGAAACACAGGTGCTGCGGCTGCTGCTTTCCGCGCTGGACGACCGGTTCACGCTGGACAAAGAGAGCGTTTGCGAAAGCTGTATGCGCATGCTCTTTGACTGCTTTTTTGACCCCGACGTCACGCCGGACGGCTTCAAAGAGGAAAACATCACGCTGGAAAAGCGGCTGCTGATCGAAAAGATCGACGCCGAGCGCGATGAAAAGCGCATCTACGCGCGCGAGCGGCTGGTAGAGGAAATGTGCAAAAACGAGGCCTACGGCCGCAGCAAATACGGCACAAAGGAAGAGATCCGCGCACTTGACGGCAAGGCGCTGTTTGAGCAATGGAAAACCCTTTTGCTGCACGCGCCGATGGAATTCGCCTTTGTTGGAAGCACGCCGAAGGAACAGCTCGTTTCACTGCTAAAAAAGCGGTGCGAAGCGTTCCCGAAGGAATGCATCACCGAGCTGCACACCGAGTTCCTCACAGAGAGCTACGGCAGCAAAACGGTCACGGAGACGCAGCCGGTGAAGCAAGGCAAGCTCGTCATCGGCTACCGCGCAGGCATGACCTATGATATGGACAACTACGCGGCGATCCGTCTGATGACGGCGATCTTCGGCGGCGGCACGTTTTCCAAGCTGTTCATGAACGTGCGCGAAAAAATGAGCCTTTGCTATTACTGCGCGGCGCGGCTGATCGCCTCAAAGGGCATTCTGCTTGTGGACAGCGGCGTTGAAACGGAAAACGCGAAAAAAACGCTGAACGCCATTCGCGCTGAGCTGGATGCGGTCCGCAAAGGCGACTTCACCGATGAGGTCATCGAGCAGGCAAAGCTGAGCATCTGCGACGCGCTCAAGGGCGTGCATGATTCCAACAGCGCCATCCTCGGCTGGATAGCGTCGCATACAGCGTCCAGCAAGTTTTATTCGCCCGAGGAGATCGCGGATATGATCCGCTCCGTCAGCCGTCAGGAAATCATTCTTGCAGCAAACATGATCACCGAGGACACTGTTTATTTGTTAAAGAGCGAAAAGGAGGAAAGCGCAGATGCAGATGAAACGCATTGAAAGTAAGCTTCTCGGCGAAAGCTATGTGGAGCTGACGCATGACAGCGGACTGAAGATCCTTGTGATGGAAAAGCCGGATTACACCGGCGCATTTGCAATGTTCGGCGCGAATTACGGCTCGGTCGACACCTGCTTCCGGCTGCAGGGCGCGAAGGAATACACCAAAGTGCCCGAGGGCATTGCGCATTATCTGGAGCATAAGCTCTTTGAAAGCGAAGAGCTGGACGCGTTTGAGCGCTTTGCAAAAACCGGCGCATCCGCCAACGCGTTCACCTCGTTTGACCGCACCTGCTACCTGTTCCAGTGCAGCGACCATTTTGAGGAAAACCTTGAAATTTTGCTCGACTTTGTAAAATCACCCTATTTTACGGCGCAAACCGTGCAGAAGGAACAGGGCATCATCGGACAGGAGATCCGGATGTATCAGGACGCGCCCGACTGGCAGGTGCTGTTCAACCTGTTGCGCGCGCTGTATCACAACAACCCCGTGCGCATCGACATCGCCGGCACGATCGAATCCATTGCGCAGATCACGGCGGAGCTGCTGTATGACTGCTACAACACGTTTTATAACCACTCCAACATGGTGCTGGCCGTGGCCGGCGGCGTCACTGCCGAACAGGTGCTGCGTGTGGCGGACAAGGTGCTGAAAAAGGAAGCGCCCGTGCAGTTTGAACAGATCATCCCCGAAGAGCCGAAAGAAGTGAAGCAAAAGCTGATCGAAGAGACGCTGTCGGTCGATCTTCCGAAATTCGCCCTCGGCTTCAAGCAAACACACAGCACGCCCGTGCGCACGGCGAAGGAAGGCGTGATCACGGACATTGCGCTGGACATCATCGCAGGCAAGGTGTCGCCGCTGTATCATGAACTGCTATCCAAAGGGCTCATCAACACGAGCTTTTCCAGCGAATATTTCACGGGCCGCGGCTTTGCCGTGCCGATGTTCACAGGCGAAAGCACCGACGCTTTTGCCGTAAAAGAAGCGATCCTCGCAAAGATCAGAACGCTCAAGGAGCACGGCATCACGGACGAAGATTTTGACATCTCACGCAAACGACTGTATGGGCAGGAGCTGCGCGCGTTCAATGATGTGGACGATCTCGCAAACGACCTTGTGGACTGCTATTTCAAAAACGAAACGCTGTTTGACCGGATCGAATGCTACCGCACGCTGACAAAGGCAGATGTGGAAGCTGCGATCAGAACCGGCTTTGACGAAGAGAACTGCAGCCTGTCGGTCATTCGCTGAAAGGAGCGTTTATGGCAAAACAACTTGTACTCGCAGAAAAACCTTCCGTTGCGCGCGACCTTGCGCGTGTGCTCGGCGCGAACCGCAAAGCCGACGGTTTTTTGGAGGGCGGCAATTATGTTGTTACCTGGGCGCTCGGTCATCTGGTGACGCTCGCCGACCCTGAGACGTATGACGACAAGTATAAAGCGTGGCGGCTCGAAGATCTGCCGATGCTGCCGGAAAAAATGAAGCTGACTGTCATCAAGCAGACGGCAAAGCAGTATCATACCGTACAAAAGCTGATGGGGCGCGCGGACATCGGTTCGCTGGTCATTGCCACGGACGCCGGACGCGAGGGTGAACTCGTTGCGCGCTGGATCATGCAAAAAGCGCATTGGAAAAAGCCGACCTTTCGCCTTTGGATCTCCTCGCAGACCGACCGCGCGATCAAAGACGGCTTTGCGCATTTGAAACCGGCAAAGGAGTACGACAACCTTTACGCGTCCGCACAGGCACGCGCAGAGGCCGACTGGCTTGTTGGACTGAACGTCACCCGCGCCCTCACCTGCCGGTTCAACGCCTCGCTTTCCGCCGGACGTGTGCAGACGCCGACGCTCGCCATGATCGTGGACCGCGAAAAAGAGATCGCCGCCTTTGTGCCCAAGGATTACTACACGCTGCAGGCGCTCTTTCCCGGCTTTTCGGCAACGTTCCGCGACAACAAAAACAATACGCGCTTTTCCGATCTGACCTTTGTGCAAAAGATCCAGAAGGAAGTGACGGGCAAGCAGGCGATCGTTTCAAAGTTGGAACGCACATCAAAAACAACGCCGCCGCCCGCAGCATATGATCTGACGGAGCTGCAGCGAGACGCAAATAAGCTTTACGGCTATTCCGCAAAGCAGACGCTTTCTTATATGCAGTCGCTGTATGAATTCCACAAAGTGCTCACCTATCCGCGCACGGATTCGCGTTATATTACGGATGATATCGTGCCGACGATCCCCGAACGGCTGCGCGCCTGCGCAAACGGCGTATTTCAAAAGGCGGCCATCGCGCTTTCCCGCGGGCCGATCCAGACGAAATATATCGTCAACAACGCCAAAGTCACCGACCACCACGCGATCATTCCGACCGAGCAGCCGCCCGTGTTCGCCAAGATGAGCCATGAGGAGCGCACTATTTATGACCTTGTGGTCAAGCGTTTCCTTGCCGTGCTCTCTGCGCCGTTTGCCTTTGATGAGGTCAAGCTCACCGTGTCTGTCGGCCAGCATAATTTTTACGCCAAGGGCAAGATCGTGCGTTCGAGCGGCTGGAAAGCGTTTTATTCCGCGGATTTTGACGAGGACGAGCTGGACGCAGAGATCAAAACGCAAAAGCTGCCCGAACTGCGGCAGGGACAGACGCTGGCGGTACAGAACACGAAGATCGTAAACGGCAAGACCCGTCCC
The DNA here is from genome assembly GCA_902792985.1 of Oscillospiraceae bacterium. GTDB lineage: Bacteria > Bacillota > Clostridia > Oscillospirales > Acutalibacteraceae > UBA6857. Next base: position 43,217 of record CADBBT010000010.1, read on the forward strand.
CCGGCGCGCTACACCGAAGCGACACTGCTCACGGCGATGGAGCATCCCACAGGGCAGATCCAGGACAAGAACCTCAAAAGGGTGATGGAGACCACCAGCGGGCTCGGCACACCTGCCACCCGCGCCGACATCATTGAAAAGCTGTTTGACAATTACAGCATCGAGCGCAACGGCAAGGAGATCCATCCCACGGCAAAGGGCAAGCAGCTCATCGCCATTGTGCCCAACGATCTGCGCTCGGCTCAGCTCACCGCAGAATGGGAGCAGCAGCTTCAAAACATTGCGCGCGGCACCGGCAACCAGAAGCGCTTCATTCAGGAGATGCGCGACTACGCGACGTCGCTCGTCGGGCAGGTCATCGCCAGCAACGCGCAGTATCACCACGACAACGTCACGCGCGAAAAATGTCCGATCTGCGGGAAATACATGCTTGAAGTGAACGGCAAAAAAGGCAAGATGCTCATTTGCCAGGATCGTGAATGCGGCTATCGAAAAGGACTTTCCACAGTCACAAACGCGCGCTGCCCGCAGTGTCACAAAAAGATGGAGCTGCGCGGCGAGGGTGACAAAAAAATGTTCTGCTGCGTCTGCGGCTACCGCGAGAAGCTCTCTGATTTTCAATCGCGCAAAGCGCAGGCCGGCGCCGGCAAGGCCGAGGTCATGCAATTTATGCGCAAACAACAGCAGCAGGAAAAGCAGGAGGAAAAGAACAATCCGATGGCGGATCTGCTCAAGGACTTTTTCAATTAAAAAGCAACTAAAAACAACGGCGGCCGTCAAAATGACGACCGCCCGTTTTTCAGGCTTCGGATGGAAACAGCGACGCGGCGGGACAGCGCGGCGCAGCCGCGCAGAACGGAGCGCGGGAAAACGCACACTTTGCGCAAAGAAAGACTGCGCTTAAAGCGGGTTTTGGAGGCTTCGCGCACCGGGCGCTCCGGTGCATCGTGCGAAGCACGATGCGTCCCGCCGCCGGTTGACCGAAAAGCGAATGAAAAAAGCCCGTTCAGGCTGCTGCCTAACAAAACAGATACATCATCTCTGATCATGAGAAAAAGAAAAGCGCTTTGCAAGCAGGAGAATTCCTGATTGCATCGCGCATTTTTCTTATGTTGCTTTGAAGTTGTAAAGCAGCGGCCCCCTTCTCATCCGATCCCAAAAAGGAGTGCTGTATTCTCTCTGCACCGATCGATGAGCGTCTGCGCATCCTCACCGCGCACATCGGCGATCGTTGTCGCGACATACGCGATCAGAGAAGAATCGTTGCGCTTTCCGCGAAACGGCACCGGCGCCATATAGGGGCAGTCCGTTTCCAGCATCAGCCGGTCTTGCGGCACGGCAGCGGCAACGGCAAGCGGCTTTTTGGCGTTTTTGAACGTCACGGCGCCGCCGAGCCCGATATAAAGCCCCAGCTCCAGCAGTTCCTCCATCGTTTCCACCGAGCCGGAATAGCAGTGCATCACGCCGCGCGGCCGGTGCTTTTTTAAAAGCGCGAGCGTGTCGGCGTGCGCCTCACGATCATGGATGATGACGGGTTTTCCGAGTTTGTTCGCAAGGATGAGCTGCCGCTCGAACGACTCGAGCTGCACTTCCTTCGGGATATCCCAGTAATAATCCAGGCCGATCTCCCCGACCGCGACCACCTTCGGGTGGCTGTAAAGCTTTTGCAGCGCGTCGTAATCCGCTTCGGTCGCGTCGGCGGCTTCCTCGGGATGGATGCCGATCGCGGCGTAAATGTAATCGAAACGCTCCGCAAGCGCGATGGAGGTGCGCGACGTGGCGAGCGTTGTGCCGCAGTTGATCACACCTGCAACGCCGTTTTCGGGCAAACGGGCTAAGAGCGCTTCGCGATCTTCGTCGAAGCGCTCATCATCATAGTGTGCGTGGGAATCAAAGATACCACAAAGGCTCATCGGATCTTGCTCCCGTTCGGAATATCATCCACAAAGATGACTTTCACATTGTCCTCGCTCACGTCGGCGGCAAGGATCATGCCGCAGCTTTCCACACCGCAGAGCACGGCGGGCTTGAGGTTGGAAACAACGATCACCTTTTTGCCGATCAGGTCCGCGGGCTGATACCATTTTGCAATGCCGGACGCAACGGTGCGCGGCTTGCCGCTGCCATCATCCAGCGTGAGCTGCAGCAGCTTCTTTGCGCGTTTGACAGGCACGCAGTCTGTGATCTGCGCCACACGCAGATCAACTTTTGCAAAGTCGTCGATGCCGATCTTCGCAATGCCCTCGATCTCTTCGATCGCCTTTTCCTTCGCGGCGGCTTCCCTTTGCTTCGCTTCGATCTCGGCCATCATTTTTTCCGCGTCAATGCGCGCAAACAGCGGTTCCGGCGTGCCGACGGGATGCCCCAGCGGATAAGCGCCGAAGGAAGAGAGGGAGTCATAGCTCAGCTCGTCGCAGTTGATTTGTTCGCCGATCTTCTTTGCGGTTTCAGGCATGAACGGCGTGAACAGCACAGCGAGGAAACGGATGGATTCCGTGAGGTTATAAAGCACCGTGGAAAGTCTGCCCTTTTGCGCTTCGCATTTTGCAAGCGACCACGGCATGGTCTGGTCGATGTATTTGTTGCAAGCTTTTGCAAAGCTCATGATCGCGTCCACCGCGTCGGCAATGTGATAGGTCGCCATGCAGTCGTCCACACGCTGCACCGCAGAAAGCGCAGCTTCTTTGAGCGCAGGATCGAATTCATCATCCGCCTGATCGTTCACCGGCAGCACGCCGCCGAAGTATTTTTGCATCATGGCGATCGTGCGGTTGACAAGGTTGCCCAGCGTATTCGCAAGGTCGCTGTTGAAGCGTTCGATGATCGTGCTGTAGGTGATCGAACCGTCGTTCGCGTGCGGCATCTCGGAAAGCAGGTAATAACGCACCGCGTCCACGCCGAGCAGGTCGCAAAGATCGTCCGCGTAGATCACATTGCCCTTGGATTTGCTCATCTTATCCTCGCCGAACAGCAGCCACGGATGGCCGTAGACCTGCTTCGGAAGCGGCTCGCCGAGCGCCATCAGGATGATCGGCCAGTAGATCGTATGGAAGCGCACAATGTCTTTGCCGATGATGTGCACGTCCGCCGGCCAGTATTTTTTATAGAGCTCGCCGCTGCCGTCGGGGTCGTAGCCGAGGGCGGTGATGTAGTTTGAAAGCGCGTCGATCCAGACATAGATCACATGATCGGGATCGAAGGTGACGGGGATGCCCCATTTGAACGAGGTGCGCGAAACACAAAGGTCCTGCAGGCCCGGCTTGATGAAGTTGTTGAGCATCTCCTTCTTGCGGCTTTCGGGATAGATGAAGTTTTCGTTTTGCTCAATGTAATCTTCCAACTGCTTTTGATACTTTGAAAGGCGCAGGAAATACGCCTCCTCCTTGGCCGGATGGCATTCGCGGCCGCAGTCGGGGCATTTGCCGTCTTTGAGCTGCGACGACGTCCAGAACGATTCGCACGGCGTGCAGTACATGCCCTCGTACTCGCTCTTATAGATATCGCCCTGTTCATAGAGCTTATTGAAGATCTTCTGCACGGCTTTTTCGTGGTAATCGTCTGTCGTGCGGATGAATTTGTCGTAAGTGGTGTTCAGCCGGTCGCAGATCGCGCGGATCTCCCCCGCAACCTTGTCCACATATTCCTTCGGGCTGACGCCGGCGCTTTTTGCGTATTCGTCGATCTTTTGGCCGTGCTCATCGGTGCCGGTCAAAAAGAACACGTCGTAGCCCTGCAGACGTTTATAGCGCGCAATGGCGTCGGTCAGCACGATCTCGTAGCTGTTGCCGATATGAGGCTTGCGCGAGGTATAGGCGATCGCGGTCGTAATATAAAACTTTCCTTTTTCCATCATGACTCTCCTTTGAAATTTATGCCGGATTGGTATGTGCGGTATAGCGGTCGCTGTAAGCGCCCCAGTAGACTTTGCCGTCCACACGGATATAGGCGCGCACATCATAATGATAGCTTGTTCCCGCCGACAGTTTTTTGATCAGCGCCTTGTTGGACGCAACGTTTGCAACCTTTTTGCGCGAGCCGGTGTCGCTGACACGGTACACACAATAGCCGCTTGCGCCCTTGACGGGGCTCCATGTCAGTTTCAGACAGGTGCGCTTTGTGGAATACTGCCGCACGCCCGCCACTTTTTCGGGCGTTGTTGTCGTCAACAGTTCGTCACTGGCGGTGCCTTCGCAGGTAATGCCGTCCTGTTTTGTGAACGCTTTGACCACAAACACATTCTGTTCGCCCGCGGAAAGCCCCTGCACGGTGTAGCTTGCAGTTGCGGTGTCGCCGAGTTCGATGAGCGAACCGTTGCTCAAATTGCGGCGGAACACACGGTAGCCGTCGACGTCTTCCATCGCGTTCCATTGCAGCGTCACGCTGTCAGTTTTGGCGGCGGTCTGTCTGAGTCCCGTTACGGCAACAGGTCCCGTCCGCGCGGTCAGCGTTAAGCTGTAGGGCGTATAATAATTCTTTCCGCCGATCGAAACAACGGCGCGCACCTTGAACCAATAGGACGAGGACGGCAGCAGCGAAGAGACGTTCAGCGTGCGCCCCTCGGTCTTTTGCACCGAAACAAAGGTCTCGCGGTCGTCGTCATAGCGCACAAGCTGATACAGCCTTGCGCCGTCCACAGCGCTCCAGGTCAAGGTGACAGAAGAAGCGGACGACGCGCTTTGCGTCAGCTTTTCGGGACCGGGCGGCAGCGTCTTTGCGGAAAAAACGTTAGACGCTGTGCCCCAAACGGTGGAACCGCTCGCTTTGCTGTATGCCTTGACGCAAACTTCCAACGTGGTGCCGGAGGCGAGGTTTTTGAATGTGTATGACGTCTTTTTCGTTGTGATGACCACATCGTTCTTACCGCGTTCGGGGTTGTATTGATAGACACGGTAACCGGTCGCACCGGCAAGCGGGGACCAGGACAGGGTGAACGACGATTCACCAACCTTCGTCTCCTGCAGACCGCGCACCTGCCCGACTTCGTTGGTGGTCACGACCGGCGCGCTCGTATCGTTCGGCGGCGCGGAAGCACTGACCACATACTTGACCATCGCGAACCGTCCGCTTGCGTCATACGCGAGCACAACGCAGGAGCCCTCTTTGAGGAAGTTCAGCTTCGTGTCGTCCACAACGGAGCAGATCCGCGCGTCGAGAGAAACATATTTAAAATACAGGCTCTTGTTGCCGGTGGAATACTTCGGCGTATAAAGCCCGGTGGAGACCGTTTTTGTTGAAACCGGCGTTGTAAAGCCGCACGGGATGAAGCCCTTGTAGGCCGTGCCGTCATAGACGAATTTGACCTGATACCACACCGGATAGCGCAAAATGCTGTCGTAGTAGCGGGAATCCGTCGGATAGGCGCCGAGCACGGTCAGGTTCGTGCCGGGCGCAAGGGTGAACGCCATTTTATCGTAGTTCGTGGAAGGCCCGGTACGGACGCTTGAAGCGGAGGAAAGCGAAACCTCAACGGTCTGCGACGCCGCGTCGGCCAGCTTGAGCGTGCCGGTGTTGTCGGCGGAACCGGGCATATTGCGGTAGATGGGCACGCTGAACACAAAGTGCTGCCCGAGCAGACCCATCGAAAGATAGGAGCGGTAGGAGGAATACGCCTGCACACACGCGCCGGAAATGTTGGTCATATACTGGTGATTATACAGGCCGTAGGCGCTGTCGGGATTCACGCAGAAGCGCTGGTAATAGCCGGTGTTCTGCCCCTTGCCGATGAAGATTTTTGCAAGGTATTCCGCCCCGCCGAGGATGCTTTTTTTCGGCGTTGTCCAGGGACGGCCGTAGGTGCCGTCTTTTCCGTTGGCCGCCCAGGCAAGCCCGCGCGTGATGGCGCCGGCGCCGTCGGACGCGCCGATATTATAGAAGTTATAGATGCCGGGATAGGTGCTGTTTTTGCCGGAAACGCTGCCGGAACCGGTCGAACCGACCTCGCTGCGGATCTTCGATGCCAGGAAGCAGGGATTCACGTTATAGGTCTTGCCCGCTTCATAGATCGCCTGCGCATAGGTCTGATCGATCGTCTTTGTCTCGCCGCTGCTCGTGAGGTAGGTCATTTTTTTGTTATACATGAACGTGCCGGACAGCACGACATCGACGGCCTCCACGGTGAAGGAATCATCAAAGCTGAGCAGCTCAAACTGGAACACGTTCTCTTCGTTGAGGAAGTTGCGCGGATCCAGGAAATAAGACACGGCGAACTTGTTGGCGGTGCAAAAGCCGCCGTCCTTTTGGATATAGGCGCCGGAGCTGTAGTTATAGTCGCCGGTGTTTTTGCTTTTGAAGAGGTTTGTGTAGTTGCCGGAGATCTCAACCACAGAGCGTCCCCCGCTGCTTTCCACTGTGACGACCTCGTTCCAGTCCAGCCCGGTGTCGAGCGGCTGAAACTCCCACGAGGGATAAAGCTGATGCAGCTCGCGCATCTTGACGCGATAGCTTTCCGGAAAGGCGGAAATGCTTTTTTCAAACGCAGTGTCCGCGCCGAAAGAAGACATTGCAAACAAAGCTGTCAGCAACGCGATCAGCACAACACAAGCCAGGCCGTAAAGACCCTTTCGTTTCATGAACTCACTTCCCTGAAAAAAGATTTCCGATTCTTTTTTATCGCAAATAGGCCGGCAGAACGCTTTCCACCAGCGCGGCGTCTTTGCTGTATTCGCCCTTGGGCGCAGCTTGCTTCTTCGGCTGCGCAGCGGGAACATCGGCGTTCGGTGCCGTCTGCATCCGGTCGATCAGCGCGTTGAGGTTTTCGCAAAGCGATTCGCCGACCTCCTTGAGGCGCGCAGTCGCTTCGGCGATGCTCTCCACAGCGTCGTCGTCCGCTTTTTCAACCGCAGGCTCGTCTGCCTTGGGCGTGCCCTCCAGCGCATCGATCTGCGCGTGCAGGGTTTCCATGGTCTCTTCCACCTGCTGCTTATACTCGCTGAATTCCAGCTTCATTTTTTCGATGTAAGCGATCACATCTTCCTTGTTGAAACCGCCGAACGCTTTTTTTCTGAACAGACGCTGCTCCTTTTTCATTTGTCATTCCCCGCTTCTTTTCAATGTATAGATAGATGTATTATAACACAATTTTTTCCTTGATTCAACCTTTCTGCCGAAAAAAGGGACCCGGAAAAACAGATTCGCCGGTGTACGGCAGAAAGCAGCGAAATTAAAGCTCCGAAACGAAAAAGCACCTTTTGAAAAGGTGCTTTTCTTGTTGGTGTCTTCAGACATGGAAAAACGCCTTTTGCCGTGGCAGACAAAAGACGTTTCTTTGGTGGGCAGGGATGGATTCGAACCATCGAAGTCGTTGACGGCAGATTTACAGTCTGCTCCCTTTGGCCACTCGGGAACCTACCCATATTGATTTGCGTGGAGCTGGTGGACGGACTCGAACCCCCGACCTGCTGATTACAAATCAGCTGCTCTACCAACTGAGCTACACCAGCACATCTCTCGAACGCTCGTAAACTATACCACAAAAATTTGCTTTCGTCAAGTCTTTTTTTTAATTTTTTATTTTTATTCGAAAAAAATAGAAATCTTCGCAATTCCGCTTGCATCAAAAGGATATCTATGCTAAAATAAAAGCGGTAAAGGGTTCTTTATCAATTTTAAAGAAAGAAGGGTTTCTTCATGACGACCATCGGCGACGTGATCAAAAGCATCAAGGCTCTGTATGAGTTTGTGATGGCGATCTTCAAAACCTTTATGAAGCTTACCGGCAAAGATGATGAAGACGCAAGCGGCGAAGAAGAATAACATTTTCGCAGGCGATACGGTGCAGACCGTATCGCCCATTGTTTTTATGGCGATCGAACAACGAACAACAGCTATTTTGTGGTTAAAATATGAACAAGCACAAGATTTTCAGAAAAAAGTGAATTTTTTATGAAAAAAGTATTGACAAATCAAAGCCGGCTGTGTATAATAAATCCAGCATGAAAGTGCAAAAAAATTATTTTGAATTCTGGAGGACACAATCATGAAAGATCTCATCGCAAAACTGCCCAGCAACGCATTCGTTGACTTCATCAACAAGTACTTCGATCAGATCGAAGAGCTGTTCAACAGCATCGTGAAATTCTTCACGAACCTTTTCAGCAAGGAAGAAGCTGCTGCTGAGGAAGAAGAATAATCTAGACATTATCTAATTGTTTTTCATTGAAACTTCCTAAACACAAAGGGTGCCAATGGGTGCCCTTTGTGTTTTCTCTTGATTAAATCCAAAAAGGGGCGCATCCCTCCGGACGCGCCCCTTTTATTCTTTTTGCACAATGCAGAATTAAACGCCGAACTTGTATTCGTCGTCGTCGTCTTCCTCGCCTTCGGCAAACGAAGCGCGGCCTGACAACTGCGCGGAAACATCCGGCTGCTCGCTCGGAAATTCCGGCGTGGCCTGCGTGCTTTCCTGCACGTTCGTTTGCAGTCTGTCGTCCGCAAGCTGCTGCAGCAGACGAATCGCTTCGGAGATCCCGCGGAAGATCAGCGATAAAATGACGCCCGTAACCACGGAGATCAAAAGATACAGCCAGCCCAGGCTGCTTGCAAAGTTCAGCACGGCAAAGCCGACGATGATTCCGAGACTGAGCACACACAGCGCAGCCACGTTGAGCGTTTTTGCAACCGGGTTGCGGCTGGGCATACCCACACCGTTGGACGCTTTTACCAGCGCTTCATATTCTTCATCGGTCACGACAAGCGGCGCGGTTTTTCCGCCGCTTTTTTGCGTGGTCAGGCCCCACTGGTCAAGATCGGTCTTTTTCTTGCGGTTATATTCCTCGCGCTGCATTTTTTCCAGCTCGCGGATCTTTTCTTCAACTTTATCCAGCATATTGAAAACCCCTTCGCTTGTGTTGTCTTTTCATAGCATACCACAAAAGAACGATTTGTGCAAGTGTATTTTCGTGAAAGCGCACCAGAATTTGGCCTATGGACATTTACGGTGCCCGGTGTTATCATGAGGCCGTGAGATCTCATGAAAAACGCTATGGAGGTGACGTATGAAAAAATGTCTGAGCCTCCTTTTCGCACTGATGCTGATCGTCCTTTGCGCGGCAGCGCCGCAAACGGCAAGGGCGGCAAATGTTCCGGCGGCGGGCAAGGTTTCCACCGGCGGTTACCGTCTGAATGTGCGGGAAAGAGCGACAACTTCATCGTCGATCAGAAAAAAACTCACAGATCAAAGCTGGATCACACTCATTGAAAAAAACGGCGCCTGGTGGCGTGTCAAATACGGCGAAAACGCCTACGGCTATTGCCACGAAGCGTATATCGTCCCGCGCAGCGCCAGCGTGCACGCCGTGTTGCAAAACGGCGGCGCAACTGTCAAAATCTACCGCGGCGAAGGTACAAACTACGAGGTGAAAGCCGTTTTGCCGCACGGAACCGCCGTTGCCGTGCTCACCAAAGGTGACAACTGGAGCACCGTTTTGTTTGACGGCACGCATAAGGGCTATGTGCAAACGGCGCTTTTGCGGACCGCGCGCGTGGTGCCTGTTTCGCTGAACGTCACACGCTACGCGCAGACCGACCCGCGCTGGAAAACCGTTGCCATCGGCACAAACGGCGGCACGATCGGCACCATTGGCTGCACAACGACCTGCCTTGCGATGTCGGAAACGTATCTGACCGGTCAGACCGTCACGCCCGCCATGATGGCAAAACAGCTGCGCTACGCGCCCGGCGGCAGTCTTTACTGGCCGACAGATTACACCGTGAACTTTTCAAACAGCGAGATCTATGCGCTTGTTCATGCACAGCTGCTCGCGGGAAAGCCCGTGGTTTTCGGTGCTAAAAAGGCGAACGGCGTCCAGCACTGGGTCGTTGTGACCGGCTGCGACGGCAGCGGTCTCTCCCCTGCCGCGTTCAGCATTCACGATCCCGCGTCGACTGCGCGCAAAACGCTTGCGCAATTCCTTGCGGTCTACCCGACCCTGTATAAGGTCGCGTGGAAAACGTAACCAAACAAAAGCTGCGTGGACCGGAAAGGTCACGCAGCTTTTTTGTTTTTATCAGTCGATCTCGATCATGATTTTTTCGTCATTTCTCGTGGCGGTTGCACGCATGACGGTTCTGATCGCTTTGGCGATTCTGCCCTGTTTTCCGATCACACGACCCATGTCGTCCGGAGCAACGTGCAGATGGTAAACGGTCACGCCTTCGGCGTTGATCTCATCGACCTCGACCGTGACTTGCGAAGGATCGTCAACAAGACCCTGCGCAATGGTGATCAGCAGCTCTTTCAAGGAGCACACCTCCATCCTTATTTAATAACGTCGCACTTTTTCAGCAGCGCCTTAACAGTATCTGTCGGCTGCGCGCCGTTGTTCAGCCACTTCTGGGCCTTTTCCGCGTCGATCTTGATCTCGGACGGCTCTTTCATCGGGTTGTAGGTACCGATCTCTTCAATGAAACGACCGTCACGGGGATAGCGGGAATCCGCCACGACCACACGATAGAACGGAGCTTTCTTTGCGCCCATACGACGAAGTCTGATTTTTACTGCCATGATTGTTACCTCCAAAAAATATAGAAAAATTATTGAATGACACGTTTTGCGTGTTATTTACGATTAAAGCGGGAACCCGTTCGGGCCGCCCATGCCGTTCATGCCGTTCATGCCGGGCATATTCATCATGCGCTTACGCATTTTTTTGCCGCTCTTGCCGTTGAACTGCTTGAACATCTTCTGCATCTGGCGATACTGCGAAAGCAGCCGGTTCACATCCTCCACCTGCATGCCGCAGCCGGCGGCAATGCGGCGTTTGCGCGAGGGGTTGATGATGTCGGGCTTTGCGCGCTCCTGCGGCGTCATCGAATAGATGATCGCCTCCATGCGGTCAAACGCGTGCTCGTCCACATCCACATTGTCGATCTTGTTGCCGATGCCCGGCAGCATTTTCAGCAGATCGCGGATCGAACCCATGCGGCGCATCTGGTGCACCTGATCGAGCAAGTCGTTGAGATCGAACTTGTTCTTGCGCAGCTTGGCCTCCAGCTCACGCGCCTTTTTTTCGTCGAGCTCTTGCTCCGCCTTTTCAATGAGCGAGAGCATGTCGCCCATGCCGAGGATACGCGAGGCCATGCGGTCCGGATGGAACACGTCGAGGTCGCCGAGCTTTTCGCCGGTGCCGACGAATTTGATCGGTTTGCCGGTGACGGCTCTTGCGGAAAGCGCCGCACCGCCGCGGGTGTCGCCGTCAAGCTTGGTAAGGATCAGGCCGTCGATGCCCAGCGCGTCGTTGAACGACGTTGCAACATTGACCGCGTCCTGACCGGTCATGGAGTCCACGACCAGCAGAATCTCGTGCGGATGCACTTCGCTTTTGATGTTTTTCAGCTCGTTCATGAGCTGTTCGTCCACATGCAGACGGCCGGCGGTGTCAAGGAACACATAGTCGTAGCCGTGGTCTCTTGCTTCGGCAACCGCGCGGCGCGCGATCTCGACCGGGTCGATCTGTCCGAGCTCAAACACGGGCACGCCGGCTTTTTCACCGACGACCTGCAATTGCTTGATCGCGGCGGGACGATAGACGTCGCACGCGGCGAGCAGCGGACGGTGGCCCTGGTTTTTCAGCATGAGCGCGAGCTTTGCGCTGTGGGTCGTTTTACCGGAACCCTGCAGACCGCACATCATCACGATCGTGGGCGGATGGTTCGCCGTGTTGAGCCGTGCTTTTGTGCCGCCCATGAGCGCCGTCAGCTCTTCGTTGACGATCTTGATGACCATCTGCGAGGGCGTCAGGCTTTCCATGACCTTTGCGCCGATGGCACGTTCGGTCACGGTTTTTGTAAAATCTCTGGCAACCTTATAGTTGACGTCGGCTTCCAGCAGCGCAAGACGAACCTCGCGCATTGCGTCTTTGACGTCGGCTTCGGTCAGAGCGCCTTTGCTGCGCAAGCGTTGAAACGCAGCTTCCAGCCGTTCGGAAAGGCCTTCAAATGCCATGGTATCAATCCTTTATGCTTCGTTGAGCAGTTTTGTCAGTGTTTGAATCCGGGAGACGGCATCGTTGATCTCGCGCGAAAGGATCGTGCGCATGTTGACCTCGTTGATGATGTCGGCCATGTCGCTGATCTCCTGCAGTCCCTTTTGCAGCTCCTGAAAGCGCTGATACAGCCCGAGGTGGGCTTCAAAGTCCTGCAACTGCGCCTCGGCGCGTTTGATGGAATCGCGCACGCCCTGGCGGGTGATGCCTTCATTCTGGGCGATCTCGGAAAGAGAAAGGTCGTCGTCATAGTAGTATGTGATGAAATCACGCTGTTTTTGCGTGAGCATATCACCGTAGATGTCAAACAGCATGGTGATTTGCAGATCCTTTGCCATTCCGATTTCCCTCCCGTAAAGATTTTTCGCTTTACAGCCTGGTTATTATACAAAACAAAAATGGATTTGTCAAGTGTTTTTCAAAGAAATGTAAAAGTTTTTTGCTTTACAGGGAAAATGTTAGCGGCAAAAGATCGGAAAGCGTGAATGTCTGCACGTTTTCGCCGTCGCGCAGAATGATCTTAAAGTCCGGCGCGCAAAATTCCGCCATCACCTGGCGGCAGATGCCGCACGGCGGACAAGCGGATGTAAAGTCGCCGTCCTTGCCGCCGACAACTGCGATCGCGTCAAAGTCATAGACGCCTTCGCTGACCGCTTTGAAAAACGCGGTGCGCTCGGCGCAGCAGGTCGCGCCGAAGGAACCGTTTTCAATGTTGCAGCCGGTGAACACTTCGCCGTCGCTTGAAAGCAAGGCCGCTCCGACGGCAAAGCCGGAATAGGGCGCATAGGCATGCTGCGCAGCCTGATGTGCCCGTTCGATCAATTCTGTTTCGTTCAAGGGTATCTCCTCCACATGATATTACTGTCGTCTGAAATCAAAAACATCGTGATAAATATTCAATACGGTCCCGTTGATTTGAACCGTTTCGGCATCCAGCCATTGCACATCCGCCTCGGATTCATGATAATTCCAGTAGATGTTTTTCTGCTTTCCGCTATCAAATACCGCGCAGCCTCTGATCGCAGTATCCGTCGTTGCGCCGCCGTCGACACGGTACACCTCAAGGCGGGCATCGGAATACGGAGAAGCATAGGAACCAACCGGATCCCCCTTCGGAAGACACAGCATAGAAGCAAAGAAATACCGGTATCCAACGCCGACGAGCGTCAGGAGTACCAACAAGACCGCAATTGCCGCAAATGCCTTTTTCATGATTCCGCCTCCTTATGGAGTGCTTCCCACTGCGCTTTCGTCATACAGTTCACATGGCCCGTGCGCGTTTCGCCCAGCAGCGGCACCGGCACGTCTTTGCTTGTGTGATGAAAGCGAAAGCCGATTTTTTCCTGCGCGCGCTTTGATTTTTCGTTGCCGTCGTAGTAGGCGCACCAGACCTTCGTCATTCCGAGCTCTTCAAACGCGCGGCGCAGCAGCTCCCCTGCCGCTTCGGGGATCAGTCCCTGCCCCCAAAAGGGCTTTCCGATCCAAAAGCCGAGCTCACATTCGCTGTCGGTCTGCGCAAGGTCGCTTTTTTCCTTCATCTTCAGCTCGATCGCGCCGATGGCGATGTTGTCTTCTTTCAAACAGACGGCATACGCCTCTTTGCCGCAGAGCACGGTTTCGATCACTGTCCGGCTCTCCTCGGCGCTTTTGTGCGCCGGCCAGCCTGCAGGCGGACCGATGTCGGGGTCACGGGCATACTGAAACATACTTTCTGCGTCGCCGCTTTCCCACGGGCGCAAAAGCAGGCGTTTTGTCGTCAGTATCATAAACATTCCTCCAGCGGCAGAACACTGCCGGCAAGCTCGTTTTCCACCCCGAACAGCGCCGCGACCGTCTTGCCGATGTCGGCATAGGTTTTTCGCACACCGAGGTTTTTCGGCCGCAGCCGTTTGCCGTAGATCAGCAGCGGGATGTATTCGCGCGAATGGTCGGTCGAAGGCGTCAGCGGGTCGCAGCCGTGGTCGGCGGTGATCATCAGCACATCGTCCTCGCGCAGCGTCGGCAAAAACGAGCCGAGCCAGCGGTCAAATTCCATCAGCGCCCGCGCATAGCCGGGTGCGTCGTTGCGGTGGCCGTAAAGCATATCGAAATCGACAAGGTTGGTGAAGCAAAGCCCACGGCCAGCGGTTTTGGAGACCGCGTTCGTCTGCGCCATCCCGTCTGCGTTGGACGTCGTCGGATGCGCTTCTTTCAGCCCCTTTCCGGCAAAGATGTCGTAAATTTTGCCGATGGGGTATACGTCAATTCCCGCGTTCGAAAGCACGTCCAGCAGCGTGTCGCGCGGCGGAACAAGCGAAAAATCGTGACGGCGCGGCGTGCGCACAAACGGGAATTCGCCCGCAAACGGACGCGCGATCACACGGCCGACGGCGTGTTCGCCCTGCAAAATCTCACGCGCGATCCGGCAGTAACGGTACAGCTCCTGCGGCGGAACGATGGATTCGTGCGCGGCGATCTGAAACACGCTGTCCGCCGAGGTGTAGACGATCAGCTTGCCCGTGCGCAGATGCTCTTGTCCGTAGTCCGCGATCACCTTTGTGCCCGAATACGGCAAATTGCACAGCACGCCCCGACCGGTGCGGCGCGAAAACTCGTCCAAAAGCGCCTGTGGAAAGCCGTGCGGATAGGTCGGCATGGCTTTTTCGGAAATGAGTCCGCAAATCTCCCAGTGTCCCGTGGTGGTGTCCTTGCCCTTTGAGGCTTCGGCAAGCTTGCAGTAAGAGCCGATGGGCGTGTCTTCCGGCGTGCCGACGCCGATTTCGTCAATCGAATAAAGGCCGAGCTTTGCCATGTTCGGCACAGAAAAGCCCGGCTGTAAAAAACAGGATCGCAGCGTGTGGCTGCCTTTGTCGCCGAACGCGGCGGCATCCGGCAGTTCGCCCACACCGAAGGAATCCAGAACGATCAAAAATACTCGGTTTGCGCGCATCTCAGTCCTCCAGGAAAATCGCCGTTTCCAGCGCAAGGCGCATCATGTCGGTAAAGGTGGTCTGCCGCTCTTCTGCCGTGCAGCTTTCGCCGGTGAACGGCAGATCGGATACGGTACAGATCGCAAGGGCATGCTTTTTGCAGCGCATGGCGTTGAGATAAAGCCCCGCCGCCTCCATCTCCACGGCAATGGAGCCGTTGTTCGCCCATAGTGCGGTGCTTTCGGCATCTGCGTCATAAAACGTATCGGACGAAAGGAAGTTGCCGACTTTGAGAAACAAGCCGAGCTTTTCGGCGCAGGCATCCGCCGCTTTGAGCAGCGCATAGGAGCAGGTCGGCGCAAGGGTGCCGCGCACGCCGAACTGACGCGCATAGTCGGAATTCGTGTTTGCGCCGAGGGCTGCGACGATGTCGCGCAGTGCGATCCCCTCCCCGATCCCGCCGGCCGAGCCGACGCGGATGATGTTTTCCACACCGAAAAAGGTGTAAAGCTCATAGGAATAGATGCCGATGGACGGGATGCCCATGCCGCTGGCCATGACAGAGACTTTTTTGCCCTTATAAAAGCCGGTGTAGCCCTGGATGCCGCGCACGTTGTTCACAAGCACGGCGTTTTCCAGAAAGTGCTCCGCGATGAATTTTGCGCGCAGCGGATCGCCGGGCATGAGCACGGTTTTGGCAAAACCGATATCGTTCAAAAGCGAGATGTGGGGCGTTGAAAGCATAGGATCACCTCAGGTTCACTGAATGCTGTTAATGTCGTATGGGGTGCGCTGATAGACGAAATAGTTCAGCCAGTTGGAAAACAGCAGCGTTCCCGCGCCGCGCCAGGTCAGAATCGGCGCTTCGGTGGGGTCGTTGAGCGGAAAATAATTCTTTGGCAGCTCAATATCGAGCCCGCGCTCCTTATCGCGGAAATACTCCTTTGCCAGCGTGTCGGCGTCATATTCGCTGTGTCCCATGGCGAAAAACTTGCGGCAAGCAAGATCCGAGATCAGATGCACGCCGGCGTCGTGGGAATACGCGAGCACCTGCAGATCCTTGCAGTGCGCGATGTCCTCGAGATGGATCTCGGTATGGCGCGACTGCGGAACAGAAAATGTTTGGTCAAAGCCGCGCAGGATCGGATGATAGGTGTCGAGCACCTGATGCTCAAAGATTCCGAACATCTTCTTTTTCAGCGTGTATTTCGGGATGCCGTAATGATAGTAAAGCGCCGCCTGCGCGCCCCAGCAGATGTGGAACGTGGAATAGACGTTTGTTTTTGACCATTCAAAAATGCTGCAAAGCTCTTCCCAGTAGTCAACTTCCTCAAACGCCATCAGTTCAACCGGCGCGCCCGTCACGATCATGCCGTCGTATTTGTTGCCTTTGATCTCGTCAAACGTCTTATAGAACGTGAGCATATGATCTTCGTCGGTGTTTTTGGATTTATGCGACGCCATCTGCAGCAGCTCCACATCCACCTGCAGCGGCGAATTGCTCAAAAGGCGCAAAAGCTGCGTTTCCGTAACGATCTTCGTCGGCATCAGATTCAAAATGATGATCTTAAGCGGACGGATATCCTGGCTTTGCGCGCGCGTCTGCGTCATCACAAAGATGTTTTCCTGTTCCAGACTTTCTTTGGCCGGCAACCGGTCATCCACCTTGATCGGCATACGCGTCACCTCCGTTGTTTCATTTCATGTTATAATAACACAAAAAAGAATAAAAGTAAAGATTTTTTTCACAGCCAAAACACCCTTTGCATAGAATAACGCGGAACCCGATGTGCCGGTACATTGTTCCGAATCCAACAAGGGAGAGATGTTTTTGAACAACAACAGAAACTGCGGCTTTTCCATGCAGCAGGCCGCCGCAAACTCCTGCTGTCAGTGCCCGACAACGGACGAAACGGTCACGGCGCTGCCCGAAAACGTTGCCGTCGCGATGGCCTATGTGCCGTTTCAGACGGACAACGCGGTCTATCCTGTGGAACAGGCGGTGCTGGTCGGCACGCTGTTCCCGGTGCTGAACAAACCCTTTACGGGCGTACATGCGGGGTGCGGCAGAACATGAAACAGAACAACTCTTTGAAGATGCGCTTCATGGCCATCCGCTTTGCCATGTGGGATCTGCATCTGTATCTGGACACCCATCCGAACGACGCCGCGGCAAAGCAGCTGCTGCAAAAATATGAGCAGCAGTATGAAGAGATCGCCGCGGCCTACACCGAAAAATACGGTCCGTTTGAAGCGAGCGCAGCGGGCAGCGGCGAAGCATGGCTCAAAGCGCCCTGGCCGTGGACAAATTGCGGGGGGAATGCATAATGTGGCAATATCAGAAAACACTGCAGTATCCGATCAACATCACGAACCCGAATCCGCTGTATGCAAAGATCATCTCTTCGCAGCTCGGAGGTCCGGACGGGGAATTGGGCGCGTCGCTGCGCTATTTGAACCAGCGCTTTGCCATGCCCACGCCGCTTCTTCAGGGGCTTTTGACCGACATCGGCACCGAGGAGCTCGCGCACATGGAAATGATCGGCACGCTGATGCATCAGCTCACGCGCGGCATGACGGAAGAACAGATCAAGCGCGCCGGGTTTGAGGCCTATTTCGTCGATCACACGGCCGGCGTTTATCCCGCGTCGGCGGCCGGCTTCCCGTTCACGGCGGCATATTTCCAAAGCAAGGGGGACGCGATCACGGATCTGTTTGAGGATATGGCGGCGGAACAAAAAGCCCGCACGACCTATGACAACATCCTGCGGCTGGTGGACGACCCCGAAGTGACGGACGTCATCCGCTTTTTGCGCGAGCGCGAGATCGTGCACTTCCAGCGCTTCGGCGAAGGACTGCGGCTGCTCACGGATGAGATGAACGAAAACAACTTCTATGCCTACAACGTGTCACTGGACCGCTGAAAGGCAAACAAAGGGACAAGGACACCGCGCGGCGTCCTTGTTCGTTTTTTTAAATTATTCCGTTTCGTCTTCAAACGATTTTTCCAGCACATCCGCATAGGTGCCCATCGGCGCGTCCGAGAGGATGCACATGAGCAAAAAGCACTCATACGGGTTCGCGATGTAAAGCTGGCCCATGCTGCAATCGTTCAGCACGGCGTTGCTCTCTTCCACAAAGCGCACATAGCGGCGTTTGTTGTTCGTGATCTTTTCATCCATCGCGTGAATGAAGAAGATCAGCGTGAGCAGATCGAACCGGTCAACGTCAGCGTTGTTCGCAAGGATCTCGTGCAGATGCTGGCGACTCATGCGTTTGTTGTTGAAATGCTTGGCGAGCGTGGACTTTGACGCTTTGATCAAATTCCCCTTTTTGTCAAACGGCACGCCGCAGCAAAGGAATTTTTCCACATCCGACTCCGTGATGTCGTCGAGCGTATATACCTTCGGCGACTTGCGGATCTTTTCGGCGCGCAGATATTTTTCTTCGTTCGTCAGCGCGGTGGAATAGCTCACACTGAAAAAGTAATCCTTGGCCTTCTCCTCCGCTTCGATGATCGCGTCGTTCGTATACTGCGCGAGGATGATCTCCTTTGTGCGCTCGTAAAGATCGTCAAAATGCTTTTTTGCGCTGTAGCTGATCGTCTTGCCCTTGCTGTCCGTTTTGAGCCGCGAAAGCTGGCGCAAAAGATCTTCTTCGGTCTCGATCGACTGGAACATGGTGCGCACGCCGATCGTTGCGCCGAGATCGATGTATTCCTGCTGCACGGGCAGCGCTTCATACGCCTCCATGAGCTGTTCGAATTTTTGGAATTTATAGCCGTTACGGTAGCAGAACCAGCAGATGACCTCAAACGGGTCTTTAAAGTTGAAATCGCGCTCGCGCTGGGCGTGGACAAGGAACTCCGAAACGTCGCGCCCGCTCATATTCAGCCCGAAGCCGAGCAAGAACACGACCTGACGGTTCACCGAGCGCTGACTCAGCCAGTTTTTTGCAAGGGCGCTGAGCTTTGCCGAGGTGTCGGTGAAGCTTTTCGGCGTGCGGTTTTCCGAAAAGGATTCCACGATGATCTCCTGATATTCCTTCAGCGGCACATCCTGAAAGCTGCCCTCAAAGCCGGCGACGCGGAAGATGTAGCGTTTGAGATAATCGCCGAAGGGAATGAGCTTGATGCGGCTTTGCAAATGCTCATAAATGGAATCCGCGTCCTCGTCCTGAAAGGTCTCGGTATCCACGGTATCGTAGAATTCGTTTTCCGAATGCTCGGTAAAATGAATGGTGTTGTTGATCGCCATAGTTTGTCATTCCCCTTTTACGGCTGCGTTTCCGACGCCGTGGTCGTTGTTTCTTCAAGAAGCGCTTCGCTCGTCGGCTCTGCGTCTTCGTTCAGTTTCTTTTTTTCTTTTTTCGTAGTGGGTTCGGTCGGCGGCTCAGTGCTCGGCGGCGCAAAGGCAAGCGCAATGTCGTCCTCCAGGCCGCTGCCGTTAAACGCGTCGCGATTGCTCTTCCAGTCCGTCGGCCAGTCTTCCGGCGCGGGATCGATCTTTTTCAGCTTGTCGCAGCCGGAAAACGCCTCGTTTGCAAGGCGGATCGGAGCGCTGCTTGAAAGCGTCAGACGCTCCAGCGCGGTGCAATTATGGAAGCACTGATATTTCACATCCGCCTTGCCGCCGGTGATGCTTACGCTTTTCAGCCGGCTGCAGTTCTCAAAGGCGTTGGCGGAAAGCTCAACGGCGTCGTTGATCGTCAGCGACTCAATCCTGCTGTTATAGCGGAACGCTTCGGAGGACACGACCTGCACCTTTCCGATCGTCGTTTCAAACGGCAGCGTCACGGATGCGCTGTCCTTTGTGAACTGCGTGAGCTCGACCTTGCCTTGATTGTTGAAGGTGTAGCGGTAGCCGTCGCCCTCGCCGTAGACGCCCGGTTTCACATACTCACTGTGGATATAGCCGCGCCAGCTTTCATCGCCGTCGACCCATTCGCAGATGTAACACCCGTCCACGAGTTCGGAAAGACGGTTGACCGCCGTGGCGTTGTTCAAGCGCTGATAGCCGTTGCTTGAAGAATTCGGATCGCGGCGCAGCACGACCGATCTTGTGCTGCCTTTGTTAAAGACAAAAGACGGTTCCGGCACCGGCAGGAAGGAAACCTTTTGCAGCGGATCGGCGGATTCTTCGTTCCAGCTTTCGTCGTTTTGCGCGTCGAAGGCGTGGATCACAAGCGCGGTGAGCGCGGTTGCTTTTGTGCTTTCCGGCGCAAGTACAACATTTGCGCCGAAATAAACGGGAACGCTCTCGAAATCTGTTTCGCTCGGCAGCGAAAGCAGCGAAGGATCGAGCCGGGACGGAGCTTTTCCGTGTTCCTTGCGGACCAACTCATAGCTGAATTCGCTCTGATTGCCGAGCCCCTTGAAGGCGTTAAGCAGATAGAGCCGCTTTGTAGACACAAACTGTGCGGGCGCTCTGAGCTTGGACTTCAAATCGTCGGAAAGGAAGGATTTCGACAGCTTTTGCGTTTCGGCGTCATAGATGCGGTAGCCGACCGCCGTGCCTTCCGCGCTCAAAAGCTTCACACCGATCTTTGTCGAATCCAGCTTGCCCAAAAGGGCGCCGCTGACGTCCGCTTTGATCATATTCGCCTTGCCGCTGTCCGGATCGATGCTGCAAAAGCCCTCATCCACAAACGCAAGCAGCGTATCGCCGACGCTTGAAAGATGGCGCTCGTTTTTGCTGTAGACCACATCCGCGTCGTGCAAGCGCTGCGGCTCGCCGCCGTTCAGTTCACCAAGCTTTGTGAGCACGGGATACTGATAGGTGTCGGTGCCGAGGTTCTGCTTTTTGGAAACGGTGTTGAACACGATGCTCGCTTTTGCAAACGCGACGTCGCCCACCGAAAGCGTGTTCTGCCCGCCGAGGGAGGAAACAACGCTCACTTGCGTTCCCGCGTCGGTTTTCGTATAGCGGAACAGGCCGAAGGCACCCTTTTGCTGCGGCAGTTCATCCGTAACAAAGAACACTTCGCTGTCTGTCAGGCTTGCGGAGAGATCGTCTTTTTTCAAACCGTGCAGCCGCTTGGAATAGGATGCGACAGGTTCGTTCATCACAAAGACCGCGTATCCCGCGCCGTTCAGCAAAAACAGCGTTTCGCGTTTTTTGCCGTCCGGATCGACCCGGCAAAGGCTGTATTGTTTTTTTCCGTTTTCATCGGTGGAACAGACGGTGTAGTAGATCTTGTCCTTGAGGATGGAAAACTGCGTTGTGCAAGCCTCGTCTTCGCCGGAAAGCAGAGCGGGCTCTTTTCCGGTCTGCTGTTTAAAAAGGCGGTTGCTTTCGCTGCCGTCCGTCGCGCCGATATAATAATCCACACCGTTGAACGTGCATACGCCCTGCACAAGCCCCGTGTTTTCGATCTCATATGCCGTGTCGGTCCCAAGAAGGAACGAGATCTCCCGGTCGCTCAGACTCTTTGCCAAAAACGGGAAGGTGCGGAACATCTCATCGGGGAAAAACGTTGCAAAACAGGCGACAGACAGCACAAGCAGCAGCAGGATAGCTGTGAGCGCGATGGCGGCCTTTTTGCCTTTTGACCAGCGCAAGCTGCGCAGCTTGACAGACTTTTTCTTTCCCGAAAGCAGATCGAGCGCTTCGGCGAACTCATGGATCGAACGGAAACGGTCCTCCTGGCGGAACTGCGTCGCTTTGAGGATCACGGTGTTCATTCCGGCGCTGACATTCGGCAGTTCGGGAATTTTTTCACCGTCCTGCGTTCTGCGGCGAAACGCTTTTTCGCGTTCGCTGTGGGTGATGAACTGCTTGTTCGGGTCCGTGAACGGAAAACGGTTGTTGTTGAGCAACTGATACATCACGATGCCCAGCGAATAGATATCGGCGCGGGAATCGCCCTTTTGCGCGTTGAGCACCTCGGGCGCCATATAATTCGGCGTGCCCTTGCGCGACATGGCGGTCAGCGTGCGTTCGAGCTGCTTTGCAACGCCGAAATCACCGAGCTTGAACGTGCCGTTTTCATCCACAAAGATGTTTTCCGGTTTGATGTCGCGGTGAACGATGTTCTTTTCGGCGCAGGCAGTCAGCGCGGCGGTCAGATCGCTTGCAAGCTTGAGCACATCCTGCTCGGAAAACGCACGGTCGCACGAATAGGTGTTGAAATCTGTCAAAAGCTCCATGCGGATGAACAGATGCCAGCCGATATGGTCGGGGTCCTCCACGATTTTTGAGTCGTCGATGCGCACGATGTTCGGGTGGCCCTTGAGCGATTCCAAAATGTCGATCTCGCGCAGAAAGCCGTCAATGATCTCGCGGTAATAGGCCTTGCTCTGCTCCTCGGACATACGCTCGAGATACGCGCTGTTTTTCAGCTCCACATCGTCGCCGGGCACGGAGATGACCTTGATCGCCGCCCAGGTGCGCTCGCCGTTTTCTTCCTCTTTATAGCATTTATACACTGTACCGAACGAACCGCGGCCGATTCGTTTTTCGGTTTTCCAGTCCTGCCATACATCTTCGATTTTCATTGCTTCCCCGTCCTTTATGAAAGATGAATCAGAATGATGCTGAGATTGTCTTTGCCCCCGCGCTGCAGCGCCGTTTCGCACAGCGCCTTTGCCGCATCGGCCGCAGTGTTCATGATGATGTGCTTTCCGATCTCCGGCTCTGTGAGCAGGTCGGTCAGTCCGTCGCTGCAAAGCAGCAGCGTGCTGCCCTTTTTCAGCGGAAATGTGCCGAAGTGCGGCTCGATGAGGATCTCCTTCGGTTCGATGCCGAGATGCTGGGTCAGCGCGCGGCGCCCTGCAAAAGCTGTTGTGGTATGATCCTTGGAAAGGCGGTACATATCAAGCGTATCAATGAGATAGACGCGGCTGTCGCCGATGTTGCAATACTCGCCCTCCTCGCCGCAAAGGCGCACCATCGCGGCGGTGGAGCCCATGGCACGGATCTCGTTTTCGCGCATAAAAGCGCAGATTCTTTCGTTCATTGCGCCGCACAGCGTATCCCACGGTGCAGAAAGCGGCAACTGTAACAGCGTGTTTGCCGCAAGGAGCGACGCTTCTTTGCCGCACTCCTCGCCGCCCATGCCGTCGAACACGGCAAAAAAGCTCGTTTGCGCCGTATCTCCGGCAGCAAAAACTTCAAAATCGTCCTCATTGACAACTGTGTCGCGCAAAAACAGCGTATCCTGGTTTTCAGCGCGGATTTTTCCGCGATTTGTGATCGCAGCGAACTCAAAATTCAAGGCGCTCTCCCCTGTTTCAAAAAAATATATCATCTTAAAAGGATTATAACAAAGACGGACAAAGAACACAAGAGCTTTGCATAAGAATATTGACTTTTTCAGCAAAAAATGATATAATAATGAATAAGATTTAAACACAAATAACAGGTGGCTGTTGACCGTCTGTTACACTGCAGAAAGGAGTAACTATTATGCCGGGAATCTCCGAATACATTGAGCAATTCGGCGCGATCTCTTTCAGCGAGCGTCCGTTTACTTCTGCGGACAATCTGACCTTTTGCGAATTATCCTACCTCGACATCGAGCATGTGGTCTCCCCTTCGTTTGACGATGAACCGCTGCCGCTTTCCAAAGTCTGCAACGATCTGTTTGCCCTGCACGGCTATGAGCACAAGCCGCTGGGTCTGGTGCTGCCGAGCAATCCGAGCGAGGATTCGATGCGCATGGCGATCCAGAAACGCTTTTCCGAAGTGAAGATCTGGGCGGTGCAAACGGCATATGAGCGCTCCCCGGCGCTGCAGTTTGCGGCAATGACATTTTTGCTGCCCACGGGCGACGCGGTCGTCACCTTCCGCGGCACCGACGACACCCTTGCGGGCTGGATCGAGGACCTCAATCTGTTTTTGCAGGACAGCATCCCCTCACGCGCACTGGCCTGCGCTTATCTGAAAGAAGTCGCGTCGCGCACCGACGGCGGCATCTATCTTTGCGGCCATTCCAAAGGCGGCCATCTCGCGCTCTACAGCGCGGTCAAGGCCGACGAAGCGCTGCGTGCGCGCATCAAAGGCGTTTATAACAACGAGGGGCCGGGCTTTTTGAACTACGATCTGTTCAAGACCGCGGCATACCGCGAGCTTTTGCCGCGCTATCACCACTATGTGCCCTATGCGTCCTTCATCGGGATGATGCTCGCGCACGACTACGATTATTCCGCCGTGTTCAGCACCAAGCACCTCGGCCCGTTCCAGCATGACATGGCCTCCTGGCAGATCGTCAACGGCGCTGTCATCACGCGCCCGGACGTGAACGAGCTTGCCAAGATCACGGACATCGTGTTTTCTGAATTTCCGCACAGCGTCAGCGAAAAGCAGCGCCGGATCCTTGCCGAAACGGCGGACAAGCTCTCTTCCGCAACAAAAGAAGAGCTGCTCATCGGCATTGTGAAACATTTTCCGCGCGAGGTGTTTTCCACCTATCACAACTGGTTCACGTTCCCGAAGGAAAAACGGCGCGAATTCCACGCGGCGTTCAAGGCGTTCCCCGACATTGTGAAGCACGCGGTCAAAAACATCAAAGAAGACTCCATCCCCGCCGCCGCAAAGAGCGCAGGCGTGCTTTTGCGCAAAGTGACGGCGCGCGTATAAGCGAGGTTCTCCTATGAAGAAAACGATCTCACTTCTGCTTTGTTTTGCGCTTTTGCTCGGCAGTCTCTGCATTTCGTCCTTTGCGTCAAACAAAAATACGCGCGGTTTTTGCGCTTATGTTGCAACGGACATCCACCATTCCGTGGTGGACAGTGTGCCGGTGGTTGACGGAAAAAAAGTCTACTATGACAATCTCGGTCTGACGCCGACGCTCGCGCCGATGCTGCTTGACGAGCTGCTGCTTCAAACGTCCCGCAGCGACGCGGACTATCTCTTTTTGACCGGCGACCTCGCGGACATTCCCGACAAAGCGCAGGCCAAGGCCGTTGCAAAAAAGCTGGTACAGTTTGAAAAAAGCAGCGGCAAAACCGTCTTTGTCATCAACGGCAACCACGACATCGATCACGAGCGCGTAAACAGCGACGGCATGACGCGAAAGGCGTTCAAAAAGATCTACAAAAACCTCGGCTACAGCGAAGCGCTCTGTGTGGACAGCGCCACCTGCTCGTATACGGCCGAGCTGAAAAACGGCTGGCGGCTGCTCGCCATTGACGCGCTCGATATTCCCGGCGACGGAGGCGCAACCATCACGCCCGCGCTCGAACGCTGGATCCGCACGCAGGCCGACAAAGCGAAGAAAGACGGAAAACGGCTTGTGGCGCTCATGCATCACCCGCTGATGGAGCATTTTACGCTGATGAAAAAACTGCTGCCCATCTTTGTGGTCTCCAACAGCGAGCAGGCGTGCCGCCTGTTTGACGAATGCGGCATCGAAACCGTTTTCACCGGACATTTTCATCAAAACGACATTGCGGTCTATCACGGCAGCGGCGATGTCTATGACATTGAGACGACCTCGCTTTCCTGCTATCCGAACGCCTATCGCGCGGTACGCTTTTCCGAAGACCGGCTAAAGATCTCAACGATCCCCATTGAAAAGATCGACACTTCAAAGCTGCCCAAGGGCTACACCAAGGCGCAGCGCAAGCAGATCGAAAGCGACCTTTCCGGCTATGCGTATGACTGTTTGAAAAAAGACAGTGTAAGCAAGGTGCATTCCTATCTCAGCGCGCAAAAGGTCGGCGGCATGCTCGGCATTTCGAACCCCGCGCTGCTGCGCGTGCTCGACAGGTTCCTTTCCGCAGTTGCAAAGGATTTTGAACGCCCGCTCTACGGCAAGGGAGAGACGATCGAACGCTTTGCCAGACGCGCAGGGCTCATTCTTCCGAAAACCGATTACGCAACGCTCGATGACGCCGCTGCCGCCTTCATTGCCGCCGTTCTTTCCGGCGACGAAAACTTTGACACAAGCTCTCCCCTGTTCCGGGTTGCGCTGATCGGCGCTGTGGCAATTCTGCACCACGAGCTGCTGAAAACGCCGGATCCCCTTGCGCTGACAAGCGCACTCACCAAAGGGTATGACGCGTGCATTGACGCGGTGCAGACCAGTGCACCGTTGAAAGCATTTTTACGCTTTGAGGAAACAGTGCGCGCCCGGCTCGGCACAGAGCCGCTGCCGGATCTTCTGCTCAACCGGCTCGAGCCGCTGTTTGTGGGACTGACGATGGACAAGGCGCCGGCGGATAGCAACGTCAGCCTGACGCTTGCCGGATAAATCAACAGCATCGCTGCGGCAAACACGCGGCGGGACGCCTCGCGCAACGCGCGAGGCGCAGAGAAGGCGGATTCCGAAATTCGGAATCCGCCTTCACTGCTGCGCAGGGCACTGCGTGCCCTGCGGTCCCGCCGCTGCGTAAACCGCAAAGCGGACGTAAAAACCGTTATTTTACCGCGCGCACCAGCGACTGGAACGCTTCGGTCATCGTTGAACCGACCGTGGGACTGACCGCGTTGATCTCCTCGTTTTCGGTGAGCATCGAACGGTAGTCGTTGTCGCACAGGATATAGCCGACCTGATCGTTGCAAAGCCCGAAACAGATCAGACGCTCGGCGCCGCTTGTCTCGGCCCATGGCGCGTAATCCCAGCTTTTTCCGGTCCAGCTGTCGGCGGCATCGACTGCGCCGCCCCAAAGGATGGCGGGATCGATCTCACCCGGCACAAGCGCCACGCCGAGCGTTCCGCCAAGCTCCATATAGCCGAGCTCTGTGACCACCACATAGCCCAGCCCCTTGCGGCACATCACGCTGCCAAGCAGCGATTCGCGGCCGGCAATGATGTGGATCGGGTTCGACACAGGCAGCACGACCTCGGAAAAGGCAAGGTTCAGCAGCGGCGGCAGGGCCGTTTCCTCGCTGATGGAGGCGAGCTTTTTGCCCAGCGTTTCGCCCATCGCGACCGCGCGCGCGTTCTCTTCGCCGTTTTCGTCATAAGTGAAGGTCTCTCCGTGGCTGGAAATGGCGAGCTCTGCGCCCTGAATGAACACAAAGTCCGCGCCGGCGTGCTCGTTGACGTAGCTTTCCACATAATGCGGATAATCCGCGGAAAGCACGCCGCTTGTGGAACCGATCGTCACGGGGTGGATGCACGTTTGCCCGACCCAGATCTCTTTTGCGCTCTCATTGTCCGGCACAAAGCGCAAACGGTGGAACAGCCCGTCGAATGCCTGTGGGTCACGCTTGTCGCAGATGTGCTCGCTGATGTCAACATTGCCGTAGGAGAGCGTGCCCGGGCGCATGGATTTCACCGCTTCGATGACCGAGTTTGTCACAGCCATGTACAGCGTTTCCATGAATTTCGGGTTGCGGCCGACCACAAGATCCTTGCCGCCGAAAAGAATGGAAGCCGGATTTTTAAAGATCGCGGGCACGATCGGCGCGCCGAGGCCGAGTGTGTCGATCACCGAATGCTGGTGCAGCGCCGCCACGTTGATCGAATCGATGCCCTGCTCTTTCGCAAATTCCGCAAGGCGCGCGCGGATCTCGATCACGTCGCCGCGCGTCAGACCGAAGCCGTCAATGGACGAATAGGTGACCGTCGTCGTGCCGTCGGAAAGCGCGAACGTGTTGACGCCCTGATCGTCAAGCACTTTTTCGGGCACATTGCCCTTCATCGCGGCAAGCGCGCCGGCGATGTAATAATCGCCGCTGAGCGGGTTGATCCCGTCAAGGAACGACGCTTTGGAAAAGCCCATGCGCCACTGCGCGCCTTCGGCGGGTGCGGCGTCAAAGCGTGCTTTGCCCGGATAAAACTGCTGCGGCTCATAGTTGCAGAGCTGTTCGATCTTGCCGACCCAGTTTTTGCCGGGGATGATCGTGTTCAGCACGGCGCCGAGGCCGACGATCAGACTGTCCACCGCCTGATAAAAACGGTGCTCCACGGTTTCTTTAAAAGAAAAGTTGGTCTGCACCTTTTCGCCGAGCGCCGAGACCGGCAGCGAAAACGCGGAAAACGTGAGACACAGCGCCAGCAGCAGCGCCAAAAACTTTCTTCCTTTTTTCATATTCAAAAGCTCCTTTCAACGGTCTTTTTGTTCATTATAAATCTTTGCTCTTCAAAAAGCAATTTCAAAATTGTGAACAACGATTTTTTTCAAAAAGCCTTGCATTCGCCGTTCATTTGTGCTAAACTATGAAAGATAACGCGATGAAAAAGAGAGTAAGTCCGACGGGTGCCCAGAGAGAAGCGGTCCAGGCTGCAAGCCGCTTTGCACGAGAGACGACCGAAGTTCACTTTGGAGCGGCACGGCTGAACCCGAGTAGGCTGTGACGAATCATCCCCGTTAACGGATGCAGAAGTGTTTGCTTCCAGAAAGCAAAAATAAGGGTGGTACCGCGGAATTTTGTTAAGTTTCGTCCCTTTGGCAAGAAGTCAAAGGGCGTTTTCTTTTTTAAGAAGAATTGAAAGGATTGATCGTATGAAAGAACAACTCGAAGCGATCCGCGCGGTCGCAAAAGACGTTCTGCAGTCGGCCGCAACGGTGCAGGACCTCGACGCCGCGCGTGTCAAGTATCTCAAGCAGATGGGCAAGCTTTCCGCCGAAGAACGCCCCGTGATCGG
Organism: Oscillospiraceae bacterium; assembly: GCA_902792985.1. GTDB lineage: Bacteria > Bacillota > Clostridia > Oscillospirales > Acutalibacteraceae > UBA6857. Next base: position 71,643 of record CADBBT010000010.1, read on the forward strand.
CCAGCTCGCCAACGAGATCCGCGCCGATCTGGAGGACCGCATTGCCGAACGGATGGAAAACATCAAGGCAAAACTGCTGGAAGAAAAGATGAACGCGGAAAAGATCGACGTGACCATGCCCTCCGACGCAAAGCCGCTCGGACACAAGCATCCGCTGTCCATCGTCCTTGACGAGGTCAAGGAGATCTTTTACGGCATGGGCTTTTCCGTTGCCAGCGGTCCCGAGATCGAATGGGACTACTACAACTTTGAAGCGCTGAACATTCCGAAGAACCACCCCGCGCGCGACACGCAGGACACGTTCTATATCACGGAAAACATGCTTCTTCGCACGCAGACCTCGCCCTGCCAGATCCGCGTGATGGAGCAGCAAAAGCCTCCCATCCGCGTCATCGCGCCCGGCCGTGTGTATCGCTCCGACGCTGTGGACGCCACGCACTCCCCGATCTTCCATCAGATCGAAGGGCTTGTGGTGGACAAGGGCATCACGATGGCTGACCTCAAGGGCAACCTGGAATCCTTTGCAAAAAGCCTTTACGGCGAAGATACAAAGATCCGTCTGCGCCCGCATCACTTCCCATTCACCGAACCCTCGTGCGAGATCGACGTTTCCTGCTTCAACTGCGGCGGCAAAGGCTGCCCGATGTGCAAGGGCGAAGGCTGGATCGAAATTCTCGGCGGCGGCATGGTGCACCCGAAAGTGCTCAAAAACTGCGGCGTCGACCCCGACGTTTACAGCGGCTTTGCCTTCGGCATCGGTCTGGAACGTCTGGTCATGTTCCGTTTCAACATCGACGACATGCGTTTGCTCTATGAAAACGATGTCAGATTCTTGAACCAGTTTTAAAGGAGGCGAAACGGCATGAATACATCAAAAAAATGGCTGCTTGATTTTGTGGATCTTGATTGCACCGACAAGGAATTTGCAGACGAGATGACCCTTTCCGGCTCCAAGGTGGAAGCCTTTGCCGTTGAAGGCAGCGAGCTTTCCAACATCGTCACCGGCAAAATCGAATCGCTGGAAAAACACCCGGATTCCGACCACATGTGGATCTGCAAGGTCAATGTCGGAAAAGAGACGCTGCAAATCGTCACCGGCGCACAGAACCTCAAGACCGGCGACGTGGTGCCCGTTGCGCTCGACAACTCTGTTGTTCACGGCGGAAAAGAGATCAAAAAAGGCACGCTGCGCGGCACCGAAAGCTGCGGCATGCTCTGCTCGCTGGGCGAGCTGGGACTGACGGCGCACGACTTCCCCTACGCGATCGAAAACGGCATCTTCGTGCTCGGCGACGACTGCGACAAAACGCTCGGCATCGACATCCGCGAAGCGATCGGTCTCAACGACACCGTGACCGAATTTGAGATCACCTCCAACCGTCCGGACTGCCTGTCGATCCTCGGTCTTGCGCGCGAAGCCGCGGCGACCTTCAAAAAGCCGCTCAAAGTGCACGAGCCCAAGGTGAACTTCAGCGGCAAGGACGTGCATGATTTCCTTTCCGTGGATATTCTGAACCCCGATCGCTGCTACCGTTACTGCGGCGCGGTCGTTGAAAACGTCCGCGTGAAGCCCTCGCCGCGCTGGATGCGTGAGCGTCTGCGTGCGTGCGGTGTGCGCCCGATCAACAACATCGTGGACATCACGAACTATGTCATGCTTGAATACGGCCAGCCGATGCACGCGTTTGACCTGCGTTTCCTCAAGGGCGGCAGCGTCATTGTGCGCCTTGCGAAAAACGGCGAACAGATCACCACGCTGGACGGCATTGAGCGCGAGCTGAACGACAGCATGCTTGTCATTGCGGACGAAGAAAAACCCGTGGCCGTGGCCGGCGTCATGGGTGGCGAATACAGCGGCATTATGGACGACACGAACACGATCGTGTTTGAATCCGCCTGCTTCAACGGCCCGACGACCCGACTGACCGCCAAAGCGCTCGGTATGCGTACCGAGGCCAGCGGCCGCTATGAAAAAGAACTCGACCCCGCCGCTTGTATGCCCGCCATTCTGCGCGCGCTGGAGCTTGTGGAACAGCTGGACGCCGGCGATGTCGTCACCGGCATCATCGACTGCGACAAATCGACCCATGAGCGCCGCACCCTGCCGTTCAAGCCCGACTGGGTGAACAATTTCATCGGCATCGACGTTTCGGCCGACGAGCAGAAGAAGATCCTTGAAGCGATCGACTTCGAAGTGAAGGACGACGTCATTTATGTGCCGACCTTCCGCGGCGACATTGAGCATCAGGCCGATGTTTCCGAAGAGATCGCGCGTTTTTACGGCTATCAGAACATTCCGAACCGCCCGCTTTCCGGCGTTGCCAACGCAAAGCGCACCCCGGCGCAAAACCTGGAGCGGCTGATCTCCGCCACACTGCGCGCCAGCGGCCTGAGCGAGATCGCGACCTTCTCCTTCATCAGCCCGAAGCATTACGACAAGATGCGTCTGCCGAAAGATTCCGACAAGCGCAACAGCGTTGTGATCTCCAACCCGCTGGGCGAAGATACGTCCGTCATGCGCACCACGGTCATCCCCTCCATGCTGGACGTGCTCTCGCGCAACTATAACAACCGCAACGAAAGCGCAGCGCTGTTTGAGCTTTCCAACGAATACATTCCGCACGGCACCGAGCAGCTTCCCGACGAAAACGAGATGGTCACGCTCGGCATGTACGGCGAAGGCGTGGATTATTACACGCTCAAGGGCGTTGTGGAAGCGGTCTTTGACGCCTGCGGCATCAAAGGCTATGACATTGAGCCGCTCACGGACGACCCGACCTTCCATCCGGGCAGAACCGCTGTGATCACGCTTTGCGGCAAGCAGCTCGCCATTCTCGGCGAAGTGCATCCGCTCGTGCTCAAAAACTACGACATCGGCGTGAAAGCCTACATCGGTCAGATCGACTTTTCCATGCTGCTGGCCTACGGCGACACCGACCGCAAATACACGGCGCTTCCGCGCTTCCCGGCAACCAGCCGCGACCTCGCGTTTGTTTGCGACATCGACCTGCCGGTGCTCAAGATCGAAAAGATGATCACCGAAGCGGTGGGCGACATTCTGGAGAGCATCAAGCTGTTCGACGTCTATGTCGGCGCACCGATTCTGCCGGGTATGAAGAGCGTGGCGTTCAGCATCAAGATGCGCGCGGCAGACCGCACGCTCAAGGATGAAGAGGCCGATTGCGCGATGAAGCGCGCGATCCAGGCGCTGCAGGCCATCGGCATTTCGCTGAGAAGCTGAGTGTTCGAAACATATACAAAAATCCGACCGACGCAAAACTGCGCCGGTCGGTTTATTTTATGACGCTGTTTTAGCAGCAAGGTTTCGGTGAACCTCGCGGCCCGACGCAGTTCCTGCGTCGGGCCGTGCCGGCGGCGAAACGCTCTCGTGCCTGCGGCACGGCGCCGGCGCGCGCATGCGCGCGCCGGATGCGCAGCGCGCTGCACACGCGTCAAAAAACGCCGAAGCCGCTTTGCGCGCTGCGCGGCGTTTCGCCGCCGGCTGCGCGCGGCAAAGCCGCGCGCAAGGGAACGTGCCCATAAAAAACGCCGGCAACCCCGGCGATCGAACCGAAACAAAACAAACCCGCTGTGATCGCTTTTCGTAACAGGAAAGGATCACAGCGGGTCATTCTTATGATTTAGCCAAAGTAGCGGTTGCAGTAATTCACAAGCTGATCGGTGAAGTCGGCCGCGTTGACAATATTGTTCCACACGGAGCCGAGGTCGTGGCCGGCGTTGGAATATTCAATGTAATCGTGCACAACACCGCAGGCCGTCAGCTCTTTTTCAAGCGCGTCCTTGTTGGCAAACGGAACCACGGTATCCTTCGGCGCATAGGCGAAAAGCGTGGGCACGCTCGCGCGGGTCAGATAATACACCGGGGAGAGATAGAGCTGCGCACGGGCAAGGGTCGCGTTGTTTGACGCGAGATCCTCCACCTTGAAGGACGTGCCGCCGAGCAGGTTGATCATATCGATGTACTGCTGGTCGGTGTAAAAGCCCTTCCACTGCGCATAGTTCATATCGGACGGCGCCACACGCGCAGACACGAACACGATCGGGATGGGCGAATAAATGATGCGCGAATAGGCATACATCATCGCGTAGTAGCCGCCGGCGGAATCACCGGACAGACCGATCTTTGTGATGTTCAGCTTGTTTTCCGCCGAATAATCCTTCAGCTTCTGAATGGCTTTGGTCATGTCGTCCAGCACGGTGTAGACCGTAACAGTCTTTGTGTCGGCCTTCAAAAGGCGGTAGTCCATCGCGACGGCGATATAGCCGTGGCTCGTAATGGATTCACAGGTGCTCTTGAGATCGCCTTTGCTGCCGGAAGCAAAGAACCCGTCGTGCAGCACAAGCACCGCCGCGTTGCTTTGTTTGGTATCGGCGCCGTTGGGCAGATAAACATCCATCACCTGCGACGATTCGGTGCCGTAGTTGAGCGTGATCGCGGCGTTCTGCGGTTTGACAAGGCCCACGCTCGCCAAAAACGACATCAGCAGCGACATGAGCAGCGCCATGACTTTTTGAATCATTTCCATAAAATACAACCTCCTAAATAAGTGTAGATTCATTATAGCACAGCTTGACGCGTTCGTCAATGACCGGTCTTTGAATCGACTGTGAAAAATCCATTTCAAAGATTGACAAATTTGTCAAATGCTGTTTTCGCTGACAATTTCGAACGCGAGCACCTCCAGCTCCTCCATTGAGGAAAGCGCACCCACGCGCTGGCGGTACTGCGCTGCGCCGCGCACGCCCCGAATATACCACGCCGCGTGTTTGCGCGCTTCGCGCATGCCGACGCGTTCCCCCTTGTAATCGCAGATGCGCCGGATATGCCGCAGCATGGTGCGCATCTGTTCGCTCAGCGGCGGCTCCGGCAAAACGCGCTCGTGCTTGAGATAGGCCGAGATCTGGCTGAACACCCACGGCCGCCCGAGTGCGCCGCGCCCCACAAGCAAATAATCGCAGCCGGTCTCCTCCAGCATTTTTGCGGCGGAAAGTCCGTCGGTGATGTCGCCGTTGGCGATCACGGGGATGGACACGCTGCGCTTGACGGCGGCGATGCTTTGTGTATCCACCGGCGGGGCATACATCTGCTGCCGCGTGCGCCCGTGCACGGTCACAGCGGCGGCGCCGGCGTCTTCGGCGCGTTTTGCAAGCTCCACCGCCACAGGCGTGTCCGCATCCCAGCCAAGGCGCATTTTTACCGTGACAGGCACATCGACCGCCTGCACCACGGCTCGGATGATCTTTTCCGCAAGGGGCAGATCCTTCAAAAGCGCCGCTCCCCCGCCGTTGCCCGCGATCTTTGGCGCGGGACAGCCCATGTTGATGTCGATCGCATCGGGCGAAAACGAAAGGCATTCCCGCGCGCACGCGGCCATGATCGCAGGATCGTTGCCGAAGATCTGCGCCGCCGCCGGGCGCTCGTTTTGGGAAAGGACCAGCAGATCGCGGCTCTTGCGGTCGTGCATCGTCAGTCCCTTGCTCGAAACCATTTCGCTGACCACATAGGTCGCGCCGAACTCACAGCACAGCTCGCGAAACGCCATATCCGCAACACCCGCCATCGGCGCAAGTCCGGCCGTGCGGGAATCAAGTTCCAAATTTCCGAGTTTCAAATCACTGTTTCCTTTGCTTTTTTTGATATTCTATCACAAAGTTTCAAAAAATGCACCACTTTTTGCGCAATTTATGCTATACTAAAATAAATAACATTTTCGGAGGTTCTTATGCGTTTTCTTGTCATTGACGGCAACAGCATCGTCAACCGCGCGTTTTACGGCATCAAGCTGCTGACAACGAAGGACGGCCAGTTTACCAACGGTATTTACGGTTTTATGAATATCCTCATCAAGCTGCGCGAAGAATGCGAACCCGACCATGTGGCGATCGCGTTCGATCTGCGCGCGCCGACATTCCGGCACAAGCTCTATGACGGCTATAAGGCCGGACGCAAGGGCATGCCGCCGGAGCTTGCAAGCCAGATGCCGCTGCTCAAAGAGCTTCTGCGCGACCTCGGCTACAAGATCGTGGAACAGGAAGGCTTCGAGGCCGACGACATACTCGGCACGCTTTCCGCGCAGTGCAAGGGCGACGACAAATGTTTTCTTGCCACCGGCGACCGCGACGCTTTGCAGCTTGTGAGCGCGCAGACGACCGTTTTGCTTGCCGCGACGAAGATGGGCAAGGCCGTTACCACGCCGTATGACGAAGAGACGCTGATGAAGGAATATGCACTCACACCGCCGCAGATGATCGAGCTCAAAGCGATCATGGGCGACACCTCCGACCGCATTCCGGGCGTGGCCGGCATCGGACAGAAGGGCGCAACGGATCTTGTGCAGCGTTTTTCAAACATCGACTATATCTATGCGCATTTGGACGAGCTGGACATCAAAAAAGGCGTGCGCGACAAGCTGGAAGCCGGAAAGGACAGCGCGTTTTTGTCGCGCACCCTCGGCACGATCTGCAAAGAAGCGCCGATCGACCTGAACCTTGACAGCTATATTCCCGCAAAGGGCGACATTCCCGCGGCGATCCGTCTGCTGGCGCGCCTTGAGATGTTTTCCATCATTGAAAAGCTGCATCTCACCGATGAGATACCCGCCGCCGTGACCGAGCGAGCGAGCGCGTTTTCCTGCAAAGAGGAGCGCGATCTCATGGGGCTGCTCGGACGGCTCAAAAACGCGAACGCCGCATATTTTACCGCGCAGTTTTCCGGGGAAATGCCGGATGCGCTCTGCTTTGCCGAAGGCGACACGGTCGCGCTTGTGCAGGCGAACTGTCTGGATTTTGATTCGTTCCTGACGCAGTTTTTCCAAAGCGATTATCCGAAGATCACGTCCGGCGCAAAGAAGCTTTACCGCTTTGCGCAAAAGCGCGGGACCGAATTGCGCAACGTGACGATGGACACCGAGCTTGCGGGCTATCTTTTGAATCCGGCGGCAAACGATTACGACGTTTTGCGCCTTGCCGGGGAATATGCGATCCCTGTGCCGGAGATCGACGCGGCCGAAGGGCTGACGGCCATTGTGCAAAGCGCTGCGGTCCTCCCCCGCCTGTGCGAAGCGCTGACGGAAAAGCTCAAAGAAAACGAGCAGCTTTCGCTGCTGAACGATATGGAGCTGCCGCTTTGCGAAGTGCTTGCCGGAATGGAGAACACGGGCTTTCTTGTGGATGAAAACGCCATCGCCGCCTACGGCGAAACGCTGCAGGCGCAGATCGAAGCGATCGAAGCGCGCATCTATGACGACGCCGGAGAAACATTCAACCTCAATTCACCGAAGCAGCTCGGCGCCGTTCTGTTTGAAAAGCTCGGCCTTCCGGCAAAGAAAAAGACCAAAAGCGGCTATTCCACGAACGCGGAGGTCCTTGAAGAGCTTGCCGCAGAGTATCCGATCGTGGCATCCGTACTGGAATACCGGATGCTTTCCAAGCTGAAATCGACCTACTGCGACGGGCTGCGCAAAGAGATCGAAGCAGACGGACGCATCCGTTCCACGCTCAATCAGACCGAGACGCGCACCGGGCGCATCTCCTCGCTTTCGCCGAATCTGCAGAACATCCCCGTGCGCCGCAAGGAGGGACGGGAGCTGCGCCGGTTCTTTGTTGCCGCGCCGGGGAACGTCCTTGTGGACGCCGACTATTCCCAGATCGAGCTGCGCGTGCTCGCCTCACTTTCAAACGACGAGGCGATGATCGCCGCATTTGAAAGCGGCGACGACATCCATTCCATCACAGCCTCGCAGGTCTTCGGTCTGCCGCTGCATATGGTCACCCCCCTGCTGCGCTCGCGCGCAAAGGCCGTCAATTTCGGCATCGTCTACGGCATCGGCGCGTTTTCGCTCGCCAAGGACATCGGCGTGACGCGCAAGGAGGCGGACAACTATATCAAAGGATATCTCCACCACTACAGCGGCATTGCGGCGTTCATGCAAAACGAGATCGCGCTTGCGCGGGAAAACGGCTATGCCAAAACGCTCTTCGGGCGGCGGCGGTATTTGCCGGAGCTGACTGCGAGCAACAAGATGCTGCAGGCGTTCGGCGAGCGTGTGGCGATGAATATGCCCGTGCAGGGCACGGCCGCCGACATCATCAAGCTGGCGATGATCCATGTGGACAAAAGGCTCAAACACGAACACCCGGACGCGAAGCTGATCATGCAGGTGCACGACGAACTCATCATCGAATGTAAAGAGGAAGACGCCGCGGTGATCAGCGCGCTGCTCAAGGAAGAGATGGAAAACGCGGCAAAGCTGCGTGTGAAGCTCGTTTGCGACGTGCACAGCGGAAAGACCTGGTACGACGCGAAATAAGGAACAGCACCCACTGATTCATTCGGCGTATAAAGATTGGCGAGAAAATTTTTCGTCAGATGTAACAGAAATCGCGCAGCCAACCTGACGGTTTGCAAGCGGTTTCTGTGCAAAATGACGGGAAATTTACCGTCAAGATTTGCACAACGAGTGAATCAGTGGGTGCTTTACGCATAAACTGCCTCTGTCTGGCCAAACTATCCGTGAAAGGAAGCGGTCAGATTGAGGCAGATTTTTTATAAGAAAGTAATGGCGGCGGCACTGGCGCTGCTTTTGATCGTTGGGATCGGCGCGTTTTCGCAAAAAATCGATGAAGAGGCAGGCGCGCCCATCGCGGTGCTCTCTCAGCTCGGCACACGCGGGCAGGAGGTGCGCGCGATCCAGACAAAGCTCAAATCCCTCGGCTTTTACACGGGCGCCGTGGACGGAATTTTCGGCACGGGCACACAAAAGGCGGTGCGCGCGTTTCAAAAGAGCGTTGGGCTGAAAGCGGACGGCATCGCCGGACAAAAGACGCTGCTTTATCTCGGGCTCGACGGTTCGTCCTCATCCGGCGGCACAAGCAGCAGCGATCTGACGCTGCTTGCAAAGCTCATTGCCGCCGAAGCGCGCGGCGAAAGCTACACCGGGCAGGTCGCCGTGGGTGCGGTCGTGCTCAACCGGGTGGCGCACGCGTCGTTTCCGGACACGATCGCCGGCGTGATCTATCAAAAAGGCGCGTTTTCGTGCGTGAACGACGCCAACTGGAACGTTGCCCCGAACGCGACCTCGCGCAAGGCGGCGCAGGACGCGATGAACGGCTGGGATCCGAGCGGCGGCGCGATCTACTATTACAATCCGGCGAAAACCGCCAACGCGTTCATGTGGTCGCGGCCGGTCATCGTGGTGATCGGCAACCACAGGTTTTGCAGGTAGCACACCCCATTTTTTGCCGCGGCGGGGGCGGGACGCGCGGCAAAGCCGCGCTTTGGAGCGCCGGACGAACGTTATTTCTTTCAGCGGCGCGGTTTGCGCTCCATGCGCCGCGTGCCTGCGGCACGCGGCGGTCCCGCCCCCGCCGCGGCAAAAAATGGGGGGCCGGAACATCCGCAGCTTTCCCTGTACCGCCGAAAAGCGCGTGAAAGCGATCCGTTCGGCAAAAACCGCACGCAAAAAGCCGCAGAACACGGCTCTGCGTTCTGCGGCGGCAATTTGATGGGAGGTCGCGTTTTGACCGTTTATCTGGTTCTCCTCGGTGCAGGCTATCTGCTTGTGATGGCGCTGCTCGATCGAAGATGATTACGCGAGGATCTCGCCCATAAGACCCGGCGTGCAGCCGGCAGCGTTGGATTCATCGGTGTCGATGTGCATTGCAAGGGCATATTTTTCGCTCACGCGCACAACAACGTCGCCGAAGATCAGGGAGCGCTCGGCGGTGTCCACTTTTACGGAAACGATCTGTTTATCCGCAAGGCCGTATTTTTCGGCGTCTGCCGGCGTCGCGTGGATGTGACGCTTGGCGATGATCACGCCGTCCTGAAGCTCCACTTCGCCCTTCGGGCCGACGATCTTGCAGCCTGCGCTGCCCTTGAGGTCGCCGGATTCACGGATCGGCGCCTTGACGCCGATGGAACGCGCGTCGGCGGCGGAAAGCTCAACCTGCGTTTCGGGACGGACGGGACCGAGGATGGAAACGGCGGGGAAGCTGTTCTTCGGGCCGATGACCTGCACACGCTCTTCACAGGCAAACTGACCGGGCTGGGAAAGGTCCTTTTTCCAGGTCAGTTCATAGCCCTCACCGAAAAGGATGTTCAGCACGCGGCGGCTGACATGGACATGGCGGGCGGAAGTTTCGATCAATACGGGTTTGCTCATTTTTTAGTCCTCCTAAATTTTTATCTTTTCTATTTTACATCAAATTTTCATAGATTGCAATAATTTGCAAAAAAATAATGAAATGTACGCCGAAATATGTTACAATGCTTTTGGTGATACTTATGGAAATGAACTTGGATACCCTGGAAACGCTCTGTCAGGACTGTCAGAACTGTCCGCTCGGCAAAACGCGCACGAACCTTGTCTTCGGCATCGGCGTGCCGACGGCGCGCGTTCTGTTTGTCGGGGAAGGCCCGGGCGCACAGGAGGACGCGCAGGGCAAGCCCTTTGTCGGCCAAAGCGGGCAGCTGCTGGATAAGTTTTTGAACCTCATCGACCTTGACCGTGAAAAGAACGTCTATATCGCAAACATGGTCAAATGCCGCCCCCCGCAAAACCGCGACCCAAAGCCCGAAGAGATCGAAGCGTGTCTGCCGTGGCTGCGAAAGCAGGTCAAGGTTTTGCATCCGCGCATCATCGTCTGCCTCGGCCGCATTGCCGCGCAGCGGCTCATTTCGCCGGATTTCCGTGTGACACGAAGCCACGGCGAGTTCACCGAAAAGGGCGGCATCTGGTTTATGGGCACCTTTCATCCGGCGGCGCTGCTGCGCAATCCCGCGCAAAAAAAGGACGCGCTTGCGGACTTTCAGGCGCTGCGCCGGCGCATGCACGAGATGAACATCTATGAATCTTTGTAAACCCCCTTGACAAACGCTCCAACTGCGCTTATAATGATCATGTCTTCAGGGCGAGGTGAAATTCCTCACCGGCAGTGTTGGGATGAAAGATCATTCTTGAGCCTGCGAACCGGCGCGAGCCGGCCGATTCGGTGAAATTCCGAAGCCGACGGTGTGCAGTTTTTGCTGCGCGAAAGTCCGGATGGAAGAAGAAGCACTTTTCTGTGTGAAAGCCCGTGAAACCTTCACGGGCTTTTTTCTTCACCCTGATGATTCCGTTCCACCCCATTTTTTCAAAAGAAAGGAAGAATCATCATGCAAACACAAACCAACCAGATCCAAACCCCGTCCACGCCGAAAAAAAGCAACGTCGTAAAGCTGGCGATCATCGCCATGCTCTCCGCTGTCGGCGTCGTGCTGCAATATCTCGAATTTTCCGTGCCGTTTGTGCCGGTGTTTTTGAAGCTCGATTTCTCCGACATCCCGGAGCTCATCGGCGCGTTTTTGCTCGGCCCGGTCGGCGGCGTTGTGATCTGCCTTGTGCGCAATGCGGTGCATCTGCTCGTGTCGCAGTCGGCGTTCATCGGCGAGCTTTCCAACTTCATCCTCGGCGCGTCGTTTGCGATCTGTGCCGGTCTGATCTATAAAACGCACAAAACCAAAAAAGGCGCTCTGCTCGCCTGCCTTTGCGGCGCGGTCGTGATGGCGGCCGTCAGCGTGCCGTCAAACTACTTCATCATCTACCCCGTGTACGCCCAGTTGTTCGGCGGGATGGAGACCATCCTCGGACTGTATCAGACGATCCTGCCCGCCGCCGACACCCTGCTTAAGGCGCTTTTGATCTTCAACGTGCCGTTCACGCTGGTCAAAGGTCTGCTGTGCGCCGCTGTCACCATGGTGATCTATAAACCGCTCTCGCGGCTGTTCACGCAGATGAACACAGCGATGCGCCGCCACAGAGATGTGTAAAGAATCTGTGAAAACGCTTGACAAGCGCTGCGCTTTCTAATATAATGATATTGTAAAAATTTCATATTTCCTTATTCAGAGCAGCTGAGGGAACAGGCCCTGTGAAGCTCGGCAACCTGCCAACCGGCAAGGTGCCAAATCCTGCGGTATTGACCGAAAGATAAGGTTATCGAGCGGTCGTTTTCGCGGCCGC
>CADBBT010000011.1 GCA_902792985.1 Oscillospiraceae bacterium
CGTGACTATCCGCATGAGGACGAGCCGAAGTTTCAGTCGCTTGTCATGCTGTATCTGAACACAGGCGATGAGAAGTATTTTCGCTGGATGCTGGCAGCCTGGGAGAAAAAGCTGAACGACATTGCGATGGGCGCTGTGCAGAACTACTCGATGTTCGGTCACTTCATCGACTTCAAGATGACAGCCGTGACCGGCATGCTCCATGCATTGGAGCAGTATGACCCGACCCGGGGCGTTCCGTTTGAAGCGTTCATGCGTCCCTATATGAAAAAAGAGATTCTCGCCTATGTCCGTACCATGCGGCGGGGATTTACCGTACCGAGCGAGGGCAGAGATTACATCCTGCGCAAGGCCATGGCGATTTACAATCAGGAGGACTGCAAGAACGACGCTGCAAAGCTAGAGAAGATTGCCGGCGCGATTGGCCGCAGCGTCAAAACCACGCGCGAGATTCTTGCTGCCGGTCTGCGCAACACGAAGATCGACGACATCAATCAAACGCTCAAGGACAACGACGGCAACAAAAGGGAAATTGACCTGACACGCGATCTGACTTACCGGCCGGAGAAGGTGTTCTTCTCATCCAATCGCTCCAAAGCGCTCTGGGATGCCTACCGCTCTCTCACATGGAAGGAGCAGGAAATTCTTGGGGAGGCATTCGGTTTTTGCCCGGCGTGTCACGGTCTGCACGAGCTGGAAGACGGAACCGTACAGCGCCGCCGGCCGCTTGCGCTGTATGAGATCGCAGCCTACCATCAGATTGCCAGCGAAGCTACCGTGCGTCGGACGATCAACAAAGCCCTGGAGAAGATGCGTAAACAGTTGATTGCCTCCGGCTGGTTCACGCCGGAATGAATGCGCAAAAACAAAAAAGCCGCCGACAGACCCATAAAGGCCAATCGGCGGCAATGTTCTTCTTCGGCGGGTAGAACAAACGAAGGTATGTTGGGAAAAAGGTGCCACAAGTGCCACAGGTGCCACGGAAACTCGGTTTGTGGCAGTTGTGGCAGGGAAATGGACCCATACAGGTTGAGGAATTTTCAACTCATGTTGGGTACTGATTTCATTCTACAACGCCTAATTCTGCAAACACATCCTCTTGCGGAATCCAATCTTTTGGACTGGACGCAGACCGTTCACCTTTTCTTAACTCAGCCATCAACATATTGATTGCCTGCTCCCGGATAGAATAGTTTGACATTTTTGAATCCTTTCCGTTTTCAATACGTGTTTCTGTGCTTGGATAGATAGTTCGTTTTTGTTTCAATGCTTTTTCACGTTATGATTCATTCCGTCTGCGTTTCAAATCATCCAAACAGGAATCACATATGTCTTTCGGTCGATTGCCGTCAGTGTTTCGCGAAGGCAGAGAACGGCCCCGGTTCCGCGCGGTACAGAACCTTTATCAAGAAGCTTGAAAGCGGATGCGAGTTCCGATCCGGGATTGGAGGACTTCTTGATCTCAAGCGGGTGCAGTTCGCCGTCGCTTTCGATCACAAGGTCGATTTCATGAGAATCCTTATCTCTGTAATAGTGGAAATTGCACTCCTTCGCATCGTTGTGGTAGGTCTTAACGATTTCTGCGACCGTATAGTTTTCAAGAATCGATCCGTTGATAGCGCCGTTCATCAGAATCTCCGGGCTTGAATACTTTGTCAGATATGCGACCAGACCGGTATCAAAGAAATACATTTTCGGGGTCTTCACCGTTCGCTTCAGGAGATTATTGGAATAAGGACGAAGATAGAAAACGACTTCCGATTTTTCCAGAACCGCCATCCATCGTTTTGCCGTATCATCGGAAACGCCAACGTCCTGTGCAATATCGTGGATATTTAACATCTGCCCTGCGCGACAGGCCGCTGCACGGATGAAATCGGAATACAGGAGCTTGTCAACACCGGGAATCATATCCGAAACATCCCGGTCAATGTAGGTTTGAATATAGGAACTGTAAAAAACGTCGCGGTCTGTATATTTACCGCTCCTGTGTCCTGGCAGCGCACCATTCCAGATGCGGTGATACATATCGATTGCGGTAGCCGGTGACAGATGGTTCGTCCGCTCCTGAATGGCGGACAAACTAACTGTAAAAGGAACTGTCGTTCCGTCTCCGTACAGCTCGCTCTGCGAAAGAGCAGACATATGCAGAATTGCAGTTCGACCGGCCAAGGATTCCTGCGCCAGTTCCATCAGACGAAAAGACTGAGAACCCGTCAGCCAATAGGAGCCCGGAGCGGCGCCGTTGTCGACTTTGATTTTAATATACGAAAAGAGTTCCGGTGCATACTGGACTTCATCAATGAGGACGGGCGCCGGATGCAGTTCCAGGAACAGTTCAGGATCTGAAACGGCAAGTTTTCGTTCTTCCGTATTGTCAAGCGTAACTTTGGTACGATTACTTCCTTCCATCAAGTATTCCAGCATCGTTGTCTTCCCGACCTGACGCGGCCCGGTCAAAAGCAGGCACGCATACTCCTTGCTGATTTCAAGAACCTTCTTTTCAATCGTTCGGTTAATATATGCCATAAAGCTACCTCCGTTTCGGCTATTATCGCATCCGATCGTATTATAGCCGTTTTTTTATAAAAAATCAAGCGTTTTCAAAAAACCAGTTTTTTGAAAACGCTTGTATAGTATATTCCGTTATTGTACTACATCAGGGTGCCAAAAAACCGTTGCAGAAAGGCAGCGTTTTTTTTGTTGCAGCTCCGGGAATCGAACAAGGAGGGAGCATCCGCAGGATGCGGAAGAAAACAGTCCGGCGGACTGTTTTCGCCGACGCGGCAACGAGCGCATCGAGGCGATAGGCGCGGCAGCGCCGGAAAATTCCCGCTCGGGGTGCCAAAACAACAAAATGCCGATAAACCAAAATTTTATAAGGGTTTTCGGCATTTTTGCTTTCTAAAAACATGAGCGATGTTTTTCTAAAATCGCATCATTTTTTGTTAGCCCAAAAAGATTGTTGACTGACCGTTGAATGTGTGCTATTATCATTAAAAGAGCGGTTGACGCGTTGTGCGCGGCAGCCGGCCGGGGGAGGAAGCATCATGGAAAGAATACCCGACAAAAAAACTATTTTTGAACGTTCGGACAAGCCCGTAAACAACCCGTTTATCGGCTTTACAAGTTATCAGATGTTCCGGGACGACCCGCTCTTTGACGATCTGATCGTCGACCCGGCAAAAAAAATGATCGAGACCGAGGCGACGGAGTGCTATCCCGTCGGCGATGAGATCGGCCGGGGCGGGAATGATCAGGGCTTTTACCCTGCGACTGCCGTGGCGTACATCCGTCTGCCGTGGAAGGACGTTGAACCGAAGCGCGGGGAATACGACTTCACAGTCATAGAAAACATCCTTGCTAGGGCGAAAGAAAAGGAACAGACGGTCATGCTGCGCCTTATGCCGCACAGCACGCGGGCGAGGGACGACGTGCCGGCGTGGCTGAAAAAGCTTATGCCTTGCCCGGAGAGACCGGACGGCATGAGGGTGAAGGACTCGCCGGCGGATCCGGCTTATCTCCGCCTCTTCGGCGAAGCCGTCGCTGAGCTCGCCCGGCGGTTCGACGGCGACCCGATCCTTGACGTGATGGACATCTCCATCACCGGAGCGTGGGGCGAGGGACACCGCGTCGGGGATTATCCGCGCGCCGCGCTCGAGGAACTCATGGACGTTTACACCTCCTCGTTCAAAAACACTCGCCTTATCGGTCAGGTCGCGGCGCCGTGGCTCATCACCTATGCCTGCGGCAGCACGCCGTGCGGCTGGCGCGGCGACGGCGTCGGGGAGCCGCATCATATGACCGTCAAATATCCGAACGCCGTTGATACGCTCGGGGAGCTCTGGAAAAAGGCGCCGGTCTCGTTCGAGAGCTTCTGGTGGCTCGGCGAATGGGAACGCAAGGGCTGGGATATTGACGAGATGATCGAAAAAACTCTGGCCTGGAACGCGAGCACCTTCAACGCCAAGTCCTTCCCGATACCGGAAAAATGGCGGGACAAGGTGGAGCGCTGGGTCGGGAAAATGGGATATCATTTTGTTCCGCGTGCGTTTGAGTATCCGTCGAGGGCGCGGGCCGGGGAAACGCTCATGTTCTCCCTTGAAGCGGAAAACGTCGGGGTGGCGCCGATTTACAACGCCGTGCCGCTTCGCCTCCGGCTGAAAAGCGGCGGGCGTGAGTTCGTCTTTGACACAGGCGTCGACGTGCGTAAATGGCTGCCGGGACCGGTCAGCGAGACGTTTTGCGTAAAACTGCCGGAAGATGCGCTTCCTGGGGAGTATATCGTCGGTCTGTCGATATCGAATGAGGAAGGTCTGATCGTCCGTTGGGAGGCAAAAGGAGAGTTGGACGGGGCTTTCCTGAATATGGGCAGCCTCAGGATCACCGAATAAAGAGAATAAAGGGAAAGTGGAGAAATAGAACATGAAAACAAAAAAGAGAGCTTTCAGAATCATCCTTACCGTCATCTGCATCTTTGCGGCTCTGCTGATCGCCGTCGGCGCGACAGTCATCCTTGTTCCGAAGTCGGAAGTACGCTATGTCGCGCACCGCGGATACAGCGACCGTTACGTCGACAACACAGCCGAGGCGTTCAAGGCTGCGGCTAAAATGAGCTTTTACGGTGTTGAAACGGACGTCAGGGAAACGGCGGACGGGATATTCGTCTGCAATCACGACGAATTTGTAAGGTTCGCCGATGGGAGCGAAAAAACCGTCTCTTCCGCCACGTTCGAGGAGTTGACGGCCGTGCCCCTTTTAAACAAAAAGACGGACTCCGAGGTCAGAGTCTGCCTTTTTGAGGATTATCTGAAAATATGCAAAAACGGTGGAAAGACAGCCGTCATCGAACTGAAAGAGACGTTCAGCCGCGAAAACATCCGCCGTATACTTGACCTTGTGGACAAATACTATGACAGAAAAAACATTTCGATCATTTCATTTTACCTTGAGCCGCTGCTGTTCGTCAGGGAAGCCGACGAGTCGATAGATCTCCAGTACCTGTCGGAAAAAAGAAATGACCCTGTTTTTGAACGCTGCCTTGAGGAAAAGATCAACATCGACGTCCGCCAGACGATCCTGACACGCCGCCTCGTCGATTCTTTCCACAGAAAAGGCCTGACCGTGAACGTTTGGACCGTAAATAAAATGTTTGACCTCGCCGTGGTTCGCGTAAAACAGGTCGACTACGTGACAAGCAATCTTTTTTGCGGTGAATGACCTGTTCGATGCCGGTAGAGCCGATGAATGCGCGGTCCCGGTCTTTTTTCGGTCGTTCGCTGTGCGTTCAGCGGACGATCTTTTCCCCGTCAAAGACGATTATCCCGCAGCCGCAGCCGGTTTTTCCGCCGGAGGCGAGCCGGTCAGCGAAGGCTCTGCGCAGCGACGTATCGCGCGGCAGCTGCCCAGGCGGAAGGTCGGCGTATCTTCCGAAAACGCGCCACGCGTCGTCAAAGCTGTCCTTTTCCACCCATGAGACGATCTCAAAGTCATCCAGAAAGCGCAGGATGTTCGATCCCTTCGGCAAGAACAGCCGGTGTTCCGGATAGAGCAACCAGGAATGGCATTTGAAAACGATCCTGCCGTCGTCGGACAGGTGACGGTAATGAGGCCAGGCCTCTCTGTAGGACGCCAGACGCACGCTGTCGCTGAGCGGTACGCCGGAGGAGGGGATGTGGAAGTTGACGACCGGATCGCTTTCTTTTATCACCTTTCCGCACGAGGAGGTGAAGGAGAAGCCGCTTTTTGCCACTTCGTACTGAAATCTGCCGTAGGCGAAGCGCCGCATCTTCAGAAAGCCGTCGTACCAGTCGGCGACGAACGTGCCGGGTACGCCTTTGCATTCCATACACTCCAGCAGCTTGCAGCGCAGGTCGTCCATCGATGCAAAAAAGACGCTGTCCTCCACGCCCGCCTCCGCGTACCGGTTTTTCAGTATCTCGGTGCATTTCATCACAAAAATGAAGTCCGTCGTATAAGGGCTGACGCTGAGCGATGGCGATGTTTTTTCGACCCTTTCCAGCGCCTTGCGCATCGGCAGGGCGCGCGGGCCCATATAGTCCTTCACCGCGCGGCCGAAAATCCCGCGAAGGGACCGGTCGGCGTCAATCTTTTCCGCCACGGCGGAAAACAGCTCCGCCGCCCCATTGGGAAAAACGCTGATAAGCTCTCTGAAATATGGTGTGTTGAGCATTGTGTCACTCCGTTCGTGTCCTGCCTGTTCGTCTGCATCGGCGGCATGACGAGTCTGTTTTGCGCCGTCAGTCTGCCGATCGATAACGGCTGTTCAAGTTTCATATCCACCCGCTGTATCAAGTTCCTTCCGCGCGATATCGTGATGCCTTTCACACCTTCGGCTGAAGGGAGTCCCGGACAGCTGGTTTATTACGTTCCAGGTGCTGCTCTTATTATTATATTAAAAAACGATGGATTTTTCAATCGTATAAAGAGAAAATGAACTTGCGCCGGCGGGCGGTGCATTCTGAATGATGCCGCTGCCTGCGGCAATAATGGCTTTTCCCAGGGCTCCGAGGGACAGCTAATATAGCGTTGGACCTCGGCTCCTAAGTGTCACATAAAACACGCAACTTTGGCTAAAAGTTGCATGTAATTCCCATATTTTTTGGCAAACGCCTCCATAGTTTAATGGATAGAATAAACCCCTCCTAAGGGTTAGATGTGGGTTCGATTCCCGCTGGGGGTGCCATAGTGCGTAGCCGATAATCCCTTTGTTTTCAGGGATTGTCGGCTTTTTCTGTCTTGCAAAGCATGTGCTTATCAAAGCCATTTTTGTTAGCAAATCACCATTTTGCTAACAACTTTTTTGGCATCAGTATGTAAAACCGAACCGCAATGGGAACAACAAGAGTTTTTGTGTCTGCTAACATTTGTTAGCAGATTTTTTGTTTTTTGCTAACAAAACAGCGCCATTTTCTAACAAACGGAAAAAACTTTCAACAATTCTTGCTAACAGACATATGTGTTTGTTTGTAGTACGATCTTCATAGTCTTCAAGATTGATGGGTTCTCTCGTACAAGACAAATCCAGAGATCCTTCTTCATCTAACAGATAATCGATACTTACATCCAGTACCTTTGCAATGAGCTTCAGATTTTCGATATCCGGTATACCCTTGTCCGATTCCCACTTGGTAACGGCTTGTCTGGACACCGTTAGTACGCTTGCCAACTGTTCCTGTGTCATACCTGCTTTTTTGTGTGCTTCTTTCATTTTTTCTCCGAATGTCATGGTAGTACCTCCTTCATCTTTTCGGTTGCCCGATAGCTAAACTATAGCAGAAGTCTATCTGGCATTCAAGAAATCCTTTGTAGCAGCTATGCAACGCTACGTAGCATCTAATATATGTTTATCCCCAATACGGCAGGAACAGCTGTATCAAAACTGCTAAATACATATCATTTCAAAGCGTTTGATTCAGTTGCTTTTTGTTCAGATGCTAAAGCTTTCCCGTGCTCCTGTCCAGCTTTCCATTCTTCAAACTCACGCTGCCCTTCTTCTGTTTCAAAGAATGCGATGATGTCCGGCAGCATGGTATCCACAATGGCTTCCAGCACATGCTTTGGAATGCCGACCGCGCCTTTGCGGCTGCGCAATACGTGAACTAAATGCAGATACAACCGCCGAAAAACGTTGTAGCTCTCAAAGTTTTTGATCTCTTCCCAGTCCGCTGAAAGCGCAAAAGCCAGTTCTTTTTCTATCGCTGGATGCTGGTCTTGAATGTGAAAACAAAGCTCGGATTGGTTCAGCTTCGCGTAGGCAGCATCGTCTTTTGCCAGAATCAGATCCAGCGCATCCGCAGCATGACTTTTCAACATAAGTCTGTTCAAAATAATCACTTCCTATTTGGGGGTTCAGGGAAATCCTTCCCCTGACAAGCGCCGATGTATATACAAAGGCGATGCTTGCTAAGATGATACCGCATCTTGGCAAGCTGAATTGTGATATCACAATTCAATGCTCGGTGAGACAATACTGTGTTTTTAGTTGTTATCTGAAGACGCTTTGTTATCTGGTATTATCTCAACAATATCACTCAAATCACAATCCAAAACCGCACAAATCTTCTCAAGTATTATCAGCTGGACAGACTCATTTTTGCCCAGTTTTGCCAACGCATTTGTTGAGATCCCGGCTGCTTCCCGCAACTCGGTTCTCATCATTTTTTTATCAATCAGAAGCTTCCAAAGCTTATCATAAGAACGAGCCAAAACGCATTTCTCCTTACAAATTGATATTATATTTTACCATAAAAAATAAAACAACGCAACTCATGCAGATTGATTTTTACAAAAAAATATTTAAAAACAAGAATTCCATATAGACAATTCCTTAAGTCTGTGCTATACTTCTTTTGCAAGCGGTATCATCTTTGCAAGCATCGCCTTTGCATGTGCACGGCAGCCCCAATGCTTGCAGACAATATGCGGTATTGTCTTAACAAGCATTGAATAGTGTCACCACGATTCCGCTGAAGGGACACCCTTCGACCCGTAAAGAAAAGAATCTGATATTGAAAGCGGTGAGAACATGAACGGCGTCATTTACGCGAGATACTCTTCCGAAAAGCAAAAAGAAGAATCCATTGAGGGTCAGCTTCGGGAATGCAAAGCGTTTGCAAAACGAAACGATATTCACATCGTTGATACCTATATTGACCGTGCGCTTTCTGCGAAAACGGATAACCGCCCCAGCTTTCAGAAGATGATCAAAGACAGCGCGAAGAGACCCTTTGACGTCATTCTTGTCTGGAAACTTGACCGCTTTGCCCGCAACCGATATGATTCTGCTCATTACAAAAGTGTACTTCGCAAGAATGGCGTGAAGGTGGTTTCCGTAACGGAAAGTATCTCTGAAGGCGCAGAAGGAATCCTTTTGGAATCTTTGTTGGAAGGTATGGCTGAATACTATTCCGCAGAGCTTTCTGAAAAAGTTGTACGAGGCTTGACAGAGAACGCATTGAAGTGTTTGTACAACGGTGGAACACTGCCAATCGGGTATGTTGTCGATGCCAATCAGCAGTATCAAATCGATCCTGTGACAGCGCCCGCCGTACTGGAAGCGTTTCAGCTTTATGCAAGTGGAACATCCATGCAGAAGCTCGCGGACAAATTCAATCTTGCCGGCATCCGCACTACGCGAGGCGGGAAACTGGACACAGATAATATCACCAGAATGCTGCATAATCGGAAGTACATCGGCGAGTACCGTTATCGTGATATTGTTGTTCCAAACGGTATTCCCGCCATCGTGCCGGAAGAGCTTTTCAACCGGGTGCAGGAACGCATGGCGGCGAACAAAAAAGCCCCTGCAAAACACAAAGCAGAGGACGAATATCTGTTGACAACCAAACTGTATTGCGGAAAGTGCAAATGCTTCATGGTTGGAGAAAGCGGCACCGGAAAATCAGGACTGGTTCACCGATATTACAAATGCGTAAACGTAAAGCATCACAAAGGCTGCAACAAAAAATCGGTCAAAAAGGATTGGATCGAAAACATTATCATTGACCAAATCCAAAAAATTATTTTTGATGATGAACTTTTGGAATATCTTGCCGATATGGCATTTGAACGTCAAGGCACCAACACAATGTTGCCGATCCTGCACCAGCAATACGCGGAAACAGAACGTGCGATCAACAACTTCCTGAACGCGATACAGCAGGGCATTATTACAGAATCCACCAAACAGCGGATGGAAGAACTAGAACAAAAGAAAAGTGAACTTTCCGTAGAGATTTCCAGAGAAGAGATCAAGCACCCGACGCTTACAAAAGAGCAGATGCTTTTCTGGTTTCACCGGCTGCGAAAAATGGATGTTAAAAGGCTTGACCATCGCCGCAGATTGATTGACAGCTTTATCAATTCCATTTATCTCTTTGATGACCGTATGGTGATTACATTCAACTATAAGGACGGCAGCAAAACTATCACTTTTGAAGAAATTGAAAACACAGTGAATGGTTCGGATTTGACCGCATTCGGCGCACCAAAATTTGACGCAGATTTTGATACAATCTGCGTCTTTTTTTGTCCCCCTCTGGGACGAGAAAGCCCTTGTCACAACAGGGTGGACGGCTTCTTTCACACGATTCTGATTGCATTTCATCCCCGGGAAATAAAGCGTTTTGTGATTTCCTCATCATGTATTCTGTTATGTGCAGTTTTCTGCTGTTCTGTAAAACTAAACGCATGTTTGTAAAAGCAAAACAGACCTTTATTCGCATTTAGCTTTACAAATGACAAACAGCATGTGGCCATACATGTGCGGCACGGCAGCTGCCACTCAACAGAAGCCGGCAAATCAAAAAGCGAAATCGCGATTTCCGTTTCATACGGTCCGCGTCTTGTAATTGGTTCCGCTTTGGTGTATAATGATACAAAAAAGGAGGGTCGGTCATGAAAAAACAATGGAAAAACGGTTATCCGCCGATATGCCTGCTGCATCTGGAAACACTGAGAAAAATGGCGGAGCGCAAGCTCTCGAACCTTTCTGTCAGTGTTGCCGTCACGCGCGAACCGGTGCCGTTGGAGAACAAAGACGGTCTGACCTATCGGAAGCTCAGACCGGGTGAAATCTGGGCAAAGCATATTTATGACTGCGGTTGGTTTCATATTGAGGGTGAGTTGCCCTCCAAAGCAGTTCATAACGAGAATTGTGTGCTGCGTCTGAAAATCGGCGGCGAAGGTCTGGTCTATGCGAATGATGGCACGCCGTATGAAACGATCTCAGCCAAGCTGCTGCCGGTGGATGCAATGACGATCGAGCGCGGCAAAAGCCTTGTGAAACTGAGTGATTCGATCTTGCGCGATGGCTGCGTTGATTTTTATATGGACGCCGGGTTCAACGGTGCGCTTTTTATCATGCCATACGGTGTCGGCGTTTTTCACGACGCTTCTGTTGTGGAGATCGATCCTGACTTTTACAGCTTTTATTATGATTATCTGGCTGTGCTTTCGCTCTATGCATCCTTGCCGAAAGGAGAGGGTGCAGATTATCTGAAGGCGATGGAAGAGGCTTATCAAGCTGCTGTTGCAGGCGATGCTTCAGCGGCGCAAAGCATGATTGCGCCGATCCTTCATGCCGGTGCGGCAGATTTTACCCTGTACGCCGTCGGCCATTCCCATCTGGATCTTGCGTGGCTCTGGCCGATCCGTGAAACCAAACGCAAGTCTATGCGCACCTTTACAAAGCAGCTGAACAATATGGAACGCTTTCCCGGTTACATCTACGGTGCGTCACAGCCTTGGCAGTTTGAATTCCTGCGCGACCATCAGCCTGCCCTTTGGCAGCGGATTAAGGCGCAGGTCGATGCGGGCAGGATCGAACCGCAGGGCGGTATGTATGTGGAAGCCGACACGAATCTCTCCGGCGGCGAAGCGCTCATTCGTCAGTGCTATTACGGCAAGCAGTTTTTCCGCGAGGCCTTCGGACAGGATATGCGTATCTGCTGGCTGCCGGATGTATTCGGCTACAACGGCAACCTGCCTCAGATTCTGCACGGCTGCGGGATCGACTATTTCTTTACCATCAAGCTGTCATGGAACGAGCACAACAAATTCCCGTACCGTTCGTTCAACTGGGCGGGCATTGACGGCAGCGAAGTGCTGGTACACATGGCGCCTGACGAGACCTATAATTCCGACGCTCTGCCCGCTTCTGCCCGGCACGCATGGGAGAACTATCCCGAGAAGGACGTTTCAAACGAAGCGCTCTATGTTTACGGCGTGGGCGACGGCGGCGGCGGCCCTGGCGAAGCATTTTTGGAACTGCTGAACCGTCAGACCGCGTTGGCGCAAACGCCGAAGGTGCGCTTTTCAACCGCGCTGGACTATTTTAAAAAGCTGGAAACCTATAAAGAAAAACTTCCCTCCTATCGGGGCGAATTGTATTTGGAAAAGCATCAGGGCACCTATACAAGTCAGGCGCGCAACAAACGCTTCAACCGCCAGATGGAGTTCGCGCTGGAAGACCTTGAATCTCTTTGTGCCGCCGCATGGCTCAAGGGGAGGGCTTATCCGCAGGAAAAGCTGGATGCCTGGTGGAAGGAAACGCTGCTTTATCAATTCCACGACATCATTCCCGGCAGCTCCATCGGCCGCGTCTATCGGGAATCGACCGAACGGTATGCGGCAATGCTGCGGGAGATCGAAGAAGAAAGGGCGGACGTTCTGCGCTTTCTTTGCGGTGACGGAGAGAATGCGCTGGTCTACGACCCGCTGTCCTTCTCTGCCGCTGAACCTGCCGGCGCACCGGAGGATCCGCAATTGTTCCTTGCCGGCGATCTGATGCGCAACAAGCATCTGACGGTTCGTTTTACCGCAGACGGGGAAATCTGCTCGTTGAAGGACGCAGCCGGAATCGAGTATGCGGCAGGCTGTCTCAACCGTCTGAAGCTGTTCTTCGACAGACCGTTATTCTATAACGCCTGGGACATCGACTGGAACTATCACAAACTCCCCGGGAAAACGCTCAAAGCATATAAATCCGAACGTAAAACGGAAAAGGATCAGGTGACGTGGGTCAACTACTATCGCCACGGAAAGACCGAACTGCGTCAGGAGATCTCTCTGAAAGCAGGGGACGATGTTCTAACGGTGCGCACCTTTGCCGACTGGCACGAGACCTTCCGGATGCTGCGCGCAGAGTTTAACCCCGCGGTTGTTTCCGATACGGTTGCCTGCGATATCCAATACGGAACGATCCGCCGTTCCACCGGCGATCAGACGCCGGAAGAAAAAGCGCAGTTTGAAATCTGCGCGCACAAATATGTGGATGTTTCCGACGGGAACAAAGGCTTCTCTCTGCTCAACGACTGCAAATACGGCCACCGGGTCAAGGAGGGTCTGATCTCGCTGAACCTTTTGCGTTCGCCGGTCTTCCCGGACCCGCACGCAGATCAAGGTACCCACGAGTTTACCTATGCGCTCTATCCGCACAAAGGCAAGCTTTGCAAAGAGACCCTGCAGCGCGCTTATCGGCTCAACAAGCCGGAGATCCGCTTCAGCGGCAAACACGGTTTCCCCCCGCTCGCTCACGTTGACAATGAAAACATTGTGATCGCGCTTGTAAAAAAAGCATATCGGGAAGATGCAATCGTTGTCCGCCTGTATGAATCGCAGGGGACTGCGGCTTCCGCAGCGTTGACAGTAAACTTCAAATATCAAAGCGCTGCACAGACCGATCTTCTGGAAGAAAACGAAACGCCCGCCGCCCCTGCAAAGCTGAAGTTCCATCCGTTTGAGATCAAAACCATAAAATTCAAGTTGTAAGGAGGCCGTTATGGATATCACAAGAAAAGAACGTGCCGCGTTTGCAATTGCAGGCGCAGGCCAGAACATGGTCAACACACTGGTCGGCACATTTTTGCTCACTTATATGTATTCCTCGGCCGTTGGACTTTCCGCCAAAGGCGTTGCTGCCCTCGGCGTGTTCATGACCGTGTCCAAGATCTGGGACGCTGTCAACGATCCCATCATGGGCGTTGTTGTTGACAAAACACATACGAAGTTCGGCAAGCTGCGGCCGTATATTCTCATCACTGCACTGCCCATTGCTGTGCTCACCACGCTGATCTTTTCGATCCCCGCCTCTTTCGGCGAGGCGATGAAGCTGGTCTATTTCGGCGTTGTCTATCTCATCTGGGAGACGTTCTATACCCTTTGCGATGTTCCTTACTGGGGCTTGGCGTCGCGGTTGTCCAACGATCCGAACGAGCGCACAAAAGCCATCGGCGTGACCCGCGCGGCCCAGATGCTGACGCTCGGGCTCGTTACGTTGTTCGGTTATCAGCTTGCAAAGATCTTCAGCGGCAGTGAAGCTGAGGAGGCAACGAACAGCGGGTGGACACTGGCGGCACTGTGCATCTCTGCGGTCGGTATGGGGCTGTTCCTGCTGGCGTTCTTCTTCACCAAAGAGAAGAACGACCATATGGATGAAAACGTCACGCTGCGCGATATTTTCAAAACAACGGTTACTTGCCGGCCGTTGCTCATCGTTTTGTTCGGCAGTTTTCTCGCTTTCGGAAAGAACATGATCCAGGTGGCCGGATCGGTTTTCGCCATCATCGTGATGAACGACGAAGCCCTGTATATGTATCTCGGCGCCATGATCATCGTCGGCATGCTGGTTTCGTCGCTGGTCACACCCCTGATCACAAAAAAGCTCGGCAATAAAAAAGTGATGATCGGTTCCAATCTGCTTTCCGCAGTCGTATTCGTTGCGATGTATTTCATCGGCTATAACAGCTTGATCGGCTTGATGATCATGGTGCTTTTGAACGGACTGCTCGGCGGCGTTTTCATGGTCACGCAGACGGCAATGATTGCTGATTCCGTGGATGAGATCAAGTACCGCACCGGTCAGAACCGCGAAGGGGTCTGTTTCTCCGGCCTTACGTTTTCCAGTAAAATCATGACTGCGATTGCCACCGGTGTGTTTTCGCTGATCATTGTTGCGGTGGGCTATGAATCAGGCGTGGAGATCACGCAGCACATGAAAGATACGGTGTTCATGTCGATCTCGCTGATTCCGGCAGCAAGTTCTCTGATCGCCTGCATTCCATTCTTCTTCTATCCGAACGAGATCCCTGCGCAAGAGGCATGATGTGGCGGCAGTCCGTTTTGTTCGTCGTAGATGTGTTCTTTCATAAAGGATGCCTCCTCGTTTGATTTCGTGCAAAGTTTAGCGTGAAAACGGCAAGGAGGCAAATGTACAACGCAGCAGCCGCGACCTTTTCCGGGTCGCGGCTGTCTTATATTTTTGTAAACACGCTTCCCGAAGGAGCCGTGAACGTATTGCTCCAACCGCTATAGAAACTATCAATCTGATGAGCTTCTTTATCCGCGATCAGAGTAATGTCGTCTTTGGAAAAATTGCCTTTACCGCTGCTGAACAGTGTGGAAGAATCCCATGTGACGGTGGTGGTTGCTGCGTTTGTCAGGTTGCAAGGGTTGTTTTGCGAATGCAAAAGCGTTTGCCTGCTGACCGCATATTGCCGAAGAGGAATATCAGGCGAATCAAGTCCAAATACAAGATGTATCGTTGAACAGAACGATTCTGAAATACATATAGTGTTTGACAAAAGAATCCTTATATTGTTATAATATAGACGTCATGTTGAAATGTCAATCAGCAAATCATTTTGAATCTGCCTTTATGCCATCACAGTTTCATAAAGTGTTGATTTAAAAATCTATTTTATGGAGAATGACGATGAATTCAAAAAATAATCGCCGCGCGAAAATGACAAAAAAATGTTTCAAGACGCCCTGATTGCGCTGATGCAGGAAAAACCGTTTTCCGCCATCACGATCAAAGAACTCTGCGCACAAGCCGACATGAACCGTTCCACATTTTATCTGCATTATACAGATCCCCGGATGCTGCTGCAGGAGACCGAGCAGAACGTGCGCGCAAGCCTGCTGGATTATTTGAAACAGAGCGCCGATACAGACGATCAGATCGAAACGCTGACATCGTTTCTCTCCTATGTCAAGCAAAACCGCGACGTCTTTGCGCTGTTCTTCAACGACGAAGAAAGGCATTTTTATTTCGAGCTGATGTGGGATGTATGGAAAATCGCACACCACAGGGATGCGCCTGTACCTGCTCAAATGCGTGAGGATTATATCGTCATCTACACCATGGTCGGCAGCAGCATGCTCGTCAGGGAATGGATCGCGCGAAAATGCGACCTGCCCGAACGGGAGCTTGCCCTCATCATTCGGGCTTTCGGGTTAAAACGTGAGGATGTCAATCAAGAGGTGGAAGCGCTTTTGCGTGCCGAAGCGGCAGCGCAGCCAAACACGCAGCGGGAAACCGACGGCTGAGGGCTCGAGTCCCCGCGCCCCAATATTTTTTTTCTTTGCAAAGCGAAAGATTTTTTCACATGCTTTTGTCCGGGACTGCCGCTCCGGCGCCCGGGTCCGATATATAATCGTTCATGAGAGAGGTGGTTCTATGAACAGACTTCAGGCGAACCTGTGCCTGGTTTGCGTTACGTTGTGCTGGTCAACAGAAGTGATCATTTTTGCCTGCATCCCGGACGACATTCTGCCGTTTGCAACGACGGTCATCACATCCGGGCTCGCGGCGCTGATCCTTTTTGCCTGTTTTTTCAAAAGGATTCGACAGGAAACGGCGAAATACGGCAAAAAGCTTTTGCTGCGCTGTCTGCTGCTCGGCGTTCTGAAGACCGCTTACGACGTCCTTTTTCTGTACGGCCTGGATTACTTTGACGTTTCAACCGGAGCGTTCACCTTTTCCATCACGGTCGTGGTGATTCCGGTCATTTTGCTGACCCTGAAGAAAAAAGTGAACAAAAAGACCTGGGTGTCCGTCATCCTCGTTCTGAGCGGGATCGTCTGCGCGCTGGGCTCCTCGCTTTACAACACACAGATCACCGGTCTGCTGATCATGTTCATCGGCTGCACCGTGCGCGCTTTCTTCATTGTAAAGCTGAACGAATATGCGAAAGAGCACGACCCCGTGACGATCTCCGCGTGGATCAGCGTCATCGTCACTGCGATAGCGTTCGGGATATGGGTCGCCCTTCAGCCTGCGACCTTCGCGACGATCCCGTGGTCCGGCACTGTGATCGCGAGTCTTTTCATTTACTCTTATTTCATTGTCGCTTTTGCGCAGACGCTGAACATTTTCGCGCAGAAGCGCGCGACGGCGACAGGCGCTACGATTATCTATTCCCTTGAGATCGTGTTCTCGCTTATATGGAGCTACACGCTTCCGGAAACGCTGATCGACCGCGCGGAGCCTTCGCTGCCCCATGTGATCGGCGCGCTGTTCATCGTGGCGGGGAGCCTGATCGAGATTCTGGAATTCAAAGGCGGGAGGGGCAAAAATGAGATCAGAGCGTAGCCGCAGCAAAGGCCTCCGGACCGCGGGGACGTTTCTCGCGCTGGTATTCGTATATCTGCTAATGGCAATCCCGTTCAAAGTCATGGTCGTGATCCCCGGCTTTACCGAGATACGGCCCGTTTTGCTGCTGAAGCCCGTGTACGGTGTTTTCTTCGGCATACCGGGATGTCTTGCGTTCGCGGTCGGAAACTTTATCGGCGATCTGATCGGCGACAGCCTCAGGTGGTCGTCTATCGCGGGCTTCGCGGCAAATTTCGCCGGGCCGTTCGTTTACTGGCTGTACTGGAGCAGATTCTCCCGGACAGCGTTTTCTCTGCGAACGGGGAAAGACCTGCTCAGGCAACTCGCCGTGACCGTTGTGTCGGCGGCGCTGGAATCTCTGCTGATCACGCCTGTTGTCATGCTGGCTTACTCCGACGTTGACGGGATGCTGTTCGCCGCGACCGTATTCCTGAACGGCACCGTATTTCCACTGCTTCTCGGCATCCCGCTGATGATCCTGATGCAGGAGGAATTCGGATTCCGTCCGATGCACTCACCCTTACGCCGCTGAACGGAGCGGGGGAGACCTAAAAACGGAAAACAGTCCCCCGGACTTCGGCGCCGCTGTTCGCTACTTCATGCAGGTGGTGCGCTGATGAAAGACCTCGGTGTTTCTTTGGGTGTCACCCATGACAATCACGATGCCGAGGCATAGTCCTGCTTTGACAGAAATGCCGGTGCTTTGCAAAAACTTTTGAAGTCGTTGAAATGGAGGTTTGCAGGCTGTGCGGTGTCGGCATCTGTTCTCAAAGCTCCGTAATTCAAAGTACGTATTGGACACATCTCTTCTGACAAATCAAAAAGCTGCCGAAACGCTTCACAAAAAAAGGTCAGGTACGATTTCGTCGATCGTATCTGACCTTTAAAGCATTTCGCAGACGATTGTTTCAATCTGTGTGTTTTTTGGCATCTTCATCCAACCCGTGACTTTTTTCAACGCTTGTTTCTTTTTGGAATTCGATTCTGTTCATGTGAGGGATTCCTCATTTGACCCCGGAGTTTCGGCAACGCCTTTTGCATTCAGCCGCTTCACCGGCCGATCCTTCCTCCCGCGGCAAAAGCCTTGGAACAGCGTCGTGCTTCTGAAGCGACAAACAAGCGTCGGACTGAGGGTATAGAACTCAGGCAGGCTGCGGCCCTTTTGCCAGTTCGCACACTCCATTACAGTTCAATTTCCAGGCCATCATAAGCAGCACCGTATTCATATGGATGCGGCCTGTTCAACTGTGCCGAAAGAGCATCACGCCAACGACCCTCGTTGATATGCGTATGCAAAACACGCTTTGCCTTTGTCCGATCAAAGGCAGCAACACAGGCGTTCGGCGAAAAGTGCGCCAGTTCGCAGACAATCAGATCGAGCTCCGTTTCAAAAGCGACAGCCGGAAAGTCCACGTCCGGACGGCACAAATCGCCTGTGAACAGCAGTTTTTTTCCTTCTGCTTCCATCAGGAACGCATAGGAGTTAACACAATGCTGCGTCGGGATCGCAGTGATGCGCAGTTGCTTGTCTTCATAGGCGACGCCTGCTGAAAAAGCGGAAAGGAACAGATCCTTACGGAATGGCTTTCCGTTGCTGCTGATCTGCGCCCATTCCTTCAGCAGCGGGATCAGCCGCTCGTCCGGCACAAGGATCTTCGTCTGCACCTGTTTATAATACCAGTTGAGCAGATTCACAAAAGAGACTAGGCCGTCGGTATGATCGCCGTGCGGATGCGTACAGATCACAAGGCGCACGTTTTCGATTGCGATCTCCCGCCGACACAGGTCTTCGATCGTCTGTGTGCCCATGTCGATGATATAATAGCTGCCGTCAATCTCCAAAATGTAGGACGAGCAGCGGCGGTCCTTTTCAGGCACACCATGCGACGTGCCGACAAAAATCAGCCTCATGTTGTTATCTCCTTTGTCAGATAGTTTCACAATCTTTTGTGTTTTTTCAACCTCAATCCTGGAAATAGATCCCGATCTGTATGCGCAGCCACTGGCCGCGCTTTTCTTTTGCATTGATGCGCCCGAACAGCTTGCCGACGTCCGTCAGTCGATGCTTCCAATGTGCGCCGCGCCGGCGACATGGGAACCGAACATAATCTTATGCTCAAAGTTCGGTTAGCGGGTTCTCCTTACGCTTTTTTCACGCTCAAAACAATGCGTTTTACATCTTCCGCGTTCTTGCCCACATAAACTGTGACATCTTCGGGAATCACCATGGAATCCGCAGCTTTATCATACAGGCGCAGGTCTTCTTTTAGGATCGTGACCGTGCAGACCTTTTCTTCGCCGGGGTCCAGCACGATTCTTCTGAAGCCCTTCAAAAGCTTGCGGGGCTTGCCGGAAAGATTGGAGCCGACAAAGACAAGCATTGTTTCTTCACCGGCACGGCTGCCGGTGTTTTTGATCTTGCAGCTGACGGTGATTTCATCGCCTTCGTCATTTGCGCTTGCGTCACAGTAGTCGAAGGAGGTGTAGGACAGGCCGAAGCCGAAGGGGTATTCCGCTTTTTTGTCCTCTTTGTCGAACAGAGCATAGCCGTGATAATAGCCGTAGCTCACATGCTGGTTCTTCTCGTCGGAATTCGGGAACGGAGGATAGTCCGCTTCTGTCTGCGCCACAGTGAACGGAAGTTTGCCGGAGGGGTTCACCTTGCCGCGGACGATGTCCGCCAGCGCGTTCGCACCCTCCATGCCCGGATAACCGGCATAGAGAATGGCGTCTGCATCGTTTGCCCAGTCAGTCGTAATGATCGCCGAGCCGGAATAAAAGATCACGACCAGCGGCTTGCCCAGCTTTTTCAGTGTGTGGATCAGCGCCGCGTCCTCCTTGTGCAGCCGCAGTGATCTGCGGTCACCGCCGGTCACGAGCTTCGGATTGGAATTGGTCACAAACTCGCCCTCATCGCGGTAATCGTTGCCCACGACCGCCACGATCACGTCGGCGTCTCTGCAGTCTGCAAGGTGGTCTTCCGTGATGAGAACGGTGTTTTTGAAAACCTTTGAGAATCCTTCATAGGGCGTTGTGACATAGGGCGGATGCACGGAAGATGAGCCGTGATCGCCGATCACTTTTTCGTTTGCGAACCGGCCGATCAGCGCGATTTTGCCCGATGTATCCGCAAGCGGCAGCACGCCGTTGTTTTTGAGTAGCACCGCGCCCTTTTCCATAGCTTTTCTTGCAAGGTCGGTATGCGCTTTGCAGCAGACGACCTCCTTGGAAAAGTTCTGTGCACGGTAGACATTCTGGAACCGCAGCATGGTGGCGATGATGGCTTCACAGCGTGCGTCGAGCAGCGCTTCGTCCAGCTTGCCGCGCTTGACGGCGACGATCAGGCTGAGGCCGCGTTTGAGCGTCATCGGCATTTCCACATCCAGCCCGGCACGTACGCTCTCCGGCCCATCGTGGACGCCCCAGACGAAATCGGAGATGGAGAATCCCTCAAAGCCGAGCGTTTTCAGGTGGTCAAAGACCGCCTTGCTCTCGCCGCAGTAGGTGCCGTTGACCTTGTTGTACGCCGACATCACAGAACCTGCGCCGGATTTGAAACATTCCTCAAAATGATAAAGATAAACGTCGCGCAGGGTCTCCTCGTCTGCATCGGCGGAAACGGAGAACCGCAGGTTTTCGATGGAGTTCATGTAAAAATGCTTCGGGCAGGAGATCACGCCGTATTTTTGCAATCCCTTTGTCAGCGCCGCGCCGTATTTCCCGGTTAGAAACTGGTCTTCACCGTAGGCTTCCTGCGCCCGGCCCCAGGCGGGATGACGCAGCAGGTTGACACAGACACCGGCGAAGTAGTTCGCGCCCAAAGCGATACACTCCTTTGCAATGGCTTCGCCGATCTCTTCTTCCAGTGACGTGTCGAACGCCGCCGCCCGCAGGTTCGATGTGGGAAAGCAGGTGGCGCTTTTCATCACGACGCCCCGCGGCCCGTCGGAAAACAGCAGCGGCGGAATGCCCAACCGTTTGCAACCGCCGCCCGCAATCGGGTCATAGTTATACACGCGCCCGTGCAGCAGGCCGTTCAGCATGGCCCAGTGGCCGCTGAGCATGTGGACCTTTTCAAGCAGGGTCATTTTTTCGATCAAGTCTTTTGCAAGTGCGTGCGCCAGTGCCGGATGGTTTGCGTCCGGGGAATGCAGAAGCTCCACCCCTGCGTCTTTCATGATCTTCAGTGCTTCGTCAAAATGACGGACATGGTATTCACTCATAAGTTTATTCCTTTCTTTACTAACGCTCTGTTTTGAAAACGATCTGACGGGAACCGTTTTGGAGAGGACGGCTGTTCCCTTTGCATTCGTTGCGGCTATCTCTTTTTTGTTCGTAACATCAGTATGGGCAGCGCACCGTCCGTGAAATTTGCCTCGTGGAAATGACCTGAGACTTGAAAAGCAAACTCCATCTTTCGGGAAGGCACGCCCGGTCCCGGCCGAACAGATAATGAATCCCGAGGATATGGGCAAAAACGAGTTTGTGTCTTCCGTCGAGCTCTTCGGCCTGAAGATAATTTATCCACTGCTGTTTCTGTGCGCGCTGTCGACTGTTTTTATCACGCCGGGTTCCTTGTCTCAAACCGTCTTTTCCTCGCCGTTGATACTGTGCTTTACATAGCCGGTGCGTTTTTGTTGTTCCCCACATGATGCAGTAGTTGCCTTTGCCATATTCGAAAACTGCCGGGCAACGCGGGTTTTGTTTTCTTTGAAGAAAACGGTGATACGGAGCAGAGCAGTCACTGCAGCCAGGGCAAGGCTGGCCGCGGTTTGAAAGAAGCCTGAGTTTATAGTCGTTTCTTCCTTTTACCGTGTGATCCATAATATTTGCTGAGCTGTCAGCCGTTCTTTCAGGTGCTTTTTCTGCGCTTAAGTCTGCCCATATTGCGTAAAAGCCGGCAAAACGGGGAGGGGATTGAAGTTTTACCTCAAATGAAGGCTTTCAAAAGCTGTTAGGAGCTCAAGCTGTCTTTCGTCCAAAAACGTCAGAGCCAGTTGTCGGATCTCTGCCGGAATGCCGTAATATGCTTCCGCGATTCCTCCGGTAATGGCAGCGATTGTGTCGCTGTCTCCGCCAATGGAGATTGCGTTACGGATCGCATCCTCAAATCCTGTTGATTCAAAAAATGCTTCGAGCGCCTGGGGTACGGAACCCTGGCAGGAAACGTCAAACGTATAGTTCGCGCGGATTTCCGCGAGCTTAAACTCAATTTTATAATAATGCGCTACAATGTGATCTTTGATTTCCGCCATGCTTTTACCCTTGCGGGCAAGATAAATCGCAACTGCCGTTGCTTCTGCGCCCTTGATTCCTTCGGGATGATTGTGGGTGACCTCTGTTACGGCTCTTGAAAGCATAATAGCTTCGTCAAGGGAACCTGCCGCAAAACCGCAGGCGCTGACGCGCATCGCCGATCCATTGCCCCAGCTGTTATAAGGATGGGGGTCATCGGCATAAATCCACTTATGAAATCTTCCGCCGTAGCCCGCGTTCGGATATCTGCGGCCAAGTTCCTGCATGCGCGAGACCGCATGGCGCTCCAGTTCGTTATACTCGCCGTTGCAATCCAGAATCGCCTGCGCAACAGCAAGAGACATGATACTGTCGTCTGTCGGTCTGCAGCCTTTACTGTGAGACAGCAATTCAAAATCTTTGCACTTGATATTGTTCCATTCGAATCTTGAACCGGCAATATCGCCGATAATTGCACCTAACATGGGTTTCCCTTCCTTTTCCGACGATTTTCAACAACGATTGGGCGGGCGGCGTGTCTGTCGTGTTTTGTTCCAGAAGATTATTATCAAAAGAAAACGCTGATGCTAAAAGAATATCAACTACGCTTTTGTCGGGTTCCGCTTCTTTCGCTTTTACGGTCACCGGTTCTCATCAACGAAACCGCCTTGTGAAAAACTCCGTCAGCAGCCGAATCAGCCGCAGCAGCGGATGCACCGTAACTGTGTTGGCCTGCGGCTCCCACCGAAGCGTGACGTTCAGATCCGCCGGTGCGCTGTAATCGTCAACGATGCCGCCTGCCAGCGTTTCCAGCAGCGCCAGCGCCCACTGTTCGGACCATTTGCGCAGGGACTGCTTCGAAAGCGCTCTTCCGGTCACGGCTGTGACAAGCGCGTCCAGCGTCTTTGGCGTCGGCATATGCTGCGCCGCCGCAAGGAGCGCTCCCTGCAGGCAGACCAGCAAAAGCTCCGTGTCCGCCCGGCTGCTGATCGTCGCCTCATCACCGTGGAACAGTCCGTACATCAGCGTTGCAGCAACTTCATAGGGCTTTTGATACGCGCTTTGCGGCACCGAAATACCGTATGGCCGCAGTACACTTTCAATGCTTTTCCCTTTGCCGGTGTCATATATATCAAGTCCCACCGCATCGCCGAGAACGCCGGTCAGCTCTTTCGCCGCCGTGTAAGCCCCGGTGCCCTCTTTGAGCTTGAACCAGCGCACCAGTCGGTCGGCAGACCCCACGTTGCGGTTGAGCCACTTGCCAACGCCGCTCACAAAATAGGTGTGTGCATAGGACGGAAAGTCTGCCTTTATCAGTGCTTTTTGCCGGTTCGTCAACATCGGCGGCAAGAGCGCGGTGTCGATCTGTGTGATAAACCGGCTTTCCACATGCAGCTCGTCGGGCAAAAACGTCAGAAGCCGCCAGGTGTTCGGCGAAGCGATCAGCGCGCCGGTCTGGATGTCAAACAGCGTGTTCTTGCGGTCGGACGCCGTGGAGGAAATATCGTTGGCGTGGATGTGACCGGTCAGCACCGTCCGGATCCCGTGATCCGCAAACCACGACGCAAAGAACTGCCAGTTATCGATCATCGGCTGCAGCTCATAATGTGGCAGGATGCTGTGGTGCATCATGGCGATCAGGGTTTTCCCGTCCTTTGAAGCCTGCCTGGTCTGCGCTTTGATCCAGCGGAAGACCGATGTGCCGATACGGCCTTCATCTTCGCCGTAGATACAGGTATCGATCGCAAGCAGACGATAGGTGTCGTTCAGATCGACCGCATAAGACGCCGAATCGCCGTGGCAGGAGATCGCCTCGTTATAGCCAAAGTCTGCGTAAATTTCGCGGAAGGTCTGCATGGAAATCCCTTTGTCACTGTCCTCGGCGTCGCAGTCATGGTTGCCGTTGATGACAAAAACGGGCTTTCCGGCTGCGGCTTCCGCTTTTTTGAGATATTGTGCAAAGGCACGGTGGGACTGCGGTTTGCCGCAGGTCAGATCGCCCGCGATCAGCAGACACGAAGCGTCGGAAGAAGCAAATTCCGTGAGCATCTGCGCGAGGATCGCCTCGGATTCATAAGGCATCTGTCCCTGCGTGGAGGCGTAGCCGTACACCGCCGGCTCGAGCAGGTGCTCGGTATAGTCATCGGAGAACGCACCGAGATCCGCCGCGCACTGAAAATGGGTATCCGCCGCAACCATGAGCTGCAGCGGATCCGACGCGGCGAAACTGAGGCCGCACGGAAGAATGCCGCACAGCAGGCAGCAGGTCAAAAACAAAGCCAGAGTTGTTTTGAAGAGTTTGTGCACCGTTAGAACACATCCTTTCGGGATGCAAGCTCCTGCATCCCCATTTTTTCAGTCAAATCGTGAAAGCTCTTGTCATACTGTGCCTGCGAGATTGCGTGACGTTCCAAAAATGTCTGCAGCAGGCGCACCTGACGCAGGTACAGCTCTTTTTTCTTTTCTTCGGGAGACAATTGCTCCCATGCTTGCAGGGTCATGGTGACCTCCCTCATGTCGCACGGTTTTGTTTTCTTCATCATACCACGCCGCATCTTTGTTTGCAACTGTTTTCTTGATCGAACAAAGCAAAACCCTTTCTTGCAGCTGTTGCGGGAATCGCCCTGCTTACAAAGAAAGATTTTGACCGGTACAAAGATGCTGCATAAAAAACGAAGAGTTCCGGAAATTTTTCGTTTACGACTGAACCGGAGCGTGCAGGACCGGACGAGATAAAAAGGAAAATCCCAATAATAAAACGCCGCCGATGGGAAAGCTCATCGGCGGTTTTTATCGTGCAGGTCACTTTGTTTTCAGCAGCCCGATCACGGTCTCAAGCTCGGCCGGTTTGACCTTGTCGGGCGTTCTGTGCGCTTTCACACAGTCGGTAAAATAGCGGATCTCGTTCGCATAGGCGTCGCTTTGCGGCAAACCGATGCTGCCCGTGTCGTTTTGTGCGTCTGCGCCAATCGGGTTCCATATTTTGCCGTTTTGCTCATAGATCGTCATTTCGCCGTTTTCCCACGCGACAACGGCGTGCGCAAACTGAAAGCGGAACTGCGCCCGGAACGGATAGGGCGAGGCATACCATGACGCTTCGCTCGTGATGAAAAAGCCGTCATATTCATAAACAGCGTTCAAATAATCCTGTTCCGGCCGACGGGCACGGCGGCAATCGACGCGGTTCGGTTTGCCGAAGGCATAGACCATGAAATCGAGATCGTGGATGTGCAGATCAAACGGCACAAGACCGCTGCGCGCTTCGTCCATCATCCAGCCGTCCCAGCTCCATTTCGGATAGCAGCCAAGGCGCGTCATGGAGCCGGAAAGCAAATCGCCGTAGGTCTTTTTGTCAAAAATCTCTTTCACGATCTCATATTCCGGCCAAAAGCGCAAAACCTGTGCGACCATGAAACTTACGCCGTTTTCTTCTGCCGTGCGGTATACACGCTGCACGTCCGCCTGCTTGAGTGAGATCGGCTTTTCACAAAGAACGTGGATGCCCTTTTGCAGCGCTTTGATCGCGCAGTCCGCATGCAGATAGGTCGGCAGGCAGATGTCGAGAATGTCGATCTGCTCGTTTGCAAGCATCGCGTCAAGATCCGTATAGTGCCGCTGCGCCGGATAGCGCTCCATCTGTGCTTCGCGGATGTCACACAGTGCGACAAGCTCGGCGTCTTCCATATTGTTCCATGCCGGAATGTGGGCGCCGCTGATGCCGCCGACGCCGACCAATGCAACTTTCAACATCTTATGCTCCTCCATAAACGCGATCAATGATCGCTTGCAGATATGCCTTTGATTCAAGAATGTCTTTGACCTGCTGTTCACCGCTGATCTCACGCTCGATCGTCACAAAACCGTTATAGCCGAGATCGTGCAGCTTTTGAAACAGCGCCGGGAAATCGACCTTTCCCCGGCCGATCGGCGTTTCCGCGCCGAGGTCGTGTCCGTTCGTCGGGTAGCAGCCGTCCTTTGCGTGCAGATTCATCACATAGGTTCCGAACACGTCCAGCGCGTCGACCGGGTTGGCTTTGCCGTAAAGGATCAGGTTCGCCGTGTCGAGGTTGACGCCAAGATTGTCCGTGCCGACCTGCTCAAAGCAGCGCAGCATCGTCACCGGCGTTTCCTGCCCGGTTTCAAAGAGCAGGCACTGCCCGTTTTGTTTGCAGTGCTCCGCCACCGTGCGTACCGCGTCGCAAAACGGCAAAAACTGCGGATCGTTCGGGTTTTCCGGGATGAACCCCATGTGCGTGACAACGTTTTTCACGCCGAGCTTCTTTGCAAAATCCGCGCCGTCACAAAGGTTCTTGATGCGCATTTCGCGAAATTGCGGCGGCACAAGGCCGAGTGTCTGCTGGCCTTCATAAAAGTTCCATACACACGGTCCCTCCCAGCCGCACCAGAACGCGGAAATTTCAACGCCGAACCGGGCGGTCAGTTCGTTCAGCGCTGCAGCGTTCTCCGTTGTCCACAGGGAGGGGTCCCATGAGATCAGTTGGCAGTTATCGAAGCCCTGCGCAAGCAGGTCCTCAAATTTTTTTGACATTTCTTCCATGGCGTTCAGATAAACGCATACACCGATTTTCAAAGCGATCACCACCGTTTTTGATTTCCTGTTTATCGTATCACAAATGAGGGCAAATAACAAGCCCTGTGGAGCGAAAAAAAGAAAAAACAGCGCCCAAAGCGGACGCTGGCATATAAATGAAATGTTTTTGGCTTGTGGTGTCAAACATACTCCACTTCGATTGCGCCGAAGCGGCATTTTTTTGCGCAGGCGCCGCACTGGAAGCACTTGCTCTGATCGATCTCAAACGGCTGCTTCACTTCGCCGAACGGCGCATCGGCAGCGCAGACCCGGCGGCACAAGGTGCAGCCCTTGCATTTTTCCGGGAGGATGGTCACTTTTTTGATCTTGCGCCAGCCCTCAGGCGCAGTGATGGCGCTGTTGGGACAGATGTGGCTGCACTGGCCGCATTCGACACACTTTTTCTCGTCGATCTCATAGATGCTGGCAATGTCGTCCGCCGCACCGGCGGCGTTGTATAAACAGATATAGGCGCAGGCGCCGCAGCCGACGCAGCGTTCTTTATCGATGGAATAAGCCATAGCGTTTCCTCCTTAGCCGCCGGAAGCGGGGGACAGCACCCAGATTTCGTCGCCGTCCGCGAGCTTGCGGCTTTTTCTGGTGCAGCGTTCGCCGTTGACGAACAGCACCACATGTTTGAACGCGAGTTTTTCCGGCTTTTCAAGCGCCGGGTTTTCCGCGTGGTTTTTTGCATATCGTTCGTCGATCGTCCGGTTGATGGAATCAAACAGATCGCCGACTTTTTCAATGTTCAGCGTCTCGCTTGCAAGATGGGTGTCCATGCGCAGCACGCCGAACAGTTTGACTGTGACGTTTGCCATCCTTGAACCCTCCTCAGTCTTTGCGCATGGCGCGTGCCACGGCTTCGTCATAATACTTTTTGTCGAGCACGATGCCCAGCGTTTTCAGCCGGTGATAGGTCGGAATACCGTGTTTCCAGCCGCGGCCGCGGTAATAGACCTTGCGCATCTTGTCCAGCGGCACCTTTGTGCGCGGATTGTTTGGGTCCTGCAGCTCGTCGGTCAGCCGTTTGGGCAGCGTGTCGGCGTCGGCCTTCTGTCCGAGAATGACGTTGGAAATGCGCTCGGCGTTGTAGCCGTAGGCGCCCCAGGTCAGCATGGATGCGACCGTGGTGCGCATACCGGTGGCAAGGTGCACCGCCTTGATGTGCGGCAGCAGCGGCAGCGGAATTTGCGCGACTTTTGTGAAATGCGAAAGCAGATTGACGATCGGGCCGACATAGGGGAACACGGCGAGGATGGCCTTTGTCACAAACCAGTTCGGTTTGTCGACCAAAAAGCCGGGGAAGACCGCGTAGCTTGTGAACAGGCAGCTTCCGCAGCCGGAGACGGCCTCCATCAGATTTTGCAGCATAATGGCGAGGGCGGCCTTGCCGTGATGGGTCAGGGAATCCACGTCCAGACCCAGACCCTCAAGCACAACGAGATAGCCCGCGTTCAAATGGCAGCCGCCGCGGTTGGCTGTGGCGTAGCCGAGACCGTGGCCGACGGCGTGACGCGGCTCATACGCCGCAAGCTCCATGCCTTTTGCGTGAATGGCGTATTCCTTGCCGCCGAACTGCTGCGACATCCGACGGCTGCCGTCGGCAAGAATGTTTCCTTCGCCGCGGCGGTAGGCGATGTCTTCAAACATCTGCGACAGGTTGTCGATCTCGCCGAAATGCACGCCGAAGTCGTGCACGCCCTTTTCCGCAAGTTCCATGGCGAACGCGACGGAGCCGGCGCAGGAGATCGTGTCCATGCCGAGTTCGTCCAGTTCATAGTTCCAGCGCAGGATCGCCTCGATGTTGTCATTGAGAATGTTCGGACCGAGCAGACCGAGCGTTTCCAGCTCCGGCCCTTTGACGATCTTTTCGCCCACCTTGCACATGCGCGCGCAGCGAATGACACAGGTGGTACAGGCAGCGTTGGAAACGAGGTGATTTTCTGCAAGTTCTTCGCCCGACACCTTTTCAAAGCCTTCATAGCGCCCGGCGGAGAAGTTTTTCGTTGCAAGAATGGAGTGCGCCTGCATCTGCGAAACAAGGCCCGCCGTGCCGAGCTTTGGAAGCTGCCGTCCGGTCAGCGGATGGTTGCGCAGCGTTTTGATCCATTTGACGTTCAGCTCGCGCAGCGCCTGCTCGTCAAAGATCTCCGGCAGCTTTGTGCCGAAGGCGGTGACGGCTTTCAGGTTTTTGCTGCCGAAGACCGCGCCGACGCCGCCGCGCCCTGCGGTGCGGTCGTTGCTGAATACACAGGCATACAGCACTTTGTTTTCGCCGGCGGGACCGATCACCAGCCGGCCGGGGTAGTGATTGAGCTTTTCCTGCGCTTCGCCGGTTTTGGTGCCCCACAGCTCGCTCGCATCCAGAAACTCCACGTTGTCCGCCGTGATATGGACATGTACGGGCGTTTCGCTTTTGCCTGTGATGATAGCGGCGTCATAGCCGGCGCGCTTGAGCGTCAAGCCGAAATCGCCGCCGCAGTTGGACGATGTGAGGATGTTCGTCAGGGGCGAGATTGTTGAAATGTTGAACCGCGAGGTGTTCGGGCAGCCGGTGCCGGTCAACGGACCGGTCGTGATGACGAGCCAGTTGTCCTCATCGAACGCTTTCATCTCGGGTGTGATGTGATGCAGCAGAATGTCCGCCGCCATGATCTTTCCGCCGAGCGTGCGCTTGCGGTCCTTGTCGGTCCAGGGAAATTCGCTGAATTCCCGTTTCGTCAGATCGACAAACAAAACCCTTCCCATATAGCCTTTGAAATTGGTCAAGTTGCCTCATCTCCTCTTCTGGGTTGAATCTGTAATGCCCGGGTTTCTATCCCGTCAAAGCAGAGCAATCTGCCCTGCGCATCGGTGTTTTTCAAAAAGTGATCGACCGCGAGCTTTGCTTCCAGTGCGCCGATGACACCGACGACCGGACTTTGCGACTGCGGCCTGCGGTTCGTCTTCAGCAGCAGCCCCGCTTCCTCCAGATCGGCGCACATGCCGGGCACATAGAGATACGCCGTGCCGAACGTGCCGTCCACACCGCCGTTTATCAGCGGCTTGTTTTGCTGTTTGCAGTAATCATTGACGATCCTGCGCGCTTCGATATTGTCCACGGCCAGGATCACAAGCTCTGCTTCGTCCGCAAAGGAAAGGTCGCTGACGCACATGATTTGCCGGGACACGGACGAGATCGCAACGTCCGGCGCATAAAGGCGCAGACGGCTTGCGAGCAGTTCGCATTTTTGCTTTCCGACGTCTGCCGGTGTATAAAAGAACTGGCGATTGAGGTTGCGCATCTGCACGGTGTCAAAATCGCACAGGCAGAGCTTGCCGATCCCGGCGCCCGCCAGATGCACCGCCACATTCGTGCCGAGACCGCCGCAGCCGATCACCACTGCGGAGTGATCGGAGATATCGTATCCCTGCACAAGGACTTTTTCGTTCATTTTCCGTAGTTTCCTCCGCACGACTGGGTGTTTCCCGACAGCGTTTCGACTGCATGGCGGAAGATCGGCGCAATCACTTCAAACGATTCCTGCACCGCCTTCGGGCTGCCGGGCAGGTTGATGATGAGCGTCTTGCCGCGAATGCCGGACACGGCGCGCGAAAGCATGGCGTGCGGTGTGATGGCAAGGCTTTTCATGCGGATCGCTTCGCTGATGCCGGGCGAAAGCCGGTCGATCACCGCCAGTGTCGCTTCGGGCGTCACATCGCGCGGGGCAAAGCCTGTGCCGCCGGTGGTCAGAATGATGTCGGCGTGCGCGTCGTCCGAAAGCGAGATCAGCGCCTTTTCGATCTGTGCGCGATCATCCGGCACAAGACAATAGTCCGTCTGCGCAGAAAACGGCGCAACAAGCGATTGCAGCAACGCGCCGCTTTTGTCTTCGCAAACGCCGGCGCTGCAGCGGTCGCTGGCGCACAAAATACCGAATTTCATTTTCACCCACCTCTTTTTCTAAAAATATCTTACATGATTTTGCGCCGATTTGCAAGGTGTTTGTGCAAAATAATGGGTGATCCCGGACTGTTAGAAGAAACTAACCGAAAAAATGGGGGAAAACACTTTTCAATTATTTGAAAATATGATAAACTGAATGCATTGAATGTATGCAAGAGGAAATCTTTTGTATCTTGCTGTTTTGAAACGGAGAATGAATCATGCTCAATGTCATTGCGAGAGAAGACGCCGTGCAAATCGTCCGGCAATTTGCCGCGCTGCAGGTGCCGGAGGTGCAGTGTTTGCCGCTGCGTAAGGCTGTCGGCCGCGTTTTGGCGCAGGACATTGTCAGCGAAAGCGATGTGCCGCCGTTTGACCGCTCCACGATGGACGGTTTTGCCGTGCGCGCGGCGGACACCTTCGGCGCAGGGGCGTCCATCCCGGCGGAGCTGACCGTTGCGGGCGAGATCAAAATGGGCGAAGCGGCAGCGGTTTCACTTTTGGGCGGACAGTGTGCGCGCATTTCCACCGGCGGGATGCTGCCAACGGGCGCAGACGCGGTGGTCATGGTTGAACAAACAGAAGACCTCGGCGACCTCTGCCTTTGCTACGGTGCGGTCGCACCCGGCCAAAATGTGACAAAAAAGGGCGACGATATCGCCGCGGGCAGCGTGGTGCTGCAGCGCGGCTGTGTGCTCTGCGCAGGGCAGATCGGCGCGCTGGCCTCGCTTGGCATCCGCAGCGTTCCTGTGTTTCAAAAGCCGCGCGTGGCGGTGATCTCCACCGGCGACGAGCTGGTGCAAAGCGGCCCGACGGGCGGACAGATCTGCGATTGCAACAGCGATCTGCTGTTTGCTGCGGCAACAAACGATGGCTGCGATGTGTTTTGCTTCGGCGCTGTAAAGGATGACCGCGCCGCCATTCAGGCGGCTGTGGAGGCGTGTCTTGCGCGCGCGGATCTCGTGCTC
Source organism: Oscillospiraceae bacterium (assembly GCA_902792985.1). Lineage (GTDB taxonomy): Bacteria > Bacillota > Clostridia > Oscillospirales > Acutalibacteraceae > UBA6857. Next base: position 31,641 of record CADBBT010000011.1, read on the forward strand.
ATTTCCGGCGGCTCCTCTGCCGGGGCAAAGGACATGACCGTCGGCATCCTGCGTGCACTCGGCGAAGTGCATTTTCACGGCATTGCCATGAAGCCGGGCAAACCGACCATCTTCGGCACTGTGGGCGAAAAACTCGTCTTTGGGCTGCCCGGGCATCCGCTGGCTGCGTATTTCGTTTATCGCACCGTTGTGTATGAAGCGCTGCGAACAATGCTGTGTCTGCCAAAAGAAACGCCGCTTTTGCGCGGAAAACTGCTTGAAAACATTCCGTCCAACCACGGCAGAGAGGAGCTGCTCTGCGTGCGGGTGGACGAAAACGGCGGCGTTACGCCGCTGCATACAAAGTCCGGCGTTCTTTCGGTGCTCACGCACGCGCAGGGATATCTGCGCATTGACCGCAACACCGAAGGGCTGCCAAAGGGCGCGGAAATTGATATTTACAGGTTGTGAGCTTATGAAACATCGCTATTTGGACAATCTCCCGCTGCCGCAGGCGAAGGAGCGCTTTTTTCAGCATCTGAAAAGCTGCGGCTTTGCATCAAAAACCGAAACCGTGAACACTGTGCAGGCATGCGGACGCATCACCGCCGGTGCGGTCTATGCCGCCATCTGCGCGCCGCATTACAACGCGAGCGCAATGGACGGTGTGGCGGTGCGCGCTGCGGCCACGTTCGGCGCGAGCGAAAAAACACCCGTGACACTGACGCCGGCGGATTACACGGTGGTCGATACCGGCGATCCTTTGCCGGACGGCACAGACGCCGTGATCATGGTTGAGGATCTGATCGACCTGCCGGACGGTTGCTGCCGCATCCTTTCCGCCGTACGCCCGTGGCAGAATGTGCGTCAGGTCGGCGAAGACATCTGCATGGGCGACATGATCGCGCCGCGCGGAACGGTTTTGACGCCTGCGCTGTGCGGTGCGCTGCTTGCCGGCGGCGTCACAGAAATCGAGGTTCTGCGCCGTCCCGTGGTCGGCGTCATCCCGACCGGCGATGAGATCGTTGCACCGACCGCAGACCCCGCAAAGGGCGACATCATCGAATTCAACTCGACCGTTTTTCGCGGCATGCTGGAGCGCTGGGACGCAGACGTGCAGGTGTTCCCGATCACGAAAGACAATAAAACGCTGCTGCGTGCGGTGCTGGAGGATGCGCTGCGGCAGTGCGATATCGTTCTTGTATCCGCCGGATCCTCTGCCGGACGGGACGATTACACTTCTGAGATCATCCGCGCGCTCGGCACGGTGCTGGTCCACGGCATCGCCATCAAACCCGGCAAGCCCGCGGTACTCGGAGAAGCGCAGGGCAAGCCCGTGATCGGTCTGCCGGGCTATCCCGTGTCTGCGATCGTGGTCATGGACGAGATCGTGCGCGAGACGGTCGATCTTTATTTCGGCAGAGCGCCGAAAGCGCCGCAAACAGTGGAGGGTGTGCTGGCAAAGCAGATCGTTTCGTCACTGAAATATACCGAATATGTGCGCGTGTCGGTCGGACAGATCGGCGGCAAAGTATCTGTGTCGCCGCTGCCGCGCGGCGCCGGGGTCATCAGCAGCTTTACAAAGGCTGACGGGATGCTGGTCGTGGATCAGAACTGCGAGGGTATTGCGGCAGGGGAGCGCGTGAGCGTGCGATTGCTTTGCGCGCCGGAAATGATCGACAAAACGCTCATCGTCACCGGCAGCCACGATCCGCTGATCGATGAGGTGCGCGATCTGCTGCAGCAAAACGGCGAACCCTTCCGCGTAAATTCGACCCACGTCGGCTCCATGGGCGCGATCTATGCGATCAAAAGCGGCCTTGCGCATCTCGGCGGCATCCATCTGCTCGATACCGAGAGCGGCGTGTATAACGAAAGCTATGTCAAAAAGTATTTTCCCGACGGCGGTGCGGTGATCGTCAGGGGAATCGGCCGCGTGCAGGGGCTGATGGTCAAAAAAGGCAATCCCTGCGGCATTCAATCGTTTGCCGATGTGGCGCGGGTGCGCTATGTCAACCGGCAGCGCGGTGCGGGCACACGGATCCTTTGCGATTATCTGCTCGAACAAAACGGCATTTTGCCGCAGGACGTGGACGGCTATGACAACGAGGAGTTCACCCATACCGGCGTGGCGGCGCTGATCGCCGCAGGCAACGCGGACACCGGACTCGGCATTCTTTCCGCCGCAAAGATCTATGACCTTGATTTTATTCCGGTCTGCACGGAGACATACGATTTTCTGGTGGACGCGCAATATCTTGACGATCCGATGGTGCGCGCGTTCTTTGCGGCGCTGCGCTCTGACGCGTGCCGCGCACGGCTGCAAAAGTTGGGCGGTTATCTGCCGGAGGAGGAAACGCCATGCTGACACATCTCAACGAACAGGGTGAAGCGAACATGGTCGATGTGGGCGCAAAAGACGTCACGGTCCGCACAGCAAAGGCCGCCGGACGCATTCGTATGCAAAAAGAAACGCTGCAGGCGCTTTTGAACGCTTCACTTAAAAAAGGAGACGGCCTTGCCGCGGCAAGGCTTGCCGGCATCATGGGCGCAAAGCGAACATGGGAGTTGATCCCGCTGTGTCACAACATCCCGATCGACAAGGTGGATGTGACGTTTGAAACGCTTGCGGATGATGTGCTTGAAATCATTGCAACGGCAAAATGCAGTTATAAAACAGGCATCGAAATGGAGGCGCTGACAGCGGTGAGCGTGGCGGCGCTGACGGTTTACGATATGTGCAAAGCCATGGACCGCAGCATGGTGATCGAAGAGATCAGGCTGTTAGAAAAAACGGGCGGAAAGAGCGATTATCATGCTGACTGACGCTTTCGGACGCACCATCGACTATCTGCGCGTGTCTGTCACAACACGCTGCAACCTCAACTGTGTTTACTGCGGCAAACAGGACTGCGAAAAAAAAGACGCGGAGCTGACTGTAGCGCAGATCGAAACACTGGTGCGCGCCTTTGCGCGCTGCGGGATCAAAAAGGTGCGTGTTACAGGCGGGGAACCGCTGGTGCGTAGTGACATTCGGGATATCGTTGCGGCGATCGCGCACACGCCCGGGATCGAAACGGTGGGTCTTACCACAAACGGCGTTTTGCTTGCGCCGTTGGCAAAGACGCTTGCTGACGCAGGGCTGCAAAGCGTCAATGTCAGCTTGGACAGCACCGACGGCAGCACCTATCGCCATCTGACCGGCGCCGATGTGCTGCAGCGCGTGCTGGACGGCATTGCCGCCGCACAAACAGCGGGGCTTTCGCCCATCAAGCTCAACGCCGTTTTGATGAAGGGCGTGAACGCCGACGGCGCCGGTGCGCTGATCGCGCTTGCAAAAAACGCGCCGATCGACGTGCGTTTCATTGAGCTGATGCCGTTTTCCGATGCGGGCGAAAGCGATACGCTGCGCGTGACCGGCGACGAGCTGCTGCGGCAGTTTCCGTTTTTGACGCCGCTGGATGGCGAAGAGAAGGAGACCGCACGCTATTACACCGCGCCGGGCTATCTCGGCAGGATCGGCTTTATCAGCCCGGTCAGCCATAAGTTTTGCGAACGCTGCAACCGGGTGCGCCTTTTGGCAAACGGCAGCGTGCGGCTTTGCCTTGCGGCACAGGAAACGTATGATCTGACAGCGTATTTGAACGACGAAGCTGCTCTTGAAAAAGAGATTCGTCGCCTGATTTTAAAGAAGCCTGCTGCGCATCTCTTCGGCAGCAGCGCACCGCAACACGGACTGAACAGAACAGGAGGCTGACATGGCAACGGTACTTTCCATCAACATCAGTGAAAAAAAAGGAACGCCGAAAACAACGATCGAAGCGGGAACGCTGGTTGAAGATTTCGGCTTTGCAGGCGACGCGCATGCCGGAAAATGGCATCGGCAGGTCAGTCTGCTTGCCAAAGAGAGCATTGAAAAGGCGCAGGGGATGCGCACAGACGGCTTGTGTCACGGCATGTTTGCCGAAAACATCACCACCGAGGGCATCGTTTTGCACACACTGCCGGTCGGCACACGCCTGCAGATCGGCGATACGGCCGTGATCGAGATTTCACAGATCGGCAAGGAATGCCACGACGGCTGCGCCATTCGTCAGCTTGTCGGCCAGTGCATTATGCCGAAGGAGGGCGTGTTTGCCCGGGTCATCACCGGCGGCACTGTGCGGCAGGGTGATCCGATCATTGTTTGCGGCTCTGAAGAAAAATAAGCAGAATGCGCGGTCAATTCCGCATAAAAACGCCGGCGGCATCACCGTCGGCGTTTTTTTGTACAGTTTTGTTTTTATGGCGCTTGTGTGGTCGGCAGAGCGGTCGTTGTTTCGTCAATGAGCACCGGGCTTGCGCTTTGCGCGGGGTCAAAGGGGATCGCTTCGGCTGTTTGCGAAGTGAGCGTTTCGTCGTCCAGTTCCTCCTCCGCGATCCAATCGTCTTTGAGCGCCGTTTCGCTTTCTTCTTCTGCGCGCGCATCATAGACCAGTGTGCGCAGCTTTTTGCAGCTTTCCATATCAAATTCTTTTACGGTGCTTTCCGTGAGCGTGTAAACTTTGTTTTCAATATACGTTCCTCGGAAAAATGTGTCGTAATGGTAACCGTCCACACTGCCGCGCAAATAGGCCTTTTCGCCGGCGAATTTTCCATTCTTTACGGCAAAGGTTTTGTAAACATAGTTCGTGCCGCGCCAGTTACGGTTGCTGTCAAAAATGCTGTAGCTCACCGGCATGCCGAACACGCTGCGCTCGCTGTCAAACACAAAAGCGCGGGGGTCAAAATTCACGTCGGACTGTGCCTGCTTGATGATGTGACTGTCTGTCTCTTTCGGGGCTTTCGGGTCGCTGATGTCAAAAAGCGAAAGCTTCACGCAATCGTAATTTGCGTTTTGTTCGTCGCCGGCGTAGCCCACACCGAGCAGCAGCGTATCGGAGATCGGGTGCAGATATTCGGAAAAGCCGGGCAGCTTGACTTCTCCGAGGATCGCCGGTTTTGCCGGGTCGGACAGGTCGATGGCAAACAGCGGATCGGTGTTGCGGAAGGTGACAACATAGGCGGTGTTGCCGAGAAAGCGCGTGGATTTGACCTGCTCGTCCGGTGCAAAGTCTTTCAGCGCGCCGACGATCTCAAGGTTTTTGTTCAGCACGTAAAGCGAACTGACATCCACGTCTTTTTTGTAGTCATAGTCCGTGCTCGTCACACGCAGAAAATCACCGGAGCGGTCGATCGCGTACTGGTCCTCCACGATGCCGGGGACCGTGCCGCTGCTTTGCAGGGCGAGGTCGGTGCCCTGCAGGGAGAATGCGTAAATCTCCGTGGCGCGAACCTGATCGTCATCCTCCCAGTATTGGTGACGCAGCACATAGAGCGTGTCGGTGGTGCAATAGATGCAGTCGCTGCTGCCGAGCAGGCTGAGCGTTTCAATCTCCTTTTTCGGCTGCGCGGTGTCAAGCGCGGTGAGCACGATGTAGCCCGTTGCATCGCCCTTCGGGTCTTCCACATAAATACGGTCGCAGGGGATCTCCTGTCCGTTGACAGAGGGCACATAGGTGCTTTTTTTGTTTTCGTTTGCGTAATAGGTCGTCACGGTGTAAAGCACGTCGCCCACCATGCGGGAGCTTTCCATCCCGCCGTCCTGAACTGCGGCACGCAGCAGCGCCGGACGGCTGCGGTCGGCAATGTCATACACAAGGGTGACGGTGGCGCTTGCCATCACATCATAATAGGGAAAGGCATAATCGCGCACGCCGAAGTATACGTCGTCGATTGGTTCCCGGCCGTCATACAGCGTTCCGCTGACCACCAGACGGTCGCCCTGAACATAGAGCGAAGAAAAGGCGTACATCTGATCCTTCTTTTCCGGCTCCGGTTCGCCCTGATAGACGCACTGCATGGTCTGTGTGTCGATGATGGAAAACTTGCCGCCGGACGCGGTATAGAGATAGCGGCCGTCGTTTTTGATCACATCGCCCTCGTCCACATCCGCCGAGCGCGTGTTGGTTTTGCCGTAATTGCCGGTCGCGGCGAAAAAGTCTTTTTCTGTGGCATATGCAGTGAGCGCACCGTTTGTTACGGCGGCGCTGTCTGCAACACTTTCCGCTGCAAAACCGTCAGCGCTTTTTTTACGCAATACGCCGAACACCCCGTCAATGCGGTCATCGGCCTCGTTGCGTGCGGCAATGTTTTTGAAATAGGCGTCCAGATCCGAACGGGAATCAAACTGCGAAAGCGGCGCGGCTGTTTTGGAAATCGACAGCGGTTCCGGTGTTTCGCTCTGCGTAATCTCCGGCTTCACCGTCGAGGTGTGGACTTTTTTCTGCCAGGGGATCATCTGTACGGCGGTGATGGCGATTGCCGCGGCGGCTGCTGCTGCCACGATGCGCGGGAAGAGTTTGATCTTTTTCTTCTCCTGCTGCGGTTTTGCATCTTCAAGCATTTGCACGATGCTGCTTTCGGACAGTTTCTCCGGCAGCGGTGGAACTTCGTTATTCAAAATCTTTTTATATTCGACAAAAGAGGGGTCTTTTTTCACAGGTATCACTCCTTGAGCAATGAACGCAGTTTTTCTTTTGTGCGGAACAGTTTTGCGCGTACCGTGCCGGGTTTGCTGTGTGTCAGTTCGGCAAGCTCTTTGCTGTTATAGCCGAAGAGCACCGCGCCCAAAAACAGTTCGCGCTCGTCCGTTTCCAGTTGCAGCAACGCCTGCTTGAGCGCGGCGTTTTCGCTCAGATCAACCGGGACGGCAGGGATGTCTGCATCCTCCGGCGAAACGGTTTGCAACTGCGCTTTCTTTTCACGCAGTTCCCTGCGGCAGCAGTTCAAAAGGATGGAAAACATCCACGAGCGGAACGCCTGCGGCTTTTCCAAATTGCGGATCTTTTGAAACGCGAGCAGCACCGCTTCGCTGACCGCGTCTTCGGCGCGGGAGGGCGATCCGGTTTGAAATACTGCAAACCGGTACAGATCGGCGGCGACGGTGGTATACAGCGCGCCGAACGCGGCTGTGTCGCCATCCTTGGCTTTTTTGACCAGATCTTTGATCACATTCGAGCTCATATGTATCACATCCGTTCACTGTATTAGATGCCGAAAAAGGGCGAAGTGTTGCATAAAAAGCGAAAAAATTTTCCGTGTATCGCAGTGGAGAAAACGAAAAAGCTAACTGCGAGGTGATGTTATGAAGGAGAAAAAGAAGAAAAAGGCAGAAAACATCGAGATCACGGCGGCGCAGCCGGACCGCATTCCGAGCGAGATGGGCAGCAACTTTGAAGTGTTGCCGCCGGTGCGGCCGAGCGAGAATCCTCAGCAGCGCATTCTGCCGCGGGACATGGAGTAAAAGCAGGGCGGGAAAAGCAGGGCAGCGCCCTGCTTTTCAATTAGAAATTAGGAATTCGGAATTCGGAATGAAGGTCGCGGGGTATGTAGGCAAGGAAAGAACGCATGCGCCGCGTCGATCAGTGCGGCGATACGGTACGTTCGTCGATTACAATAGAAGCCGCAGGGCGGCCACTTTTGCTTATCCGTTTCAAAGCCTCCGGCGGGTCCATTCTTTCTCTTTCTCTTGCTAGATGCTGAATTGCAATGGGCAGCAGACAAAGATTTGCGAGGATGATTTTTGTCAGGCAAGGCAGAGGACGCAGCCAGGCTGACGCCTGGCAAGGACGATAACGCAGCATGACGGAAATCAGACAGCAAAGATTGTTTGTCTTCCATTGCAATTCAGCATCAAAGAAAGAAAAGACGAAGAAAGAGAAAACGCTAAGTTGGGACGTTGACGTGGAACCGAACGAAATGGGGAAGGTTCGCGTTACATGCTCTTGATGTTTCGGCTTTTATCTGCGAAAAAAATGTTTTGCAACAAGCACTTTTTGCAACGCTTTGCGCACGGCGTTCGCCGTGCGCAGACCGGCGGCGGGATCGCGCGGCAGATTGCCGCGCGAAAAACGAAGCGATGCTTCGTTTTTGAGCCGTGCCAAGCACGGCTCATCCCGCCGCCTCGTGCGCGCAGCGAAGCTGCGCGCAAAATGAGCCGTCAGGCGAATGATATACAATCGATGAACGTACCCATTTGCCGTGCTTTTCGGCCGCGGAAGAAGCTTTGGCAGTTTGAATTATTACCCTGTGACCGCAATTCCGAGTTCCACATTCCGAATTATCCTGACAGTGTCTCATGCGGTCAAAAACCGCAGCACTTCTGCGTTGAACGCTTCGGCGTTTTTGGCAGCGATAAAATGGTCGCCGTCAAGCAACACCAGCTTTGCGTGCGGCAAAGAGGACGCGATCAGCTTTGTGTGCGATGTGCGGATCATGTCGTGCGTGCCGGCGATGACCAGCGTTTCGGCGGTGATGTGCCGCAAATCGGCGGGGTCGATCTGCGGTTCGTTGACCATCAGCCCGAGCAGCGCGGCTTTTTGCTTTGCCTCTTCAGAGCGGAACAGCTTCGCCGTGCGGTAGCCGAGCACGATGGGGATCTGTACGGAAGGCCGCACGCCTGCCGGAAACAGGTTCGCGCCGTTGAGCACAAGCTTGTCCACCATCTCCGGATAGCGCAGCGCAAACAGCAGCGCGATGTTGCCGCCGTCGGAAAAGCCGAGGATGTGCGCTTTTTCAATGCCGCGAGCCTGCAGAAAATCATGCAGATCGTCCGCAAACTGGCGCAGCGTGAACGGCGCTGTGCCGCGCGGCGACTGCCCGTGTCCGCGTGTGTCCACGGCGAACACATGAAAATGCTTTGCAAAAACGGGCAGTTGCTTTTCAAAATATGCGCTGCTTTCGCCGTTGCCGTGCAGCAAAATCAGCGGTTTTCCGCTGCCGCGCGCTTCATAGTGCAGATCGATGTCCATAGTTGCTCCTTTTGTAAAACATCGGATGTGCAGCTTGGGTACACATCCGATGCGGTGTTTGTTTATTTGCGGAACTGCTGTTTGAGACGCTGCTCCTTGGAAAGCACGACCTTGCGCAGACGCAGGGAGGTCGGCGTAACTTCGAGCAGCTCGTCATCCTTGATGAATTCCATGCACTGCTCCAGACTGAGCGTGGTCGGCGGCACCAGCCGCAGCGCGTCGTCGGAGCCGGAGGCACGGGTGTTTGTCAAATGCTTCTGACGGCAGACGTTGCAGACCACGTCTTCGTTTTTGGCGCATTCACCGACGATCATGCCTTCATAGACCTGCACGCCCGGGCCGATGAACAGCCGTCCGCGGTCCTGCGTGTTGAACAGACCGTAGGCAGAGGTTTCGCCGGTTTCGTGCACGACGATGGAGCCGCGTTCGCGGGTGTGGATGTCGCCCTTGTAGGGCTCATAGCCGGCAAAGAGCTGATTCATGATGCCGTTGCCGTTGGTGTCGGTCATGAATTCGCTGCGGTAGCCGATCAGTCCGCGGGAGGGAATCTTGAATTCAAGGTGGGTCGCGCCGCCGTCGCGTGCGCCCATGTTTTCCAGCTCACCCTTGCGCGAGCCGAGCTTTTCAATCACGGCGCCGACATACTGTTCCGGCACCTCAACGATCAGCAACTCCATCGGCTCGAGCGTCTGGCCGTTTTCTTTTTTGAGAATGACCTTCGGGCGCGAAACCTGAAACTCATAGCCCTGGCGGCGCATGGTTTCGATCAGGATCGAAAGGTGCAGCTCGCCGCGGCCGCTGACTTTGAACGTGTCGGTGGAATCGGTCTCTTCCACGCGCATGGAGACGTTTGTTTCAACTTCCTTGAACAACCGGTCGCGGATGTTGCGCGAGGTGACGAATTTGCCTTCCTGCCCGGCAAAGGGGGAGTTGTTGACGATGAAATTCATCGAAATGGTCGGCTCGTCGATCTTGATGAACGGCAGCGGCTCAATGTGTTCCGGGTCGCAGGCCGTTTCGCCGATATTCAGGTCGGCGATGCCGGAAACGCACACAAGGTCGCCCAGCGCAGCCTCCTCCACCTCCACGCGTTTAAGTCCCTCAAACTGATAGAGCTTGGAGATGCGCACATTATGGGTAGTGCCGTCCTGCTTGCAAAGCGTCACGGTCTGGTTGCGCTTGATATGTCCGCGCTCCACGCGTCCCACGCCGATGCGGCCGACATAGTCATCGTAATCCAGCGAGGAAAAGAGGATTTGCAGCGGGCCGTTCAGATCACCCTTGGGCGGATCAATGTTTTCGAGGATGGAATCAAACAGCGGACGCATATCGCCGTCGCGCGCGTCGGGGTCCAGCGAGGAGTAGCCGTCGCGTGCGGAAGCATAGACCACGGGGAATTCGATCTGATCCTCCTGCGCGCCCAGCTCGATGAACAGATCGAGCACTTCATCCACCACTTCGACCGGACGGGCGCCGGGACGGTCAACTTTGTTGACGACCACAACGACTTTCTTTTTCAGACCGAGCGCCTTTTTGAGTACAAAGCGTGTCTGCGGCATGCAGCCCTCAAATGCGTCCACAAGCAGCAGAACGCCGTCCACCATCATGAGGATGCGTTCCACCTCGCCGCCGAAATCGGCGTGCCCCGGGGTGTCCACGATGTTGATTTTTGTGTTTTTGTAATGCACCGCCGTGTTCTTGGAAAGAATGGTGATGCCGCGTTCACGCTCCAGATCGTTGGAGTCCATGACGCGTTCGGCAACCTGTTCGTTGTCGCGGAAAATGCCGCTTTGCTTAAGCAGCTCGTCCACGAGGGTCGTTTTGCCGTGGTCAACGTGCGCAATGATGGCAACATTGCGCACATCGGAACGAATATCCATAGAAATTCACCTTAATTTTGCTGTAAACTTTGCTTGTTATGCTTCATCCGCCTCTGCGTTCAGCACACGGCCGACCACCTCGCTGTCGGTGGCGACGTGCGAGAAGAAGAACTGTTCGCGTTCGGGTGTGTTGACAACGGTAACAGGCTTGATCTGGTTGAGAATGACGCCCTTGGCGCGCAGAGATTCGCGGTAATCCCAGTAGGTTTTTTCTTTGAGGATCAGAATTTCCGGGCGGTTGAGCATGCCCCAACGGCGGTATTTGAAGTATTTTTCGTTGACTTCCTTCAGCTCTTCGTCCAGAATGTCGATGAACTTCTGACGGTCCTCTTCGGAAAGGTTTTCGCCGCCCTTGAGTTCGGTGAGCATCACATAGCGCGGCGGCTTTGTGCCGAGATCTGGCCAGAAGCTGTGGCCGACAAGCTCCACACCCATCTTGGCGGCGGATTCCTTGGCGGCAAAGTCGATCATCTGCGTGGTCGTCTTTTCGTTGGCGACGTTCATGCTCAGATTCTGTCTGTACAGCAGCTCCACGCGCGGGGTGTTGTTATACATGCCGGTGACTTTATAGATGTCGAACGTGCGGTAACGGTACAGGCCGGAGTAGTTCGTGACGATCATTTCATAGCACTTGCCGACTTCGAGCTGGTGCGCCAGCAGCGGTGTAACGTCTTCACGCGGCTTTTCCTCGCCCTCTTCCAGCGGCAAAAACTCAAAGAAGATGCAGTGCGGCAGCAGCACGGCGTCGGAGACGTTCAGCTCTGTCGGAACGGCAAAGAAGCCTTCTGCGGCGGCGTAGCCCATGTTATGCAGCGGCAGATCGCCGACGGATTTGCGCAGCTTGTCAATATACAGCGCAAGGTTCGAACCCATCATGCCGTAGCCCCAGGTCAGTTTCGGCCAGATGCGCGGCGCGATCGGGGTGTCGAAGCCCTTTTCAAACTCTTTGCGCAAGAACGCGGCGCGCGTCGGGTTGGGCTTGAACTTCTTTTCATATTCCTTGCGCAGCTCGGGTGTGATGCGCACGTTGGGGTTCAGTGTGCCTTTTTCAATGTCATCGCAAAGCTCCTGCCAGTGCTCTTCAAGGTAGTCGAACATCTGCGTGAGCAGCGTGACGACCATCGAGCCGAGGTAGCTGACTTCTTCGTTTTCCAGCGCAAAGCGCAGCTGCAGATAGGATGTATCGAGCTGTTCTTCGTGCTCAGGGATCAGCAGGGAAACGGGGGAGGTGCTGAAAAACGGGGTGATCTGCTTGAGGTAATCCAACGGGATCTGACCAGCGCCGTTGCACTTTTTGCCGTCTTCCAGCCGGTGACCGGTGAGCACCATGACCAGCGGACCCATCTGCGGCGGAAGTTTGATATTTTTCTTTTCCTTGAGCCAGTGCGCCGCGGTGGAAACGGAGACGGAGAACCCGATGCACTGCATTTTCCAAAGGTCGTTTGCGGATTTCGGCAGGATCTTCGGTTTGCCGACAGAGCCGGAGGACGAGCAGTAGCGGATATTCGGGCCGGTGAACATAAGGTTCTTTTCCTTACCGTGGATCATGCGCTCTACCATCGGTTCATAGTCCTCATAGGTGCTCAACGGAACCAGACGCTGAAAATCTTCAATGCTGTGCACGTCGGCAAAATGATATTTTTTGCCGTATTCGCAGGTTCTGTTCAGCAGCATGATTTTGCGCAAGACATTCTTTTGTGCTTTTTTGGGGTCTTTGGTGTAGTGGTCGATCTCCCAGCGTGAAACGTCGCCCAGGAAGATGCCGAGATCGGAAAAAGCCATGAAAGACATCCTTTCGTTTAAAATTCAATGATTCAGACTATTGTATCACGTTTTTAATGGGTTTGCAAGCACAAGCGACATTTATTTTTGTATGAGAAACAATAATTTTACCTTTTGGATGAAAAAGTGCCGGCCTGCAACGCAGGCCGGCAAGGCCCGGCGGCGAAACGCATCGCGCGCCGCGCGATGCGATCCCGGGGCGCGGCGGAGCCGCCTTTTTGGAAAACAGAGCTTTTGCCTGCCGCGTCCCGGGTCCGCGCTTCGCTGTGCGAAGCGCGGCTTCGCCGCCGGGTGGCAGCAGCGCACGGCCAGGGCCGTGCGCTGCTGCAGTGAAAAACAACGTAAACTTAACAATCAGCCGTCAACTGTTATGCCGATTCATCGCCTCGTCGATGTTGCCGCCGACGATCAGCTCGATCGCGTCGCAGCAGTGCTCTGCGGTGTCGCGCAAGGTGACGAGCTGCTCCTTTGAAAACGGCGTGAGCACCCAGTCCGCAAGGTCATAATCGGGGTGCGGCTTTGCGCCGATGCCGATCTTGATGCGCGGAAAACCGTCTGCGGAGAGCTGATAAATGATGCTTTTGATCCCGTTGTGGCCGCCGTCGGTGCCTTTGCGGCGGATGCGCAGCTTGCCCACGTCAAGGCTGATGTCGTCAAAGAGCACGAGAATGTGCTCCGGCGCAATTTTATAAAACGCCGCCGCCTCGCGGACAGCTTCGCCGCTGAGGTTCATGAACGTCTGCGGTTTCATCAAAAGGCAGCGTTTGCCGCCGATGCGCACATCGCCGATGAGCGCCTTAAATTTGAGCCGGTCGATCTTCACGTTTTTGCTTTGTGCAAAATAATCCAGGCACAAAAAGCCGGCGTTGTGCCTTGTGAATTCATATTTCTTGCCCGGGTTTCCAAGGCCTACGATCATGAAATCATAGGCGCCGGAGGATGCGGGCTCTTTTTTAAACAGCACGGTTCTTCACGCTCCACTCTTCACAGTTCACTCTTTATACGGTTTTTTCTTTGTGACCCAATCCTCTTTGTTGACCTGTTTTGCGCGGGCAATGGCGAGCGCGGAGGCGGGCACGCTGTCTGTGATGGTGGAGCCTGCGGCAGTGTAGGCAAAATCGCCCAGGGAAACGGGCGCGATCAGGTTGGTGTTGCAGCCGATGAAGCAGTGCTCGCCGATGGTGCAGCGCGCCTTGTTTTTGCCGTCGTAGTTGACTGTCACGGTGCCGCAGCCGAAGTTGCAGTTTTTGCCCACGTCGCTGTCGCCGACATAGGTCAGGTGCGACACCTTGGTGCCGCTGTCGATCGTGGAGTTCTTGACCTCAACAAAGTTGCCGAGATGCACCTTGTCCGCAAGACGGCTGTTCGGGCGGATGTGTACGAACGGACCGATGTCGCAGTTTTTGCCGATTTCGGCGTCTTCCGCCTCCACGTTGTTCAGCACAGTGCCGCTGCCGACGCGGGTGTCAAAAAGCATGGTGTTCGGACCGATCACACAGTCTTCGCCGACACTGCTGGCGCCAAAGAGCATGGAGCCGCCGAGAATGACAGCGCCGGGCGCAATCGTGACGGTCGATTCAATGAAGACCGTGTCGGGAAAGGGGATGACAACGCCGCCTGCGATGTACGAAGCAACGATCGACTTGCGGGTTTGGGCATCGGTGCAGGCCAGCGCGGTGAGTTGTTCTTTTTTCATGGGAACGCTCCTCTCGATAAATCTACCTTTCATTATGCCAAGAAAACCGAAAAGTTGCAAGTGGATTCTTTGATTTTCTTAAAAATAAAGGCAAATCTGTTTATATATTCTATTATAGAAAAATAAAGAACGAGGATTATGCTATACTAACTCTAATTATATAACAAAAAACGCAACCATTTCCGCCGTGGGCGGAGCAAGGAGCCTATATGCAGGAAAATGAAGAACTGATCGTCGGCAGAAACGCGGTGCTTGAAGCGCTCAAAAGCGGGCGCGAGATCAACAGTCTGCTTGTCGCAAAGGGAGAGCGCAACGGCTCGGTCGGCAGAATCCTGGCCGACTGCCGCGAAAAGAAGATCGTCATCAAGGAAGTGGATAAGCGCAAGCTCGATTTTCTTTGCGGACAGGGCAACCACCAGGGCGTTGCAGCCTATGCGGCCGCGCACGCCTATGCTGAACTGGACGATCTGTTTGCCCTTGCCGAAGAGAGAGGGGAACCGCCGTTCTTCATCTTGTGCGACGATCTTGAAGATCCGCACAATCTCGGCGCGATCATCCGCACAGCGGAGGCAGCGGGTGCACACGGCGTCATTATTCCGAAACGGCACGGTGCAGCGCTGACCTGGGCGGTGGCAAAGGCGGCGGCGGGCGCGCTGGAATATGTACCTGTGGTGCGTGTGACGAACCTTGCCGCAACAGCCGAAACGCTCAAGGAGCGCGGCGTGTGGCTCTACAGCGCAGACATGGACGGCAAGCCCTGGTGCAAAACGGATTTTTCCGGCGCGGTGGGGTTGATCATCGGCGCGGAAGGGCGCGGCGTGAGCCGGCTGATGCGCGAAAAAAGCGATTTTATCGTGTCGCTGCCGATGAAGGGCAAAATCAATTCGCTCAACGCCTCCGTGGCTGCGGGCATTCTGATGTATGAAATCGCGCGTCAGCGCGGGTGATGAATAGGCGAAACCTGTTTGATTCAATGCAGAAAGATAGGATAGAGTGAGGAAGTATTTATGGATGATTTAAAACTGGAAGCTGAACACGGCGCCGAATTCTCTGCGCCGAGCATGGACGACATCAACGCGCTGCTGGCAAAAGCCGGTCTTTCCCCCATCGGTGAGGACAGCACAGATGCCCCGTCTGCCCCGGCAGCTCCCGCTGCGGAAAAAACGCGCCATTTCGCGCTGCCGAAAGAGGAAACGCAGACCGACACGCAACAGGAAAAAACGCGTGTGATCCCGACGCAGCCGAAAGCTGCTCCTGTACCCGAAAAGGCGGAAAACCCCGAAAAGAAGAACGACAGCCAGCTTTTGCTGGACGGCTTTGACGAAACGGAAGGCCCGCGCCATGTCAGCGAGGCGGAGGTGGAAGCGCATTTGCGCCACAGCCGCAAAAACCTTGTGGAAAACTTCCGTGTGTTCTCCACCGAGGAGGACGACCAGACCCTGCTTGAAAAAGAGACGGCCGGCGACGGCGCAAACAGCGTTTTTGATTCGCTTGACGTCAAACAGGGCGAACCGCTCTTTGATGCGGTCGCGCAGGCAAAGCAGGAGAAAAAAACCACACGGCGCATCTATTTTGACCGCACGAAGCTCACACAGCATCTCACGCCGCAAGAGGAACAGCAGCAGTTCGTCGATATCCAAACGCGGCGGGAAGCGCTTGGCAAAATCAGAAAAAAAGCAAAGGTCACCCTGATTGCGCAGGCGGCGTGTTTTGCCGCTTCGCTGCTGCTGATGATCTGTTCGTCCTTTTATCTGCCCGGCGGCGCGCTGGAGTTTTTGTTCGGTCACGGCGCACGTCCGTTCACGCTTTGCAATCTTTGTCTTGTGTTGATCGCGGCGGGATTTTCCATTCAAACGGTCTTTTCCGCTGTGCGCGATATCAAAAGCCGCAGAGTCTCGTCTGCGGTCTGCGTGAGTGTCCTTGCGGCGCTGAGCGTACTGCACAGCATCTGGATGCTCATTTCGTCGATGGATGAAAACACCGGCTACGTCAGTTTTGCGGTCTGCGGCATTTTTGCGCTGCTTGTGCAGTCTGCCGTGCGCTTCATCGGCGCTGTCACCGAAGACAACGATCTGACCGTGGTGCAAAACAGCGAAACGCTCACCGAGCTGCAAAGCGTGCAGCACGCGGCGGACGCCACGGCGCTCGGTCACGGGATCAGTACCAAGAAAACGCCCAACATCTTTTACGCCTCTCCCGTCAGCGGCAGCGAGCGCGTGATGCCTGTGCCGAAGGAATCGCTGCATGAAACGACCTACCTTTACGGCACGCTGATCGCTGCAGGACTCAGTTTTCTGTTCGCTCTGGTGCGTGCCATCAGCGAGCGCAGCGCGGCGATGTTCATCAACGCGTTTGTCTCCTGCGCCTTTTTGTGCGTGCCGTTCATGCGGCTGCTGCTCACGGCGGTTTTGAAAACAAGAAACGACGCAGCGCTTTCCACAAGCGGCGTGGTGGTCGGTTCGCTTGAGGCGGCGGGAGAATTTGCCGAAGCGGACGCCGTTGTGGCGGAGGCCGCGGATCTGTTTGACGCAAAGGTGTCGAATTTCCGCGCGGTGCCCGGCGGACGGATGAGCAAACAGGACGCTGCAATCTATGCGGCGGCTGCGCTGCAAGACAGCGGAAGCCTCCTGGCGGCCTCGTTCGCGTCCCTCGCCGAAGAGCTCGGCCGCCGCATCCCACTGGCGGAGGACCTGCAATATGAAGAAAAGCTCGGCTACGGCTGCTGGGTTGCCGGCCGCCGTGTGTTGGTGGGCAAACGCGAGATGCTTGTGCAGCACAGTGTGCCCGCGCCGAGCGCCGAAGAGGAAAAAGCCTATGCGGGCAAGCGCGAAGTGCTCTATGTCGCTGTGGAGGGCATCGTGGCTGCGACATTCACGGTCAACTACCGTGTGCGGCCGGAAGCCAGACGCGCTGCGCGGGTGTTCGATAAAGCCGGCATCGTGTTGATGCTCTCGTCCGGCGATCCGAGTCTGAGCGAAGAGTTTGTTGCGCAAAAGCTTGCGCTGGGTATGGCGGCGATCAAACTGATGAGCACAAAGAATACACAGCTTGTTGCCGAGCTGCGGCAGTCCGATACCGACGCGCCGGCCCGCGCGCTGGTAAGCAGCGGCAAGCACCGCCATCTGCTGCTGTTGGTGAGCGCGGCGCACCGGTTGTTTGAAGCGGACAAACTCGGTGGAATCGTACAGACGGCCGGGCAGGGGTTCTGCTTTGTTTTGCTGCTGCTGTGCGTGATCTTCAAGATCTCTTCGTTCTTTATGCCGCTGACGGTCATCTTCCTGCAGCTTCTGTGGAGCTTTGCGGCTTATTATGTCGGCACAAGACGTATGAAATAACAATTTACCTGCAAAGGAGTTTCAATATGGAAAACATCATTACCGTGGAGAATCTGAAAAAGTCCTACGGGCGCCATGTGGTGCTTGACGGCGTCACCTTCTCCGCTGAACACGGACAGATCATCGGTCTGCTCGGCCCGAACGGCTGCGGCAAGACAACGCTGATCAAAATTCTGACCGGGCTGATCAAGGACCAGACCGGCGTGGTGCGCATCAACAACGAGGAACCGGGCGCGTATACGAAAAGCGTGATCGCTTATTTGCCCGAAAAGACCTATCTGCCCGGCTGGATGCGTCCGGTCGACGCGATCGATTATTTCGCAGATTTTTATAAGGATTTCGACCGGGAAAAGGCGATGCAGATGATCTCGCGCTTCGGTCTTGACGCGAAGCAGCGTACCAAAACGATGTCCAAGGGCCAGCAGGAAAAGCTGCGTCTGGCGCTCGTTTTGTGCCGCAACGCGGAGCTGTATATCCTTGACGAGCCGCTCGGCGGTGTGGACCCGGCAGCGCGCGCAAAGATCCTTGAGCTTATCATGGAGAATCATGCCGAGAATTCGACCGTGCTGATCTCCACCCATCTGATCTCCGACGTGGAATATATCTTTGACCGCGTGCTGATGATCAAAGAGGGGCATGTGATCGTGGATTCTCACGTCAACGCCCTGCGCGAAAACGGAAAAACCGTGGAAGAAGTGTTCAAGGAGGTCTTCAGCTATGCTTGGTAAGCTGCTCAAAAACGAACTGAAACATTCCGGCCGCTATGTTGCGACCATCTATGCCGTAACGGCTGCCGTGATCGCGTTTATGGCCATCGGCATTCTGACAAAGATCACCTGGATCGGCGTGCTGTGCTCGGTACTGCTGAACTTCGTCGCCATCGGTGTGCTGCTGATCACCCTGATCTCCGTGGTCAAAAACTTTTACGATACGCTTTATGGCACGCAGGGCTATCTCTCCTTCACCCTGCCGGTGAAATGCTCGACGCTGCTGCTGTCAAAGGTGCTCATCTCCTTTTTCTGGATCATCCTGAGCTACCTGATCGCCGGCCTTTGCATCGTCATGGTCGGTCTGAACGCCAAAGCGCAGGCGGGCGAACAGATCTCCGGCCTGTTCGATATGCTCGACGTGTCGGGTCTGCGCGAAATGATTCCCTCCGGCGCAACGATCACAGAGGTCATCGTGCTGCTTGTGGTGTTTGTGCTGCTGCACATCCTCACCCTTGTGGGCTTCATCTATTTTTCTGTTACGATCGCCAATACCCGCCCGCTGCAGGCGCATCCGCTGCTGTTTGGGCTGCTGACCTTTTTGGGCTCCTACGGCGTCGGCTATGCCATTTCCGGCAAGCTGACCTATTCGCTGCCGCTTTCGATCTATGTTTCAACGGAAAAGATCGGTCTCGTCTTTGAAAAAATGGGGACCGACAGCGAAGAGTATCTGTTTGCGTTCGGCATCGGCGGCACAATCTTTATTGCGCTCATGGCGCTGTGCCTGCTGTTTTTGACCGGCTGGATCATGGAACACAAGGTCAATATCAAATAAAGAGAGGAAACGCGCATGAACATCTCCATCGACGGGCTGCTGGAATGGCAGTCCGATCCCACCGTGACCGGCGTCGGCCGTTTGCCCGATCGCGCCACATTTACCCCGTTTGACACACTCGACCTCGCCCGCAAAGGCGAGGCCGCCGCATCTGCGCGCTTCCTTTCGCTGTGCGGCACCTGGCAGTTTGCACTGTTCAAAAACGACACGGAAAAGCCGTTTTGCTTTTATGCGCCGCAGTTTGACGCTTCTGCGTTCGGCACGATCGAGGTCCCGTCCTCATGGCAGATGCAGGGCTACGACTTTCCGATCTACTGCAACGTGCAGTATCCGTGGGAGGGGCATGAGCGGATGCACCCGCCGCTTGCGCCGGTGGAATTCAACCCCGTCGGCTGCTACCGCAAGATCGTCACTGTGCCGGAAAACTTTTTGAAAGAACGCGCCGTGCTCACGTTTGAGGGCGTGGAATCCTGTTTTTATCTTTACGTCAACGGCGTTTGCGTCGGTTACAGCGAAGGCTCCTTCCGCCGCAGTGAATTCGATGTGACAGAGCTGCTGCACACGGGCGATAATCTGATCGCTGTGGAAGTGCATCGCTGGTGCACCGGTTCGTGGCTGGAAGATCAGGACTTTTTCCGCCTTGCGGGCATCTGCCGCGAGGTGTATCTGACCGCCACGGGCAAGCAGTACATCGCAGATATCGCTGTGAACAGTGTGCCGGACAGCCGTTTGCGCGACGGCGTTTTGACCGCTGAACTGAAGCTCGGCACAGAAGATGCGCACACCGAAGTGGAAATGACCGTCTATGACGCGGACGGCCGCGTGGTCGCGTTCGATTCCGTGACGGCGGAAAACACGCAAAACGTACATCTACATACAACGATGCCGCGCGTGCAGCTTTGGAGCGCCGAATCGCCCTATCTTTACACGGTGATTTTTGCGCTGCGCGACGCAGGCGGCGAGACGTTCGAATATACGAGTGTGCGCACCGGCTTTCGCCGGATCGAAATTCAGGACAGCGTGCTGCTGTTCAACGGACAGCGTCTGCTGCTCAAGGGCACGAACCGCCACGAATTTTCCTGCGACACCGGACGTGCGCTGACGCGTGAGACGATGATCGCGGACATTCTGAGCATGAAACGCAACAACATCAACGCCGTTCGCACTTCGCATTATCCGAACCATCCCGACTGGTACGCGCTGTGCGACGAATACGGTCTGTATGTGATCGACGAAAACGATCTGGAAACACACGGTACGCGCGGTTCCGACCATCCGTCCACCCCGCTGCTGCCGGGCAGCCGCGACGAGTGGACGCCGGTGTGCATGGATCGCATCTCCGCGCTGTATGAGCGCGACAAGAACCATCCTTCGATCATTCTCTGGTCGCTGGGCAACGAGTGCGACGCCGGCGACAACTTCAAGAAGATGTATGCCTTTTTGAAAGAAAAGGATCCGACCCGCCCGGTGCATTACGAAAGCATCTGGAACGAGTTCGACATCGACAAAGACGTCACGGACGTCTGGTCGCAGATGTATGCGAAGCCATGGGATATTGAAGCGTTTATCAAAGCGCATCCCGAAAAGCCGTTCATGCTCTGCGAATACAGCCACGCGATGGGCAATTCCTGCGGCGGCAATGAAAAATATATGGCGCTGTTTGAAAAATATCCCCAATTCCTCGGCGCGTTCGTCTGGGACTTTGTGGATCAGGCGGTGCGCAAAACGGCCGACGACGGCACTTCCTTCCTCGGCTACGGCGGTGATTTCGGCGATGACCCGCACGACGGCAACTTCTGCGGCAACGGTCTGCTGTTTGCCGATCGCACCGAAAGCCCGAAGATGGCGGAGATCAAGCGGCTGTATCAAAACGTTTCCTTCCGCGCGGTGAACCGCGAAAAGGGGGTCGTTGACATCACGAACCACTTTTTGTTTACGAACCTTGACGCTTTCAATCTGCATTGGCAGCAGATCTCGATGAACCGCGTGGTGGAAAGCGGCGATAAGCTTGTGCAGATTGCGCCGGGCGAAACAAAAACGGTCTCGTTGAATCTGACAAAGAAGATCCCGGGCGAATGGTATCTGAACCTGGTCTTTGAATTAAAAGAGCCTTGCAAATGGGCCAAGGCCGGCCACATCGTTGCCAAGGCGCAGTTTGTGGTGAATCCTCTGCAGGTGCCGCATACCGACATTTTCAAGGAGGAGATGACCGCAAAGACCGAGTACGGCACGCTGTATATCTCCGGCGGTGATCTGCTTGTGCGTTTCTCGCGCCGCAGCGGCAGGCTCTACAGCATCCGCAAGGGCGAACGCGAACTGCTCAAAGGCCCCATCGAGCTGCAGTTCTGGCGCGCGCTGATCGACAACGACCGCGGCAACCATCTCGGTGTGCGCTGCGCAACCTGGCGCGACGCGGGCAAAGACGCCTGGCACAGCATCCGCAGTGTGACCGAAAAGGGCGACCGCGTGATCGTGGAAACGGATTTCGGCGTGCATACCGCCCCCGAAAGCTACGGCAAGCTCATTTACAACATCGGCGCGGACGGCATTCATTTTGACCTTTCCTTCATCCCGGCCGCAGGACTTCCCGAAGTGCCGCAGATCGCGCTGCAGCTCCCGCTCGAAAACCGTTGGGACAGCTTGCAGTATCTCGGCAGAGGCCCGCACGAAAACTATATCGACCGCTGCAAGAGCGCCGATCTCGGTTTGCACCGGCTGTCGATCGACGAGCTGTATGTGCCCTATCTCAAGCCGCAGGAACACGGTGAACGCACCGGCGTGCGCTTTGCGAAGCTCTCCGGCGGCGCGCAGGCGCTGACGTTTGAGGCGGACAGCGAAATGGAACTGAATGTCTGCCCGTGGAGCGTAAAAACGCTGGAGGAAACGGCGCACGGCTACGAATTGCCCGACAGCGATACCCTCTTTGTCAAAGCGTGCGCGCGGCAGATGGGTGTCGGCGGCTATGACAGCTGGGGTGCAAGAACACTTGACGAATACAGTAATCCCGCCGGAAAAACCTATACGCTCGGCTTTTCACTGGTGTTTTAACAGGAGAGTGACGAAATGAAAAATCAAAAAAGCAACCCTGTCGCCGCTTTCGGCGCGGTGACGACGCTCATCATTCTGCAGTTCGCCATCCGGCGCTGCATGAAAAAATACGGCAGATAACACATGAACAAAGAGATCAGCAAAACCAAAGCGGGCAGAGGCAACGGCTGTCCGCTTTATAAAAAGTGCGGCGGCTGCCAGCTGCAGAACATGACCTATGACGAGCAGCTCTCCTTCAAGCAGGCAAAGTGCATCCGCCATCTCAAGCGTTTCGGCCATGTGGAAGAGATCCTCGGCATGGCGCGGCCGCTGCATTACCGGAACAAGGTGCAGGCGGCGTTCGGCGTCACGCGCGGAGGAAAGATCATTTCCGGCGTCTATCAATCGTCGAGCCATAACATCGTCTGTGTGGACGACTGTATGCTTGAGGACGAGACCGCGGACAAGATCATCGTTTCGATCCGTGCGCTGCTGCCGCGGTTCAAGCTGCGCCCCTATGACGAGGACAAGGGCACGGGCTTTTTGCGCCATGTGCTTGTGCGGCGCGGCTTTGCAACGGGTGAGGTGATGGTCGTGCTCGTCACGCCGACCGCGCTGTTCCCGGGCAAAAAGGAGTTTTTAAAGCAGCTTTTGCATCTGCACCCCGAGATCACAACCGTCATCCAGAGCGTCAACGGTGCAAAAACGAGCCTTGTGCTCGGCAAACAGGAGATCACGCTCTTTGGCAAAGGCCACATCGAAGATATCCTGTGCGGCAAGCGCTTTCGCATTTCGGCGCGCTCGTTTTATCAGATCAACCCCGTGCAGACCGAAGTGCTCTACGGCAAGGCGATGGAGTTTGCTGCGCTGACGGGCGAAGAGACGGTGCTGGACGCCTACTGCGGCATCGGCACGATCGGGCTTGTGGCGGCGGACAAGGCGAAGCAGGTCATCGGCGTGGAACTCAACGCCGACGCAGTGCGCGACGCAAAGCAGAACGCCAAGCGCAACGGCATTGCCAACGCGCGCTTTATTTGTGCAGACGCGGGGAAATTCATGACCGAAGCGGCCAAAGCGGGCGACAGGGCAGACGTGGTGTTCATGGATCCGCCCCGTGCCGGCAGCGATCTGCCGTTTTTGCGCGCACTGGTGACGCTTGCGCCCAAAAAGATCGTTTACATCTCCTGCAATGTGGAGACGCAAGCGCGCGACCTCGGTTTTCTTGTCAAAAACGGCTACCGGGTCGAAAAGATCCAGCCCGTGGATATGTTCCCGCACACGGGCCATGTCGAGACGGTTGTTTCTTTGGTCAGAAAAAATCCGGATATGTACGTGGACTTCAAAATAGACCTTGACGAACAGGATCTGACCGCGTCCGAAGCACATCCGACCTATGAGGAGATCAAGGCGTATATCCAAAAAGAATACGGCGTAAAGGTTTCTTCGCTTTACATATCGCAGGTGAAACGCAAGCTCGGTCTGGAAGTCGGCGAGAGCTTCAATAAACCGAAATCCGAGAATGCGAAACAACCCCAATGCCCGCCGGATAAAGAAAAGATTATAACAGCGGCATTGGTTCAGTATAAGATGATTTGACAGAGTGTTAAGTATCCTAAATCTACAAAAACCTCAAAATTATTAATAATACTCTTTAATGCAAACGCCAGATGGACTAATCTGTAATTTTTGTCACCTAAAATAGAGGGAATCAATATGCCAAGGAAAAGTAAAAATAGCTTTTCAGTTAACGGAGATACTATCTTTATTGGAAGACCCGAATGGGAAACGCTCGCAATGTGTACTTACAGAGATGATTACTATTCAGAGCTTTCATCTCACACTTGGGGGCTAAATAATGGGTATCCGTCAAACAATTCACTTGGCGGAGGGCTTCACAGGTATATGATGGCTAAATGGTATGGCAAAGATGTATTGGAAGATATGACAGCAAAAGGTTATGTTGTTGATCATATGAATAATAATCATATGGATTGCCGTATATGTAATCTTGAGTTTTATAAAAACAATAGAAATGTTGCAAAAGGACAGTATTTAGATAAAGAAGTTCCTTTACAATATGGAATTGCTCTTAGTATGTTTAAAGATTTTACCACCGGATGTTATCAAATAACGATTGGTTGTAACGATACAATAAAAACCGATACTGGTTCGATAGTAAATAGTATTAAGTTGTTGTATGATTCAAAATACCCTATGGTTGTTCTTGATGCAGAAAAAATACTTACAGAGTATACGGATGAACATACTATTACGCTGTCAAATCTTAGCTCTTGTAGGATGCACTTGGATTATGCCCCTAACCTTGATCTTACAGATGAAGAAAAAGATCAAGCATTTGTTATACGAAATGGTGAGTTGTTTCTTGTCGTTGGGAATGGAAAAACATATATAAATTCTGTCAATTATGATGAAGGATGGACTCCACCTCAGAAAAAAAGATGATTCTTTCTTTGTTGATAAGTGTATTATCGAAAAAAAGAATGGATTAGTTCGCACATTCGACAGACCTCCGGTTCTTTGGTATGATGGAATCACCAAAGAAACGGAGGTTTTCATTATGAGAGAAAAAAGTCATACTAAACACTAATTAAAAACAGACAACAACCAATTTCTACCCGTGATGCTTTTTATCGTATCTTTTGTCAGGTTTTGTATCGTCTCACACAGTCTGT
>CADBBT010000012.1:0-32860 GCA_902792985.1 Oscillospiraceae bacterium
GGAGCCGCCGAAGCGGCTCCGCTGCAAGGAGGGTCATGAAACGGAATAAATTACTGTTTCGCGCCGTTGTCGAACATTTCAAGCGTCTTGACAGTGACTGCGAAGCAATCGGCAAGACCCTGCTCGTTCATGTTGTCATAGGTGTCACGGCGGGTGTGATAATAGTTCTCAAGCTTGTGGTTCAATCCGGTGATGCCGGTGGCACGGAAGCCGTATTTTGCAAACGCAGCGTCGTCTGTTGCGCCGCCCATCGGGGGAACCATGCCTTTTTTGCAGAAGATGTTCAGCTCTTCGGCTGCTTCAAAGAACAGGTCGCCGACGTCCTTGTCGGTCTTGACGGTGCCGTTGAGGTTGCGGTAGTTGACCATGAGCTGCTTGGGATCATGGATGGTGTCATAGGAGATGATGAACGTCGGAACGTCGTCATATTCGCCCTGGTGTTTCTGTGCCCAGGCCGTTGCGCCGCGCAGGCCGGCTTCTTCGGAACCGGTCAGCAGCACGCCGATTTCGGTGTTTTCAAGCTCAATGCCTTCGTCTTTCATCATCTTCAAAAGCGCGATGCCCATGTAGCAGCCGGACAGGTTGTCGTTTGCGCCGTCAACGATGCGCTTTTTGTTCCACATGAAGTACAGACCGATCCAGAACGGAACGAAGATCAGACCCCAGAGTGCGCATTTGCCGATCGCGGAGGAAACCTCCGGGCGGGCAAGGCCGTGTGTGCAGACCTGAATGATGGCAAGGGCAAGATAATAGAACGCGCCGGCAAAGCCGATGATCGCGTGGCCTTCAAAGCCAACACCGCCGAGTGCATAGTTGACGGGCCATTCCCAGGCGGCGTCCACATGGCCGCAGAAGATCATGCGGCGCTTGGTCTCGCCGGTGCATTTTTTGATCGCGGTGACGTTGTGTCCGGTCTTTTCGGGGAAGAGCTTGTCAACGAACTTGAAATACAGACCAAACTGCAGCACTGCGGTCACAAGGCCGAAGGTGATAAGCGGGATGGCGACCACGGGCACAAAGAAGAACAGCGCCACGGAAACGAGCATGCACGTCAGCGTGATGTACAGCCAGCCGTAGAAGGAACCGGGGTTCTCTTTGAACGGTTCAATGACAGCGGAATCGCAGCCGCAATCTTTTTTGAGCACGTCCGCCATATATTCGCAGCCCTTGAGCTCGCCTTCGGAGCCGGGGTCACGTTTGGGGAGATTTTTACAGATGTGGGTGATTTCTTTGACCATGTAGGCCGCAGCCTGGTCTTTTTTGCTGATGAGGGATTGAAGATTCATTTTTGCGTACCTCCTTAAAAGCTATGTCACAATTTTAACAAATTTGAAATGTATTGTCAAGGCGTTTTCGTGACTTTTGCGTGATTTCAAAGTTTGTTCACAGGTGGATCTGCTGATGAGAATTCTCTTGACTTTCCCCTATAAAACGTGATACCATAGAACCAACTGAAACAGAAAGGCGGAGCAATATGAAAATCGGGATCATTGACGTTGGCGGCGGGCTGCGCGACATTTACGGCGCGGGCGTATTTGACCGTTTGATGGATGACGGCGTGCAGTTGGATTATTGTCTGGGCGTCTCGGCCGGCAGTGCGAACATCGCGTCTTACCTTGCCGGTCAGCGCGGGCGCAACTATCGCTTTTACATTGAATATTCCAGCCGCAAAGAATATATCAGCGCCGGGAATTTTGCAAAAAAAGGCGCCATGCTGGACCTGCATTACATCTACGGCACGCTTTCCAACTCCGACGGTGAAGACCCGCTCGATTATGACGCGCTGATGAACAACCCGGCGGAGTTCGTCGTGGTCGCAACCGATGCTGACACCGGCGCGATCCGTTATTTTACAAAGGCGGACATTGCACGCGATGATTACCGTGTGCTGATGGCGTCGTCTGCGCTGCCGGTTGCAACGCGCTTTGAAACAGTCGGAACGTCCACCTTTGCCGACGGCGGCGTAGGTGAACCGATCCCGATCGAGCGCGCGTTTGCCGACGGCTGCGACAAAGTGATCCTGCTTTTGACCACGCCCGACGCGCCGATGCAGGCAAAGCGGCGCGATAAAATCGGCTCCGTGGTGCTGCGCCGCAGCAATCCTGCGGTCGCCGATCTGCTGCGGGTACGCCATGAGGTCTATAACCATCAGCGTGTGCTCGCGCACAAGCTTGCCGATGAGGGCAAGGTGCTGATCGTTGCACCCGACAATACCTGCGGGATCAAAACGCTGACGAACGATACCGACGCGCTGCAGCGTCTTTATGAAAAAGGCTATGAGGACGGCGCGAAGATCACCGCCTATGTGCGTGGAGTGCGCGCATGAAGATCGCCGGCGTCGTCTGTGAATACAACCCCTTCCACAACGGCCATGCCTACCATTTGCGGCAAACGCGAAAAGCGGGCGCAACGCATATCGTTGCGGTGATGAGCGCCTGCTTTGTGCAGCGCGGCACGGGCGCGTTCTGCGACCCGTTTGCGCGTGCAAGAGCCGCGGTGCGCTGCGGGGCGGATCTTGTGCTGGAACTCGGCGTGCCGTATGCGTGCGCGAGCGCCGGCGTGTTTGCTTTCGGCGCGATCGAAACGCTTGCCGCCTTCGGCGTGGATCTGCTGTCCTTCGGTGCGGAAACGCCGGAACTTGCCCTGTTGTGTCAGGCGGCGAATACGCTTTCAAACGAAGCGCTGCAGGCGGAAATCGGCAAGCTTTGCGCACAGGGGATCGGCTATCCTGCGGCGGCGCAGACTGTGCTGGAAAACGCCCACGGCGCGGCTGTCGCCGATGTGCTTCGAACGCCGAACAACACCCTTGCGGTGGAATATATCAAAGCGGCAAATAACTGCGGCGCACCGGTTTCGTTTTTGCCGGTGCAGCGCATCGGCGCCGCCCATGACGCGGCTGCGCCTTCGGGCAAGATCGTCAGCGCCAAAGCACTGCGTGAGATGCCGGACCGAAACGACATTCTGCCCTTTTTGCCGCCGGCGGCAGCGCAGGAGCTTTTTTCGCCCGAAACACTGTTTTTTGACGAAGCGTCTTTTGAAACCGCGCTGCTGTGCACACTGCGGCAGCAGTCCGCCATGGATATGGAACGCTGCATCGCCGACGACAGCGGTCTCGCCTCGCGTCTGTTTGCCGCGTCAAAAACGGCGACGGATCTGCCTTCGCTGCTTGCGGCGGCGCAGACCAAAAGCGTCACCGCCGCAAAGGTGCGCCGTGCCGCACTGCACTGTTTTTTGAATCTTGAAAAAGAATGGCAGCGCACGCGCCCGCCGTTTTTGCATGTGCTTGCGGCAAACGACCGCGGACTCGAACTGCTGCGCAAGGCGTCGCCGACGCTGCCGCTGATCACAAAGCACCGCGAAACCGGTTTGCTTTCCGAAAAGGCACAGGCGTTTTATGCGCTGCAGTGCCGTGTGACCGATGTATATACTGCGCTTTGCCGCCCGCGGGGGCAGGCAGGGCTGCTGCAGCGGCATTCGATGGATGTGCTGCATGTCGATGCATAAACAGGAGGAATCGTTATGGACAGGATCCAAACGCACGAACTGCATTTTACCGATGAACACGGACGACTGCGCTTTTTTAACGGTATGAACATCGACGACAAGCAGATCGGCGATGTGTTTCGCTATCCGCTGGACCGCGCGTTTTTTGAAAAATACACGGCGAAGGGCTTCAACCTGATCCGTCTGGCCGTGACATGGGCGAATCTGGAGCCGCAAATGGGCGTTTACAGCGAAAGCTATCTGCGCTCGCTCGACGAGATCTTCCGCCTTGCCGAAGAATTCGGCGTCTATATCCTGCTGGATATGCATCAGGATCTGTACTCCGGCTTTGACGGGGTGGGCGGCGGCGACGGCGCGCCTGCCTGGGCGTGCCTGACCGACGGGAAACAGCCGCGCGACTACCGCTTTGTTTGGGCGGAGGCGTATTTCTTCGGCCCGTGGGTCCACAACTGTTTTGACCATTTCTGGAACAACGACCCGGTCGACGGTCGGGGGCTGCAGGATCGCTATGCCGATCTGTGGCAGATGCTCGCGCGGCGCTACGGCGAGAGCAAAGCGCTGTTCGGCTTTGATTTTCTCAACGAGCCTGCACCGGGATCGCTGATCAAAAAAACCATCCTTCAGCTTTTGCCGCGTGCGGTGCGTGCTGGACTGCTGAGCAAACAACTGAAACGGCGTGTGCTTCTTGCGGCGCTTTTACGCAGGGATATGCAAACGGTGCTGGACAATCTTCCCGGCGCGTTCATGGAAGAGGTGACTGCAAAAGTCATTCCTGCGCAGGCGGCCTTTGACAAGGAATGCTATTGGCCCTTTCTTTGCAAAATGGCTGCCGCTGTGCGCGAGGCGACGCCGAACGGCATCCTGATGATCGAACAGCCTTATCTGTGCAACGGCGGCGTGCGGCTGTCCGTTCCGCCGATCGAAGTGAACGGCCGGCGCGAGCCTTTGCAGTGTTACGGTCCGCATGCCTATGACTTTACGGTGGATACACCGCTTTATCAATACGCGAACGCCGACCGTGTGAAAGCCTTTTTCAACGAAATGCGGCGCTCTCAGCTGCGGCTCAATGTTCCGACAATCGTCGGCGAATGGGGCGGCTGCAGCAACAACAAGGACACCTCCTGGTTCCCGCACGCGAACGAGCTGCTCGATTATTTCGATTCCAACGCGTGGGGCCAGCTTTATTGGGATTACCACGGCGACGATCTGGACGCACCGCTGATGGAGATGCTCTCTCGCACGGTTCCCGTGGCGGTGGCGGGCACTTGTGTGCGCTTTTTCCGCAGCGCCGACAAAACGGCCTTTACGCTGCGCTACCGTGCCGACGGGAAAAATGAAACGCTGATCTATGCGCACAAGGCGTGTGCAGTTGAAACCGAAGCGCGCGTGCGCACGGTCAAAACATTTGAAAACGGCGCGTCGCTGCTCGGCATTCAGGCGGATGCGGGCGCGTGCAGCGTTGTGCTGCGCTTTGCGGAAGGAGACGGCGTATGAATCTTTTGCAAAAAGGCACGGGACTGTTGAAGGACGTCAAGACCTATTGGAAGACGCCGCCGCAGGGTAAATATATGCCCTTTCGCGAGATCGCCGCGTATTCCGTGGGCGGCATGGGCGCATATTCCATCTTTACCATGGCGCAGGCGCTGCTGCTTTCCACAACGAACGTCATCATCGGCAACACCATCGGCATCCAGCCGATGCATATGTATGTGATGTATCTCATCTCGGTCATCACGAACATCCCGCTGACGATGGTGCGCGCAAACATGGTGGACAACGTGCGCTATTCCGGCGGAAAATACCGGCCGTATCTGCTGCGCACGGGCATCCCGACGGTGCTCATCTCACTCGCGTTCGTATTTACGCCGTATCAGTCGATCGGCTATCTGTGGCGCTGCGCGCTGATCTTCCTTTATAACTTCGGTCTGCAGTTTTACTATAACTTCTTCTTTGACGCATATGAAAACCTGATCCATGTGCTTTCGCCCGATTCGCAGGAGCGCACGAACGCCACGGCGGTCAAGAGCATGATCTATTCGTTTTCGCCGACCGTGACGAACTTTGTCACCCCGCTGATCGCGGACAAGGTCGCGAACGGCAATATGTATGATCTGCGCGTCTATCAGTGGCTGTATCCGTTCATCGCGATCACCGGCGTGGCCCTCGTCATCCTTGTCTATGCGCGCACCGAGGAAAAGATCGTTGTGGCCAAGACGCACCCGATGAAGATCCGGTTCACCGACGCGCTGCGCGAAGTTGCGAAAAACAAGTATTTCTGGATCATCTCGCTCGCCGGCTGGCTCGGCTTTTTGGAAACGTGCACCTATGTGATCTTGCAGTGGCTGTATAACTACGCCCATCTTTGCACCGCCGAGCAGTACTCCTTCATCACGCTCATCCGCGGCACGGCCTACGGCTGGGGAATGCTGCTTGCACCGTTTGCGATCAAGCGATGGGGCAAGAAGAAGGTGCTGATCGCAACAAATCTGTTCAATGTGTTGTTCCTTGCGCTGGTATATCCGCTGATGGGCTCGATCTGGACGGTGCTGCTGTGTATGTATTTCAACTCCATCGCCGACTCCTTCATCGTGGTGCTCAACCCGGCCATTCAGGCCGATATCCGCGATTATCAGCACTACAAGAGCGGCGAGCGCATCGACGGCATGTTCGGCGCGGTGGCGATGATCGGCTCGTTCGTAACGATGGCAACCTCCTCTGTGCTGCCGGCGGTCTATGAAAAATACGGCATCTTCGCCGGCAACGGCTATGAGAATATGTATGACATTCTCTATAACACCGACACGCTGTTCAAGCTCGTGGGCGTGCTCGTGATCCTTTCCTCTGTGGGCGCTGCGCTGAACACTGTGCCATACTTCTTCTATGATTTTACCGAAACGAAGCAAAAGGCGGTCATCCGTGTGCTGCAGCTACGCGCAAATGTGGAAGATTACGGCAACGGCGTGCTTTCCGACGCGGACATGGAGCCGACGCTGGAAATGATTGAAAACGCAAAGCAGACGCTGCAACGCGGCAAAACCGACCTTAAAAAAATGAAAGCGGACGGTGCTTCCCGTGCCGAACTGCAGCAGGCAAAGGCGGACAACGAAGAAATCGAGATCTCCGCCGCGCTGCTCGAAGAGCTTGACCGTTTTGAAACACCGCAGGGCAAAGCACGGCTGGATTGGGCAAACGGTGTGGTCGAACGCGGGCTTTCCGGCATTTGTTCGGTGACACAGCAGGCGCTGCTTGACGCAAAGGCGCTGCCGAACGGCACCAAAGAGGAGCGCGAAGAACGCAAGCAGGCGATCGCAGACGCGCGTCTGGCCCTGCGTTCACGCAAAGCGGCAGAAAAATACTTCCCGCAGGGACTGACACAAGTGCAGGAGGACGAGCTGCACGCGCTCTATGAAAAAGAGGCGTCGCTGAACGAACAGCGGCGTGCGCTGCTTGCAAACGGAGGCGCAAAAAGCGAACTCAAACAGCTTTCGGCGCAGCAGAAGGAACTGAACAAACAGATCAAAGCCGCCACGGTGCGGTATCAGCATTTCACCGAAAGCGCAAAAGTATATACCGAAGCGAAAAAATATCTGGCGCAGGCGGCGTGCTATGAAAAATTCGGCGCGCTGCACAGCCGTATGCAGGAGGACTGATCCCATGGCAACCATCATCGGCGCAAACATTCCCAACCTTCCCTGGCAGGATAAACCCGCAGGATACGCTTATCCCGTATGGCGTTTTGACGGTAATCCGATCATCACGCGCGACAATCTGCATTTTGCAAACAGCATTTTCAATTCCGCCGTGGTGCCCTTCGGCGACGGGTTTGCCGGCGTGTTCCGGGTGGATGACCGCACGCGCGATCAGAACATCGTCACCGGCTTCAGCGCCGATGCGATCCACTGGACGCTGGACGACACCGTGATCTTCAAGGGCTACGACCCGCGCATCTGCGAGATCGAGGGGCAGTATTATCTGAGCTGGGTCAATCTCACGCCGCACGGCACCACGATCGGGCTTGCCGTAACGCAGGATTTCAAACACTGGACCCAAAAGGAAGACGCGACCTATCCCGTGGCGCGCAACGGCGTGCTCTTTCCGCGCAAGGTCGGCGATGAATATCTGATGCTTGTGCGTCCGTGCGACCGCGGACACACGCCCTACGGCGACATCTTTTTGCAGCACAGCCGCGATCTGCAATACTGGGGCAAGTATCGCTTTGTGATGGGCCCGGTCAAAAACTGGGAGATGACCAAGGTCGGCGCGGGACCGACGCCGATCGAGACCGATGAGGGCTGGCTGCTGTTTTATCACGGTGTGATCACAAGCTGCAACGGCTTCACCTACAGCATGGGCGCCGCCATCCTTGACCGCGACGAGCCGTGGAAAGTGCTGCACCGCGCAGACAGCTTTCTGCTTGCGCCGCACGAGCTTTATGAGACTGTCGGCGATGTGCCGAACGTGGTCTTTCCGTGCGCGGCGCTCGCGGACGCGGCCACGGGCAGGATCGCGATCTACTACGGCGCGGCAGATACGTCGGTCGCCCTCGCGTTTACGACTGTGGATGAAACGCTGCGGTACATCCGCGAACACGATCTGTGCGGCGGCTGACGCGGAACAACTTATGCAAAAATCATTGACAAGCCTTTGAAAATATGGTAAACTATTTTCAATAAACCCGTTCGTTAGAGGGGAGTAGCTTGGAATTCGCAAATCAACAACCGCCGTTTCGGCTGGTTTGCGAAGCATATTCGATTTATGTGTAAGCGAGACCTTTAACATAGCCGTTTGCGCTATGTTAAGGGTCTTTTGAAATCATTACAAACAAAGGAAAGGATCGTTCGTATGAAGCACTATCTAATGCAGACACAGGGCGTGCTTGCCGAAGTCAACAGTTCGGAAAACGGACTGACGAGCGCCGAGGCCGAAAAGCGGCTTGCGGCAAACGGCAAGAACAAGCTCAAAGAGGCAGAAAAAGATTCGCTGTTTAAAAAGCTGATCAATGCCCTCGCCGACCCGATGATCATCATGCTGATCGTCGCCGCTGCGATCCAGGGCGTCGTGGCTGTTGTTCAGGCGGCGGGAGAGTTCAAATTTGAAGACTTTGCAGACGTGGGCGTCATCCTCGTTGTGGTCATTATCAACACCGTTATGAGTCTTGTGCAGGAAAGCAAGGCCGAAGCTGCAATGGAAGCGCTCATGCAAATGACGGCTGCAACGTCCCATGTGCTGCGCGACGGCAAGATCACGACCGTCAAGAGCGAAGACCTTGTGGTCGGCGATGTGGTCGTGCTGGAAGCCGGCGACGCTGTGCCTGCGGACTGCCGCATTCTTGAAAGCCATTCCATGAAAGTGGAGGAGGCTGCGCTGACCGGCGAAAGTGTGCCTGTCACAAAGATCATTGACGTGCTGCAGCTCAAACAGGGCAATGATGACATTGCGCTGGGCGACCGCAAAAATATGCTTTATTCCGGTTCCACCGTCGTTTACGGCCGCGGCCGCGCAGTTGTGACCGGCACCGGTATGGAGACCGAAATGGGTAAGATCGCCGACGCGCTCTCCGAAGCGGAAGACGACCAGACCCCGCTGCAAAAGAAAATGGGCGAGCTTTCCAAATTCCTGACCAAGCTCGTCATCGGCATCAGCGTGCTGGTGTTCGTCGTCGGCCTTGTGGAAAGCCTGATGACCTCCGGCGAACCGTTCTCCGCCGCGCTGCTCGGTAATATCGCCCTGTCCACCTTCATCGCCGCAATCGCGCTGGCGGTCGCCGCGATCCCCGAAGGTCTGCCCGCCGTGGTCACGATCATTCTTTCCATCGGCGTGACCGCCATGAGCAAACGGCAGGCGCTGATCCGCAAGCTCACCGCTGTGGAAACGCTCGGCTGCACGCAGATCATCTGCTCGGATAAAACCGGCACACTGACACAGAACAAGATGACCGTTGTCGATCATTACGGCGACGATGAAGAACTGATCGCGACCGCGATGGCGCAGTGCTGCGACGCGCATCTGGATGAAAACAACGAGGCGGTCGGCGAACCGACCGAAGCTGCGCTGGTCAACTACGCATATATGCTCGGCCTTCCGAAGCAGGAGCTGAACGCGAAGCAGCCGCGCATCGGCGAAGCGCCGTTCGATTCCGGCCGTAAGATGATGTCTACCGTGCATGAGACAACGGAAGGCTATATCCAGTATACAAAGGGCGCGCCGGATGAGATCTTGAAAAAGTGCACGTCCGCCATCGTTGCGGGCAAGACCGTGCCGATGAACGACGACATCCGTGCAAGCATCCTCAAGGCGAACAAGGAAATGGCCGACCGTGCGCTGCGCGTGCTTGCCGTCTCCCTGCGTCAGTATAAAAAGGAACCCGAAAGCTATGACGCCGCCGCGCTGGAGCAGGAACTGGTCTTTGTCGGTCTGACCGGCATGATTGACCCGGTCCGTCCCGAAGTGAAGGCAGCAATCGAAGAATGCCGCGGCGCGGGCATCCGTCCGGTCATGATCACCGGCGACCACAAGGATACCGCCGTTGCCATCGGCAAGGAGCTGGGCATCATCCATAATCCCGAAGAGGCCATCGTGGGTGCGGAGCTTGACAAGTTCACCGATGAAGAGCTGGTGGAAGAGGTCGTTAAGTATTCCGTTTATGCCCGTGTGCAGCCCGAACATAAGACCCGCATCGTCAAGGCGTGGAAAGCGCGCGGCATGGTGACCGCTATGACCGGCGACGGCGTCAACGACGCGCCGTCCATCAAGAGCGCCGACATCGGCATCGGCATGGGCATCACCGGTACCGACGTGACCAAGGGCGCATCCGACATGGTGCTTGCCGACGACAACTTTGCAACGATCGTCAACGCCGTGGAAGAAGGCCGCAAGATCTATGACAACGTCTGCAAGGTGCTGCAGTTCCAGCTTTCCACCAACATGAGCGAAGTCATCATCATGTTTGTGGCGTCCATCCTCAACTTCACGATCCTTTCCCCGGTGCATCTGCTCTGGGTCAACATGGTCACCGACTCGCTGCCGGGTCTTGCGCTCGGTATGGAAAAAGCCGAAGGCAACCTCATGCACCGCAAACCGCGTGCCACGACCGACGGCATCTTCTCCGGCGGCGCGGGCTTCGATATGGTCTGGCAGGGCATCTACCTTGCGATCATTGAAATCGCCGCCTATGTGCTCGGCTTCTTCTATGCCAACCCCGGCCTTCCGTTCTGGGATACGATCAAGATGATCTGGGGCGCGAACGAAGCGACCAACAACGCCTGCCTGAACGCTATGTGCATGGCCTTCCTCGCGGTCAACTTCGCCGAGATCTTCTGCGCGGTCAACATGCGTTCGCGTATGGGCTCCATCATCAGCATTGGTATGTATAAGAATATGAACTGGTGGCTGGCCGGCGCGTTTGTGATCACAGTGGCCATGACGCTGCTGCCGATCTATGTGCCGTTCCTGCGTGATATCTTCTTCCCGCTTGGCGATACGGCCGGCGGCGTGGGTCATTTTGAACTCGATCCGCACGAACTGATCATCTCGTTCCTGCTTGCGGCGTCCACCGTGCCGGTCTTTGAAATCGGCAAAGCGATCCGCAGAGCGATCGCAAAGAAAAAGAACGCATAAGTCTGAGAGGCTGCTTTGATAAAGCGGCCTCTTTTTTTGCGCGCGAGCCTTGCAAATCTGCGCAGTGAATGATATAATCAAACTAAAGATGAGTGAACGCAGAAAGGGGCTTTTGTTATGTCTATTGTTTTTCCGATCATGCGTGTGTTCTGGAACCACGTCAAGCACACCGATCAGGTGCGTCTTGCAACGCAAACCGAACCCGAGGGCATCGCCCGCGTCTATAACCTGCCGTATCTTGACAGCGGCAACCCGTATCACACGATCGACGTCTATTATCCGGTGGAGCACGAAGGTCCGCTGCCGGTTATCATCGACGTGCACGGCGGCGGCTGGATGTACGGCGACAAAGAGCTGAACCGTATGTACTGCCTGAACCTTGCAAAACGCGGCTATGTTGTGTTCAACATGAGCTACCGCCTTGTGCCGCAGGTAACGATCAAGGAGCAGCTGCAGGACGTGATGGCGGCAATGCAGTGGATCGAAGCGCACATGTGCGACTACCCCTGCGACGAAGCGCACATTCTTTTGACCGGCGATTCCGCCGGTGCGCAGCTTGCATCCTTTACGGCGGCGCTGCTGACCAGCGAAGAACTGCGCGGCGTGTTTGAGGTGCCTGCATGCGGGCTGAAATTGACCGCGCTCGGTCTGGTTTCGCCGGTGATCTATCTGAACGCTGGCGGCTATATGGGCGTATATACAACGCAGATGTGGGGCAAGAACTATAAAGAGTTGCCGACCTATCCGTTCATGAACATCGACGCGTTGCTTCCGTTTGCAAAAATGCCGCCGACCTTCCTTGTGGCGTCCAGCGGAGATTTCATGGCGAAGGACATGGCACGCCGTGCCTATGCTGATTTTCAAAAGTTCGGCATCCCGGTGACGCTGATGGATTTCCCGACCTTTGAGGGTGAGGATCTGCCGCATGTGTTCAGCGTGATCTATCCCGAAAGCAAGGCTGGCGTCATGGCGATTGAGGGTATGCTTCAGGTTTTTGCGTCGGTAGCTGATAGTCGTTAGTCGTTAGTCGGTAGCTGTTAGCTGTTAGCTGTTAGCTGCTAGCTGTTAGCTGTTAGCGATCCTATAAGTTCAAGGGTCTGTTGCAAAATAGACGGTTCGAATATGTACATAAAAAAGAAGACGCTTTCAGAGGCAAACACCGCTGAAAAGCGTCTTTTCTTTGATTCGATCTTGAATTCTTTTTGCAATTTGCTATCGGTTTTCTTTTATGCAGCAGATCCGACTTTTTTAGCAACTGACCGCTAGCGGCTAGCAGCTAGCAGCTAACAGCTAACAGCTAACAGCTAACAGCTATCAGCTACCGACTAACGACTAACAGCTAACAGCTATCGACTAACGACTTATTCCGCCTTATTCCGCTTGGCGTTTAGTTCGTCAAGAATGCGCGTGTGCTCCTTGTCGGTGAGCGGATAGTT
Organism: Oscillospiraceae bacterium; assembly: GCA_902792985.1. Classification (GTDB taxonomy): domain Bacteria; phylum Bacillota; class Clostridia; order Oscillospirales; family Acutalibacteraceae; genus UBA6857. The sequence continues at coordinate 12,558 of CADBBT010000012.1, forward strand.
CCAGGTGGGGATGGCAGCGAGCGCCATGCCGATGGCCGGCGGCACCGAGATCAGGAAGAACATCGCAGCGGCAAAAATGCCGTCGTTGTAGGTCTTGAAGTCCGCGCCGTTGACAAGGGCGTTGTTGAGCAGCGCGACGTTTTTATCTGAGAAGTGAACGATTGCGTAAACTGCGCCGGAGATCAGTGAGGCGATACCGGCGGAAAGCTTGGTGATGAAGCTTTGGCCGGAGAAGAACACGCCGTCCGGACGGATGCCGTTTGTGTATTCCTCATAGTCCACGCAGTCGGCGATCATGACAGACTGCAAAACGTTGAGCGAACCCATGGACGCGCCTGCCATGAAGAAGAGGATGCTCATGATGACCATGCCGCTCCAGGTCAGCACATTGCCGCCGGAGATCAGGAAGAACACAAAGATCAGACCGAACGGGATCGCGCCGATGAGGGTGAAGAAGTTGTAGAGCTTTTTCTTTTCGAATTTTTGAATCAGCTTCGGCACAAACAGCGGGAAGAAGATCATGCCGCCGAACAGACCGATGACAAGGATGACGACCTTGAGCACAAGCGCAACATTCAGCGCGCCGTCAACAAAGAGCGTGCCGCCGATATCGTTGTTGAAGAAGTAATACATCACCAGCGTCATGGCAACGATGGAAAGCAGTTGGATCGGGCTTCTGAGAATGCCGGAGATCAAGATCTTGCGGAACGGCTTGTTGCGGAACATGATCTGGAAGTTTTCGCGGATCGTGTAAGTTTTGGTGTTTTGCGGCGTGACCTTTTCCTTGACGGAGAAGCCGGCAAACTGGAAGAGGATCGACGCGAAGACCGTCATCACAACGGCCAGCGTGATATACGCCATACGCAGCGAGTGCGCTTCGTCCATGCCCTGATTCTTGAAGATGCCCTGGAAGGCCGGCGCGATCATGGTGAACAGTGTGCCGATCATGCCGACATTTGCAACGGCACGGGCAAGCGAGAGTGCTTTTGCACGGTCATTCTGGTCTTCGGTCATCAGCGAGGTGACGCCCCACAGCGGGATGTCGCCGATGGTGTAGGTCATGCCCCAAAGGACATAGGAGATGGCCGCCCAGGCGATGATGAGGATGGCTTTGCCGCCGGTCTTTTTCTCAAAACCGAGCTCACTCTGGAATTCCTGCAGAATGGTTTCGGCAAGCGCCGTGTCTGTCACAGGCGCTTTGTCGGCGTCCGTGTAGATCATGACTTTCGTCTTGATGATGTTGCCGTCGGCGTCCATCAGATGTTTGCCGTTTTCGTCCTTCTGCAGCTCCCACGAACCGCCGGCGGGAACGAACAGATATTTTACGCCGTCATATTCCAGCTCCTTGGTCAGCTCGCTTTCGGAAAACGCAACATAAGCTGCCGGATCCTGCAGCGCGACCTCATGCAGATCGTTCGGTTCGGCATACATGCCGTTGATAAAGGGCAGGATCGTGGTGACCATGATCACCGCGGGAACAAACAGAAGATAAGGTTTGCATTTGCCCCATTTGGTGCGGGTCTTGTCAACGATCGTGCCCATCATCGGGTCGTTGATCGCGTCCCAAACTCTCGCCAGCGCAAAAATGAGCGAGCAGGCGATGGCGGGAAGGAAGATCACGCTTTGAAAATAAAAGGCGAGACCGGTAGCAATGATGTTGTAAATGATGTTCTGCCCGGCAAGGCCGGTCAAATAGCCGGCAAGTTCTTTGCGGGAATAGGTGATGGTATTGCGCGGCGGTGTTAGTTTGCTCATGCAAAAAGCCTCTTTTCATTTATAATAGGCAAGATACCCTAAGTAATATTATATCGAAAAATGTCCCTTGCGTCAAGGAACCGAAAAATAGAAAAATGTGGTCGAAATTGGTCATTGTGTACAAAGCGGACGTTGACAAGCGCCGTTCCCGCGTGGTAAAATATAGTGTCCGATCACCGAAAGAACCGTCCTTTTTGAATGGAGCATTTTTATGAAACTGACGATGAAGGCAAACGCCAAGCTCAACCTGATGCTTGACATCTTATCAACGCTGCCGAACGGCTATCACGAGCTGTTTATGGTCATGCAGTCGGTCGACCTTGCGGATGAAGTGACCGTTGCGCTGACCGACAGCAACAACATCACCCTCACCTGCAGCGATCCGAAGCTGCCGACCGATGAACGCAACCTTGCATACAAAGCAGCCGCTGCGTTTTTTAAGCATTTCGATCTGCCGCTGCAGGGCCTTTCGATCCATATTGAAAAGCACATTCCTCAGGCGGCCGGGCTTGCCGGCGGCAGCGCGGATGCGGCTGCGGTGCTGCGCGCGCTGTTTGCGCTGTTTCAAAAAACGCCCGACGTGCGCACGATCGCCGCGCTTGGCAGAAAAATCGGCTCAGACGTGCCGTTTTGTGCGCTGGGCGGTTTGATGCTCGCGCAGCACACCGGCACGCTTCTGTCGTTTTTGCCGGAACTGCCGCTTGGCACTTTTGTCCTCGTGACGCCGGATCATCCGGTTTCGACCGCCGCCGCATACGCTGCGTTCGATACTGCCGGCCGTGTGCGCCATCCCGACCGCCGCGGTATGCTGGAAAGCATCTTGAACGGCGATGCCGACGGTGTCTGCGCGCGTGTGAACAATGTGTTTGAACAGTTCATCGATGTACCGGAACGTGTGCAGATCAAAGCTGTGATGCGCGCGCACGGTGCAAAGGCAAGCTGCATGAGCGGCAGCGGACCGACCGTGTTCGGCATGTTCGAAACCGAAGAGACGGCAGAATCTGCTGCAGCAGCACTGAAAAAGGAGTATCAAAACGTGTTTGTCTGCCGTGCGGCAGAGCAGGGGATCGAAACAATTTAATTCAACAAGAATCGCCAAAAACCCCGGCTGCGGAGTGTTTCCACAGCCGGGGTCATGTTTGTTTTCGGGGGTGTTATCTTGCTTGAACCGCGTGGATGATCATGTGGATGAACGCCACGATCCAGCCGATGACCGGAGTGTCCTCCCATTTTTCGTTGATGTCACACCAGGAGCAGCGACGCGGTGCGCTCGGCGTGGTGTTGCCGCCGTTGCCGGAATCATCCGTGGTCGGCTGATCGGTCGGTGTTTCTTCGTCCGGTTCCGTCACAGGCGCGCCGGTGGTCGTCATCGTGCCGAAGCCGCCGCTGCCCATGCCGTCGTTGAGGTTGAATTTACCGTAGGAGCTGCCGGTGCCTTGGTCACCGCTGTAGTTGACTGTCAGCTCATACGAGCCGTCGGAGAAGTGCGACTGGAACGCAACTTTACCTTCGGTGTCGGTGACGCCTTCCTCGCTCATGTCATTGCCTGTCAGGCGAACCTTCGCGCCGGAAAGCGCGACGCCTTTATCGTTGCGCACATACGCCGTGAACAGTGTGTAGCTTCTGCCGCAGCCGAATTTGCAGGAGTAAACATCCCACTGAACGGATTGGTCAAAGACGTGGCCGCTGGCTGCCTCGTCGCGCACATAGTTGTGGTCAACGATCGGGAATTCCTGATCGCCCCGGATGAAGCCGCAGACGGAGCATTCCTCATACGCGGCGTAGCCCGGCTCGGTGCAGGTCGGTTCCTTGCCTTCCTTCGCAACAAACTTGTGTCCGGGTGCGGAACCGCTGAAGGTCTCCTCGCTTCTTGCGCCGCAGACGCAGCTCTTGACATAGGTCGGCGGGGTTGTGCAGTTGCCTTCATCGATCATGAACGCATCTTCTGCAACTTCTGTGAATTCGTGCGCGGCCGCGTTGCCGTAGGTGCCGCAGTTGTAGGTGCAGGCGAAAGCGTGCGTGCCGTCGCCGTTATCCTTGATCGCACCTTCAAAGATGTGCGGAAGCTGCGCGATCACGACGTCCGCGATCTCGTTGTGGTTCTCGTCAAAGTCCTTGCCGCAGACAGAGCAGTGGAAGTGGCCGAGCGCGCCGGGCGCGGTACAGGACGTTTCAACCGCGGGGATCCAGGTGCCGTAATTGTGCCCGGGTGACGGGATGACATAGGTTTCGATCTCTTCCTTCGCTTCGTTGAAATATTTCTCACAAACGGAGCACTGATAGTAAGCAATGTTGCCGTCGCTCGTGCAGGTTTCGGACACTGCTGCGTGCAGCTCGCCGTAAGAGTGGCCCGACGAGGACGCGACGATGGAGGAAACCTCCTCCTTTGCCTCGTTGAAGTATTTCTCACAGACCGGGCAGTAATAATACGCGATATTGCCGTCTTCGGTGCAGGATGCTGCGGTTGCGGGCACAAGATCACCGTACTGGTGACCGGGCACTGCGCCTGTTGTTACATCGTTCGTGTCGGTCTGATCGCCGTAGGTCGCGGTGTAGGTCGTGTATGGTGCGGTTTCGCAGGTCGCGGCGTGGTCCTCGTGGCTCATCTGCGCCGCTTCATAGGTGATGTGTTCGCCGTTGTTTGCACAAACCAGCTTGGCCTGCGCGGTCGTGCCGTCTTCCGCCCAGACGAAGGAGTCGAACGCGTAGGCGTGACCGGTGGCGGGGTCGCCAGCGATGCGGTTCGTGTCGGTGTGACCGTCGTAGCTCGCAATGTAATCGGTGTAGCCCGCGGCTTCGCATTCCGGTGCGTGAACGTCGGGCGTGATCGCCGCGTCGTAATAGGTTACATGGTTTGCATCCTTGCCGCAGACATATTTTGCTTTTGCGGTTTTGCCGTCTTCTGCCCAGACGAATTCGCTGAACGCGTAGGTGTGGCCGGTGGCCGTGCCTTCGTCCGTTACAGTCTTGCTGTCGGTCTGATCCCCATAGGTCGCGGTGTAGACCGTGTAAGCGTCGTCTTCGCAGGTCGCTGCCGTGAACGCGCTGGACATTTCAGCGTCCACCTGCTTCGTGTGGCTCGCTTCGTTTCCGCAAACAAGGTTGACCTTTGCGGTCTTGTTGTCCGCCGCCCATGCGAAGGAAGCGAACTTCCATTCGTGGCCGGTCGCCGTGCCTGCGTCTGTTACGGTCTTGCTGTCGGTGTTCGTGCCGTAGGTTGCGGTGTAGACCGTGTAAGCGTCGTCTTCGCAGGTCGCAGCCGTGAATGCGCTGGACATTTCAGCGTCCACCTGACTCGTGTGGTTGCTGTCGTGGTCGCAGACAAGGTTGACCTTCGCGGTCTTGTTGTCCGCCGCCCATGCGAAGGAAGCGAACTTCCATTCGTGGCCGGTCGCCGTGCCTGCGTCTGTTACGGTCTTGCTGTCGGTGTTTTCGCCGTAGGTCGCGGTGTAGACCGTGTAAGCGTCGTCTTCGCAGGTCGCAGCCGTGAACGCGCTGGACATTTCAGCATCCACCTGCGTCGTGTGGCTCGCTTCGTTTCCACAAACAAGGTTGACTTTCGCGGTCTTGTTGTCCTCTGCCCAGGCGAAGGAGACGAACTGCCAGTTGTGATCGGTCGCCGTACCTTCGTCCGTCACGGTCTTGCTGTCGGTGTTCGTGCCGTAGGTCGCGGTGTAGACCGTGTAAGCGTCGTCTTCGCAGGTCGCAGCCGTGAACGCACTGGACATCGTTGCATCCACCTGCTTCGTGTGGCTCGCTTCGTTTCCGCAAACAAGGTTGACCTTTGCGGTCTTGTTATCCTCTGCCCAGGAGAAGGAGGCGAACTGCCAATTATGGTCGGTGGCGGTGCCTTCGTCCGTCACGGTCTTGCTGTCGGTATTCGTGCCATAGGTCGCGGTGTAGACCGTGTAAGCGTCGTCTTCGCAGGTCGCAGCCGTGAATGCGCTGGACATTTCAGCGTCCACCTGTTTCGTGTGACTGCTGTCGTGGCTGCAGACAAGGTTGACCTTCGCGGTCTTGTTGTCCTCTGCCCATGCGAAGGAGGCGAACTGCCAATCGTGCTCGAGCGCCGTGCCGGTATGGATGATCTGGGTCGTTGTGGTGTAGGTCGTGCCGTTATTCATAACGCTTGCCGTATAGACGGTGTAGCCGTCGTGTTCGCACACTGCGGGTGTATCCGCCGAGATGACCGTCACTTCCGGTGTGATCGTATGATCGCAGCCGTCGCACTTGAACGTTGCGGTGATCTTGTTGTCCGCCGTCCAGGTGCCCCAGGTGGGCGCGCCGGTGTAGGTATGCGCGGTGATGCCGTCCTTTGCGTCGCAGTTTGCGCACTTGTTCCAGTGATTATTATCGTCGTATTGCGGAACGGTAAACTCGTGTGCGCCGGTCGCTTCAACCTCTTGGGTGTAGGTCGCGCCGCAGCCCGTTGCCTGGCAGGTATACGTTTTCACACCTGTGGTGGCGCAGCCGGGTTCCGTTGTGATCGTGCCGCTGTTCCAGTTGTGCGTCACAGTGCCGCCGTAGGTGCCGCAGCCGTTGACGCACAGGAAGGAGTGCGTGCCGTTTGCGCCGTTGCCGTCGCTTCTGACAGTGCCGGTGAAGTTGTGGCCACCCACGGTGTCCACAGTGCCGTAGCTTTCGCCGCAGGTGGCGCAGGTTGCCGCAGCAACGCAAGTTGCCGTGCCGCCGGCGCAGCTTTCCACGCCGACATTGACTTGAAGCGCACCGCCGATCTTGTTTTCAAGAATGCTGACCGTTGATTCGCGCTTGCCGAAGGTGAAGGTGTAATCCGTGCCCTGGGTCAGTGTCGTGTCGCCGGCTTTGACTTCAATGCTGTTTTTCAGATGGTGATCCGCGGCGGGAACGACACGAAGGGTGATCGCTGCCGCGCCGTCCACAGCTGTGTAATCACCCGAGGTGTTGTCTGCATAGGTGATTTGATAATTGTCGCGGGTCCAGTAGGCATAAAGCGGGATGGCTTTGTTCGTGCCAATCTGGGTATACAAATTTCTGCTTGTGAACGCGCCGGTTCTGTCGATGTACTGGGTGCCGTTGCCGTTTTGCAATGAGAAGTAGCCCTGGAAGGTGTAGCCCAGACGGGTGGGAACGGCGACCGAGCTCAGGGATGATGTGCAGCCGGTGTTGCTGTAGTAGCCGGGTTGTTCAAAACGGTAGTAAACATCGGAAGTGCCGCCGGTGCCGCTCGCTTTGTTGAGCGTGGCATGAATCGTGTGGGGCTTCCATGCTGCATAAAGAACGGTATCTTCGTTCTTGGTGAATGTACCGCCCGCAGCGTAATCGCCTGCAAGCGCATCACTTGATTCTGCCCAGCCGTCGAAATCGTATCCGTTTGGTACGGGTGTCGGCGAAGCGTCAGAAAGGGTGATGCTTCGGTTGTAATACTTTTTCTGAGATGCAATAGATGCGGGCGAGGTAGCGCCGTTCAGATCGTAGCTGACCGTGTAAATGTTTTCCAGCGCAAACGGAATGGTACCGGTAGCGGATGTATAGTAGTATTTCACGCCGAACAAATAGGTCGTTCCGGCGGTAAATTCCTTTTCAAAACGGAACTGATTGCTTGACTGGCCGAGCTCGGAGATTCCTTGATCGTCGCTGGTAGCAGCAGATGTAACGTTGCTTGCCCAGGTTTGCGGATCGTATTGCAAAGCGAATGTATCCGTTGGACTGGTTGCATAAAACACATAGTTTCTTGTTTCACTCGGGGTGAAGGAATAAAAATTGACCTGACCGCCGGCGCCGATTTCTGCGTTGCCGCTGGAATTCGGCGAAATCACCGTGGGATTGTTCGGATTCCAAAGCGCATAGTATGTTGTATCCGATCCCGGAACGGTAATAGTCGCGGAAGGAAGTTTAACACTTGAGTTTTGGGCTCCGTCTCCGCTGGTTGACCAGCCGAGCAGCGTATGGCCGGAGCGGGAAACGCCGGAATAGTTGAAGCTCATAGAGCTGTAGCCTTTTGGCAGCTTGTAAGATTTTGATATGCCGCCGGTCGCGTTGAAGGTGATGTTGACCGGCGTTGCAACGCGAGCGGGAAGACTGCCGGAATTGCTGCTGTCATAAGCAAAAACTCTAAAGAAATATGTTGTGCCGGATGTCAGCGAGATTTCATGATAAACTTGAAAGCTTGACATGCCAAGCATATTGATGATAGTTGAATCCCCATCGTCCTGACCGGTTGTAGAAGTAGTGTTTGTTCCCGTATACAGTTCGTATTTTGTGTCAAAAGAAGCATGTGTCAGAAAAAGGAAGGTGCCGGAGGAAGACGGTGTGTATTTATACCAAACCGATTTCCCGGCTGCAAGAGAAGCCGTTCCGTCAGTGTCTATTGTCAATGTCGGGATCGCATTTCGAAGTGCGTTCACCGCATTGTCAATTGTGGTTTGGTTGCTTGTGGTATAGCCGTCGGCAAGGTCGGCAAGAATGCTGCTCGCCGTGTTCAGCGCGTTGACAAGAGCAGAGTTTGCGTCGCCGCCGTTTTCATAGATCCACTTTTTATGTGCGTATTCTGAACGCAGCGTGTTGGAATTCACGGCTTCGCAAGAAGTGTGATAGTACATTGTAATATCATCGCCGCCGGCACTTCTGTTCAGGTCGGGACGTCCGCTGCCGGGGGAGTTGATGGCAATAGCGGAATACCAGCCGGAACCGTTGAAATAGGTGTTTCCTTCTTTGATGCTTGGCGGCAGAGCTTCTCCGTCAGAGGTGTCAATGGCTGTCACGCAGTCGATGGCAGGGCCGTAGTTGCGATCATAGGTGGCATACAGAAGAATGTCTTTGCCGCCTGCGCCTTTGTTCAGGTCGACAGCGCCGTCGGAATAAAGCTTTGGCGCATATGTGCTGTTGGCGCCGCTGTTGGCTTTCCACCAGGTTACGGTTTTACCGTTGACGGTTGCCGAGACGGAGTTGTCGGATTTATAGTTACCCCATTCACTCGTTTCAATACCAACGGATTTACATGCGTTTGCCGCAGTCGGATCGTCGGTCAGCGTGTAGCCGAAATAGACATAGGAACCGCCGGCGTCTTCGTTCAGATCCTGATTGACCCACGCTGCGTTATGCGCATAGTCGTGAACCGCATTGTGGGAATCCGGGAATGTGCTGCCGCTGGAAAAACCCGACGGCTTGCACTGGCTTTGTGCGTCGCTTTTGGAACTGTCATAGGTCAACTGAAAGTTTTTCACAAATTTTGTGCCGGACGGGTAATAATACTCCGTGCTGTACGGCTGTGGGAAAGAAACGTAATAGTCGATCGCAGTATAATAACTGCCGTTCACGTAAATATGCGTATGATACAAACCGCCCTCGTTTTTAAAATCACTGGTTTTGATCTCAACGCGGTAGTTGTAGGAGCCGCCGTTCGCGGTATAACTGCCCGACGTCATATTGATCCACGGACATACATCCTGTCCGTTGTATTCCGTCCACGTCGGAGCCTGGATGGTTGAGACGGAGCCGGAATAATAGACATACACATATGCGCCGGTACTGGTCGGCTCAACGGTGATGTTGCTTGCCGCAGATGCTTTCGTCGGTGCAACGAACACCCAAGCGCTCATGACCATCAACACAGTCATCAGTACAGCGAGTGAACGTCGCAGTTTGATTGAATGGTTTTTCATAATTTTGCCTCCTTCTAATTGTATAATACAATACATATACATTTTACGCTGTTTTAAATGGTTTTGCAATTGTAGTTTTTCATAAAGAATACGGTGTAGACTTGTTGAATTTTACAATACGGAATTACATATTTCCATATTCGAAAAAACCAACTTCTTTTTGCACAAAACCCGGCTGATTTTTTTGTGTATTATTTCGAAAAAAATTCTTGACGTTTTTGCCTTTTTCATGTAGAATAATCATGTAGGAAACTATAACCCGCAATATAAACATATGTTTGCAGGAGGTATTTTTTATGGTAAGCAAAATCAAACGCGGATCGCGGCGCATGTTTGCGGTCGCCCTCTCGGTGCTCATGCTGCTGAGCGCCTGGGTGTTCGTTGCGCCGGAGACGCTGCCGAAAGCCAGTGCGGCGAATACTGCACTGACAGACTGGCCGGATAGTGGTGACCTGAACGGAAAATACAAGGTTACCTCTAACAAATCGGTCGCTGCAGGCTCTAACAGAAAGATTACTGGTAACACAGTTATTTATATCGCATCTGGCGCGACCTTAACTGTTACTGGTGGCGGTGGCTCTGGAACGAGTGGCGGTAACCCCGGCATCTTTGTTCAAAGCGGATATACACTTGTCATCACTGGACCGGGTAAGCTTGTTGCAACCGGCGGCGCCGGCGCGAAAGGTTCAAATGGTAGCGGCGGCGGTTCACCTGATGGCGGCGCCGGCGGCGCCGGCGGCGGTGGTGGCGGTGCCGGTATCGGCACCAGCGGCGGCGGCGGTGGCGCCGGCGGCGCAACAAGAACCGGCCGAGATCATAATGGTAATGGCGGCAGCGGCGGCAGCAACGGCGGCAACGGCGGCACCATCGATATTATGGACAGCATTACAAGCAGCAACTATTCAAATAATTCCGGCAGTACCGGCGGCGGCGGCAGTGGCGGCGGCGGTACGTCCGGCAGTTCCACCAGCCGCGGCGGCGGCGGCGGTGGCGGCGGCGGCGGCGTGGCAATAAGGGACGTGGCGGTGCCGGAGGCGCTGATAACGGTTCCGCAGGTACCAACAGTGGTTCACGTAATTCCGGCGGCAGCGGCGGCGGCCATGGTGGCAACGGTTCGATTACCGTGCATCGAAGCGACGGCAGTACTTCTGCCAATGGTGCCCCTGATTTTGCAAAAGGCACTGTTAGTTTAAAGTCAAACGGTGGTACAGATGGCGCAGTAACAAGCGTTAGCTGCTCAATTGGTTTTAATATGAGTTCTATTGCGCAGGCAAATTTGCCGAAGCGTACCGGTTACACCTTCGAAGGCTTTTATACAGAGGCCTCCGGCGGAACAAAGTATTATAATGCTAATGGTACGTCTGCGCATGTGTTCGATTATGCAGGAATGGATCTTTACGCGCATTGGTCCATCAACTACAGCAATCTGACTTTAAAGCCAAATGGCGGTTCCATGTCCATTGTTAACCAAAACAATGAGACGCAGACGATTACCTCAAATTACACTTATAATAAGTCGTATCAATCGCAAATTACAGGAATCAATCAACCCACACCTCCCAGCGGAAAGCACTTTACCGGCTTTACCTTTGGCGGCGATCAGAACGGTACGTGGAATGCAACAAGCTTCAGTTATACGTTCGGTCCGTTACAGGGCAAGACCGACACCCTGACCGCGAATTATGCGGTTCACTCTCATACGAAGGATGAAGACGGCGACGGTATAGCAGACAATGCGCCGACCTGTACGATGCAGGGCTTCTGCGATGTCTGCGGTGTGCCATACGAAAACGCACTTGGACATAAATTCGGTACAGAGTTGTCAAAGAATCGGGCAAAAGCAGATCCAACCTGCGTTGTTTCTGCAGCAACCTGTACTGATGACGCAGTGTACTACTTCAAGTGCGAACGCTGCGATGTTACCACGAAAAATGTTCCCGATCAGCAATGGCAGGGACAAACCTGGATAGATACCGGCACTGCAACCGGACACCATTTCACAGTGGCATCTACGGATTACGTGAAGGAAACCGCGAACTGCCTGCACGGCACGATTTATTATAAGACTTGCCAAGGCTGTGATATCAGTCCGATTGGTCTTTCAGATGCAACATGGACGGACGCTACTGATAAATTGGACCACAATTATACCGGCGATTATCAGGCGCTTTCCGATAACAAGCACAACCGCGCCTGCGTCAATGGCCCGTGCGGAACTTACGGCATTGGCAGCACAGAAGGGGCAAGTGAAGCTTGTACGCCTGCAGATAATTTTGTCGTCGGCGATTACGTCAGCGATGATAACGAACACTGGGTAAAATGCCAGTATTGTTCTAACCTGACATCAAACAAGGTCGGTCACACCTGGGACTACGCGAACGCTGTCTTTAACTGGGACGGCTATGCTTGCCCGAATGCGACAGTGACCTGCCCGGTCTGCGCAAAGACAAAAACAGTTACGACAACAGTGACGCACCAGACCACTGTTCCGTCGGGATGCTTGACAGAAGGAACTGAGCTTTATACGGCAAAGTTTACGATTAATGGAACGGATTATACGGCCACCAAGGAAGAAGTCCTGGGTCAACTCGGTCACGATTGGCAGAATCCGGTCTACACCTGGAGCGCAGACAATATGTCTGTTACTGCAAGACGAGAATGCTCGCGCTGCGCAAATACAGACCCCGACCACGGCGTCGAAACAGAGACAGTCGGTACCACCTACGAAGATACATTGATTCCGACCTGTACTACAGAGGGAAACCGCCACTTTACATCTGCGGAGTTCACCAACACAGCATTCAGTGTACAGTCAAAAGATGTTACGCTTGCAAAGGACCTTGACAACCACGATTTCACCGTGCAGAATGACGGTGCGGCATATCTGAAGAGCGCCGCGACCTGCGAAGGCAACGAGGTTTACTACTTCAAGTGCTCCCGCTGCGAAAAGTGCACCAACGACAACAAGGTCAACAGCGAAGGCACTTACGGCGGCAACACATGGACCAAGGCTGATACCGCGCTCGGCCATGAGTTTACCGGCGATGCGGTCAACGCTGCCGCCGGCGAGCACTTCTACAAGTGCGTACGTTTTGACGACTGCGAATCCTACGGCGTGAAGAAAGACGGCGTTTGGAAGAAGAACGAAACCGAAAGCTGCTTCGGCGGCGAAGCGACCTGCACAGAAAAGGCGATCTGCGAAGCCTGTAATACAGCTTACGGCTCCTTTGATTCGAACAACCACCTGTTCACTGCGGAAAGCACCGCGGCGACCTACCTGAAGACGCCTGCAACCTGCGAAGATAACGCTGTATACTATTACAAGTGCGCACGCTGCACAGCGAGCACGGCGGATTACAACGGCGAGACCTGGATCAGAACCGGCACCGCCAGAGGCCATAAGTACACCGGCGATTACAACGCGCTTGTTGTTGACGGTGAACTCAAACACAACCGCGCCTGCCGCAACGGCTGCGGAACCTTCGGTCTGGAAGTCAACGGTGTTCATACGAAGAATGCATCCGAAGCTTGTACGCCCGGCGATATGCAGTTTGATGCAACCGGCCACTGGGTACAGTGCGTCTACTGCACCAACTACACTACGCCGAAAGCGAACCATGATCCCGTGAATGAAACTCCGTACACAACGGATAACAACCAGCACTGGAAGACCTGCTCCGTTTGCGGATGGTTCACAGAAGCAGCCGGCGACCACGATTTCCAGTGGGTCATCGACAGCGAGGCGACCTGCACCGAGAACGGCGTTCGCCATAAAGAGTGCCCGGTCTGCCATATGAAGAAACAGGAAGGCACGGTCATTCCGAAGCTCAACCACGACTGGAGCGATGTGACCTACACCTGGAACGAGGATAACACGCAGGTCACTGCGACCCGCACCTGCGCTCGCGACGCAAGCCATGTGGAAACCGAGACCGTTTCGGTCAGCAAGACGACCAAGCCTGCGACCTGCGTTGCCACGGGCTCCATCACCTACACCAGCAAGAGCTTTACAAACAGCGCGTTCTCCGTTCAAATCAAGACAGAGACACTGGAGATCGATCCGCTGAACCACAACAACAAGATCGGTCCGGTTTCGCTCAAGAAAGCGACCTGCACCGTGGACGGCGTGAAAGCGCACTACTATTGCTCGGCGTGCCAGAAGAACTTCTCCGACGCTGCCGGCACAGCGATCGTCACGGATGATGATCTGAAGATCGCGGCGCGCGGCCACGACTGGGATGCAGGCACGGTCACAAAGGAAGCAACCTGCACCGAAACCGGCGTTTTGACCTATAAGTGTCAGAACAGCACTGCAACAGAGTTCTATGCTGCTTGCAATGAAACTTACACGGAAGACATCGAGATCAACCCGGCGAACCACAATGGCCATCTCGCTTATGTGGAGATCGTCAAGGGCAGCTGCTTCGCCGACGGCGTAAGAGCGCACTGGTACTGCGACGCCTGTAACACGAAGTTCAGCGATGAGCTCGGTACACAGGCGACCACGGATGAAGCGCTGAAGATTCCGCAGCGTGAACATTCCTGGAATGCGGGCGAAATCACGAAGGAAGCGACCTGCGCCGAAACCGGTCTCAAGGTTTACACCTGCACCTGCGCTGCAGACGATGAATATGTTGCCTGCACACAGACGCGTGACGAAGTCCTTGAGAAGAACCCCAATAACCACGTCGGTGTCATCGACCCCGAAAATCAGAGTGAGCTGCGCGGCTACGTCCGCGAGAGCTGCTCGGCCCCCGGTTATTCCGGCGACCGTTACTGCCTTGGCTGCGGCGAGCTGCTTGAACAGGGCGCTGTCATCCCGACCCAGCCGCATACCTACACAGCGGAAGATATCACCGTTGAAAACGCGTTTGTGAGCGCAGCCACCTGCGTCAGCCCGGCAATCTATGTCAAGAGCTGTACGTATTGCGGCGTGCTTGATACCGACAGAACCAACACCTTCACCTATGGCGAAGTTGATCCGGCCAACCACGCGGCAGAGCTGACCTTCACGGCTTATAAGGCGACCACCTGCCTTGCCGCCGGTAACGAAGCGTATTACACCTGCCCGGCATGTAACTTCAACTTCTCCGACGCAGAAGGCCTCGACAAGATGGACAACGTTGTGATTGCCCAGCTTGAACACAGCTACACCGGCGAAGCGGCCGATCAGGGCGACGGCACCCATAAGTGCCTGTGCGTCAACGGCTGCAACGAATACGGCCCGGCGATCGAGCACACCTGGAGTGAACCCACAACCAACGAACCGACCTGCACAAGAGACGGCTCTGCGGATTATACCTGCACAGCGTCCGGATGCACGGCAACGAAGCACGACGTTCTGCCGATGCTCGGCCATGATTGGCAGAAGCCGACCTATAAGTGGGCGGATGATTATTCCTACTGCATCGGTACGAAGATCTGCGCGAACGACGTCAAGGGCGACGGCACTGCGGACCACACCATCACCGAAAAGGTTGAAAACATTGTTCGCACCATTCCCGAACAGCCGACTTGCCAGAAGGGCGGCAGATATGTTTACACCGCGACCTTCACCAATTCGGCGTTCACCGAACAGTACACCTCCGAAGTGATCCCGATGGGTACACACGTGCTCGTGAAGATCGACGCGGTTGCGCCGACCTGCTCCGAGGACGGCAGCATCGAATACTGGATCTGCTCCGCTTGCCGCCATTACTTCTCCGACGCGGACGGCGCGAACGAGATCACGCTTGCCTCCACGTTCGTTCCGAGAGTCGGCCATGATTACAGCGGCCCGGTCAAGGACAACAAGGACGGCACGCACAGCTATGCATGCATCTATGAATGCGGCTCCTACGGCAAGAAGACGGCGCACGCGTTCAACCGCGAAGTTGCCAACGATCAGTATCTTGACGTTGCAAGCGACTGCGTGACACCGGCGACCTACTTCTACAGCTGCGAATGCGGCGCGAAGGGCACGAGCACCTTTGAAGGAACACCGCTCGGCCACAACTTTGTGGATCACGAGGGCAAAGACCCGACCTGCACCGAAGCCGGCTACACAGCGCACAAGGTCTGCACACGCTGCGACGCGGCAGAAGGCAAGAGCGAGATCCTTGCGCTCGGCCACGGCAAGTTCCTGTTCGATCATGAGAAATCCGGCAGAGTGTATGATGGCTCCTTCGAGTGGGCAACTTACAGCTGCTCCAGAGGCTGCGGCGAAAGCTACACGCTGTTCACCGTTCATGCAAAGGATGCCAACGGCAAACCGATCGTCGGCGCGAATGTCACGATCGATGACGGCAACGGAACCACTGCGACCGGCATCACCGGCAATGACGGTTCCTTCACGTCCGACGTCCATTTCCATGACGGCGAATACAAGATCAACATGAGCTACACCAGCGGCGACTCTGTGATGACCACAAGCGGCGATGTCCGCGTGTCCGGCGGCAGAGGCAGCGGCGGCACCGGTGCACTTGCTCCGACGAGTTCCGGTGATTCCTCCGGCTCCGGTCAAGGCTCCGGTTCCGGTTCCACAACGCCGACGAATCCGTCCGGCGACAATTCCGGCGGAAACTCCGGTGGTTCCGGCAGCTCGTCCAGCTCCTCCGGCGCTTGCCGTTACTGCGGCGAGACGCACAGCGGCCCGTTCGGCTGGTTGATCCAGCTCATCCACAACATTCTGGCTGCCTTCAAGGGCAAATAAGTCAGAAACGATAACAACCGAATATAAAGCAAACACCTCTGCGCGAAATGCGCGGAGGTGTTGCTTTATCAGCTGTTAGCCGTTAGCTGTTAGCTGTTTGCTGACAGCTGTAATCTGTGAATCGGCGGGTCCTTAGATTTTAAACCATGCTTCCACCTTTGGGAACAACGCCGGGAAACGGAAGAACCGATCGAAGAATTTGCCGAAGAGCCCGATCAGCAGCCCATTGAGAGCCGTCATGATCAGCGTGCCGACGCCGATCCCGCGAAAGCCGTGGAAAAAGAGCAGCGTCAGCGCAACGGCAATCAGCAAGCAGGTGGCGTCAAAGCCGATCTTAAATTTGTTGCGGTTCAGCGGATAACGTTCGCAGACCGCTTTCACAAAGAAATCATACACCTGCGGGTAAAGATAAGTGCGGTAAAACAATGCAACGGAAAACGCCGTTAGCAGCATCCCGCCGCCGAAAAGCAGACACCGCAGCCGGAACGCCATGCTGCCCGGCGGGGTGAGGTCCGGATTGAACACGGGGATCACCTTGCGCCAAAAGTCCAGTACCGCGCCGTAGATCAGGCAGGTTGCAAAGGAGAAAAAGTAGGGGAGGCGGATCCTTTTCAATATGACGCACAGCGTGGCAAAGAGGATCGCTTGCACGATGTATTCGCTTTGGCCGAATGTGAGCGCATCCACGCGCAGCGAAACGATGTATGCCGGCGCAACGACCATGGAAACGCCGAAATTTGCGCTTGCAACCATGGCAACCGCGAAAGAAAGCAGCAGCACCGAGGCAAGATATGCGATCTCTGACGGGACGGAAAACTTTTTTTCTTTCATGAAATCACCTTTTTCTAACCGGATGGCTAATAGTATACCCGCTTGCTCAAAAAGTTGCAAGTATTTTTTTTGTCAAGGTTGTTTTTTTTCGCGCGTTATGGTAAAATATACGAAATACGAAACAAGAGGGATCAAAATGAAGCAAACCCGTAGTGCCGGTGTGCTGCTGCACATCACATCTCTGCCCGGTCCGTTCGGCACCGGTGTTTTGGGCGAAGAGGCCGCAGCCTTTGTGCGGCAGTTGACCGAGATGCATTTCCATTACTGGCAGGTACTGCCTTTGTGCCCGGTGGATGCAAACGGTTCTCCCTATTGCTCCTTCAGCGCGTTTGCGGGGAATCTGTCGCTGATCGATCCGCGAAAACTGCAAGCAGAAGGACTGCTCACCGAAGCGGAAGTGCGCGAAAACGTTTACGACGGCAGCGTCTATACCGCGAGTCACGCCTTTGCGCTTGAACATCGCATTTGCGCGCTGAAAAAAGCCTTTGCGCGCCGCACTGACGATCACAGGGCGCTCGCTGCGCTCTTTGCCGAACAAAACCCCTGGGTGCGCGATTATGCGCTGTTTATGGCGCTCAAGGATGCTAACGGACAAAAGCCCTGGTGGGAATGGCCGAAGGAACAGGCGGACGCGGCGCAGGCAAGAAAGCAGGCTGATGCTTTCAGCGAACAGATCGATTTTTATATTTTTGCGCAGTACATTTTCTTCACGCAGTTCCGTGCGCTGAAGGAATACGCCAACAGCCGTGGTGTTTTTCTCATCGGCGATATGCCGATCTATGTCAGCCTTGACAGTGTGGATGTTTGGAGCAACCGCGCACTGTTTGAAATGGACAAAGAGACATTTTCACCTGCCCGTGTGGCCGGTGTGCCGCCCGATTATTTTTCCGAGGACGGTCAGCTTTGGGGCAATCCGCTCTATGACTGGAAAGCAATGAAAAAGACCGGCTACGCCTGGTGGATCGATCGCATCCGCCACGCCGGAAAGCTTTATGACCGTGTGCGGATCGACCATTTTCGCGCCTTCGCCTCCTATTGGGCGATCCCGTTCGAAAGCAAGAGCGCAAAGGTCGGCGTTTGGGAAAAGGGTCCGGGCATGGCGCTGTTCAACGCTGTGAAAAAAGCGCTGCCCGATGTGGACATCATTGCGGAGGATCTGGGCATTTTCGGAGAAGATGTGGTGCAGCTGCTTTCAGACAGCGGTTTTCCGGGCATGCGCGTGGTGCAGTTCGGCTTTGATCCCGGCGGCGACAGCACGCATCTTCCGCACAATTACCCGAAAAACTGCATCGCCTATCTCGGCACGCACGACAACAACACGCTGCTTGGCTGGCTGTGGGATGCTGCGCCCGCCGAACGCGATTACGCGCTGCGCTACTGCTGCTTTGGCGGCAGAGAATGGGGCGAGGGCGGTTTTTATTCCGGTTCCTGCCGCGCGATCATCGAAACCGTCTGGCGCAGCAGCGCCGATACGGCGATCGTTGCCGTGCAGGATATGTGCGGCTTTGGCAAGGATGCGCGCATGAACATCCCCGGAACAATGGGCGAAAACTGGACGTGGCGCATCAGTGCAGATGCGCTGTCCATGATCGATCAGAACTACTACCGGCAGATCAACGATATTTACAGAAGATACTACTCTCCGGAAAGGACGACGAACCATGATTGAAGTACTCAGACACCCTGTCCATTACGCAGCCGGCCGTCTTTTGGACGGCAGTGAACGCGAACAGGCTGAACAGCTTTCTGCGCTCGGGCTTACCGATCGCGGCAGAGACGGCACGATCGCATATTCGATTCTGCGCGCGCACAACCAAAGCGGCAACGCCGACGCGCTGCAGATCAAATTCGACTCCCTGATCTCCCACGACATCACCTATGTCGGCATCATCCAGACCGCGCGCGCGAGCGGACTGAAGGAATTCCCGATCCCTTACGCGTTGACGAACTGCCACAACAGCCTTTGTGCGGTCGGCGGAACGATCAACGAGGACGACCACGTTTTCGGTCTTTCCGCGGCAAAGAAATACGGCGGCATCTATGTGCCGGCAAATCAGGCGGTCATCCACCAGTATGCGCGCGAAGAGATGGCGAAGTGCGGCAATATGCTGCTCGGTTCCGACAGCCACACGCGTTACGGCGCACTGGGCACCATGGGTGTCGGCGAAGGCGGCCCCGAGCTTGTGAAGCAGCTGCTCAAAAACACCTGGGATATTCCCGCCCCGCAGGTCGTGTGCGTTTATCTTGAAGGAAAACCGCCCAAGGGCATCGGTCCGCACGACGTTGCGATCGCGCTTTGCGGCGCCGTGTTCAAAGAAGGACTTGTCACGAACAAGGTGCTTGAGTTTGTCGGTCCCGGCGTGAAAAACCTGAGCGCGGATTTCCGCATCGGCATTGACGTCATGACCACCGAGACCGCGTGCCTGTCCTCGATCTGGGAGACGGACGATGAGATCAAAAAGTTCTATACCGTCCACGGCAGACCTGCCGATTATAAAGAGCTGCGCCCGCAGGACGGCGCCTATTACGATATGGCCATCCGCATCGACCTTTCGGCGATGCAGAGCATGATCGCGCTGCCGTTCCATCCGTCCAACGCTTTCACGATCCACGAGCTGCAGGCAAATCCCGGTCTGCTGCGCGATGTGGAAGA
This sequence comes from Oscillospiraceae bacterium, assembly GCA_902792985.1. Lineage (GTDB taxonomy): Bacteria > Bacillota > Clostridia > Oscillospirales > Acutalibacteraceae > UBA6857. The sequence goes on from CADBBT010000012.1 coordinate 32,131, forward strand.
AGCGGCAAAGGCACAGTTCGGCGACAAGGTCAATTTCTCTTTGCAGGATAAGATCCGTCCTGAGGGGATCTATGTCGATCAGGGCGTGATCGCGGGCTGCTCCGGCGGCATGTTTGAAAGTATCTGTGAAGCGGCGAGCATTTTGGACGGCAAATCCACCGGCGACGGCTATTTCAACCTTTCCGTGTATCCGTCAAGCGTGCCGATCAACCTTGCGCTGCTGAAAAACGGCGTGCAGCAAAAGCTGCTGGAGGCCGGCGCGGTGTTCAAACCTTGCTTCTGCGGTCCGTGCTTCGGCGCAGGCGATGTGCCCGCCAACAACGGCCTTTCCATCCGCCACACCACTCGCAACTTCCCGAACCGCGAAGGCAGCAAGCCCGGCGACGGCCAGCTTTCCTCTGTGGCGCTCGTGGATGCGCGTTCCATCGCCGCAACAGCGGCATTCGGCGGCATTCTCACCGCCGCGACCGATGTGGATTATGAGCGTGTTTCCTATGAATACAGCTTTGAAAAGGGCGTTTATGACCGCCGCGTGTATCAGGGCTTCGGCAAGGCCGACCCGGACGCGGAGCTGCGCTTCGGCCCGAATATCACCGATTGGCCGCAGATGTACGCGCTGGAGGAAAACCTGCTTGTCAAGCTCGCTGCTGTGCTGCACGACGATGTGACGACCACCGACGAGCTGATCCCTTCGGGTGAAACCTCGTCCTACCGTTCCAATCCGCTCGGC
>CADBBT010000012.1:32880-71562 GCA_902792985.1 Oscillospiraceae bacterium
AATCCGCTGCGGTTGAGCGAATTTGCCCTTTCGCGCCGCGAACCGCTGTATGTGCCGCGTGCGAAAGCCGTTGCGGCAGAGGAGAGCAAGCGCCGCGCCGGCTCCTCCGACGAAGTGATCGCCGCGCTGAAAAAGGTGACAGACAACGCCGAAGCAGCGGCAAAGCATACCCAGTTCGGTTCCTGCGTGTTTGCCAACCGTCCCGGCGACGGCTCTGCGCGTGAGCAGGCTGCATCTTGCCAAAAGGTGCTCGGCGGCTTTGCGAATATCTGTTATTCGTTTGCAACAAAGCGCTACCGCTCCAACTGCATCAACTGGGGCATTTTGCCGTTTACTCTGGATGAAAACACGCCGTTCCCGTACGAGGTGGACGATTATGTGTTTGTGCCCGGCATCCGCAACGCGATCAAAAACGGGGTGGAGACCATTCCCGCCAAGGTCATCGCAAAAGACGGCGTGCATGACATAACTCTTTATGTCAAGGGTCTGACCGAGGATGAAAAGACGATCATCCTGGAAGGCTGCCTGATGAACTACTACAAGGCTCAGATGAAATAAGGTGATTTCATGAAACAAACAAAATCTGTAACGATTCTTCCGGCCGGTTTTACGATCACAGCGCACGCCGGTGCGCTTGACACCGAAGCGAACACGCTGGATTCCGTGCGCGTTTGCCTTGAAAACGCGGACATCGCGGAGGTCGATCTGCGCTTTTTGCCCGACGGCACCCCGGTGCTTTCACATAACAGTCCGTCTGCGAACGCCGCGCGGCTGGAGGACGCTTTCCGTCTGCTCAAACAGTTCCCCGATAAACGGATGAATGTTGATATCAAAGCGACGACCGACATGCCGCTGGTGCAGAAGCTCGCGGAAGAGATCGGCGTTTTGCCGCAGGTGTTTTTTACCGGCGTTTTCAAGCGCTTTGTTGCCGACGTGCGCGTCGGTGCGCCGAAGATCCCCTATTATCTCAATGTGGACATTTTCCCGCTTCTCAGATACAGCAAAGTCTATCGGCTGCATCTGGTACATCAGGCGCAGCGCTACGGAGCGATCGGCTTGAACTTCAACCATCTCAACGCGACGAAAAAAATCGTGAATACGGCGCATGCAAACGGTCTGTTGGTGTCCATCTGGACGGCGCGCAGCGAGGATACGGTTCAAAAGATCCTGTATCTCGGCGCGGATAATCTGACGACGACCATGCCCGACGTTGCCAGAAAGTGCCTGGAAGCGTTTTCAAAACAGTAAAACACATGAAAGAAGGAACATGTATGGATAGAATCAAAATGAATACCATCGTCGAGATGGACGGCGATGAAATGACGCGCATCCTTTGGAAAACGATCAAGGATGAACTGCTGCTGCCGTTTGTGGAGCTGAATACGGAATACTACGATCTCGGTTTGCCGCACCGCGACGAGACAGACGATCAGGTCAGCATCGACGCCGGCGAGGCGATCAAAAAATACCATGTCGGCGTGAAGTGCGCGACCATCACCCCCAACGCGCAGCGCGTGGAGGAATATCATCTCAAGGAGATGTGGAAAAGCCCGAACGGCACGATCCGCGCCATCCTTGACGGCACGGTCTTCCGTACACCGATCCTTGTCAGCGGCGTCAAGCCGGCCGTCCGCAGTTGGGAAAAGCCCATCACGATCGCCCGTCACGCCTATGGCGACGTGTATAAGGCAACGGAATTCCGTTTGACCAAGCCCGGCAAGGCGGAACTGCTGTTCACTGCCGAGGACGGCGAGACCAAGCGTGCAACGATCTATGATTTTGAATGCGGCGGCGTGCTGCAGGGGATGTATAACAAGGATACGTCGATCGAATCCTTTGCGCGTTCCTGCTTCAATTACGCGCTTGACGCGAAGGAGGATCTGTGGTTCTCAACAAAAGACACGATCTCCAAGCAGTATGATCAGACCTTCAAGCTGATCTTTGCCGACATCTTCGAAAAAGAATACAAGGAAAAATTTGAAAAAGCGGGCATCACCTATTTTTACACGCTGATCGATGATGCTGTGGCACGCGTGATCCGCTCCAAGGGCGGCTACATCTGGGCGTGCAAGAACTATGATGGCGACGTTATGAGCGACATGGTGTCCACAGCGTTCGGCTCGCTTGCGATGATGACGAGCGTGCTTGTTTCGCCGGACGGCAACTATGAATATGAGGCCGCCCACGGCACCGTGACGAAGCACTATTACCGCTATCTGGAGGGCGAAAAGACCTCCACGAACCCGATCGCCACGATCTTTGCATGGTCCGGCGCACTGCGCAAACGCGGCGAACTGGACGGCAACGCGCCGCTGATCGAGTTTGCGGACAAGCTGGAAAAAGCGTCGCTTGCCGTGATCGAAAGCGGACGCATGACGAAGGACCTCGCACTCATGTGGCAGGGGAGCACGCCGACCGTGCTGACCAGCGATGCTTTTATCTCCGCCATCCGTGAAGAGCTGAAAAGCTACATGAAATAAGCACCAAACCGCGCATTGCCGCATAGAATACCCCGACATTTTCCGTTCGGAGGGGTTCTATGCGGCTTGTTATTTTGATGGCGTTTCTCGTTGGCGGCGCAACGATGTTCGGCGCGGCGGTCGGCTTCTTTTGCAAAGGCGCGTCCCATCGCTTTGCCGATCTCACAATGTCTGCGGCTGCGGGCGTGATGCTCGCGTCGTCTGTGGTGGGTCTGCTTCTGCCTGCGATGGATACCGGCGGACGGTTCGGTCTATTTGTGCTCTTCGGCGGTGTGGCGCTCGCCTGTGGAAGCATGGCGTTTTTTGAACGCTTGACGCCGCGGCTGGGTGCTCGGCTCGGCGCGGCGCAGGGCAGTCACAGCGCGCTTTTGTTTGTGCTTGTGATCGCAGTGCACAACTTTCCCGAAGGGCTTGCCGCCGGCGTCGGTTACGGCACAGAGCAAACGGCGCGCGCCACAGCGGTCGCGGTCGGTATCGCGCTGCAAAACCTGCCGGAGGGGATGGTCACGGTCGCGCCGCTGCTGGCAGCGGGCTTTTCTCCGCTGCGTGCGCTGCTGTTCGGCTTGTTCACCGGCGCGGTGGAGATCATCGGCACCTTGCTCGGCTATTTCGCCGTGCATTTTTGCGCCGCACTGCTGCCGTTTTCGCTTGCGTTCGCCGGAGGGTGTATGCTGTATGTCATCTTCCGTGAAATGCTGCCTTCGGCCGATTCACCGAAACAGGGGCGCAGCGCGGTCTTTGCGCTGCTGACGGGCTTTTGCATGATGCTTGCAATGGATCATCTGCTCTCTTGACAAGGGGTAAAAAAGCGTGTAGAATGAAGGAAAAAGCCAAGGAGGTATTTGCGATGTTCAAACGTGCAATTTCTTTGCTGATTTCCTTTTTGATGCTGTTTTCCGTTTCCGCACCGGAAAAGCTGCTCGGTCTTCCGAAAATGGCGACAAAAACAGACCTTGACATGAGCAAATTCACGCTGACCTGGAGTGACGAGTTCGATGGCGACACGCTCGATATGAGTAAATGGGACTACGAATGGTGGGTCACGGAGCGCAAGGGCGGTTTTTGGCATGAAGACATGGTTTCGGTGCGCGACGGCAATCTGGTGATCAAAGCGGAGTATCTTGCAGAGCCTTTGACCTGCCGCTCTGATGCGGACTGGATCAAGCCCTATAAACCCGGCTACTACAGCGGGCAGGTGACGACCAACGGCAAATTTGAGCAGTGCTACGGCTATTTTGAGTGCCGCTGTATCCTTCCGGCCGCCTACGGACTGTGGTCGGCGTTCTGGATGATGAACGAGGGTGTATTCCATGTGGACGGCTCCGGCGAAGACGGCACTGAGGTGGACGTGTTTGAGTCGATGTATTATAAAGATCACTGGTGGGGCGCCGACGCGGTCGTGACAGGGATCCATTACGACGGCTACGGCGAAGGGCATCACGGCGATTCCATCGGAAAATACTTTATGGAAAACGATCCCTATACCGAATACAACACCTACGGCGTGGAGTGGAATCCCGATGAATACATTTTCTATATCAACGGCAAAGAGACGGGACGTCTTTCCACCGGCGGCGTGAGCGACAATCCGGAATACCTGCTGCTCTCTGTGGAGGTTGCGGGTGAAAACGGCGTTGCAGACGCTGACCGGCACGGCACGGGCAAGATCACCAAAACGCCGCAGGGCAACTGGCCGGCGGAGTTCAAGGTCGATTATGTGCGCGTGTATCAGTACAATGACCGTCTGGCGGACAGTCAGGCAGAATAAGCAAGGTTTCGGTTTCGTTTTTCGGCACAGCTTTGCTGCGCCGAAAAAAGCCGGGACGGGATTGCGCAGCGCCGCAGGCGCTGCGCAAAAACAGGCAGAGCAAAGAGACAGCGGATGTTTGCGCTTTTGCGCGGCGGCGTCTTTGCTCTGCCTGTTTTGCTGCGTGGAAACACGCAGCATCCCGTCCCGGCGGCTGCGTACGGCGCGAAGCGCCGTGCGCAAAATCGGTGCAAAGTGCAAAAAACTGCCGCCGCAAAATGCAGCAGCAGTCGTTCAAGAAAAACAGTTTATTTGCTGAGCTTTGAACGGATCAAGTTCAACAGGATGTTGAACACATTGAACAGCGACGTCAAAAAGCGCATCAGCTTTGACGGTCTGGTTTCTGTTTTCGGATCGATCGCTTTCCAGTTTTCGGTGTTGCAGTTCTCTGTGCTCATCGGTTCAAACGCGCCGGTCTCTTTGTTGAGCACAATGAACTGTGAATACCCGAAATCGTCGGTTGTGAGCTGGCGATCGGCCACACTGGCCGTGTAAAGGATCGCTTCCTCAAAATCTGTCCAGTTGCCGTGGTTCACACCTTTGAGCACCCAGGTGGAATCCGGGAAGAGGCAGGTGGAAGTATCGACCTGATGATCCGGGGAAATGTATTTGCCGAGCCCCTTTTCCTGCTGGGCGCGGATATAATCGTCTGAAAGCGTGTTGTAAACTTCGGACGTTGTTGCGCCGAGCGTTGCATAGCGCAGGGAAGTGAAATCGTCACCGACCCAATTGCGGGAGCGGCAGATCGGCGTCATCTGAAAACCGTATTTTCCGACAACGGCAACATTGCCGCCGTTTGCGGCAAAATCCTTCATCGCGTCGTCCATCTTCAGACGGACATTGACGTGATAGTTCTCGATCTTTTGAATCAGACCTGCATATTTTTCGCGCTTTTCACTGCCTTCGGGGCCGAAAACATAGCGCATGGCATCGTTATAATCTTTGATGTTGACGCAGGACCAGTAGCCGGGGATGGTGAAATAGGTGGCCATTGCCAGCGCGTGCGTCACGCCTTCGACCATTTTGTTATAGATCGTTTCCTTCACAGCGGTACCGAGACCTTCCATGAGATGGGAACGCTCCATAAAGTCGATCAACTGCGGAACCCAGGCGTCGTACTTCAAGTCGTAGATGATGCGATAATCTTCAAGATAGCGGTTGATGGAATCGCCGTCTGTCTGAAACTTTCCGCTGATGGATTCGCTCATGGCGTTGTGACCGTAAGTCATGCCTGCGTCTAAACCAAAGCCCTTGATCTGATGTTTGCTGCCGTATTTGCAAAGATAGGCCATCACAAAGTTTGTTCCCAGGCACCGTCCGACCAGACCGACCTGACTGTGTCCGGTCATTTCGCAGACAGCATTGATGAATGCGTCCAGCTCGTCGGCAACTTCAACAGGGTCTCTTCTCCAGTCATAACAGAACTGGTATTCACCGTAGCTGTAAGTGCTTTTGCTGTTGGGGGTTGTCATGCGGTTGATGTTCTCTTGAAGCCGGTCCTGCGCAATGCCTACGCCGGGGCGCGGGTTGCCGTTTTCGTCCATTTGCATGGGCTCGGTCATTTCCGCAATCTCTTTTTCAAGGATCTCATAGTATTCATCGTATTTTCCCGCGATGATCGCTTCGGCAAAGCCTTTGAGGACATTGCGCGCGGAATCACCGGTGTCGCCCTCGCCCTCTTCTGCGCTTTCTTCCGAATCATCGTCGGAGAGCATCTTGCTGAGGGTCTCCACAAAGGAATCGATTCTTTTGCCGTTTTCGTCATAAATGGACTCGCCGTCGCCCATTAACAAAACCATGGGGACGCTGCCGCTTCGTTGCGGCGTGATCGTTGCGGGGGCGGTGTTTTCTGCAAACGCGGGAACGAGCGTCCCGAACAGTAAAAGGATTGCCAGAGAGAGGGAAAGTGCTTTTTTCATCATGAACTGCCTCCTGTATTAAAAATGGCTTGTGGATGTGGATGATTTATGATTTCATTTTGCCGCCGATCCAAAGGAAAAGGTCGCCGATCAGCTTGCGCAATGTTTCAAAAAAGCGTACAACGCGGTCAAAGAAGGTGAGCGTTGCGGGGTCGGTCGCTTCCCAATGCTCGGTGTGATGGTTTTCGGCAGACATTGGATGATAGATGCCTTCTTCGTCCCGCACGATGAACTGCGAGTAAGGGAAATCATCAACGGTATACTGTCTGTCCGCGGTAAGTACCGTATAGAACAAGCGATCCTCAAACGGGGTCCAGCGGTTGTGTTCAATGCCTCGGAAGAACCATGTGCAGTTCGGGAATATACAGGTGGAAGCGTCGATCTGCTTGTCGGGGGAGATGTATTTGTCGAGACCGGATGCGATCCTTCCGCGAATGTAGTCGTCTTCCAGCGTATTATAGATCGCCGAGGTCGTTGCGCCCATGGAACTGTTGCCCACAGAAACATAGCTGTCAGCAACGGCGTTTCTTGAAACGCACATCGGCATGAGCTGGAAGCCGTATTTGCTCACGATCGCGATCTTGCCGCCGTCTGCAGCAAAGCGGCGGATCAAATCGTCCATGCCAAGCTGCACCTGATTGTGATACGCTTCGATCTTTTCAATCAAACCGGCGTATTTCTGCCGCTTTTCGCTGCCCGGTTTGCCAAAGACATAAAGCAGCGCGTTGTTGTAATCACGGTTGCTGACGCAGGACCAGTAGCCGGGGATCGTTGCAAGGGTGGAAAGCGAAAGTGCGCTGGTGACGCCTTTTGCAACGCGCGCATAGATCGGCGCTTTGACCGACGCGTTCATATTGTCGAACATGCCGGACGCTTCCATGAAGTTGATCAGATCAACGATCCAGCCGTCGAGGGTGACGTCCATATCGGTCAAATACCGCTGGATCGCGTCGCCGTCAGAGGCAAATTTTCCGCTGAAGGATTCGCTGATCGCGTCCTGACCGTGCATCATGCCGCAATCAAGTCCAAGGCCGCAAATGCGGTTCTTATAGCCATATTTCGTGAGATATGCCAGCACAAAGTTGGAACCTAAGCAGCGGCCAACGACACCGATTTGCTCCTTGCCGGTCATTGCGCAAACACCTTCGATATATGCGTCGAGTTGGTCGGCAATCTCCAGCGGAGAACGGCGCCAGTCATACCAGAAATGATAGTCACCGGTTTCGTAAGGGCCGTCCGGATTCGGAACACTGGTCGACCGGCGATTGATTTCGTAGAACGACGCTGCAATGTCGGTGCCGTAACGCGGTTCGCCGTTTTCGTCCATCTGAATGCGGTCGGTCAGCTTTGCGACCTCCGCCTGCAGCGCGTCATAAAACTTATCTTCGTCGGCAGTGATCGCGCCTTTGATATACGCTTTCAGCACAGTGAGGAAGGATTCCTTGAGATCGAAGTCATCAGGAATGACGCCTTCCTCGCCGGAAATCATCGCTGCAAGTGCGTAGGGAAATGAATAGGCCTTGTTGCCGTCGGCGTCAAAAATATCGTTGCCGTCGCCGCTCAGAACGATCACGGGAACATCGCCGGCGCTCTTCATTTCAATCCCTTGAGACTCGCTCTCGTTTGTCGCCCCGGGAAGCTCCTCTTCGCCGAAAGCGGGGAGCATCACACTGAATAAGAGCAGAACTGTGAGCAACAGGGAACAAGCTTTTTTCATTGGGGGTTTGCCTCCGATCAATACTTAAAGAAAATACGGGCACACAGGATGCTGCAATTAAAAGCTTGCGGCAAAGGCGTTCAACCAGGCACGCTTGATCAGCTCGTGCCCGAAGCAGGTCGGATGCACGCCGTCAGAGAGCCAGTAGCTCGGCGCTGCGATCTTTGCGGCGTTATCAAACGCCTCCTGCAGCGGAACAAACACCAGTGCATGCCGCTGTGCCAGTGCGCGCACGACGGCAGCAACATCCCGCACATTTTTGGAAAAAACAGAAAAACGATCCGGCATCTGTGCACAGTCGTCCGTTCCCGTGCCGCGCAAAACAAACGGCTCAAGCAGCATCAGCTTTGTCTGCGGCAGCTTTTCGCGCAGTTCGCAAAGCAAGGCGTCATAGGTGCGCTCAAACTGCGCAAGATCAAGCGTGATGCCGCTGTTCAGCCGGTGCCAAACGTCGTTGACGCCGATGAGCAAACTCATGTAATCCGGCTGCAGCTCAAAAATATCGGCGTTTCTGCGCGCATAAACTTCTTCGATCTTGTCGCCGCTGACGCCGCGATTTATGAATCTGTATGCGCCCGGGGCTTCAAAGCCGAGCGCGGCGGCAGTCAGCAGGGGATAGCCGTTGCCGAGACTTTCGTCATTTTCGCGGTCACGGAACACGTCGGTGATGGAATCGCCCTGAAAAAGGATCATTTTTGAATTCATATGCACTCCTATTCAACAACGGTGACGTCAGAGATCGTCAGATCTTCCGCTACGGTGATGGAAACAATGTAGGACTTGATGGATCCGTCTTTTTCCCAGGGACGCTCATAGGAGAACGTCACGGTGCTCTTGCCCTTGGACTGCGCGGTGAATGTAAAAAATTCCGTGCCGCCGCGTCCTGCGATTGCAACGTTGCTGTGCTCGTCCTGGTCGGATTCATACCAGGTCTTTGTTTGCTTTACACTGTTGCCTTCCTGCTGCACCGTCCAGCTGTATCCGGTGGAGGGGTTGCTGGAAAGCGCAAAGGTGACAGTGTCGCCGTTGATGGAATAGGTGTCGTCGTCAGAAAGCTTCAAGGCGGGCTCGCTCGGCGCTTTCAGGCTGATGCCCAAAGCGGAAAGCAGCGCAAGGAAGAAGGCGATCATTTTCTGAAAAAAATCCTTCATATTGAAACAACTCCTTTTTATATTTATATTTTATTATAATCCTTTTATGGTGCTTTGTCAATGAATGCCCCGTCCTTTCCGCTGTAAAATTCTGCTTTGATCGGAAAAAGGCTTGCATTTTGCCATGAAATCTTTTACAATAAAATGGAATCAAGCAGAAAGGAGTGTCATCAGTATGCTGAAATGCGGATTGAAAGGCAAACAGGAACGCTTAGTCACAACCGAGCTGACCGCGGCGTCTTACGGCAGCGGCGCACTCGAGGTGTTTGCAACGCCGGCTATGATCGCGCTGCTGGAAGAAACGGCATGGAAAAGCGTTGCACCCCATCTTGACCCCGGCTGCAGCACGGTCGGCACAAAGGTCAATGTCAGCCATCTTGCGGCAACGCCGCTCGGTATGCGCGTATGGTGCGAAAGTGAACTGGTGGAGATCGACCGCCGAAAACTTGTGTTTCAAATTGCGGTCTATGATGAGACCGGTCTGATCGGCGAAGGGACACACGAGCGCTTTGTGGTTGAAAACGAACGCTTTTTGAAAAAAGTGCAGGAGAAAAAAGGCGTATGAAGCTGCTGGGACAACTGCACATAAAAAACTTTTTGATCCTCACGCTCGCCGGTATGATCAACGCGTTCGGCATCGTGTTTTTCCTCTATCCGGTGCAGCTTTATGACAGCGGGATCTCCGGCACGTCGATGCTGATCGCGCAGCTCACGCCGCCGTATTTGCCGTTTTCGCTTTTCCTTGCGGCGCTGAATGTGCCGCTGTTCCTGTATGGACTGAAAAAGCAGGGCGCGGCGTTTACGGTCTATGCGCTTTATGCTGTCGGGATCTATGCGCTGAGCGCCTGGCTGATCATGGACGTGCTGCCGGTGGATGTGACGCTTGCCTCGCCCCTTGCCGGGACCGATCTGCTCTTGTGCGCGCTGTTCGGCGGCATCATCTCCGGTGTGGGCAGCGGACTTGCGATCCGTTACGGCGGCGCGATGGACGGCATCGAGGTCATCGCGCTGATTTTTGCCAAAAAGCTCGGCATCACAGTCGGCACGTTCTGCATGACATACAATGTTCTGCTGTATATCGTCTGCGGCTTTGTGCTGCACAGCTGGATCTTGCCGCTGTATTCGATCGTGACCTATGCTGCCGCACTGAAGACCGTGGATTTCATTGTGGACGGCATCGACCGCGCCAAGGCGGCAATGATCGTGACCGTGCGGCCGGATGAGATCTGCGAAGCGCTGTCTGCGGCGTTTGAAACGGGCGCCACAGTCATCGACGCAAAGGGCGGCTATTCCGGCAGTGAAAAAACAGTGGTCTACTTTGTGGTGAACCGCTTTCAGGTTTCCAAAATGAAAACGCTTGTGCATGAGATCGACCCCACAGCGTATATCACGATCAACGAGGTGGTGGATGTGTTCTCAAGCAACCTGAGCATAAAGACAACGGTGAAAAAGGAGGAGACGGCCCATGTTCCGTCCGATGAGAAGGTTCAAACAGGCACTGAGTGAGCAGGAATGCCGCGCTTTGCTGCAGCAGGCGCGCCGCGGTGTGCTTGCTGTGGGCGGCGACAACGGCTACCCCTATGCGGTGCCGATGAATTTTTATTTCGACGAGGCAAAGGGGAGCATCTATTTTCACTGCGCGCGTGAAGGGCACAAGCTTGACGCGATCCTGCGTGATGAAAAGGTCTGCTTCACAGTCATCGGCGGCGACGTCAAGCGCGACGATTGGGCGTGGTATGTGAAAAGCGTGATCGTGTTCGGCGAAGCACAAAAAGTGACGGACGAGGCAGCAAAGGACGCCTGTCTGCGCGCGCTTGCAAAAAAATACTTCCCGCCCGAAGAGGACGTGGAGGCCGATATGGCGCGCAACGCCGCCCGGGCAATCGTGGTGGAGATCAAGATCCGCCACATGACAGGCAAACTGGTCCATGAGCGTTGACGAAGGTTTTATGAAGAATGAAACTGAATGAGTGAAGCGCAGAGCCAACCGTTTGCCTGAATTTGACTATGCACAGAACGGTGTATATTTTTTGACGATATGTACACAAAACAGAGCGCAAGTGCTCTCCATTGTTTCCGTAGGGGCGGCCAGTGGCCGCCAGCCGCAAGTGCAACTCACGGGCGTCGGTGAAATCGTGGCGCAGACTTTGGAGGAAATACCGCTGCGCTATTCGCACGTTTCGGTGGATCATTATGTGATCATGCCGGATCATGTACATTTGCTGCTTCGCGTGGAAAGAAAGAGCGGGCGGCCGCTGGCCGCCCCTACGGTCTCACATATTGTGAACCAGTGGAAAGGAGCCGTGACGAGACGGCTGGGAAAAGCGATCTGGCAAAAGGGGTTTTATGACCATATTGTGCGAGATGTTTATGACTATCAGGTCAGATGGCAGTATATGGAAGAAAACCCTCAAAGATGGCTGCAAAAAACAGAACAACTTGAAAGGACGTGACAACATGAATCCAAAAATATATAAAACTTTTCAACAGTCCGAGCTGGACGCGGTGCTGATGTATCGCGCACTCGCGCAAAACGCAAAAAGCGACGCGGAAAAAACGCTGCTGCTGCGTTTGGGGGCGATCGAAGGCAAACACGCGGCGGTGCTGCGCGGCATTACGGAAAACGGCGAACTGCAGCCGACGGACGCGATGGCGAAACCCATTGCGCTGCTCGAACGCTTTGCGGGGCGGCGGGTGACCTATTTTCTTGTTTCGCTCGGCGAAAAGGCGGCGTATTATCTTTATCAGCCGCTGGCAAAGCAGCACCCGGAGCTGCAGGTCAACGCAAAAGAGGAGACCGACCACGGCAATACCCTGCAGTGGCTGGCCAAGGCGATCAAATAAAAACGGCGGTCATTCCGATGGGAGTGACCGCTGAAGTTTTACGGATCAAAGCAAAACGGGGAAATGGCCGGTTTGTCTGAATTTATGATGACGGTGTTCCGCCCGTCTCTTCGCCCGCCGCCGCCGTCTCCTGTGCCGTCAGTTCGTCGCGCAAGCGGGCGATGATGCGCTTTTCCAGCCGCGAGATATAGCTTTGCGAGATGCCGAGCTTGTCTGCGACCTGCTTTTGTGTGTATTCCTTTGAACCGAACAGCCCGAAGCGCAGCGTCATGATCTCCTTTTCGCGTGCGTCAAGCTGCCGCACAAGATCGAGCAACCGGCTTTTTTCGTCGCGGCTTTCCAAATCGCGGCTGATCTCGTCGCTGTCGGAGCCGAGCACGTCGCACAGCAGCAGCTCGTTGCCGTCCCAGTCCACATTCAGCGGCTCGTCGATGGAAACCTCGTTTTTGCGGCCGGCGCATTTGCGCAGATACATGAGGATCTCGTTTTCAATGCAGCGTGACGCGTAGGTGGCAAGCTTGATCTTTTTGGACGGCCGAAACGTGTTCACCGCCTTGATCAGCCCCACCGTGCCGATGGAGATCAGGTCCTCGATGCCGACGCCGGTGTTTTCAAACTTGCGCGCAATGTAGACCACCAGCCGCAGATTGTGCACGATCAACCGGTCGCGGCTGTGCGCATCGCCGCGCTCCAGCGCTTCCAGCGCCTGCGCCTCCTGCTTTTTGCTCAGCGGCTCCGGCAGCGTCTGTGCCCCGCCGATGTAATGGATTTCGCTTTTGTGCAGCCCCAGCGCGCGAAACAGTGCGCGTTTGCATTTTTGAAGGGCTCTTTTTATTTTTTGCATACGATCACATTCATTTCTTCCATCAGATTCGGGTGCAGCAGCGCGCCGAAGTCGCCGCCGCAAAGCGGTGTGTCGGACACCGCGATATAAACGTCCGCGGTGCGCAATTCTCCGTCGGGACCGTGGATGCACACCTCGTCTGGGCGAAACCCGGGCAGCGTGCGGAGCCCTGTCAGCGCATGGCAGGGGATGGAGCGCACATGCAGCGCCGCGGCGCAGTCCGGCGCGTTCAGATCTTTTTCCGCAAGCAGTTCGTGCAGCACGTCTTTGTATACGACGATCACCGGCAGGGCGGAAAACGGTTCGGTCAGCCGGTTGCCGCTGTCCAAAAACGCGCTGCAGCGCGCCTGCTTTTTTTCAAGCGTGATCGTCAGACGAAACAGGCTTTGCGCCGGTGCTCTTGCGCCGAGCAGCAGATGCAGCACATAAAACAGCGCGTAGCAGATCACGGTCAGTATCACGAGCAGCAGCGTGTCGATGTTGAAATACACCACGCTGCCGAAGTACAGCATGGATTTCGGGTGCAGGGTGTGCCAAAGCGCGAACATCAGCCCCGCAAAGACGAAGTTGACCGCGAAAAACACTGCATACAGCAGCAAAAACCGCTTGCGGCTGCCGCATCCGAACGCAACAAGCACAAACACCGCCGCAGCAAGCAGACGCAGCAAAACGAGCAGCAGCTTGGACGAAAGGGGAAAAAAGATCACGAACGCGAACGCGCCGCCGAGCAAAGCCGCAACTGTGCGGCGCAGCCGGCTGCCGTGCGCACGGCAAAGCAGGTCGGTCGCCAGCAGCAGCGCAAACGTGACATAGGCGTTGAGCACGAATAAAATGTCTGCGTAAACCACAACACGCATGCGCTCACCTCGCCATTCAGTATAGCGCAGCTTTGTCGCAAAGCGTGTCGAGTTCTGTTGCGCTGCAAAAGAAAAAAGGCCGGTGACCGACCTTTTTCTTTCTTGTTCACAGATGCGGCTTATTCCGCGTCGCTTTCTCCGAGAAAGCGGCGGCGCATTTCCTGCATCTGCCCGCAGCACATGCGCCCTTCGGGACACTTGCCGTCGATCACGCAGCTCGGACCGAAGCGGGCGAACAGCAGGGGGTTGTCTTTGCGCAAAAGGAAGAGCAGTTCAGTTGCCAGCGCGCGGATCTCCCACTGCGCACGGTTGCAGGTGCGCAGCTTCAAAAACAGCCGCAGCTCCCGGGCGTTCATCGTGGTCACAAAGTCGATCACGTTGCCGGAGAGGAGCACATAGACCAGATCATCTTCGCTGACGCCCTCGGCCTTGAACGCGTCATAGAGCGCCGCGGTGGAGGAAAACGCGTCAAGATACAAGTCGAGCAGTTCCGGCATTTCTTTGATGACAGGGGGGATGATGTGGCTTTGGCGATCGCAGACCGACAGCGACGGAATGGCGATGCTCTGCATCCTGTGCCGCGCAAAGTGGGTCAGTGTGGAAAGGGAAACGTCGCTGAACCGCACGGTGAAGTTCGCCATCTCCAGCGCGCGCGGGCGTCCGCTTTGCACAACAGCGTCAAGCGTCTGAAGCAGCGCGGCGTCATCCTTCAGCGTTTCGTCGGCGTCTGCCACGGTGCAGCAATAGCGCTCCATGAGGGCAGATTTTGCCACAAGGCGTCCGGCGTCCGGTGTGCAGGAAAGCAATACGACGGCCGGCTGCGCACTTTGAGAACCGCTGCTTTTTTTGAGCGGCGGCAGCGGCAAAGTGTCGCAGTAAGCGGCGTTCTTTTCTTCAAAATCGCCGAACACGCCCGGAGCGGCTTCTTTGCACTGCTTCAAAAGCTGTGCGCCGATGGCGCGGATCTCCGCGTTTTTGCTGCCGCGTCCGAAAAGCATGGCGCGCAAAACGCCAAGCAGCTCGCGCCCGTTCAAAGAGCAGAAGAAGTTGGAATAAAAGCAGTAGGGCAGAACAAAACGCGCGTCCTCTTTGGGAATGCCGCGTTCGCAAAGGGTGCCGTAAAGGGCAAAGAGCTTGTCCATCTGCGCGGTGTAGCGCGCCTTCTGGCTGTCATTCAGCGCATCGGGAATGTGATAGCCGCAATCGGCAAAATCCACATAGCGGCGGGATTTGACCGTGAAAGACGCGAGGCGGAACTCGATCATGAACTGTTCGACCGCCACGGAGACATTTTCAAACGCGAGGTTGAAGAAAATGTGCTCCACCGTTGAGGTGTGGCCGGAAGCGGTCACCTTGGTTATGAGGTTTGCGTTTTTTTCTTTGTCACGCGAACGCTCCATAATTTCGAGCGCCGTGCCTTTTTGCGTGGAGATCCTGCCGGCGGCAGCGCAGACCGCTTCGCCGCAGGAGGACACGCCGATGATGTATGCGCCGTGGTTCATGAACTTCACTTCCTAATCCGTTTTCTTTATTCTATTATAACAAGGAAGGTTTGTCAATCTTTCTCTTCAAAAAAGATTTTCATAAAATGTTTATTGTTAGCCACCCCACTGGAGTTTAATCCGTGGTGAACAAGAATAAATACTGTGTCCGGATTAAGACCGAACACAGTATTTTTGATTTTCATAATACAGTTTTATCCTTTTTGGATTCAGGAGCGAACGATAAGGCTGTTATCGCTGCATTTGACATCATAAGAGAACCTAACATCACCACATGCAGAGGATATTTTTAATTTGACGTTTCCGGCATTCCCCAACCAAGTTTTAATGCGTATATCAATGGAACCTCCGGTATATACTGTCGCGGTGGTCAGTGTGCCGTATCCGGTTCCGTAGCGTTTTTGCACAGAACAGTTACGGACGCCGGCGTTTGTTACATAAATTGATTCAGGACCGACATTCTTGATCGTAATTGTTGTGGTACGCCAAAAAACTTTGTCGCCGGTAGTGACAACGGTAAGGGTGTTTGGGCGGCTTTGGTTTGTGACCCTCTTAGCCGAAACAGAAAAACAAACAGTTGCAAGCAAAACGCATACTAAAATGAGGGAAAGAATTTTATTCACTTTTTTCATAAACATTGAACTCCTTTGATAAAGTTATTTTTTCTTAGCCATAGTTTGTATTAGAAAGCGCCGGATCTCCTCTGCAACGTGCAAAAATGTTTGGTTTCGTAAATACATCTTTCTTCATAAATGTTCACCTCCTTCACAACATTCTGATCTTTAACACAATTATAGGCTGCTTTTGTGTTAATGTCAAGAAAAAAACGAATCTTTTACATATTCTTTTGAGGTGAATGATATGAAGATTTATGACTATAACGGAAAGAAGAATATCAGCGGCGATAGAATCCATGCTGCGCGATGCCAAAAACGATTGACGCAAAGTGAATTGGCGGCAAGATTGCAAGTCAATGGAATTGTAATTGAAAGAGACAGTATTTCAAGAATCGAAATAGGCACTCGTTTCGTTGCCGATTATGAATTGATGATACTTGCAAAGATATTGGATGTATCGGTGGAATGGTTGCTGGGAATAGAATCATAGATCATTTGAACTTTATCAATACAAGTTTCTTTCATTTTTCTGAAAATCCCCAAAAGAACTTGATAAAACCGGAATTTATTGCTATAATAAGATGAATAATTATGACAGGAGAGACTGTAACATGATCAAACGTGCAAATGAAATGACGTCTACTGTAAAAGTCAACATGCGCGGCGGCGACGGACAGGCCGTTGTGACCGACATTTTGAACAAAGGCGAATATAAGGGCAGCGCCCGGCTGCTCGGCACGATCTTGCTTGAGCCCGGCTGCTCGATCGGCGCGCATGTGCATGAAAACGAAGAGGAAGTGTTCTTTGTTCTGGAAGGCACAGCGACCTATGACGACAACGGCACGACCGAGATCTTGCACAAAGGCGACAGCTGCCTTTGCCTCGGCGGTCAGAAGCATTCCATTGCCAACCGCGAAAAAGAGGGGAACCTCGTGGTCTTTGCAGCGATTCTGACCTACTGAGATGGGAAAACTGCTTGTCATTGAAGGACTCGACGGCAGCGGAAAGGACACCCAGACGCGCCTGCTTTCCGAAAAGCTGAAAGAACGCGGGCTGGAAAACACCGTGATCAGCCTGCCGCATTATGAGGACGCATCCAGCGCGCTTGTCAAGCTTTATCTCGGCGGCGCGTTCGGCAGCCGTCCGGGCGACGTGAACGCCTATGCCGCCTCGTCGTTTTACGCTGTGGACCGCTTTGCCGGCTACAAGACACGCTGGGGCGCCGATTACGAAAACGGAAAGATCATCCTTGCCAACCGCTATACGACCTCCAACGCGTGCCACCAGATGACGAAGCTGGACCGCACGCAGTGGGATTCGTTTTTGCAGTGGCTGTTCCACTATGAATATGAGCTGCTCGGTATCCCGAAGCCCGACGGCGTGATCTTTCTCGATATGCCCGTGGAAGTGTCGCAGTCCCTGCTCGCCGCGCGTTATGCGGGCGATGAGGGCAAAAAGGATGTGCATGAGCGCGACGTGGCGTATTTGTCCGCGTGCCATGAAGCGGCCGCCTACTGTGCGCAAAAGCTCGGATGGGAAACGATCGCCTGTGCGCGGGGCGGCAAGCCGAAAACGGTGGAAGAGATCTCCGACGCCGTGTTCTCGTGTGCGGAAAGGATCTTGCGATGATCACCTTTCGACCGATCGAACTTTCCGACAGCGCGTGGATGCGCGCGTGTGTGCGTGCGGACGGACGCATCAACTGTGAATACAGCTTCGGCAACATCTTCACCTATGCTGCGCGGTTCCCGCTGACAGCGGCAAACTGCTGCGGCTGCCTTGTAACGAAGTGCGAACTGCCCGAAGAAGATTTTTACTGTTTCCCTGTCGGAAACGGTGCGCGTGCCGCAGCGCTGCAGGCGCTGATCGAAACCGCGCTGGCCGAGGATCGACCGGCGGTGCTTTACGGAATGAACGCGGACGACAGCGCGATGCTGCACGAACAGTTTCACGGTCGCTTTCTTGCGGAAAAAGACCGCGGCTCGTTCGATTATGTGTACAATACGGCGGATCTGACAACCCTTTCCGGCAAAAAGTATCAGGCAAAGCGCAACCACATCTCGTTCTTTTTGCGCAATACGCGCTGGACTTATGAAAAAATCACCGCGCAGAACGCGCCGGAGTGCCTTGCAATGAGCGAGCAGTGGCTCTTGCAAAACGAAAGCGACTATCGGGAGGATCTGGAGGGCGAACTGAAGATCATCCGCCGTGCGCTTGAAAACTTTGACGCGCTCGGTTATGTCGGCGGTCTGCTGCGTGCCGATGGCCGCGTGATCGCGTATACGATGGGCGAAGCGCTGAACGACGAGGTGTTCTGCGTCCATTTTGAAAAGGCGTTTCCGGATATTCGCGGCGCTTATCCGGCGATCAATCAGATGTTTGTGCAGCAGGAGCTGCAGTCCTTTCGGTTCATCAACCGCGAGGATGATGTGGACATTGAAAACCTGCGCCGCGCTAAGGAATCGTATCACCCGGCGTTTTTGATCGAAAAATATGAAGCGAGGCTCAAGTAAGTGTATCTGCAACCGAACGCGCGCTGCATCGCGCCGCTGAAACATCTTTGGCAAACCGCTTTCGGCGACGATCCGGCCTATATCGCGCTGTTTTTCGACGGCACCTGGCAGCGCAGTCACACCTTTGCCGATTTTGAAAACGGGCAGCTCGTCAGCGCACTGTATCTGCTTGATTGCTTTGTTGTGCTTGGCGGCAAACAGTTCAGCGGTTATTATCTTTACGCGGCGGCAACGCTTCCCGATTTTCGAAAGCAGGGCCGCATGGCCGGATTGTTGGAGGAGGCCAAGGCCTTTGCCGCACAGCAGGGCAGGGCGTTCATCGCCCTTGTGCCCGGAGAGTCGTCGCTGACAGCGTACTATGAAAAATTCGGCTTTTTTACGGCGATGCACCGCTATGCGGGACATTTGCAGGGCGAACTGTGCACGCCGCTTAGCCCGATCACGCCGCAGGCGTATTATGAAGCAGCGGCGGCACTGAGCGAGGACCGCTTCCTTTGGACAAGGGAAAACCACGCTTATGCGCTCTCGTGCCTCGCATATAACGGCTGTTTGCCGTATGCGGCCGAGAACGGCGTGCTGCTGACAGACGGAAAAAGCACAGAAGAGCTGCTGGCACAAACGCTGCCGCAGCGTTTCGGCGGGAGCTGCTTCGCGCCGCGGGCATATCCCGGTTCTGAAAAACAGCCGTTCGGCATGATCTTTGCCGCCGACCCGACGCTGAAACAGGCGCTGAAACAGAAAACGATCTATATGAATCTTGCTTTGGATTGAGGAGAAAGCTATGGTCTATTGTTATCTTGCAAACGGATTTGAAGAAATCGAGGCGCTCGCGCCGGTGGATCTGCTGCGCCGTGCAGGTGTTGAGGTCAAAACCGTCGGTGTCGGCGGCAGCGTGATCACCTCTTCACACGGCATCCCCGTTTTCTGCGATCTGACCGAGGCGCAGGCACTGCTGACGGATGCGTTGGACGCCGTGATCCTCCCGGGCGGTATGCCGGGAACACTGAATTTGGAAAAAAGCGCCAACGTACAGGCGGCGCTGGATTTTGCCGCGGCAAATGGCAGCTTCATCTGCGCAATTTGCGCCGCGCCGTCCGTGCTCGGTCATAAGGGACTGCTCAGCGGCAAAGAAGCCATCGCCTTCCCCGGCTTTGAAAAGGACCTGATCGGCGCGACCGTCAGCGAAAAAGCGGTTGTCACCGACGGCAACATCATCACCGCCAAGGGCGCCGGTGTCGCTGTGGACTTCGGCCTTGCGATCGTTGCCGCGCTCAAGGATAAAGAGACTGCCGAAAAGATCCGCGCAGCGATCCAATGTCAAAACTGATGAGCAAACAAACGCTGCGCGAAGCGGCAAAGCAAAAGCGTGCCGCACTGCATAGTGCACAAGCCGATGCGAAAATCTTGCAGCAGCTTTTGCAGACCGATGCATTTCAAAGCAGCGATCTTCTGCTGTGCTATGTCAGCGTCGCTTCAGAGGTCGATACCCGCGCACTGCTCTTACACTGCTTGCAAAGCGGAAAACGTGTGGCCGTCCCGCGCTGCGAACGCGGCGGCGTGATGCGCTTTCATGAGATCGGCGCAATGTCAGACCTTGCCCCGTCGCCGCTTTCCATCCCCGAACCGGATGCGTCGTGCCCTGTGCCGGAGTGCAGCGAAAAAACGCTTTGCATCGTACCCGGCCTGCTGTTCGACCGTTTCGGCTTTCGCGTCGGCTATGGCGGCGGCTACTATGACCGGTTCCTTGCATCCTTTCCCGGCAAGACGATCGGCCTTTGCTATGAAGCGCTGCTGAACGAAGAGCTTCCCCGCGATGTGTTTGACCGCCGCGTTTCGACCGTCATCACCGAACAACGAATTATTACTGTCAAATCAAAGGAGACTGCGTAATGGAGAACGAACGCAAAAACTCGGAAAACAGACCCGATCCCAACCGTTCGGCGCTGGATACCTACTATGCCAACCGCAACGCGAAACGGGCTGCGTTCCGTGTCAACATTGAAGGGCTGGATAACGAGCCGCCGGCATATGTGCCGAAAAACGGCGCGCAGCGGCCGAATCCGCAGCAAAGCGTGGTGCGCCAGACCCGGCCGCAGTCCTCTGCGCGCGACGGTGTTTTGCGTGCGCCGACCGCTTCGCAGCAAGCGCAGCGTTCCGCGCCGGCACGGCCGTCCCGACAGGCGCCGCAGCCGCAGCCGCAACGGACCAAAAAGCGCAAAAAGAAAGAAAAGCACAGCGGCTATAATTTTGCGCGCGGGCTGATGATCACGCTCATGTGTTTGATCTTTATCGGCATTCTGACCGCAACGGTCTCCACGCTGGCGATCTCAACGCTCAACGACATCCTCGCCGTCAACAAGGACGGCGGCAGCACGGTGTCGATCGTTGTGCCGGAGAATTCCGATTTTGACGACGTGTTCAACATCCTGTGTGAAAACGATCTTGTGCACCAGAAGACGCTCGTCAAGCTCTTTTGCAAATTCCGCCACTACGATATCAAACGCGGCAAGCCCGTCACCTATGAACCCGGCGTATATTATATCGAGACGGACAGCGGCATCGAGGCGATGCTTGAGATGATCAAGGCGACCACGAATACCTCTCGCGAAACGGTGCGTCTGACCTTCCCGGAGGGTTGGACGATCGCCAAGGTGTTCGAGCGGATCGAGAAATACAACGTCTGCACGGCGGAAAAGCTTTATGCAAACCTCGACATCGTCGGCAAGCAGTTCAAGTTCTATACGAAGATCCCGAACAACGCGGGCCGCTATCTGAAGGCGGAGGGCTATATCTTCCCCGACACCTATGATTTCTATCTCGGCGAAGCGGCGTCGTCCGTGCTCAAAAAGCTCTATGGCAACTTCCAAAAGAAATGGACGAAGGAATACTCCGCAAAGGCGAAGGCGATCGGCATGAGCGTTGACGAGGTCATCACCCTCGCGTCCATCATCCAGCGCGAGGCCAAGGACGCCACGCAGATGAAGGAGATCTCCTCTGTCTTGCACAACCGTTTGAAGGACAGCGCGACCTATCCGCAGCTGCAGATGAACTCCACAAAGGAATATATCGACGCGGTCAACGAATACGGGCTGTTCAACGAGGTGTACTACTCCATCTACCTCGACGCATATAACACCTACAGCGTCACCGGTCTGCCCGCCGGACCGATCTGCAACCCGGGTATCGACGCCATTGAAGCGGCGCTGGAGCCGGCGGATACCAATTACAAGTTCTTCTGCCACGATTCGCAGGGCAACATCTACCTTGCCGAGACCGCCGAGGAACACCAGCGTAACACCGAGCTTGTTTTGTTCAGCTAAGATGAAAATGATGCAAAAACCCGAATTGCTCAGCCCCGCAGGGGATCTTGCGCGGCTGAAAGCAGCCATACAGTTCAAAGCAGATGCCGTCTATTTGGGCGGCACTGTTTTCGGTATGCGCTCTGCGCCCGAAAATTTTGACGATAAAGGGCTGGAAGAAGCAGTTGACCTTGCACATAAAAACGGCGTGAAGGTCTATCTGACGGTCAACGTTCTTCCGCGCAACAACGAGCTGCAGGCGCTGCCGCGCTTTTTGGCGCACGCGAAAGATTGCGGTGTGGACGCGCTGATCATCTCCGATCTCGGCGTGCTTGATTACGCAAAACGCTATGCGCCCGGTGTGGCCATCCATATGTCCACGCAGACCGGCATCGTCAATTACGCCGCCGCAAACGCCTGTTACCGGCTCGGTGCACGGCGCATCGTCACTGCGCGGGAGCTTTCGCTGAAAGAGATCAAAGAGCTGCGCGCAAACATTCCGGCCGACATGGAGATCGAATGCTTCATTCACGGCGCGATGTGCGTGTCGTTTTCCGGACGGTGTCTGCTGTCAAATTATCTGACCGGGCGCGACGCCAACCGCGGCGCCTGTGCGCAGCCCTGCCGCTGGAAATATGCGCTCACCGAAGAAAAACGACCGGGGCAGTACTTCCCGATCGAAGACGCCGAGGACGGCGGAACTTATATCTTGAACGCGCGGGATCTGTGCATGATCGAGCACATCCCCGAACTGATCGACGCAGGCGTTTCGTCCTTTAAGATCGAAGGGCGCGCCAAGAGCGAATACTATGTTTCCGTGATCACCAACGCCTACCGCAAGGCGATCGACGCCTATGCCGCCGACCCCGCCGGGTTTGCGCTTGCGCCGTGGCTGCGCGACGAAGTTCGCAAGGTCAGCTACCGTGATTACTGCACCGGCTTTTATTTTGACGACCCCCACGACAACGCGCAGATCAGCTTTCGCGGCGGCTATGACCGCGCGTGGGACGTGATGGCGATCGTGGAGCATTGGGAAAACGGAACCGCCCATTGCACACAGCGCGGCCGCTTTTTTGCCGGCGACACCCTGGAGGTGCTAACGCCTGACGCGGTGCCGTTTGCTGTGACGGTGCCGCAGATCATCAACGCGGACGGCGAAGCGGTGGACGCTACACGCCACCCGATGATGGCGTTTTCGTTTCCGTGCGAAACCCCGCTGCCCGACGGCGCGATCTTGCGCAAGCAGCGTGACGAACCCTGAAAAGGGAAAAAGACTGAAAAAGGAGGGATTGTATGCGGCAAATGGCGATCATCGGCGGCGGTGCAGCAGGTCTTTGCTGCGCGTGCGAAGCGGCGTATCTTGCAAAAAAGCAGGGGAAAGCGCTGCGGATCACCTTGTTTGAAGCGCAGAACCGCGTGGGCAAAAAGCTGCTTGTCACAGGCAACGGCCGCTGCAATCTGACGAATCTGTGCGCTTGCGCAGAAGATTATAACGAAAACGCGCGCGATTTTATTACACCGGCGCTCACGCGCTTTCCGCCGGAAAGCACGCTTGCTTTTTTTGAACGGCTTGGGCTTTTTACCCGCGCCGACACTGCGGGCCGTGTATATCCGCTGTCAAACCAGGCTGCGGGCGTGCTGGACGCGCTGCGGCTGGAAGCGGCGCATCTGGGCGTTCAAATGCGCGCCGAAACGCGCGTAACGGCTGTTGGGCGGCAAGATGGCGCGTTTATCATAAACGGAAAAGAGCGCTTTGACGTGCTTGTGCTCGCCTGCGGCGGCAAAGCGGCGGTGAAAGACTATAACGGCGACGCGCTGCTGCGTGCGCTCGGTGTGCCGATGACGGCAACGGCGCCGTCACTTGTCAAGCTGACCACGCCGTCCGATTTTCCGAAATCGCTCAAGGGTGTGCGTGCTGCGGCAACGCTGCGGCTGCTGCTCGACGGCAAAGCGGCTGCCGAAGAAACGGGCGAGCTGCAGTTTTCCGAGGGCGTGCTGTCCGGCATCTGTGCGATGAATCTTTCCGCAAAACTCGGCCGCTTCTTTGCAAAGGGCGGTACCGACGCCGCGGTTCAAATCGACTTTGTGCCGTCGATGACAAGCGAAACCCTGCTGCAAACGCTGCAGCAGCTTTGCAAACAAGGACAGCGTGCAACGAACGAGCATCTGCTTTCGGGGCTGCTGCCAAAGCAGGTGGGACTGGCGCTGCTGAAACAGGCGAACCTTTCTCCGGCAAAGCCCACCGCGTCCTTGTCGGGCGCGGACCTTGCGGCGCTGGTGCGTGTGTGCAAAACGCTGCGTCTGCCCGTGAACGGCACAAAGGGTTATGCCGACGCGCAGGTCATGCTCGGCGGCGCAAAGCTGGACGCGTTCTCTTCACAGACGCTTGAAGCAAAAGCTGTGCCGCAGCTTTACTGCATCGGCGAATTGCTGGATGTGGACGGACTGTGCGGCGGCTTCAATTTGCAGTGGGCGTTTGCAAGCGCGCGTCTTTGCGCTGCTGCCGTTGTGGAGGGTACGCCATGATCCGGATCCGAGAAATCAAACAAAGCCTGGACGCCGACCGCGACGATCTTTTACGCGCGGCGGCAAAGGCCTTACATATCGAGCCGCGGCAGATTCAATCGCTCACGCTGGTGCGGCGTTCGATCGACAGCCGCAAAAAAGACGACGTGCATTTTCGTTTCACCGTGGATATCGCCGTTGACGGCGACGAGGACCGCATCCTTGCAAAAACGGCCAATCCGAAGGTAGAAAAAGCGCACGATCCGGTCTATGAGATGCCGGAAAACCGCCGCGTTTCTTCCCTGCGCCCGGTGATCGTCGGTTTCGGCCCCGCCGGAATCTTTGCGGCGCTGGTGCTCGCACGCGCAGGGCTGCGGCCATTGGTGCTTGAACGCGGGGTGGATGTTGAAACGCGCACGCGCGACATTCAGCGCTTTTTTGAAACCAAACAGCTCAACACGGAATCGAACGTCCAGTTCGGTGAGGGCGGGGCAGGCACATTTTCCGACGGCAAGCTGACGACCGGTATCAAGCACCCGTTCTGCCGTTTTGTATTTCGGGAGTTTTATGAACACGGCGCACCGGAGGAGATCCTGTATTCCGGCACGCCGCACATCGGCACAGACAAGCTTGTCCATGTTATCCGCGCCATGCGGGAGGAGATCCTTGCCCGCGGCGGCGAGGTGCTGTTTGGCGCAAAGCTTACGGACCTCATCATCTACAACGCCTCCGTTCAGGGCGTCAGCTATGTCCGAAACGGGCAGTCGGCTGATTTTGAAACCGACACGGTGATCCTCGCCATCGGGCATTCGGCGCGTGACACGGTGCAGATGCTGCATCGGCGCGGACTTTCCATGATGCAAAAGCCGTTTTCGGTCGGCGCGCGGATCGAACATCCCAGGGAATGGATCGACAAAGCGCAGTACGGCGCGTTTGCCGGACATCCGCATCTGCCGGCGGCGGTGTATAAGCTGGCGTGTCACGGCGAACACGAGCGCGGCGCATATACTTTTTGTATGTGTCCGGGCGGTACAGTCATATCCGCAACAAGTGAAGAACGCGGCGTTGTGACAAACGGCATGAGTGAGTTTGCGCGCGACCGGGAGAATTCCAACAGCGCGCTGCTCGTCAACGTCTATCCCGAAGATTTCCCCTCGGCGCATCCGCTCGCGGGGTTCGAATTGCAAAAAACAATGGAGCATACCGCCTTTGACCTCGGCGGCGGTGGATATGCCGCGCCGTGTCAGCTTGTCGGTGATTTTCTTGCCGGGCGCGCGTCAAAGCGCCTTTCCTTTGTGAAGCCCAGCTTTTCCACCGGTGTCACACCATCGGATATTCGCCGGTGTCTGCCGCAAAAAGTGACGGACACCATGGCCGGTGCGATCGTGCAGATGGACAAAAAGCTGCACGGCTTTGCGCTGCCGGACGCTGTTTTGACCGCGCCGGAAAGCCGCAGCTCGTCGCCTGTGCGCATTTTGCGCGACGACATCATGCAATCGAACGTGCGCGGCGTATATCCCTGCGGTGAAGGCGCCGGTTACGCCGGCGGGATCGTTTCGGCGGCGGTGGACGGCATCAAATGCGCCCACGCGGTGCTTGCGGACGAAAGCGAATGGAACAAGCGCACGTGAGCAGGGAACAGGAATCAGGGAACAGGGAACAGGAATCAGAAATCAGGGGTCAAGGAACAGAAAAGACGAAACCGTAGGGGCGGCCAGTGGCCGCCCGTGTGTCGGGCACGCTCGAACCCTGTTGATGAGGGTCGCTGATCCTTTTAATATCTGATGTACAGAACTTGCACAGAGAGCAGGTTACAGGTAACAGGGGACAGGAATCAGGGGTCAAGGAACAGAAAAGACGAAACCGTAGGGGCGGCCAGTGGCCGCCCGTGTGTCGAGCACGCTCGAACCCTGTTGGCGTGGATCGCTGATCCTTTTAATTTCCGATGTACAGAATTTGCACAGGGAGCAGGTTACAGGTTACAGGGGACAGGTTACAGGAAACAGGGGGGCGGCGATGGCTACCCTTTTTCTTTATGAGAAATACACCATTGCTCTTGACGAAACGGCGTCGTCCTTTTATAATAGAACCAGACCAATCAAAGCGGGGGAAGCAGATGAAACAATGGGTCCAGTGCTGGGGACAAGCGCACGCGCCGCTTTCGGCGTTTTCCTTTGACGATCGCTGCCGCACGGTGCGCCTTGTGCTGAAAACCACAATCAGCGGCGCTGCCGTGCGGGTACGCCTTTCCAACGAATACGGGAAAACCGATTTGCAGCTGGGCGGCGTATCAGCCGCGCATTGCGACAAAAACGGCAACCTCACCGGCGACAGTGTGGATCTTTCCGCGCCGAAAAAGCTGGCAATAGGTGCGTGCGTCATCACAGGTGAAGCGAAGCTGCCTGTGAGCGCAGGCGATTATTTTTGCGTGAGCGTCTGTGTGCGTTCCGGAAAGCTCACAAGCGGCAACTTGATGAGCGACGCGCGCTGCTTGCTGCTTGCAGGCGACCGGCGCCACAGCATTTTTGTGGAGCCCCGGCTGCGGCTCAATGACCGTGTGCGCCACGCGGCAACGGGTCTGCTGTCCATCCCGCTGCAAACGCCCGTTCCCTTGTTTGAAACCGTGGAGCTCTTCAACGAAACCGGCGCAAGGTCGATCGTTGTCTTCGGCGATTCGCTCAGTCAGCAGGGCTTTTGGGTAAAACCATTTACCGCGCGCGTTTGCGCCGCGTTCCCCGGACGTTTCAGTGTGATCAATCGTTCCATCATGGGCAACCGCGTGCTGCGTGACGCTTCGCCGGTCTTTGTGCTGAAGGGGTTTTACGGCGTTTCGGCAAAGGCGCGGCTGGCACGCGACGTGCTGCAGTATAAAGATGTTTCCCATGTGATCTTGATGCTTGGCGCAAACGATCTGCTGCATTACGCGACGATCAGCGGCCGGCCGAACGAACGGCCCTCCCTTGCGGCGCTTGCTGACGGGCTGTTTATGCTCTCCCGTGAAATGCAAAGCCACGGCATCCGCGTGATGGGGTCAACGCTCGTCAACTTCCGCGACGGTGTGGACGCGACGCAGGAAAAGAGCGATTTGTGCGACCTTGTGAACACGCTCATTCGTGCCGGCGCCGATCATTTTGATGCGCTATTTGACCTTGCTGCCGTGACCGGCGACCCTGAACGGCCGCAGCACACGCGCGCGGATTTTGTCGGCGGCGACAAGCTGCATTTTAATGCCGCCGGAGGAGATGCGATCGCGCAGGCGATGGAGCTGGCGTTTTTTGAAAAGTGAATGATCTCAAGGCTGTTGCTGTGTGCGGCGGCCTTTTTTGCGCACGGCACTGCCGTGCGCACGTGGCGGCGAGACCGCGCAGCGAAGCTGCGCGAAACGGTGCGCACAGCGCGCCGTTTGCCTTGCGCCGCAGGCGCAAGGCGTCTCGCCGCCTGCTGTTGCGCAGCGAAGCTGCGCTAGGAAGCCGCGCTGCAAAAGAAAGCTCGTGAGATGAATACAACCCATACCCGTTGAAAAAGACGCTTTCAGAGGAACTCTTGTCTCTGAAAGCGTCTTGCTTTTGTGCTTTTTTGGCGGCTGTTTTGCATGAGAGCCCGTCCTTTTTTGCAGTAGTTCTCTATAAAAAACGGGCGGCCAATGGCCGCCCCTACTATCGACTTATGACTAACGACTAACGACTTAAACAGTCACGCGCCAGCCGCGCGTGTCTTCGCGCTTGCCCCACTGGATGCCGGTCAGCTCGTCATAGAGCTTCTGGGTCAGCTCGCCGATGCTGCCGTCGCCGATGTTCATGACCTCGTCTTCATAGCGCAGCTTGTTGACGGGAGAGACCACAGCGGCAGTGCCGGTGCCCCAGACTTCTTCAAGGGAGCCGTCCTTCGCTGCGGCAACGAGCTCATCCACGCTGATGCGGCGCTCTTCCACTTCGTAGCCCCAGTCGCGGCAAACGGTGAGGATGGAATCGCGGGTGACGCCGGGCAGGATGGAGCCGTTGAGCATCGGGGTGACAACTTTACCGTTGATCTTGAACATGATGTTCATCGCGCCGACTTCTTCAATGTATTTGCGCTCCACGCCATCCAGCCAAAGCACTTGAGAATAACCGTCGTCGTGCGCTTTGACCTGCGCGATCAGGCTGGCAGCGTAGTTGCCGCCGGTCTTGGTGAAGCCCATGCCGCCTCTGACAGCGCGGACATATTCGTCTTCGATCCAGATGCCGACCGGCTCAAGACCGCTTTCGTAGTAAGCGCCGGAGGGGGAGAGGATGACGATGAACAGGTAGGTCTTGGAAGGTGCAACGCCGAGGAATTCGTCGGTTGCAATGATGAACGGACGAATGTACAGCGACGTGCCGGGATCGGTCGGGATCCAGTCGCGGTCAACGTCAACAACCGCTTTCACAGCGTCCACAAAGTCTTCCACCGGCAGTTCGGGGATCACAAGACGCTTGTTGGAGTTGTTCGCGCGCTTGGCGTTCATGTCCGGGCGGAACAGATACACGCTGCCGTCCTCGCCCTTGTAGGCTTTCAGACCTTCGAACATCTCCTGACCGTAATGGAACACCATGGCGGACGGCGCAAGGGACAGATTCTGATAGGGAACGATGCGGGCGTCATGCCAGCCCTTGCCCTCGGTGTAGTTCATGACGAACATGTGGTCGGTGAAGATCTTGCCGAAACCGAGCGGTTGACCCGGCGCGGGTTTTTGCTTCGGAGAAGTGGTTTTTGTGATTTTGATTTCCATATGTATGCACCCTTTCTGTATAAATTTGGAATGTGGAGTTTGGAATGTGGAATTGAGGAGTTGAGAGTAAAGAGTGAAGTTCCTTCGCTCCTGTTCACTTAATCCCTTATTCCTTTCATTTCTTATTCCGCGTACTCATATCCCGTTTTCAGTGCCTGCAGATTGACGTCAAGCAGGTTCATCTTGCGCGCGGGAATTACCTTTTTCAGCGCGTCCTCGGTATTTTCAAAGCTCATGTCTTCGCTCTCCTTGAGGAGCTTGCCCATGAGGATCATATTTGCCAGCGTGGAAAAACCTGCATTCTTTGCAAGCTCTGTGGCGGGCACATAGCAGACGCGCACATCGTCGCGTTCCACCTTTGCGGCGATCAGTGAGGAATCCACAAGGATCAGTCCGCCGGGAACAACGGCGTTTTCATACTTTTTCAGCGAGGGAAGGTTCATTGCAACGAGGGTGTTCGGTTCGTTGACGATCGGGGAGCCGACGGGCTCATCACCGACGATGACGGAGCAGTTCGCTGTGCCGCCGCGCATTTCAGGGCCGTAGGAGGGGAGCCAGCTCACCTGTTTGTCTTCGATCAGACCTTTGTTTGCAAGGAACTTTCCGGCAAACAGCACGCCCTGGCCGCCGAAGCCGGCAATCAGAATCTGGTTCATCATTTCGCTTCAGCCTCCTTTTGCGCCGTGCGGTCTTTATAAACGCCGAGCGGATAATACGGGATCATGTTTTCTTCCAGCCATTGCAGTGCCTTTTCGGGCGAAAGGCCCCAGTTCGTCGGGCAGGAGGAGATCACTTCGATCAGAGAAAAACCCTTGCCTTCCACTTGATTCTGGAACGCTTTTTTGATCGCTTTCTTGGCGGCGCGAACGTTTTTGACATTGTTGACCGCCACACGCTCAATGTATTCGGGACCGTCGAGCTGCGAGAGCATCTCGGAGATCTTAACGGGATAACCGCAGTGGTTGACATCGCGGCCGTAGGGCGAGGTCTGCGTAACCTGACCGGGCAGGGTGGTCGGCGCCATCTGTCCGCCGGTCATGCCGTAGATCGCGTTGTTGACAAAGATCACGGTGATGTTCTCGTTGCGCGTTGCGGCATGTACGGTTTCCGCAGTGCCGATGGAGGCAAGGTCGCCGTCGCCCTGATAGGAAAAGACAATGTTTTCCGGGTCGGCGCGCTTGATGCCGGTTGCAACGGCGGGTGCGCGGCCGTGCGCAGCTTCCACCATATCGCAGTTGAAGTAGTTGTAGGCCATAACAGCGCAGCCGACAGGCGCAACGCCGACGGTTTTGCCTTCAATGCCGAGCTCGTCGATCGCTTCGGCAACAAGGCGGTGAATGATGCCGTGGGTGCAGCCGGGGCAGTAATGCAGCGGCACATCGCACAAAGATTTCGGTTTTTCAAAAACGACCATTACGCTTGTCCTCCTTTGTCAGCTTCTTCAATCGCCGCGAGCACCTGCGCCGGAGACGGGATCATGCCGCCAACGCGGTTGCACAGCGTCACCGGGCGTTTGCAGCGGGTAGCGAGTTCAATGTCCTCAACCATCTGGCCCATGTTCAGCTCCACGGAGATGAACTGTTTCACATGCTCCGCAGCGGCGAGCAGCGCCTTTTTCGGGAACGGCCAAAGGGTGATCGGGCGGATCAGGCCGACCTTGATGCCCTTTTTGCGCGCTTCGTTGATAGCGTTCTTGGAAACACGCGCAGCAATACCGAATGCGACAACGCAAAGCTCAGCGTCATCCATCAGGTATTCTTCGACCATCACTTCGTTTTCTTCAATCGTCTTGTAGCGCTCAAAGCGGGCAAAGTTGTTCTTTTCCAGCTCTTCCGGCTCAAGGAACAGGGAGTTGACGATGTTGTGCTCGCGCTGCATCTTCGTGCCGGTGACAGCCCAGGGCTTGTCGTAGTGCTGCACTTCAACTTCGCTCAGGTTGACGGGTTCCATCATCTGGCCGGTTGTGCCGTCGGCAAGGATCATCGCCGTCATGCGGTATTTATCGGCAAGGTCAAAGCCCTTGACGGTCAGACTGGCCATCTCCTGCACGCTTGACGGTGCAAGGACGATCATCTTATAGTCGCCGTGGCCGCCGCCTTTGGTCGCCTGAAAATAATCGGACTGGGAGGGCTGGATGCCGCCGAGACCCGGGCCGCCGCGCTGGACGTTGACCACAAGGGCGGGCAGGTCGGAACCTGCAAGATAGGAGAGACCTTCGCTTTTCAGCGAGATTCCCGGGCTGGAAGAGGACGTCATGACGCGCTTGCCTGCGCCCGCAACGCCGTAGACCATGTTGATGGCCGCAATTTCACTTTCCGCCTGCAGGAAGCAGCCGCCGATCTTGGGCATTTTCTTTGCCATGTAAGCGGCGATCTCCGTCTGCGGGGTAATGGGATAGCCGAAGTAGTGGCGGCAGCCGGCGAGAATGGCGGCTTCTGCGATCGCTTCGTTCCCCTTCATCAAAACTTTCTCAGACATTTTCGCACCTCACTTTTCCACTTTGATGATACAATCCGGACACATGGTGGCGCAGAACGCGCAGCCGATGCACTTGCTTTGATCGGTGATCTCGGCAGGGGAGTGTCCTTTTTGGTTGATCTTGTCCTTGGCGATCACAATGATCTGCTTCGGACAGACCATGGCGCACAGGCCGCAGCCTTTGCACCAGTCGGTTCTGAATGTGACTTTGGGCATAAACTACCTTCCTTTCGTTCTCGGTAATATTGCTTACAAAATTATATAAGTTTTTCCTGCAGATGCAGCGGAAATACGTTTTCGTCCGCCAGCGCTTTTGCGTTGGCCAAATCTTCGCGCACGCTCGTCATCACCAGCGGCAGGCCGGAAAGCTCGCTCAATCTGCGCGCCTTTTCGCCGCTTGCAAGGATGTCTTCCACGGCCGTTTCGTCGCCGATGTTGGAATTGTTGACGATGCCGGTGAACGGCAGGTGACACGCCGCTTCGATCTCGCGCAGCACCGCAAACGCTTCTTGCGGCGTTTTGGTCAACGGACGGAAAAAGTTTGCAACAAAAAGCATATCGTAATTGCCTTCCGCTTTGATCTGGTCGGCGAACCGGCCCAGCGCAACGGCGCCCTGATCGTCGCCGCCGATGTCGAGCACACAAAACGTATTGTGGTCGGCGATCGGCCGCTGCATCGCGGCAGGCAAAGCGGGGATGTCGAGGTTCGACCCGGCATAATCGGAGCAGATCAGCTCCACACCGGCGGCATCCAGCTCCTTTTGGCTGTCCTTCGTGCGAAAATAGGGGTTCACGATGTCAAGGTCCAGAATGGAAACCTTTTGGTGCGCCTGCCGAAGATGCAGAGCGAAGTTCACGGCAATGTTCGTTTTTCCGCTGCCGTAGTGGCCGCAAAAGATCGTAATGCGTTTGGGGTGGTTGGACATAGAAACCTCCAGATGAGGGATTGAGGGGTTGAGGGATTGAGGGATTGAGGGATTGAGGGATTGAGGGATTGAGGGATTGAGGGATTGAGGAATTGAGGGGTTGAGGGGTTGAGGGATTGAGGGATTGAGGGATTAAGGGATTGAGGGGTTGAGGGGTTGAGGGGTTGAGGGATTGAGGGGTTGAGGGATTGAGGAATTGAGGAATTGAGGGATTGAGGAGTGGAAGAATTGAGGGGCTGAGAAATTGAGAAGTTAATCAGGAACTTTATCCCCTTATCCCCTTATTCCCTTATTCCCTTATCACCTTATTCCCTCATTCCCTCATTCCCTTCTTACAATTTGCTGCGAATGATTTTTCCGCTGATCGTCTTGGGCAGATCTTCGCGGAAGACAACGATGCGGGGATATTTATAGGGTGCGGTGTTCGTTTTAACGTAGGTCTGGATCTCTTTTTTGAGCTCTTCGCTCGGCTCTGTGCCCTTGGTGAGCACAACGCTCGCCTTGACCACCTGGCCGCGGACTTCATCCGGTGCTGCGGAAACGCCGCATTCCAGCACATAGGGCAGCTCCATGATGACGTTTTCGATCTCAAACGGTCCGATGCGGTAGCCGGAGGATTTGATCACATCGTCGATGCGGCTGACATACCAGTAGTAGCCGTCCTCATCTCGCCAGGCGGTGTCGCCGGTGTGGTACATTCCGTCGCGGCAGGCCTCTGCCGTTTGCTCTTCGCTGCCGTAATATTCCATGAACAGACCGCAGGGTCTGCCCTTGTCAAGGCGCACAACGATCTCGCCCGTTTCGCCGGTGTCCACCGGGTTGCCGTCGGGATCCACAAGGTCGATGTCGTATGAGGGGATCGCTTTGCCCATTGCGCCCGGCTTCGGCGTTGTGCCGATCAGGTTGCCGATCGTCAGCGTGGTCTCAGTCTGACCGAAGCCTTCATAGATCGTAAGACCGGTTGCCTCTTTGAAACGATAGAAGACCTCCGGGTTGAGCGCTTCGCCGGCCGTGGTGGCATATTGGATGGAGGACAGGTCATACTTGGACAAGTCCTCTTTGATGAACATACGGTACATCGTCGGCGGGGCGCAGAAGGTGGTGATGTTGTATTTTTTAAACATCGGCAGAATATCGTCGGCGTGGAAGCGGTCAAAGTCATAGGTGAAGACCGCGCCCTCGCACATCCACTGTCCGTAGAGTTTGCCCCAAAGAGCTTTGCCCCAGCCGGTGTCGGAGATGGTGAAATGCAGTCCGTCGGAACGGACGGTGTGCCAGTACTTGGCGGTGATGTAGTGTCCGAGTGCGTATTTATAGTTATGCAGAACGATCTTCGGGTAGCCCGTTGTGCCGGAAGAGAAGAACATCAGCATCGGGTCGCTGCCGCAGGGCGTTTCGTCTGTGCGCGGGAACACACTGCGGAACATGGTGTATTCTTCGTCAAAGCAGTGCCAGCCGTCGCGCTTGCCGTGGACGATGACCTTGACCGCACGTTCACCGACTTTTTGTTCTGCTTTTTCCACTTCCGCGGCGGTATTGTCGTCTGCCGTGCAGATGATCGCCTTGACATCGGCGCGCTCAAAGCGATATTCAAAATCGTGCGCGAGCAGCTGATGCGTTGCCGGAATGGGGATGGCGCCGATCTTGTGCAGCGCGATGATGGAATACCAGAACTCAAGGTGACGCTTGAGCACCAGCATGACGCGGTCGCCCTTCTTGATTCCGAGGCTCTTGAAGTAGTTTGCCGTGCGGGCGGAGTTCCGTTTCATATCCAGGAAAGTGATCCGCTGTTCGACCTTGTCTTTGGAGACGTGCAGCATTGCCAGCTTGTCGGGATCGCGGTCGGCGATGGCGTCCACAACGTCATAGGCAAAGTTGAACTTTTCTTCGTTCTTGAAGTTGAGGGAGATGAGATGTCCCTTTTCATCCTCTGTGGCGTCGATGAACGGGCTGATGGCGAAGGTCTGCGCTTTCCCGGCAGAGACGATGGTCTCTTCCACTTTGTTGTCGCTGACCTTTTTATCGTCGGGCATCACGACCGCGAGGAAGGAGCAGTCTTTGCCGTTCATGGCGAGCATGCCGTGGGGCAGACCGCTGTTATAGTAGATACTGTCGCCTTCTTCCAGCACGACCTCGTGGCCGTCGACCTGCACTTTCAGCGTGCCTTCCAGCACAAGGTCGAATTCCTGACCGGCGTGGGTCGTGGTGTGGATCGGGCGGTTTTGCAGCTTTTCGTTATAATCGTATTTTGCAAGATAGGGCTTGGCGATTTTTCCGCGGAACAGCGGCGCAAGCTTGCGGATCTCGATGCCGTCCTCTTTTGCGGTGCGGATCGCCTGACCCTTTCGAGTCACGGTGTAAGTGGACAGATGCGCAGACTGTCCTTCCAACAAGTCCGTAATGCCGATGCCGAACGCGAAAGCGCATTTGTGGATGAAGGTGAACGGCAGATCGACCGTAGCGGTTTCATAGGCAATGTACTGTGCTTCATCCAGTTCTGTTTTTTGTGCCATCTCAGCGGTGGAATAGCCGTAAATCTGACGCATCTCGCGAATTCGTTCCGCCACCTGCTGTACTTCGTTGGAAAGGTGATTTTCCTGCATTGTCATGTCCTCCTTATTTAAAAAATAAGCCCGCCTCAAAGGAATCCTTTGAGACGAGCATTGTTTCAATACCCGCGGTACCACTCAAATTGCGGAAGGCCGCCACTCTCGGGTTCTAACAAACCCTATGCATTTACGCAGCAATCACGGAAGACACTACTCGCGCTTGCTTTCGCAT
This sequence comes from Oscillospiraceae bacterium, assembly GCA_902792985.1. Classification (GTDB taxonomy): domain Bacteria; phylum Bacillota; class Clostridia; order Oscillospirales; family Acutalibacteraceae; genus UBA6857. The sequence goes on from CADBBT010000012.1 coordinate 67,871, forward strand.
CTTCGGCTCGGAAGGGATGGGACACTGAGAGGGTGTTCTTACCGGGCTTTCACCGCCCCCGGCTCGCTGAAAGATCGTTCTCTCGTCCGTCTTCGTCACAGCTTTTTGTTATTATTCACTTGAAAGAAGTTTAACACTTCCAAACGGAATTGTCAAGCTTTTTTTGCTCGCTCAAAGAAAAACCGTTTTGGCGAAAGACGTGCGCCTTATTCGGCGAAGCCGGATTCCACCAGTTTTACCAGCGCGTCAACAGCTTCCTGTTCGTCTGCGCCGCCGGCGATGATGCGGATGTCTGTGCCGCCCATGATGCCAAGAGAAAGGACGCCGAGCAAGCTCTTTGCGTTGACTCTTCTTTCTTCCTTCTCAACCCAGATGGAAGATTTGAATTCGTTTGCCTTCTGGATGAAGAACGTTGCCGGACGCGCGTGAAGGCCAACCTGATTCTGAACTTTTACATCTTTCACGTACATAGACTCTATCTCTCCTACACAAAATTAATCTTTCATTTAATGCATATTATATCACAAAATTTTTCTTCGTCAACAGGTAAAAACGAGGAAAAACCCCATTTTTCGATATTTTGGCTGATAGTCTGAACATTGCCGCCTTTTGAGTTTTGGTTTTGTGCAATTTGACAATGTGGTAGAAAAACGCTGGTGCAATGTGCACAATTGGGCAGTGGTTAGTGGTTAGCAGTCAGGGGACAGGGAACAGGGAACAGGGGACAGGGAACAGGGGACAGGGATTAAGGGAATGAGGGAATGAGGGAATGAGGAATTGAGGGATTGAGGGAATGAGGGAATGAGGGAATGAGGGATTGAGGGAATGAGGGATTGAGGGAATGAGGGATTGAGGGAATGAGGAATGGAGGGATTGAGGAATTAGGGGATTGAGGGATTAAGGAATTAAGGAATTAAGGAATTAAGGGATTGAGAAGACTGTGTAAAGAAAAGTGCCGCCCGGAAGGGCGGCGCGTGTGTTTATTTCAGGTCATACAGCTCAATGTAGTCCTGAATCTTTTTGAGGGGGTTGAGGTAGGGGCTGACGGTCTCGTCATGGTTGAGCGCGTTGATGATGAGTGCGCAGTATTTGGACATATCCACATAGCCGTACCATTCGCGCTGTTTCAGTGCTTCCGGCACATAGATCAGGTTCGTGGTGAAGATCTTGTCGAAAATGCCTTCCTTGAACGCTTCGTCAAAACGCTCCAGACCGGAGGAGAACAGGCCGAAGGTGGCAAACACAAAGATGCGGCCGGCCTTGAGGTTTTTGAGCTGGCGGCAAACGTCGATCATGCTGTCGCCGCTGGAGATCATATCATCGGCCACGATCACATCCATGCCTTCGACATTGGCGCCGAGGAATTCGTGTGCCGTGATCGGGCAGCGGCCGTTGACGACCTTCGTGTAGTCTCTGCGTTTATAAAACATGCCGAGGTTGATGCCGAGCACCTGCGAATAATACACGCAGCGGCTCATGCCGCCCTCGTCGGGCGAGATCATCATGGTTCTGTCGGGTTGGAATTTGATCTGGTTGTTCGTGCTTCTGGCGAGTGCTTTGATCATTTGATAGGTCGGGGAAACGCTTTCAAAACCGATCCCGATCGCGTTTTGCACGCGCGGGTCGTGGGCGTCGAAGGTGATGATGTTTTCCACACCGAGACCTTCCAGCTCACGCAGCGCCATCGCGCAGTCGAGCGATTCACGCATGGAGCGCTTATGCTGTCTGCCCTCATAAAGCATGGGCATAATGACATTGATGCGTTTGGCCTTGCCGGCGCAGGCGGAAATGATGCGCTTGAGGTCGGCAAAGTGGTTGTCCGGGCTCATCGGCACCTCGAGCGGTTTGCCGTCGGCGTCCTTGAGGTCGTAGATGTGATAGGTGACGCTGTAGTTGAAGCAGTCGGCGATGATGAACAGGTCATAGCCGCGGATGGAGTCGTTGATCACGCACTTGCCTTCGCCTGTGGAAAAGCGAGGGAACTCAACGTTGAGCACATAGTTTTCTTTGTGATAGCCGTGGAAGAAGATGGAATCCTGATGTGCGATCTCATATTCCTTGCGGCACGCCACGATGTAATCGTTAATTCTTTGTGCCAGTGCTTCGCTGCCGCGAATGGGTATGAGACCGAGTTTGCCGCGCGGTGTGTTGGTCAGTTCCTTGATGGTTACGCTTTCCATGAGCAATTCCCCCTACATCATCATTTTTTGCAGAAATATTCTCCGAACAGAGTTTCTCTCTGCTTACTATTATTCTACTTTTTTCCACGGAGAGAATCAAGCTTTTTCTGAAATTTCCCTGCATAGAATATCTTTCAGGAAACGAAGGGATTTTGGTGTAATTTGACGAAAGACATCACTGCTTGAGATGCACGTCAAGCTGATTGAACGGAATGGAGATGCCGTTCGCGTCAAAGGCGAGCTTCACGCGCTCATGGATGGCAAAGAATACATCCCAATAGTTTCTGCTGTCACACCAGACAAGGGCAACAAGCTCCACACTGCTTTCGCCGTGGCCGCCGACAGCGATGGTCGGCAGCGGGTCGTGCAGCACTTTTTCCGTGGCGAGCACGGTGTCACGCAGGACCTGCTTGGCCTTGCCGATGTCATCGTCATAGCTGATGGAAAAGCTGAAATCAATGCGGCGTTTGCCTTCGACCGAGCAGTTGGTGATGTGGTTTTTCGTCAAATCGGAGTTCGGCATCACGATGCGCTTGTTGTCAAGCGTGCGGATGATCGTTGTCATAAAGCCGATCTCCACAACATTGCCCGACACGCCGGCAACCTCGATGAAGTCGCCTGTGCGGAACGGATGGTTGAGCAAAATCTGCACGCCGCTGACAAACTGTGCAACGCTGTCCTGCAAGCCCAGACCGACCGCCACGCCGACAGCGGACAGCGCGGCGATGATGGAGTTGATCTTGATGAACATGGAAACGGCCATCAGCAAAAATGTGACGCGGATGACAAAACGCACCATTTTGGCGATGAAGTTGTAAACGGCATAGTCGGCCTTTTTCATCTTCATGGCACGGATGAGCAGCCTGGATACGATGTGCGCGAGCAAAAAGCCGAACAGCAGCAGCACAACAGCGGCCACGATGCGCGGCGCAGCGTCAAGCAGCTTGTTCCAAAGGTCCCATTCCGCCCAAAGCTTCGCAAAATAACCGAGCGTCTCCTTCGGCTTTGTGATATCCACCTCGGGGTCGGAGAGAATATCGGCGAGCGTTGTGGTGGATTCTTCAACGGCCTGCACGGTGGTTTCCAGCAGTTTCAGCATAGCGCTGCCTCCTTCGCTTCTTTTTATAATAGTATAATTCTATCATGAAGCAAGTGGAATTTCAACCGCTCGCAAAAAGTTTTCAGAAAAATGAAAAAAAGGCTTGACAAACGCAGAGGAAAGGGGTATACTAATCAGGCACTTGTGAAGTGTATATATCGCGGAGTAGAGCAACCCGGTAGCTCGTCGGGCTCATAACCCGGAGGTTGTAGGTTCAAATCCTACCTCCGCAACCATGCCGAAATCCCTTGATTTTATTGGGGTTTCGGCCTTTTTTATTCCCGATAAAAACCGAGAAAAACCGGTCAAATTTCGGCTTTTGGGGTTTATTTGGGGTTTATTGCCCTCATTTTTGCGGTTTTCGGGTGGTTTTTCGCGTCCTGTCATTTGCGCCGGGTCTCCCTTGCTTATTC
>CADBBT010000013.1 GCA_902792985.1 Oscillospiraceae bacterium
TGCGATGCTAAACCTTCAGAGCCCCTTTCAGGGGTCAAGCCAGCAATAGCCCCTTATAGGGGCAGAACAAACCGCCGGTTCAACCGGCGGTTTTGATTCATTTACTCATTTGATCAGTTTGCGGTTGAGTTGCAGCTTTTGAGCTCTTTTGCTGTTCGGACATCCGTAGTAACAGACATACTCGTTGGGATCCGGACGGTCGGGAAATACAGGACCGGGATCGGTTGCAGGATCGTCGACTGGATCGGTGTTGCCGGGTGTCGGTTCGTCCGTTTTCTGATCTTCGATAAAGCGGATGTGAAGCAGCTTTTTGATCAGAGACAGGATCAGTGCAAAAAATGCGCGCATGAGAATGACCTCCTTCGTCATAAAATGAAATGTAGTGTGTAATATCAAATTCCACGGATAGTCTCTGGAATGATCAGTTTTGCCTGACGGAGCTCTTTTCCGTAATAAGCGCCGAGTGTTTCATCTGCGGGATTGACAAGAATGCCGACATAGCTGCCGAAGCGTTTAAGCATACGCATATGGATCTCGTCATCGCCGGTGCTGTATTGCAGTTCGTGCTGTGTGGGATGGCTGTGGATGAAGCCGAGAAATTTCATCGGCCGGCGGTTGTCACATTCGCTGCCTGGAAGCATACGGTCGTCACTCTGGTAATAGTTACGGTTGATGATGTTCAGCTCTTTTTCCACCGTTTTGAGGATGCGGCGCGTGAACAGTGCATTGTCTTCGGCACGCAGTGTGCCGTCGCAGGGAATGACATAGCGCACCACATCGGTGTTGCCGCAGGAAAAGCCGACGAGCGCCATTTGCTGTTCAAACATATTTTGCGGCTGCTTGTGTCCGAAATGGAAATACTGCCGGATCGATAAATACGCGTCTGGTTCAACCAGCACTTCCCGCGTATCTGCTTCACCGGAAGAGATCTCGTAAAACTGTAAACTGCCCCAACGGGAGAAAAGAGCTTGTTTGAGTGTTTCGCTGTTTGGCTGCTCCAAATAATCGCGGTAGCAAAACAGAGGTTCCCCCGTCTCAAAATCAAGCGTGTGCAGCGAATCCCCGGCACAATCGCTTTGATACTTGCACCCCTTGCATTTTGCGGGTAGGGGACGGCTGCGGAAGAATTTGAACTTTGTTTTCCAAATTTCGCTGAATGAATCGGTGAGAATGTTTCCTTGTATGAGTTCTTTTTTGTGCGGCACATTCGGACAAACAAAAATGTCGCCGTTGAAAAGAATGGATGCGCTGAAAATACCGGCAAAGCATTGGAAGTGTCGGTGATCAAGCTGTGTGCCGAGATAATGCGGACAGCCCCAGATGATCTTTGTGCCGTGCGGGTCGCTGTTGTATTTGTTTGCGAGCTGGGTGAGATACAGGATCTCTTCGCGCGTCAAAAGCAGTTCGGTGTTGTCCAGCGCGCGGCCGATGGGATCCATAAAGCTCACGCGAATGGAATCCAGTCCGATGGGGCGCAAGATCCGATACAGCGCTTCAAATTCATAAACATTGCGGCGGTTTGCCGTAAAGGTCACTTGAAGATGATCGAGAAACGCAGCCTTTTTCAGCTTTTGCAGCGCGGTCATGATCTTGTCCCAGCAACCGAGCAGATGCCGCAGCGAATCGTGTGTTTCCCGCAGTCCGTCCACGCTGACGGTGATGGTTTTCATGCCGCTATTTTGCATCTGTTCGATCACACTGTCCGTGATGAGCGAGCCGTTGGTCACCATGCCCCAGTCAAAGCCCATCTTTGACGCTTCTGTCATGATCTCAAACAGATCGCGCCGCAGCAACGGTTCACCGCCCGTGATGTTGAGCATGGTATAGGTGCCGATGTTTTCTTTGATGTCGCGCAGCGCCGCAAGGATCTGCGCTTTGGAAAGGCGTTCTTCGCTGTGAATGTCGCATCTGCTGCCGCACTGGTCACACGCGGCGTTGCATTTTTGTGTGATTTCGATCAACAGGGAATAGAGCGGGTAAGGTTCCTGCATTGTGATCACCGGTCCATCGGCTGTTGTTCCGCACCGTGAAACAACAGCACAGTCTATCTATGGTTACTATATCACAAATCGGAATTGCTGTCAACGTTCGTCAGCTTTTTCAACAGCAACTCCTGCGCGAGTTCTTTGGTATAACCGCCGGGGCTGAATTTGAAATTATTTGGGATCGCCGCGTCCCAGCGTGTGCACTGTTGAAGGACTTCATCGCGTGTCATTTGGATGTTTCCAAGCACGGTCAATGTGCGAACGGTTTTACAAAATGTATCAAGGTCTGTGCCCATGGCGGAGAGAATTTTTTCGCAGCGATCAGGCGTAAATTCTGCGGCACGCTGCATAAATTCCGGTAAAAAAGCGGCGCAGGCAAAGCCGTGCGGCGTGCCGAAGTTTTCTGTTAAAACATAGCCGAGCGGATGGGGAAACCCGGTTCCGCAATAGGCGAGCGTGATTCCTGCATAAAGAGAGCCGTAATAGAGCGCTTCACGACCGCTTTCATCCGGTAACTCTTGTGTTTTTTCAAGGCGTGTCAGCCCGTCCCAAAGCAGTGTGACAGCTTTTTCCGCAAATAGTGACGGAAGATCGCCGCATTTCGGCGAACAGTAGCCTTCCAGTGCATGCGAAAGCGCGTCAAGGGCGGTAGAGACCGTGACAGCATACGGCATCGAAGCAGTGTATCGCGGATCTGCAAAGGTCAGGACCGGATAAAGATCGTCTCCGGAGATGCTCTTTTTGCGTCCGGTTTGGTCGTTCGTCAATACCGAAACTTTTCCGACTTCGCTGCCCGTGCCGGCCGTTGTGCCGATCAAAAGAAACGGCAGCACTTTCTTTCGCTGTTTTGTATAGATGTCTTCCGGCGCAAAATCCGGATTTGCTGCGTATACCGCGGCCGCCTTTGCCGCGTCGAGCGCGGAGCCGCCGCCGATGCCGATGAGAAATGCGGCGCCTTCGTTTCGGGCAAGCGTTCCGGCGGCGTGACAGGCGGAAAGCAGCGGATTTGGTCCAATGCCGTCAAACACATGGTAGGTGATGTGTTCCTGTGCGAGCGCAGCGGTCACATCTGCAAGCGCACCGGAAAGAACAGCACTTTTTCCTCCGGTGACAATGAGGCAGTTTTTTCCGAGCGAAGAGAACAGCGCAGCGTTTTTTAAGACAACGCCGTTTCCGCTGAGTACTTTTGCGGGAATAGAGAGATTAAAATCCATAATGATCCTCCTGAATCAGACTGTAAATATTGTATCACATCTTGACGCAGCGGACAAGGGGATTTTTGCCGTCAGCTCAAAAATCAACAGAAATCAGCACATTTAATGAAAAATGTTACAGAATCGACATTAATAAATTCTGTTTTGGAATTTTAAATTCAATGATCCATGGTAGAATACCTGCAAAGGATGTGTGAAACTATGAAACAAAGATTCAAAGCCATGTTGAAAGACGTTTCCAAAATTGAGCTGATCTACTGGTGGATTTTACGCCTGCTGATGATCTATGCGCTGTTTGACACGCTGTTTTTTTCCGGCAGCAGCTATACGGCGAGTAATCCGCCGCTGCAGATCGTAGCAAATCTTGTTGGCATGTTTGCCTATGAGATCATTCAGCTCTTCTTTCCGAAAAGCAGTCGTCTGCGTCTGCTTTCGCATGCGTTCCAAAACATTTCCGCGCTGGGCTTTTTCCTCGGTTCCTTCGGCGGCGCTTATCTGAATCTTTATTATGCGCTTCCCGCATACGACAAGATTCTGCACGCCTACGGCACAGCGGAAGCGGTTTACATCGGCTATGAATACATCTGCGCCACGCAGCTGAAGCTGCAAAAGACCTGCCCGCATCAAATTGTCAATCTCGGCGCGCTGGGCTTCGGCTTTATTCTTTCGAGCGCTTGGGAACTGTTTGAGTTTACATACGATCAGTTCTTCGGCGGCGACGCGCAGCATTGGAATTATCAGGCGGCGCTGGATGCTGCCGGCGGCGACGCGAGCAAGATCTTCCAGATGATCCCGATGAATGATATCAGCCGTTTTGCCCTGATGGACACGATGGGAGATATTGTGCTGAACTTTATCGGCGGATTGTTGATGTATGCGGTTTTGTGTGTGTTCCCGTACCGTCATCGCGGAGAGAACGATATCAACCGCAAGATCGAACTGTTGAACACAGCGAAGGAGAACGAAACCGTGTCAGTCAGCTGATTTTAAACAGATACCAAGACCGTTGGGTAGCCACCCGGCGGTCTGTTTTCTTTGTTGGGATTCATAAAGAACGAGATACTCTGCAATTAGCACAAAAAAATATAAATTATTCCTTTACTTTTTGACATTTTTTTGATATGATGAAAGAAACCAAAGGAAAAGAGGATTCTATTCATGAAAAAGAAAGCAAATGCCGCAGCAAAAATCGCCCGCAATACATATTCAAAGGGCGAGCTGTTTGGCTTTTTGATCGGTATGTTCGGTCAAAACCTGATCTATCAGGTCATCGCGGCCGGTCTTGTCAGCGTTTATCTCGGTACCGTGCTTTATATTCCTGCCGGCATCGTCAGCGCCATCATCTTTGCGGCACGCATCTGGGATGCTGTGAATGACCCGATGATGGGCACCATCGTCGACAGAACCCACACCAAGTGGGGCAAATGCAGACCGTATCTGATCTTCTTCCCGATCATCATCGGCGTTTTTACCATCCTTTGCTTTGTTAACGGCATCTATACCGACCCGAAGGCAAGCAAAGCGCTGATCGTGATCTGGGCGGCCGGTTCCTACATCATCTGGGGCATGCTCTTCACCGTCTGCGATATCCCGCTTTGGGGCATCACGTCGCTGATGACTGACGACCAGAACGACAGAGCCAAGATCATCGGCCTTGCAAGAACCGCTGCCGGTGTCGGCGGCATCGGCACAGTCATAGCCTTTGTGCCGGACTTCCTTAAGGGTATGTTCGAAGGTAAGTATAACGCCATGGTGGACGGTATCAACTACACCCAGCAGATGGCGAACAACGACACCAAGAGAGCTGCGTGGATCGCAACGGTGATCGCGGTCACTGTTGTTGCAACGATCCTCTTTGAAGTTGCCGGTCTTGTAACAAGAGAAAGAGTTCCCGGCGACGCAACCGATAAGAGAAGTATCATCGACAATTTCAAGATCATGTGGAAATGCCTTCCTTTCCGCCAGATCCTCATCTCCGGCGTGCTCAGAAGCCCGCTGCAATTGCTGATGATCCTTGCTATGCCTCTCATGCTTTATTACTATACGGATAACTCTTTCGACAATGTTGGAAATCTTGACGGCGGACAACGTGTGCTGAAAATTGCTCTGATCGGCTTTGCGGTGTTCATTCCGCAATTTGCCGCCATGGCGATCACACCCGCATTTGTGAAAAAATTTGAAAACAAATCCATTTATAACTTTTATTCGATTGCCGGCGCTGTGCCGTATGCGCTTATCTTTGTTGCGTACCTTGCCTTCAAGGGAAATATGCTTTCCTGGCCGGGCGTGATCGTGACTGCGCTCTGCATCAGCCTTGCGACTGCTTCCATGGGCGGCATCAACGTCATGCAGTCGATCATGATCGCCGACTGCGTGGACTATGAGGAATATCACAACGGCTATCGTCCCGACGGCGTTTTCTTCTCCGGTCAGTCTTTCCTGACAAAGCTTTCCGGCGGTATTGCCGCGCTCATTCAGGGCATCGTTTACGGCGTTGTGAAATTTTCCGGCGAAAATCTCGACAACATCAACTTCCGTCTTTCCCAGGGCGAGCATTTCTTTGATCTTGACGGTGGCAAATACGCGCTTGCCATGTTCTTCCTGATCTCTGTTCCCATTGCGGTCGGCATGGTTCTTTCTGCTGTTCCGATGAAAAAATACGCAATGACTGACGCACAGCACAATGAAATGCTGAACGCGCTGATCGAAAAAAGAAACGCAGCAAAAGAAAACGGATAATCATAAATTCAGGGGCTGAAGCTTTGCCGGTTTTCAGCCTCTTTGGTTTTTGAAAGGAGATTGTTATGCATAATCTGTTCTTGAAAATTTTGACCTTCTTTTCGGCGTTTATCATGCTGTTTACCAGCCCATGCGGTGCGATTCGTCAACCGTTGATCGCAAAGTGGTGCCCGTCGTTTTACGGCAGTGCAGCGACCGCCAAGCCGCTTGAAAAAACAAGAGTGCCGCAGCACCCGTACCTTGCGCCGGAGGGTACCAACGGCATGCACGGCAATTCCTATAACTCCGGCACCTATGACTACTGCGGACCGCTCGGTAACAATCCGACTGTCACGAGCCGCTCCATGAATGTCTTCGGCGGTCTTGTTGCCACACTGATGTTTGACTCCAAAGGCCGCATCATGTGCATCTCCGGCAACGTCGTCGGCTTCCGCCTTCTGCTGCTTGACGCGCAAACGCTGGAGATCCTTGCCGAAACGCGCCTGCCGCAGCGGCAATCCACGCGAGAGTTCTTCAAAACGCTCGATTTTGACAAGATCTCCAACGACACCTCCGGCGGCGCTTATTGCCATCTGCTCAAGGGCGACCGTCCGATCATCGGCAACTCCGACAATGTGATCCAGATTTTCCGTGTGGATGAAAGCGGAAAGAAGCCGGTCTGGAAGGTCGAAAAGGAATATGACGTTGCGCCGTATCTGCCGCAGGGCGCATACATCACCGACGCGATCCCCGATGTGAATGGCAACATCTGGTTTGTGACGCGTCCGGGCGACGTCGGCATCATCGGGGCAAAAACCGGAAGAGTCAAGCTCATGCGGCTGGCAGGGGAGGAGATTCAAAACACCCTTGCGGTCTGCGCGGACGGCGTGTATATCGTTTCCGACCATGCGATGTATCGCTTTGAGATCCAAAAGGGTAAGCCCGCTTATACCTGGCGCACCGAATATGATCGCGGCACCGGAACAAAACCGGGCGCGATCAACCAGGGCAGCGGTACAACACCGTCTTTGCTTGATGTACCCTGCAGCAACGGTGTTGTGCGCAAGCTGTGCGCGATCACCGACAATGCCGACGAGCGCGTGAATCTTGTGGTTTATGATCGCTTGACAGGTGAAGCGATCGTGACCGAACCGCTGTTTGCAAAGGGGCGTTCGGTCAGCGAAAACTCACTGATTGCCCACGGCCGTTCGTTCATCATTGAAAACAACTATTCCGAATCCGGCGCCGGCTTTTTGGAACGCAACCCAACCAGTGAACCCGGTGTGACGCGCATTGATATGAACGAGGATTGTACGGGTTGTAAGGTCGTTTGGGAAAGCAGCGAAGCCTCTGCAACAGTGGTCCCGAAGCTTTCTGCCGGTAACGGTCTTGTATATCTCTATACACGTGTACAAAACGACGATATCCCGAAGAACGCGGTGGCTTGGTACTTTACAGCGGTTGATTTTGAAACCGGCAAAACGGTATATAAAGTGTTCACCGGCTGCGGACGCAACTGGAACAACAGCTATGGCCCCATCACGATCGGTCCGAACGGCAGCGCTTATGTCGGTGTGTTCAACGGACTTGTTCGTGTGGCGGACAGTTAATCCGAATTGAGACGCTTGATGCAGCGTCTCTTTTTGTGGAAAACTATACAAAAACCCCGTTGAATGTTAGACATTATAGCTAAATCTCTATTGCATTCTGTGAAGGAATTCATCCCTCTTGCCTATTGTATTTGGAAGTTTGTTGTGTTAGAATAACAACACAAACGAAGAAAGGAGGATTCCATCGTGAAAAAGATCATCTGCAAAAGAGAGTATGATACGGAAGTATCCACGCTGATCGAAAAGCGCACCTTCGGTGCATTCGGCGATCCGGATGGCTACGAGGAGTCGCTTTATCAAACCCCGAAGGGTTATTATTTCCTCTATGTCAACGGCGGCGAAACTTCTCCGTATACGAAGGAAGATATCAAATCTGTTTCCGCTGCGAAGGCAGAGGCATGGCAGAACAACAAATAAGAAAGAATCGTTTCTTTTGACCCGTCCGATTTCGGACGGGCGTTTTTATTTCTTTTGGATTCCATTCTGGAGGTTGACTTCTTGATTCTGTAATGCTATAATAAAATGAAAAATTGGATTCATATGTTCAATTGTGATTGATTTCAAGGAGGAAGACCCATGAACAATATTCCCGAAGTTAAGCTCGGTATTGTCGCCGTATCGCGCGACTGTTTCCCTGTTGCGCTTTCCGTGAAACGACGCGAGGCGATCGTTGCTGCTTGTAAGGGCGCGATCTATGAATGTCCGGTGACGGTGGAGAATGAACTCGATATGCAAAAGGCGATCGCCGATGTGAACGCCGCCGGCTGCAACGCGCTGGTCGTGTTTCTCGGAAACTTCGGCCCCGAAACACCGGAGACGCTGCTTGCAAAGTATTTTGACGGCCCGTGCATGTTTGTCGCCGCCGCTGAGGGAGACGGTGATCTGATCAACGGCCGCGGCGACGCCTACTGCGGCATGCTTAACTGTTCTTATAATCTCGCCATGCGTCATCTGCCTGCCTATATTCCGTCCTATCCGGTTGGCACCGCAGACGATATTGCTTCCATGATCGCCGATTTTTTGCCGATTGCACGCGCAGTCATCGGCGTGCAAAACTTGAAGATCATCACCTTCGGTCCGCGCCCGCGGGATTTCTTTGCCTGCAACGCGCCGATCAAGGGACTGTATGAGCTCGGCGTTGAAATTGAAGAAAACAGCGAACTCGATCTGCTTGTCTCTTATAAAGCGCACGCAAACGATGAACGCATCCCCGCTGTGTGCGAGGATATGGCGAACGAGCTCGGCGTGACGGGCAACAACTATCCGGCGCTTTTGCCGCGTATGGCGCAGTTTGAGCTGACACTGCTCGACTGGGCAGAGCAGCATAAGGGCGACCGCAAATATGTTGCTTTTGCGGATAAATGCTGGCCGGCGTTTCCGGAGCAGTTCGGCTTTGAGCCTTGCTATGTGAACTCTCGCCTTGCGTCGCGCGGCATTCCCGTGGCGTGTGAAGTGGACATCTACGGCGCACTCTCCGAATTTATCGGCGCGTGTATCTCCGGCGATGCCGTCACACTGCTCGATATCAACAACTCTGTGCCCGCGTCGCTCTATGAAAAAGAGATCAAAGACAAATCCGCCTATGCGCTCACGGACACCTTTATGGCGTTCCATTGCGGCAACACGCCGTCGTGTAAAATGTGTGCCAACCGTGCGATCAAGTATCAGTTGATCCAGCACCGTCTGCTTGAGCCCGCCGACAGTGAACCTGATTTCACCCGCGGCACGCTTGAAGGTGATATCGCTGCCGGGGATATTACGTTTTATCGTCTGCAGTGCGACAGCGAAGGCGTATTGCGTTCCTATATCGCGCAAGGCGAAGTGCTTGACGTTCCGACCGGTTCTTTTGGCGGTATCGGTGTGTTCGCGATCCCCGAAATGGGCAGATTCTATCGCCATGTTCTGATCGAAAAGCATTTTCCGCATCACGGCGCTGTGGCATTCGGTCATTTTGGAAAAACGCTGTTTGAAGTGTTCCGCTTCCTTGGCGTGAAGGATATCGCCTATAATCAGCCGAAGTCGCTGCCATATCCGACGGAGAATCCCTGGAGCTGATGCAGCCATGCCAAAGGATTACAAACCGTTTGAAATATACCTGAAGCAAACGATGTTTCCTGCGGACGCTGAGTTATCGTTTGAGGAGATCAGCGAGGGCAACATCAACCATATTTATCGCGCGAAAGACATTGCAAGCGGCCGTTCGGTGATTTTAAAACAGGCGGAATATGTTTCGCGTATTTCGCCGGATATCTGCCTGAACACCGACCGCGGCAAACGCGAAGCAGCATATTTTGACCTTTTTGCAGCGCAGATGCCGGATTCAGTGCCGCAAGTGTTCGCCTATGACGAAGCGCAGCGCCTGATCGTGATGCAGGACTTAAAAAACTGCCCTGTGCTCAGAAAGGCGATGCTTGCCGAACAAATGAGTTCACATCTTGGCGAAAAGCTCGGCGCGTTTGTTGCAAAAACAACCGCCGCAACGTCGGATTTCTGTCTTTCGCACCCCGAAAAGCGGAAAATGCAGCAGCCGTTTTCAAATCCGGAGCTTTGCGATCTGACGGAAAAACTTGTGCTGACCGACCCCTTTGTCGGCGCAAAAGAAAACGGCGTTTGCGCGGAAAACGCTGCGTTTTTGGAGCGGCAGATCTATCAAAACGCACATCTTCGGCAGCGTGCTGCAGAACTGAAATATCGTTTCATGAATCTGACACAAGCGCTGGTGCACGGCGATCTTCATTTCGGCTCTGTTTTTTTGAACGGTGATACGCCGGTCATTTTCGATTCGGAGTTTTGCTTTTTCGGCCCCATCGGCTTCGACCTCGGCAATCTGCTGGCGCACTTTTTGATGGAAACGCTGTATACCCGCGTGCGCGGCGGCGATGTGTTATTTGAACGCTGGCTGCGGGAGATGACGGCGGAACTGCTGCATACCTTTGAAAAGGAGTTTCGCGCGGCGGTTCAAAAGGGCTGCACAGACGCTGTGCTGCAAAACGCACCTTTTCTTGAAACGTTTATCGCGTCTGTCTTTGCTGACACAGCAGGTTTTGCAGGTGCGGAGTGTCTGCGCCGAACGATCGGTATCGCAAAGATTCCTGAATTTGATCTGCTTGAAAAAGCACAGCGCGTACAGTTTGAACGCAAAATAATGAATGCAGGTGTTCTTTTGATGGAGCACATGCATGAGCTGAACAGTGCCGATGCACTGCTGACAATGATTGAAAAAAACAGCAATTGAGGTAACAACGTGGTAGGTTTGATTTTAGCGGCCGGGAAAGGCTCAAGACTGTCTCAAAACGGTCAGAACGAGGTGTGCAAGGCATTGGTCGAAGTCGGCGGTGTGCCGCTCATTTCCTATTCCCTTGACAATCTCGTGCGTCTGGGTGTGAAATCGGCGGTGATCGTGATCGGTTCCCATCATCAAGAGATTATCGACGTGCTCGGTGGCAGCTATCGCGGCATAAAGCTGCAATATGCTATACAGGCACAGCCGATCGGTCTTGTCAGTGCGATCCTTTGTGCGAAAGAATGGGTCGCCGATGATCTGGTACTTCAACTGAGCGACGAGGTCTTTTTGCAGCCGTCGCCTGCCGCGCAGCTCTTGGACGCGTTTGAAAAATCGGATTTTTTAATCGGTTACACCACTGCATCTGAAGAAAAGATTCGTCAGAATTTTTCACTGGATGTGGATGAAAACGACCGATTGCTGCATTGCACGGAAAAGCCGAAAGAGGTTTTTAATGACCGCAAAGGCACCGGTTTTTGCTTGTTTTCCAAAGATTGCTATGAAATGTTGAAAACGGCTTATGACGCTGTAAGGAATCAGCCGAACGAGCTGTGCGATTTTATCAATTTCCTGATCGAAAGCGGTAAAACGGGAAGCGCGTTTCCCATTGCAGCCGAAGAGATCAATATCAATACGCCCGCCGATCTGCAATATGCAAGGCAGTGCGTAACGCGAAGAGGTTGAGGCCGATGAACAGGGTCATGCTTCTCTATCCGCCCGGGAAGCTTTATCAGCGCGGCGAGGACCGTGCGCAGTGTAATATTGAAGACTCCACTGCAAGCTCCGTGCATGCGTGTAACGATCTGGGTTATGCCGCTGCAATCCTTCGCGCGCGCGGTTATGAAGTCTTTTTGCGCGATTATCAGACAGCGCGCAAAACGTTTTCCGATGTGGAGCGCGATCTGTGCGCCTTTCGACCTGATCTGGTGTTTTTGAGCACCACCAACGCAACGATCTATGATGATCTTCGATTTGTTCAGAAGGTGCGGCAGATTATTCACTGTAAGATCGTGATCAAAGGCGCAATTTTCTTTGACGCAAAGCTTGAACGGATGCAGTCGCTCGATTTTTCCTTGACAGACTGCGCGATCGGCGGCGAAGTCGAATTTGTCATCGCGCCGGTGGTCGACTGCCTGTTGCAAGACAAGGGCAGGCTTTCAGAGATTCCGGGGATCGTTTATTTCGATGAAAACGGTGCGCACAAAACAGCGTTTTCCTGCAAAACGCCCGACCTTGATACGTTGCCGTTTCCGGCGCGAGATTTGATGAACAACGCGCTTTATGTCCGGCCCGATACCGGCGCTCCGATGGCAACGATCTCTGTGGCGCGTGGCTGTCCTTCAAACTGTATTTATTGTTTAACGCCGCATATTACAGGTCGAGATGTGCGTTTTCGTTCCACCGAAAACATTTTTCAAGAGCTGCAGGAATGCTATTATAAATTCGGCATTCGTGATTTCTTTTTTAAGGCGGACACATTTACGCTGAATCAGGCGTGGGCGATCGAATTGTGTGAGCGCATAATCCATTCGCCGCTGCATGGAAAAATCGCGTTTACCGCCAACGGCCGCGCAGATACGCTTTCTCCCGAGTTGCTGCAAAAGATGAAGGCTGCCGGGTGTTTTATGCTCGCCATCGGTTTTGAAAGCGGCAGCGATGTTTCGCTGAAAAAAATGAAAAAGGGCACGAGCGTGCAAAAGAATCTTGATGCCGCCGCCATGATCAAAGCGGTCGGCATCCCGCTGTTCGGCTTTTTTATGATCGGTTTTCCGTGGGAGACCGAAGAAGACTTGCGGCTGACGTTCAACCATATTCGTCAGATCGATCCCGATTTTGTGGAGCTGCATGTTGCGATGCCGTTTTATGATACAGAGCTTTATGATCTGTGCCGCGATGCCGGAACGCTCTCCGGCGGTTCGTTCGGTTTCGATTATGTTACGCCAAACACGACCGGCACAGCCTTTGTCACTATGGAGCGTCTGCTTGAACTCAAAGGGCGCTTTTTACTGCAGTTTTACACACGTCCGCGTTATCTGCTGCACAAGGCTGCCGATTGTGTGCGTGAACCGCGGGCGCTATTTCATTATTTTGTTTACGGTATGCGCTTGCTGCGGCATACATTGCGCAGAAAAAAATAAACACAGGTGGTGCAAATGAGAGTCCTTTTGGTCAATCCGTCCACCGGATATTATACAAGAGCGCTGTTTAATCCTTTGGGTCTGCTGGCGATCGGCTCCTACCTTAAAAGTCTCGGTCACGAAGTGCGTCTGCTTGACCGCTGCGTGGAGCGCGTGAACTTTCAAAAGCTGCTTACGCAGTTTCGCCCTGATCTGGTCGGTGTCTCTGTGATGTCGTCACGCGGACTCAAAGATGCGATCCGTCTTTCAAAAGAAGCTAAAAAACAAGGTTTCCCGGTCGTTTGGGGCGGTGCCATGCCGTCCATGCAGATCGAACTTGTGTTGGAAGAGCTTTACATTGATGCGATCGTTATCGGAGAAGGGGAGTACACCTTTCGGGAATTGCTCGATGTGGTGCGCGGTGAACGTAAATGGGGAGATGTTTCCGGCATAGCCTTTCGTGAAAACGGAAAAATCGTTCGCACACCCGACCGCCCGTTTATTGACCTTTCAACGCTGCCGCCGACGGATTATTCGCTCATTCAGGTGGAAAAATATCTGCAGCCTTATCTTGGCTGTGAGCGGCTGATGTATATTTATTCTTCCAAGGGCTGTCCGTGCCGTTGTGCGTTTTGTTCAAATCCCTATTTTCATAAATCCACCCACCGCAAACGTCCGAACGCGGTCGTGATCGATGAGATCAAGTATCTGATCGACAACTACAACATGGACGGCGTCTATTTTTCCGATGAGCTTTGGGCGGCGAATCGGAGCGAGATGCTGGATTTTTGCAAACGCGTGAAGGATGAAGACCTGCATTTTCACTGGATCATCCAAACGCGCGTCGGGTTGTTTACCAAAGAAGATTTCGAAATTATGTATGACGCCGGCTGCCGCGGGGCGTTCTTCGGCGTTGAATCCGGCTCAAAGGAGATGCTGCGGCGTATCCACAAGGCGATCCCTTACGATAAGATCATTCCAACTTTTGAAGAAATTCAGAATCTTGGCCTGACAACGATCGCTTCATTCATCATTGGTTACCCCGACGAGACGCAGGAACAGCTGAAAGAGACCGTTGCGCTCGTACAGGCGCTCAGCGCAAATCTCACGCCGGTTTATCATTTTACGCCTTTGCCCGGAACAGAACTGTATAACGACGTTGTCGCTGCCGGACGCTACCGCGTTCCGCGCACGCTCAAGGAGCTTTCACGCGTTGTTGCGACCGAATCTGTCGGACAAAACCTCTCAGCGGTACCGACGGTAGACTTGCGCGTGATCCGCAGCCGCCTGCACTGGCAAAGCTTTGCCAACAAAAACGCCATTGAAAATCAAAAGCCGTTTGAATTTGCGAAGGATACCATCCTGAGCGGTCTGCGCGCAATCTCGCAAAAGGGTCCGCTCTTTTTCTTCATTGACGGTTTTAAGGCATTCTATGAATTTGTTTATGTATTCTGGTATGCTCATTTTTATCCGGGCATCCGCAAAAAATACGGCTTAAAATGAAAGGCTGGCACAGATGGAAAAGAAATTGATTTCAATTGTGGTGCCTGTGTTTAACGAACAGGACAACCTGCCGGACGTATATCGTCGGGTAACTGCAGTTATGCAGTCGTTGCCTGCTTATGACTATGAGCTGGTCTTTTTTGACGACGGTTCAACTGACGGTTCCCGCGCCTGTATCAGCTCGCTTTGTGAACGGGATGCTCATGTGAAAGCAGTCTTATACGCACGCAATTTCGGTTATAGTAAAACCATTTTCTATGCGGTACAGCAGGCAAAGGGCGATTGCGCCATTTTGCTTCACGCCGATCTGCAAAATCCGCCGGAGCTGATTCCGCAGTTTGTTTCCGCCTGGGAAAACGGTGCGGGCATTGTGCAGGGAGTCAAGACAAAGAGCAAAGAAAGCGCGGTTTTGTTTTTCCTGCGCACCGTGTATTACTGGCTGATGAACGTCGTTTTCGGCGTAAAACTGATTCCGCACGCAACGGAGTTTCAGCTCTTTGACGCTTCGTTTATTCGTGTGCTGCAGCGTGTGCGCGACAATCATCCCTTCCTGCGCGGCCTTGTGCTGGAATACGGGCATAACCTTACTTGCATCACCTACACGCAGGAAAAGCGCGAAAAAGGAAAGACCAAGTTCAATCTGAACAAATACTACGACTTTGCGATCAATGGTGTCATCAGTGCCTCGGATCGTTTGCCGCGGCGCATGATCGTTTTTTCTGTCGTGCTTCTTGCTGTGCTTTTGGTCGAAACCATTTGCTTTTTTGCTTTCTTTTCCGGAACGCTTTCCGGCAGCGCCATTTCGAACGCAATCGTGCTGCGTGTTCTGCTGGCAGCAGTTTTGATCGGCCAAGTTTTCCTTGCCGTTATGTTTGAATATGTGATCGGCGTTTCCAAAAACGCGGCGGAAAAACCGCTGATCGTTGAAGAAATGCGTATTCGCTATTGATGGGGGTGCTCGCTTGTCAAAAACAAAAACACCGCTGAGGCAATCATCCTTTTTACAAAAGCACCGCTACAGTTTGTTTTTCTTCCTGTTCCTGGTGGCGTATCATGTTGCGATCGTCAACCGCTTTCAGCCGTGGAAGGTCGATGAGATCACTTATTCGTTTCACTCGGTCGATTTCAGTCTCGGCTTTGCAACAAAGCTGTTGCCCGGTGCAGTTTTCAATGCGCTTTTCGGGCGCTTCGCTTCGGAGTTGACGGCATCGATTTATGAAACGGTTCTGATTCTGCTCTTTTTTGCAGGCGTGTCGGTCTTTCTTGAACGGTTTTTGCTTCGTATGCAGCCGGAATATCGCAGCGCCGCTTTGGTTTTGCTTGCGTTTTATGTCACAGGCGCTTACACGTTTTCGGTGTATACGAAAGGCCTTGGAATGCTGGATGTTTACTGGCTCTTTTTTTCTCTGTTCTTTTTGATCTTTCTGGAGCACAAATGGCTGCGCTTTTTGATTCCGCTGTTGTATGTGGCCTCCATTATGATCCATTTTTCTGCGATTTTGAATGCGATCATTTTCTTTTCGATCCTTCTTCTCTATCGCGCGTCGATCGAACCGGAAAAGAAACAGCGGCGGATCTATCTTTTGATCTTTGCCTTCTCTATGCTTATTTCTGCCGCAGCCTTTCTTTTCTTTCTGGTTTATGAATCGCGTTTGATCTGTCCGATCGAAACCTTTCATCAAAAGCTGCAGGAACACGGAAGCGATTATTTTGAGTACTATGATTACGCGTTTTATGATCTGTTCCGCGGCGACTATTATCGTCCGCCCGAAGTTTCTGCGATGGACGGCTCTTTGAATAAGATCTGGCAGCTTTTGGTTTATCAGCTTCGCTTTAACTATATTCTGATCGACTTTATTGGTTCTCATGTTGTGATAGCCCTTATTGGCGGCCTTATCGTTCTTTTCCCGATGATGTTTGCGTTTTATAAGTTCCTATTGCAGCATTTCCGTATGACAGAGAACCTACTCGGACGCTTTTGCGCGTTTTTGATGCTGATTCAGTTTCCCTTTACATTCGCCGTTGCAATGCTGTTTTCGGTGGACGTCAACCGTTGGCTGACGCATGGATTTTTGATGATTTTTACCACGGTGCTCCTGATCATGTATTACGAAAAGGAAAAGGCGGCGCTTTTGCTTGAAAAAATCAAAGAATCCGCCGGAGGACTTGCATTGAAACTGTATTTTCTCGGCTATGCGACGATTCATGTGTTTGCGTACTTTTGATTTGTGAACGTACTTACTACTATGAAACAGGTGAAGAAGCTATGAAGACAGAAAAAATGACACGGATTTTAACCGTGGCCGCATTGTTTCTTCTTTTTGCAACGTGCTGGATGTTTTACAGGCTGACGCTGAATCTCATTTACGATGATACGATCATGATCGCGGAACTCGCGTTGCCCTTTGTGTTTTATTGTTTGTGTTTATACGGCGTTTCGCCGACCGTTTTCGGTCTCTTTGCTTTTGCTGGCGTCAGCGCGCTCTTTGCGGTGTCTTTTTTTACACGCTATGACAACCAGTATGATTATTTTATGATCCTGACATACATTCCGCCGCTGCTGCTTTTTGCCATTCAAACCGATGCCGCAAACGGAAAGAAAAAAGGGTTCTTTTCCGGCGTTGGACTGACATTTGCGCGGCTTTTCAGCGTTGGATTGACAGTGATTATGCTGGTTTGCCTGCTCAAAAGTGAAAAAAGCTTTTATACAAAGAATACGATCTATTTCGTTTTTTGGTTTGTTGTGCTTTGGATTTTGTATTTTCTTGTAATGCGCTCCACGCCGACGGATGCAACATCGCTGGATAAAGCTTCGATAAAAACGATGAAGAGTACTTTCCTTTTTGCGCTGTGCACACTTCCGCAAACCTTGATTCTGGCTTGTGTTTATCCCGTGTTTTCCGTTTCCAACACCGTTCCGCTGTTGTGGATCGTTAATCTTCTGTTCCTATATGAGCAGAAAAACCCGTTTGTGCGCGGTTTTGTTTCACACTTGCGGGAGCGGTTCGCTCTGCTTTTGCCGCAGTGACTGAAAACATTTTTTGAATTTGACCAAAATCTTCCAAAACCTCTTGCCACGATTTGACGGATGTGCTATAATCAATTCGAACATTTGCATAAACTATGCTATGAAAGAAGGAAACATCATGAAACAAGTCTATGAAACTTGCAAAACCAAAATGGAGAAAACCATCCACGCATTAAAAGCCGAATATGGCGCCATCCGTGCGGGCCGCGCAAATCCGCAGGTGCTTGACCGTTTGTCGGTCGATTATTACGGCACACCGACGCCGATCGGTCAGCTCGCTTCTGTTTCCGCAACGGAAGCGCGTGTGCTGACCATTGCGCCTTGGGATAAATCCATTCTCAAAGGCATCGAAAAAGCGATCCAGGCTTCTGATATCGGCATCAATCCGCAAAATGACGGTACAGTCATTCGTCTGACCTTCCCGCCGCTGACGGAGGACCGTCGTAAAGAACTTGCAAAGGATGTGCAGAAGATCGCGGAAACAAGTAAAGTTGCGATCCGCTCCATTCGCCGTGACTGCATCGAAAAGCTCAAGACGATGAAAAAGAACAGCGATATCACCGAAGATGATCTGAAAGACGGCGAAAAAGAGATCCAGAAGATCACTGACGGTTTCATCAAAGATATCGACTCCATTGCCGATGCAAAGGAAAAAGAAATTCTCGAAATCTGAACCAAAGAATTTATTCCGCCGTCAAGGCTCTGCTTTGGCGGCGTTATGCATGAAAGAAGGAAGTCTATGCTGGACAAAGGCATCGTTTTGCCCAAACATATTGCGATCATTATGGATGGCAACGGACGTTGGGCAAAGCAGCGCGGTCTTGTGCGCACCGAGGGACACAAGCGCGGCGCGGAGGTTTTTCGCAACATCTGCACCTACGCGTCTCGCATCGGGATTAAACACATGACTTTTTATGCGTTTTCAACAGAAAACTGGAAACGCTCCGAAACAGAAGTCACCGCGCTGATGAACCTGTTTCGCAACTATCTGTTTGAGATGGAGGAACGCGAAGCTGAAAACGAAAGCGGTGGCTATTGCATCCACTTTCTCGGCGCACGGGAAGGGCTGCCTTCCGATCTTGTAAAACTCATGGATCAGGCTGAAATGCGCTCTGCCGATAAAACGCACATGCATGTCAACATCGCCGTCAATTACGGCGGCAGGGCAGAGATCGTTCATGCGGCCAGACTGCTCGGCGAACGGATCAAAGCCGGGACTTTACAGCCGCAGGACATCACAGAAGAAAGCATTTCCGCGCTGCTTTATACAGCGAACCAGCCGGACCCCGATCTGATCATTCGTCCGAGCGGCGAACAGCGGCTTTCGAACTTTTTGATCTGGCAGGCTGCGTACGCGGAGTTTTATTACGACGATGTGCTCTGGCCGGATTATACGCCCGATGATCTCGACCGTGCGATCAATGCCTTTGCACGGCGCGATCGCAGATTCGGCGGTGTGCAACAACAATAGGAAGGAGCATATTCCATGGAAGACTCCGTTAAGAAAAAAGGAAAATTTCATTTTAAAGGGGAGCGCACGCGTTCAACATTGATCATTGTCGCTGTGTTAGCAGTGTATGTGGTCTCCATTCATTTAAACATACACTGGCTTTATACCATCATTACCGCACTTGTTTCAGCAGGTGTGACTTATGAGCTTGTCCATGCAGTCGGTGCCGAAAGCAAGCTGCTGTTTGGCGTATCGATCGCTGTTTCGGCAGCCTATGTTGTGACGGTTGGCTTCCACATTCGGCTGCCGCATCCGACGGTGCTGTTGAGCTTTTATGTGATGTTGCTGCTGGCGTTGACGGTGCTGCATCACCGGCGCATTCAGTTTATCCACGCTGCAATGGCGTTCTTTGCGTCCGTTTGTGCGCCGTATGCACTTTCTTGTTTCATTCGCCTGAACGATCTGCCGTATCTCAACGGGCGCTTTACCCATTTGGAAGGCTTGTTCCTGTTCTGGCTGTCGTTCACCTGCTCCTGGGTGACGGATGTTTTTGCTTTCCTTGTCGGTCGAAAGATCGGAAAGCACAAAATGTGCCCCGGCATCAGCCCAAAGAAGAGCTGGGAGGGCGCAATTTTCGGAACGCTGATCACGGCGGCGATCAATGTGCTTGTGCTGCTTGGCTATACGCTTGTTGCAACAAAGCTGATGGGCCGCACAATGTTCTGGCTGGATACACCGATGAAATATCTTTATGTAGTTCCGCTTTCCATTGCGCTTTCTGCAGTCGGCATGTTCGGCGACCTTTCCTTGTCGGTACTCAAGCGTAATGCCGGCATTAAGGATTTCAGCGACCTGCTTCCCGGACACGGCGGCATTGCCGACCGGTTTGACAGCTGCATGTTTGTGCTGCCGACTCTCTATGGTATTTTTAGCTTGATTTATGGATAAACTATAAAATATTGGTAAGGAACGATTCCAATGAAAAAACAGCTTTCTTTACTCGGTTCCACAGGTTCCATCGGTACCCAGTGTCTGGATGTCGCAACGCAGGCGGGTTACGATGTTGTCTGTCTTGCCGCATACAGCAATGTGAAACTGCTGGAAGCGCAGGCGCGCCAGTTCCGACCGGCGCTTGTCGCTCTTGTAGATGAAACTGCGGCAAAAGATCTGAAAGTCCGCCTTGCGGATACGGACATCCGCGTGCTTTCCGGGTTGGACGGCGTTTGTGCGTGTGCCGCGTATGAAAAAGCGGACACCGTGCTCAACAGCGTGGTCGGCATGGCCGGTCTTGCGCCGACGCTTGCCGCCATTGAAGCGAAAAAAACGCTTGCGCTCGCCAACAAGGAAACGCTCGTTGCCGGCGGTGCGCTTGTAACGCGGCTCGCAAAGGAAAACGGTGTAATGATCTTGCCCGTTGACAGCGAGCATTCCGCGATCTTTCAATGCCTGCAGGGAATGCATGACGCAGCTGAACTGAAATCGATCCTGCTCACAGCGTCCGGCGGCCCGTTTTTCGGAAAAAGTAAAGAAGAGCTGTCCACAGTCACGCTTGCGCAGGCGCTGAAGCATCCGAACTGGAGTATGGGCGCAAAGATCACGGTCGACAGCGCAACGATGATGAACAAAGGGCTGGAACTGATTGAAGCGGTGTGGCTGTTTGACGTTGCCCCCGAACAGATACAGATCCTCGTGCATCGGGAAAGCATCATTCATTCTGCTGTGGAATTCACCGATAACGCTGTGATCGCGCAGCTTGGTGTACCGGATATGCGAGTTCCCATCCAGTATGCGCTGACGTATCCGGCGCGTATCCCATCACCGGTGAAGCGACTGTCGCTGACCGATCTCGGCACGCTGCATTTCTGCTTGCCGGATGAAGAGACCTTCCGCTGCTTGCCGCTTTGCAGAAAAGCGATTGCACGCGGCGGACTTGCGCCCTGCATTGCCAACGGCGCAAACGAGATGGCAAACGCGCTGTTCCGGGAAGGAAAGATCGGCTTTTTGCAGATCGCTGATCTTGTTCAGGGTGCGCTGGAAAACATTCCTGGTAAGCAGACTTATACCCGCCAAGACGTTTTCGATGCGGACAAAGCCGCCCGAGATTATGTTTTGGCGCAACAGAGGTGAGCAGATTGAGCATTGCACTTGCGGTCTCTCTGGCCGCGATCTGGTCAAAGGTGTGGCCGTTTCTCGTGGCCATCCTCTTTTTCGGCCTGATCATTTTTATTCATGAATTCGGTCATTTTATTTTTGCAAAAGCGTTTGGCGTCAAGGTCAACGAGTTCGCGCTTGGCATGGGTCCGACGCTTTTGAAAAAGCAGGGGAAGGAGACCCTTTACGCGCTGCATCTCTTTCCCATCGGCGGCTATTGCGCAATGGAGGGTGAGGACGAAAGCAGCGAAGATGCACGTGCGTTTTGCAACAAAAAGCTCTGGCAGCGCATCATCATCGTCGCTGCCGGCGCAACCTTCAACATTATTCTCGGCATTCTCATCTGCACCTGTCTTGTCGGAACCGAAAAATATGTCGGCACAACAGAGATCCTGCAGTTCCATGAATCCGCAGTCTCCAACGCGGAAGGAGGTCTGCAAGCAGGTGACCGAATCATAGAAATTGACGGAAAACACGTTTTTTCCGATGAGGACATCTCTTTCCTCATGCTGCGCAACAACACCGGAATCTATGACATGACTGTGCGCCGCGGAGAGGAGACCGTGCATCTGCCTGAAGTGCATTTTGCTGTGCGTACGGGCGGCAACTTTTCCTATGATGCATCAAACGCAATCTCGGATCTGAGTGCTAAAATGAAACGCGCCGGACTGAAAAACGGCGATGTGATCCTCAAAGTCAACGGTGAAAACGTCACGGACAATAAGACGCTTTCCGCCGCCATTCAAAAAGACGATGACCATGTGATCGACTATACCGTGCGCCGCGGCGAAGAGACCGTTTCGGTTGAAAAAGTCAAAATGGCAACCGTAACGGTGTTCGATTTTATCTTGCTCGGTAAGGAAAAGAACGTCGGCAACGTGCTCGGCGGCGGCGTCAAATATGCGCTTTCCATGTCGCGCATGGTGTATTTGTCGCTGTTTGATTTGTTGCGCGGTCATTACGGCTTGAATGAGCTTGCCGGCCCGATCGGCACAGTGTCCGTGATCGCCGATATGGCGCAGGAGAGTGTCAAGAGCGCTGATTTAACAGGCTTGTTTTCGATCATGGCTTTGATTACGATCAACATCGGTCTGTTCAATCTTCTTCCGGTTCCGGCGCTCGACGGCGGACGGCTGTTCTTCATGCTCATTGAGCTGATCGCGCGCCGTCCCGTTCCCGCAAAATATGAAAATTGGATCCACGCGGCCGGCATGGTGCTGCTGCTGATCTTCATGGCGGTCATCTCCGCCAGCGATCTGTGGAAATGGATCTCCGGCGTGGGATTTTATTAAACGGAAAGAGAGGGGATACAAATAGCGTTTTGGATCCATTTGGCTGTTTCCCTGCTGTTTGCCCTGCTCGGCATCGTTTTTCTGTGCGGCAAAGGCGCTGCACTGATCGCCGGTTATAACACCGCTTCCGCGGAGGAAAGGCTGGAGATCGACGAGAAAAAGCTTTGTCGTTTTATGGGAAAACTGATGTTTGTGCTTGCCGCCTGCTGGCTGGTTGCGGCATTGAGCGAAGTGTTCCATCTTAAGGCGCTGCTTTGGCTTGGTATCGCACTGTTTTTCGTTGCCGTCATCGGCGGCGTGATCTATGCGAACACGGGACATCGCTTTGATAAAGACTGGTAATTACAAGAATATAGCGGAGTGTGCAGAATGAAGATTATTCCTTATGATGAACAATATCGTGACGATATGATCTTCATGGTGCTGCAGGCGAAAGATGCACTTGGCCGTGTGCCGCATTTAAACGAAGACCTTCTGACAGTTCAAAAAACTTATCTGGACGCAGGCGATGGTTTCTGGCTGGCGATCGATGAAGACGACCGTGTGATTGGCTGCGTCGGATACAGTTCTATTCCCGAAACATCGGAAGTGTGGCTGCATCGGCTTTATGTGAAATATGACAAAAAGCGGCAGGGGATCGGAACCGCACTTTTGCATACGGCGGAAAACGCAGCAAGGAAGGCCGGAAAAACAACGCTGCATGTTCATCTAGGTTTCCCGAAGGAACAATGGTATGCGTCCTATGCGTTTTATCAAAAACACGGGTTTTCCGAATATGACCCGAGATATTGGAAAAAGGAGCTGACCGAAGAATGATTAATCGGCGCAAAACAAAACAAATATGTGTCGGCGGTTTGCTGATCGGCTCCGACGCTCCCGTTTCGGTGCAGTCTATGTTGAACGTTGAGGCGCACGACATTCCCGGCAATGTGGCGCAGGCAAAAGCACTGGAAGCCGCAGGGTGTCAGATCATCCGCACTGCTGTGCCGGATCTTGACGCCGTTGCAACGATTTTCGCGCTGAAAGAGGCGGTGTCTGTACCCGTTGTTGCCGATATTCATTTCAACCATAAGATCGCCCTTGCCTGTGCGGACGCCGGTGTGGATAAGATCCGTATCAACCCCGGCAACATCGGCGCCGACGAAAACGTGAAGGCTGTGGCTGACAAGTGCCGCTTAAAGGGAATCCCTATCCGCATCGGCGTGAATTCCGGCTCGGTGGAAAAAGAAATCCTTGCAAAATACGGCGCGCCAACACCTGAAGCCATGTGCGAAAGCGCCATGTACCATGTGCGGCTGCTGGAAAAATTCGATTTTGACGATATCGTGATCTCCATCAAATCGTCGAACGTGCAGTCCATGATCGAAGCCTACCGACTGGTTGCCGCGCAGTGCAACTATCCGCTGCACCTCGGCGTCACAGAATCCGGCACGGAGCACATGGGGCTGATAAAATCCGCGGTCGGCATCGGCACGCTTTTGATGGAGGGCATCGGCGATACCATCCGCGTTTCGCTGACGGCCGATCCGGTGAAGGAGATCGCCGCAGGGTTCGACATTCTCGCTGCTGCCGGGCTGAGAAAAGATCGTCCGACCCTCGTCTGCTGCCCGACCTGCGGACGCACAAAGATCGATTTGATCTCTTTGGCGCACAGGGTCGAGGAACGGCTGAAAGACATTCACAAGCCGATCACCGTGGCGGTCATGGGCTGTGTCGTCAACGGTCCCGGCGAAGCGAAAGAAGCGGACGTCGGCATCGCCGGCGGTGATGGATGCGGACTTGTTTTCAAAAAAGGAGAGATCATCAAAAAGGTGGCGCAGGAAGAGTTGCTCGGCGCCCTGATGGATGAAATCGCGCTGTTATAAAAAGGAATTGTTATGGAGTTTCATTCTTTATTCTCTGCGGTCCCGCAAGTAGCGAATCTGCTGCCGGAAGGGACCGAGGTTCAGGAATTGAATTTGAAAAAAGAAGCAAGGGCGCTGGATGTGACCCTTGCTTTGCCGCGTCTTGTCATCGGGAAAGACATTGCCGCGGTGCAGGAAGCACTGAAAACGGCGCTTGATCTTTCAAGTGTGACGTTGTCTGTCACAATGCCGCCGCAGTGCTTTTCCGAAGAATATTTTTCCACCCTTGTTGCCGAAGCTAGAACGGCAATTGCACCGTCCAACGGTTTTTTCAACGACGCTTCCTGTGTGCTGCAGGGAAACGATCTTGTGATCACCCTGCGTCATGGCGGCGCAGATGTGCTGCGTCAGTGTGAGTGCGACGCGTTTTTGGAGCGTTTGATCGCGCAGCGTTTTTCGCGCAATGTAACTGTTCTTTTTGCCGGGCAGGAAGTCAACATCGATGACGAAGATGTGGTCGCGATGATGAAAAACGCGGAAGAATCCAATCTGCGCGCCAAAGGCATCGACCCGGAAGAGGTGCGCGTGAGCAAGCCGAAAACCCACCGAGTGATCGAGGGCGTACCGCTGTATCTGGAAACGGCAAAACCAATCTACGGAAACAAGATCACGAAAGATCCGAAACCCTTGTCCGAAGTCACCCCCGAGGACGGCTCCTGCGTTGTCTGGGGCACGGTTTTCAAATTTGATGCCCGCGAGACACGCGATAAGCGCTCAAATATTATCACCTTCAACCTTAGCGACAACACCTATGCGTTTACCTGTAAGATTTTTGAACGCAAGGAAAACTGCGATCAGATCCTTGACAAGATCAAGGACGGTGTAACGCTGCTGCTGCGCGGCGATCTGACCTATGATAAATTCTCCGGCGAAACCGTGATCTCTCCACGTGCGATCAGTTTGGTGGACAGGATCCCTCCCGTTGATGACGCAGAAGAAAAGCGCGTGGAACTGCATCTGCATACAAAGATGTCCATGATGGATGGTATGACCGACCCGGCAGTATTGGTTAAACGCGCAATTGCGTGGGGCCACAAGGCGATCGCCATCACTGACCACGGCGTTGTACAGGCGTATCCGGAAGCTGTGGCCGCCGGCGGCGATAAGATCAAGGTCATCCTCGGCATCGAAAACTATTTTATCGATGACACCGAGGTGCCGTTTGAAACCTGGAAAAAAGAAAAGAAGGCGCGCTATTACCATATGATCCTGCTTGCGCGCAATAATACCGGTCTGAAAAACCTGTATCAGCTCATATCCAAATCCAACCTGCAATATTTCCACCGCCGTCCGATCATTCCGAAGAGCGAACTGATCAAACACCGCGAGGGGCTGCTGATCGGCTCCGCGTGCGAAGCCGGCGAAGTTTACCGCGCCATTGCGAGCGGCAAGAGCGACGAGGAGATACTTAAAATCGCATCGTTTTACGATTATCTTGAAATACAGCCCTGCGGCAACAATGCATATATGATCGAAAGCGACCGTTTTCCGGCGGTGAAGGGCATCTCTGACATTCAGGCGATGAATAAAAAAGTCATCCATACTGCTGACGCACTCGGCAAGATGACGGTTGCCACCTGCGACGTACACTTTATTGACTCGGAGGACGCGATCTACCGCGCAATTCTGATGGCCGGACAGGGCTTCCCTGACGCAGATAAGCAAGCGCCGCTGTTTTTCCGCAACACAAAGGATATGCTTGCGGAGTTCGATTATCTCGGTGAAGAGACCGCAAAAGAGGTTGTCATCACCAATCCAAACCGTATCGCGGACATGATCGAAAACATCAAACCAATTCCCAGCGGTAACTTCCCGCCGAGTATTGACGGTGCGGATGATGAGCTGAAACGCTTGTGCTGGGAAAAAACAAAACGTCTTTACGGCGATCCGGTGCCGGAATATGTTGCTAAGCGCTTGACGCGCGAGCTGGATTCCATTATTCACCACGGCTTCGGCGTGCTTTACATGATTGCGCAAAAGCTTGTGAAAAACTCAGAGGACCACGGCTATCTTGTCGGCTCGCGTGGTTCCGTCGGCTCGTCTTATGTTGCGAACGCCGCCGGCATTTCCGAAGTCAATCCGCTCGCGCCGCACTATCGCTGTCCGAAGTGCTGTCACACGGAATTCTTCCTCAACGGTGAAATCGGTTCCGGCTATGACCTGCCGCCGAAAGCGTGTCCCGATTGCGGCACAATGATGGAGCGTGACGGTCATGACATCCCGTTCGAGACCTTCCTTGGGTTCAAAGGTGATAAGAGTCCCGATATCGACCTGAACTTTTCGGGTGAATATCAGTTCTACGCGCACCGCTATACGGAGGAGCTGTTCGGCATCACCCATGTGTTCAAGGCCGGCACGATCGCGACCGTTGCGGACAAGACGGCTTACGGCTTTGTTAAAAAATATCTTGAAGAGCGCGGGAAAACCGTTTCGCGCGCGGAGGAGGATCGGCTCACACTCGGCTGTACCGGCATCAAACGCACGACCGGCCAGCATCCGGGCGGCATGGTCGTTGTGCCCAACTGCTTTGACGCGGAGGATTTCACGCCTGTGCAGCATCCGGCAGATGACGCGAACAAGGGCATGATCACGACCCACTTCGATTTCCATGCTCTGCATGATACCATCCTCAAGCTCGATAACCTCGGCCATGATGTGCCGACACTTTATAAACACCTTGAAGATCTGACCGGGATCCCGGCTATGGAAACCGATATCTGCGACCCGCAGATCTATAAACTGCTTGAATCCCCGGAACCGCTCGGCGTCACAGCCGAGGACATCGACTGCCCGACCGGCACGCTGTCCATCCCTGAAATGGGTACCCCGTTCGTTATTCAGATGCTCCTGGATGCAAAACCGAAAAACTTCTCCGATCTGCTGCAGGTCTCCGGCCTTTCCCACGGCACAGACGTCTGGCTGGACAACGCGCAGGAGCTGATTCGCAACGGCACCTGCACGATCTCCAACGTCATCGGCACGCGCGACAGCATCATGGTTTATCTGATGCATAAGGGACTTGAACCGAGCATGGCGTTTAAAATCATGGAGATCGTCCGTAAGGGCAAGGCGACAAAGCTGCTCACAGATGAACATAAGCAAGCGATGAAGGATCACGGCGTGGAGCAGTGGTACATTGATTCGTGCATGAAGATCAAATACATGTTCCCGAAAGCACACGCTGCTGCCTATGTCAGCGCTGCGCTGCGGCTTGGGTGGTATAAGATCTATCATCCGCTGGAGTATTATGCCGCCTATATGACCGTGCGCGGTGGCGACCTTGACGCTGTGGCTGTGCTGGAAGGCAGAGATGCTGTGAAACGGCTGATGCAGGAGATCAAGCTCAAGGGCAAGGAAGCGCCGCCGAAGGAGCAGAATATGTATCCCGGTCTGCAGGTCGTCAACGAAATGATGGCGCGCGGCATCGAATTCTTACCCGTCGATATCTATAAATCCGAAGCAACGACCTATCAGATCGAAGACGGAAAGATCCGAATGCCGTTCGGCGCACTCTCCGGCGTCGGTGATTCGGCTGCCATTGCGCTTGCGGACGCGCGGAAAAAAGGTGAGACCTTTGTTTCTGTGGATGATTACGCCGCAAAGACCGGCGCATCTTCGTCCGTGATCGACGCGCTGCGTCTGGTCGGCGCACTCAAGCATTTGCCGGAAACACGGCAGATCAGCTTGTTTGATTTTTGATCAAAAGGTGACGCATGATTACATTGTTACCTGATGAACATCTGGAACCCCTGGGCGGCGGACTTCAAATCGTCGTTTCGCCCGCACATATTTTTTCAACGGATTCTATTTTGCTTGCGCATTTTGCCGATATCCGCAAACGTGACGTTGCCTGTGATCTCGGCACGGGCAGCGGCATCATTCCGCTGCTTTGGTGCAAAAAGGAAACAGGTGCGATCACCGCTGTGGATATTCAGGAAAAAGCCTGTGCGCAGCTCGAAAAGAGCCTTGCGCTCAACGGTCTGGCCCATCGCATCTCTGCGGTGCATACGGATCTTCGCGAAAAGCATCCGCTTTTGCCGCTGGCGAGCTTTGACCTTGTGACGATGAATCCGCCGTATCAGGCACTCGGCACCGGCATTGAAAGCAGCGCAAACAGCGATAAGTGCGCACGTCATGAGACTACCTGCACGCTGGAAGACGCTGCGAATGCGGCTGCGCGGCTGCTGCGGTTCGGCGGGCGGTTCTGTCTTTGCCAAAAACCGGAACGGCTGAGTGATGTGATCGTCGCGTTGCGTCAGGCAAAGCTTGAAGTCAAGCGGCTGCGCTTTGTTGTGCAGCAGGAGGGCCGCGCGCCGTGGCTTTTTCTTGCGGAAGGAAAACGCGGCGGAAAGCCGGGTTTACGCGTGGAGCCGCAACTTGTTTTGCAAAACAGCGACGGCAGCGACAGCGCGGAAATGGCTGCAATTTTTGGAAATTACAGGAAAGTGTGAGAAACTATGCCCGGAACCCTTTATGTGGTCGGCACGCCGATCGGCAATCTCGGCGATCTTTCACCGCGCGCAAGAGATACACTCGAAACGGTCGATTTCATCGCCGCCGAGGACACGCGTGTGACGCTGAAGCTGCTCAATCATTTTGATATAAAAAAATCGCTCGTCAGCTATTTTGAACATAACCGCCGCGAGAAGGGTGAATTGATCGTTTCCCGGCTGCTGGCAGGGGAGAACTGCGCGCTTGTGACTGACGCAGGCATGCCTGCAATTTCCGACCCCGGCGAGGATCTCGTGGATCTTTGCCATTTAAACGGTATCCCTGTCTGTGCTGTTCCAGGCCCGACTGCATTCGCAACAGCACTGGCGCTTTCGGGTCTGCCGGTCGGACGCTTTACTTTTGAAGGCTTCCTCAGCGTTAATAAGCCGAGTCGCCGCGCACATCTGCAATCGCTCGAAACTGAGTCGCGCACGATGGTGTTTTATGAAGCGCCTCATAAACTGATCCGTACGCTGCATGACCTTTTTGAAGCTTTTGGTGACCGCAGGATCGCGCTGGTGCGTGAGATCACAAAGATCCATGAAGAAGTGATACGCACTTCACTGAAAGAGGCATTGACCCTTTATGACGAAGCACATCCACCGAAAGGGGAGTTCGTGCTTGTTGTTTGCGGAAAAGAAACAACGAAAGACACCGTTACGCTGGAAGAAGCGATTGAACGCGCAAAAAAGCTGCAAAGCGAAGGCTTGGCGCCTTCTGCGGCAGCAAAACAGGCCGCAAAGGAGACCGGCTTTAAAAAAGGAGAATTATATCAGGCACTGCTTGAGAAAGGGGAAAACGCATGATCGATTGGTTCCGTCAATACTGGCCCTATGCGCTGGCGCTTGTTGCCGCGTGCATATTTGCGGCGTTTATGATCAAAAAGGCGGCTGCGGCATATCGCAGACATCAAACGGAATTTCACGCACAAGAATCCGAGATGCGCCGTCTGAAGGCGCTCAAGGAGCGCTATGTTCCGTTGACGAAAACGGCACTGGAAAAAGCCGAGCCGTCTGAATTGCTTGAAGGGACCGCGCTTGGATTGCAGCTGCAGCTGCAAAAACAGGAAAACATGGAGCGTGCGTTCCTTGCGCTTAACGAAGCACAGCAGTATATTTATACGCTGGATGTCTTCCTCTCCGACAAAACCGCAGAAAAGTTCTTTAAAGAGAACGGTCAGCTTCTGATTGGAAAAATCGTGCCGGCATTCCATGAAATCGGGCTGACTGAGTTTGAGAAAACAATAGATAAGCTCGCTGTGATGTTTGACGAAAACGATGAGACAACCTCGATCGACCGCACTTTTGTCTCTGCGGCAGATGAAGCTTTTTCCAGCGGCGATCTTTTAACTAAGATTAAACTGCAGGGCGCAAACTATATTCAGAATCATCCAGAAATGTTTTGTGTAAACGATTGACAGAGAAAATTTTTCATTGTATAATATTCTATCTGTTCTTGGTTTTCCGAATCCATCACTTCGCAACGGAGGCGATCCTTTTGAAAAAAGTTTTGGCTGTGGTGCTCGTTTTGTCGCTTGCAATTTGTTTTGCTTCGTGCGGCAAAGGGGATAAAGACACTACAACAACCGAAAACACGCTCACTGCGAGTATGCCGGATGTGTTTCCCACCGACGACAGTGAGATCGAGTCTGACACAGACCCGCTGGATGTCTCTGTGAGCGCAGATGATTCTACGATGCTGTTGACAACACAAAGCGGACAAACGATGCCGACAGTCTCCACGACGGCATTTGTTCCGACACCTGTGACAACTGTGCCCACACAGCCGACACAACCGGGTTCCTTTACTGTCCCAACAATGAGCGCCCCGAGTGTGAATGTTTCCTCGCAGCCTTATACCTTCAGTACAGTTTCCGGCGGTGGAACGGTTCCTCCCTATGTTCCGACAACGCGGACAACGCCGACGTTCAATACGACCGGCTCTCCGTATACCGCAGTCACGCCTGCGCAGCCGACCGCACAGCCGACCACCAGAATGACGCTGCCGAGTCTGACCGTTACCAGTACAACCAGAACGACGACCGCTCCGACTACGACCGGTCCTGTTACACGCAGTTCTAAAACTGTTGTGATCAATGATTATGCCACAACTGCCGACAGAAAGCTTGTCGTAACGATCGACCCGAAAGGCTGGGATGGTTCGTTCCAGAATAACAGTCAGAACATCACCGTCAAGGTGGACGGCGCAAGCAAAACGGCGCCTGCTTCGGTGAAAGCCAACGCGAAAAACGCGGACGGCTGTCAATATATCACGATCGATTTGAGCGAACTTTCCGTACCCGAAGGCTCCAGCGTACAGTTCACGATTCCTTCGGCGTTTCTGCAAACGACCAACGGTGCGCAGTATAACAGCGCATTTTCCGGCGCATACACGATGATGTAAAACCGCTTTTATATGAAGGAGACCACCATGTTGTATGACATTATCATCATCGGCGCAGGTCCTGCCGGTCTGACTGCAGCGATCTATGCGCGCCGTGCTCAAAAAACGGTTCTTGTACTTGAAAAAGAAACCTTTGGCGGACAGATCACCCACGCACCGAAAGTGGAAAACTATCCGGGCTTTGTGCAGATGAGCGGCAACGAGTTTGCGGAGAAGCTGATTGAACAGGCGTTGAATCTCGAAGCGGAGATCGAACTTGACGAAGCGAAAGAGATCATTGACGATGGCGAGGTTAAGCGAGTTCGTTGCGAAAACGCAGTCTATGAGGGCAAAACCGTGATCCTTGCTGCAGGGGCAAAGCATCGGCAACTCGGCATTGATCGTGAAGATGAGCTGACCGGTGCCGGCGTATCCTATTGCGCTGTTTGTGACGGTGCTTTTTACGCCGACCGCATCGTTGCGGTCATCGGCGGCGGCAATTCCGCACTGCAGGAAGCAGTCATGCTTTCCGAGCTTTGCTGTGAAGTGACGCTTGTGCAAAACCTTGCTTTTTTCACCGGCGAACAGCGACTGCTTGAGATTCTGCAGCAGCGAAAAAATGTAAAGTT
The DNA here is from genome assembly GCA_902792985.1 of Oscillospiraceae bacterium. Classification (GTDB taxonomy): domain Bacteria; phylum Bacillota; class Clostridia; order Oscillospirales; family Acutalibacteraceae; genus UBA6857. The sequence goes on from CADBBT010000013.1 coordinate 31,758, forward strand.
CATCACGAACAGTGTGGTTGATTCATTGCACGGCGAAGACGTGCTCAATGAGATCACGATCAAAAATACAGTCACCGGGGAGTACACCGATCTCCCGGTTGACGGCATTTTCGTTGCTGTTGGACAGGAGCCCGAAAACGAAGCGTTTGCTTCTGTTGTGCCGCTTGACGCGCAAGGTTATGTGATCTCTGATGAGAACTGTACGCTTGGCAACGGCATCTTTGTTGCCGGCGACTGCCGGACAAAGCGTGTGCGCCAGATCGCGACAGCAATCGGTGACGGCGCAAGCGCAGCGGTTGCGGCCTGCAGATATCTCGGTTGAATCTATTAACTATAAAGTACAGCTTTAACGGCTGTACTTTTTGTTTTTAAACGAATCGATAGAGCATTTCCTGCTTTTGACATAATCGTCGCAAAATAGTCACAAAAGATTCATAGGTAGTAAACACATTGAAAACAGTTATTGTGTATTATAATTAAAAAGATTTTTTAATATTTTATTATTTTTTTAAAGATTTTTTAAGCTTTGTCCGTTAAAAACGTATTTGGTATTTTTTGCAATGAAGAAAAGGGAACGTCTATGAATACTGAAAAACTGTACATTCCGCCCGAGGATGTGGAATCATTTACCGTACTTTATCAGATTCTCAACCACGCGGCGACACATTATCCCCAAAAGGCAGCCTATCGTCAGATCGAAGGCAGGTCGGCCGAGTCTTCTGTTACATTTTCCGAAATGAAGCAGCGTGTCGATTGTCTGCGTGCTGCACTTGTTGCGCGCGGGTTTTCCGGTAAGCACATTGCCGTTTTTGGTGAAACTTCCTATGAATGGATCTCTGCCTACCTTGCTGTGATGAGCGGCGTCGGTATCTGCGTTCCTCTCGACAAGGAAAATGCGCAGGAAACGCTGGTAAAGCAACTTGATTTTGCAGATATTGAAGCGGTTTTCTGTTCGGCGAAGGGTTTGCGAAAGCTGCAAAAGGTGCTGCCGCTTTGTCAGTTTACCAAAACGCTGTTTGTGATGCGCTCGGATGATAAGCCCGAGATCGAAGGTGTTGATACCGTTGAAACGATGAATGCGCTGATCGAAGAGGGCAGGGTGCTGCTGGCAGAAAAAGGTGAAGCTGCGCTTCCTGCGACGATATCGCCGGATGAAACAAGCGTGATCATATACACTTCCGGAACCACAGGCGCAAACAAAGGCGTCATGCTTTCCAATCGCAACATCATGGGTACGCTGCGTGGATGCGCGCGCTTACTGCATTTTCCGAATACGAGCATTTCTGTGCTGCCGATCAATCATTCCTATGAGCTGCATGCGCACATCATGAGCTGCATGTACTGCGGCACAACGGTCTGTCTGAATGACGATTTGAAACATTTGCTGAAAAACCTTGCGCACTTTGCCCCGGAAATGAGCTGCATGGTGCCGATGATGCTCGACCTCATCGTTCGCAAGTTGAAAAAGCAAATCGCTGACACCGGAAAGGAAAAGACCTTCAAGCGCGCTGTTGCGCTTTCCAAGGCGCTGCGCAAGGTCGGCATCGACCGCCGCCGTCAGCTTTTCAAGCAGATCCTTGAACCGCTTGGCGGAAATCTTTCCATGATCATCTGCGGCGGCGCTGCGCTTTCGCAGGATACGGCTGATTTCCTTGATAATATCGGTATCTCCGTTTATAACGGCTACGGTATCACCGAATGCAGCCCCGTTGCTGCAGTCAATCCCAGCAAAAAGGTGCGCCGTTTCAGTGTCGGACATCTGCTGCCGACGATGCAGGCGCGTATTGTGGATCCGAATGAGGACGGCAACGGAGAGATTCAGCTTTACGGCGACAACGTCATGAAGGGCTACTATAAAGCACCGCAGGATACCGCGCAGGTCTTTACCAAAGACGGCTGGTTCCGCACCGGCGACCTTGGACACATTGATAAGGACAAGTTCCTGTTCATCTGCGGCAGACTCAAAAATCTGATCATTCTGCCAAACGGCAAAAACGTTTCTCCCGAAGAAGTGGAGGAAACGCTGCAAAAGCACATTCCCTACATCAAGGAGTGTGTGGTCTATGCGGATGAGGCTCTCGGCGGCATCTGTGCGCTGATTTATCCTGACGGCGATTTCTGCCGCGATCATCAGCTCACCGATCCCGAACAGATCAAAAAGTTCATGCAGGAGGACATCAACAGCTTTAACGCTTCTGTTCCCAGTTTTAAGCGCCTGATGGACTATCAAATTACGCAATCGGAGTTCGCTAAGAACACGACACATAAAATCCAGCGGTTCAAAATTGCCGCAATCAACAAAAAGAAGGAGGAAAAAGCCAATGTTTGAGCAAATCCGTGAAGTGATTCTGGAGTATGTTGACGTCCCGAAGGACAGCATTACCCCGAACACAAAATTCATGGCAGACATCCACATGAACTCTCTGGACATCATGACGATGGTCGGCGAGCTGGAAGACACCTATGATATCACGATCGAAACAGAAGACCTGAATACGATCTTCACCATTCAGGATCTGATCGACTACATCAACGAAAGAATCTGATAGGAGAAATAATATGAATACGCCGAATTATTTTCGCCTTTCCCGCGACCAGGTTGCGCTGCTGATCCATGTGGAGGGTGCGCCGCGTGCACTGCTGAATATGCCTGTGCGTGTGGACCTGAAAAGTGAAATCGACGAAGAAAAAGCATTGGAAGCGCTGCGGCTGACCGTAACACGCCTGCCGTTCTGCAAAATCCGTCTGCACGAACTGGAGGACGGTTCTTTTGAACAGTACTACAGTGAGGAAGAACCGAGCGGCATTGAGCTTGTTGATATGTCGGACAAAACGGCTGAGGAAGTCGACGCTTACATCCTTGAAAAAGCGGGCTCGCCTTTGCCGAACGATTACAACGATGTGCAGCTTTATGAAGCGAAGCTCATCCGTACGCCCGGCGGCAAGCATACCCTTTATTTCAACGGTTACCATCTGATCATGGACTCTGTCGGTCTGATTACCGTCATCATTTACTTTGATAAGGTGTATAATGCTTTGGTCAATGGCACAGAGCTGCCTGCACCCGGCATCGGTCCCGAAAAGCACATTGAAAAATCGTGGGAATATTATGAGTCGAAACGCTGGTTCAAGGATATCGAATGGTGGAACGCACAATTTGCAACCGAGCCGCACTTCTCCTCCATGAATCCGCGCGGAAGTGTGGAATACATAGAAGGTAAGAACTACGGCAAAGCGCAGACCTTCGATCAGCTTGGCGGCAAGAGCATGCCGATCCGCATTGCTGCAGAGACTGTACAGATCATCAATGATGCTGCGATGAAGAACAATATGTCACCGCAGATCTACTTTGCGCTCGCGCTGCGCACCTGGCTGTCCAAGATGAGCGGCAGTGACGACGTTTGCTTCGATACCACCGGTGCACGCCGTTCGACGCATGTGGAAAAAGAATGCGGCATGACCGTTGCCCATCAGGTGACATGGCGTTCCGATATCTCCAGAGATCTTTCCTTTACAGATGCTCTCAAACAATTGGACATTTCTTTAAAGGATATGTATCGTCACATTGGTGTGGAGATGCCGTTTTATATCAAGCCGCTGAACGAAAAGTTTGCGCTTCCCGACGTTTGCACCTATAAAACAGTGGTGTTTACCTATCAGCCATACTTTACGGCGGACGCTGTCGGACTGAAATTCAGCGCGAACCATGTAGATACGGGTTTCGCTTTCTACCCATTATACCTGAATTTGATGCCACATGATGATTCCGGTGATCTTTGGGCAGACTATCTGTTTTCTTACGATTATCTTGATGAAGAGAACCTGAAACACTTCCATGAGTTTATGTTGAAATTCATTATGGCCGGCATTCAGACGCCGGATAAGACGATTCGTGAACTCACCGAAGAAACCATTTGATTGAAAGGAGAAACTATCATGGATTCAAAAAAAGCTAAAAGAGCCGTCATCGGTGCTATGATTGCGCTCTTTGCCAACATGGGTATTAATTCCACTTTTTCCATTTTCCTTCCGTCGTTCATGGAGGAGTGGGGTGCTGAAAACATGGCAACCATCGCGCTGTCCGCGACGTTCGGCTGCATCATGACTTTCATTTGCTCAACTTTCCTCTTCGGCACATTGCTCAAGAAGATCGAACCGCGCGTGATCTTTGTGATCTGCGGCATTCTTGCTGTTGCGTATTGCCTGATTTGCAGCTTTGCTTCCGCGATTTGGATGATCATAGTTGCCGGTCTGTTCGGCGGTATCAATCTTGCATTCGGTACACACGCTATGGGCGTTGCGACGATCACCCCGTATTTCGGCAACTACGGCGCAAAGGTCTCCACGATCATTGCTCTTGTGCTTGCGTCTGCATCCGTCGGCGCAACCGCGTTTTCCTTCCTGCCGGGCGCGCTGCTTGGTGTGATGGCATGGAGACAGGTGTACCTTGTCATCATGGCGATCGTTCTCGTTTGCAACATCGTTGCTTTCTTCATCATCCCGAAACAGCAAATGTCCGATGCAGGCGCTGCCGCAGGTGCGGCACAGGCACAGGCGGCTGAGATTCCGGGCCTTACCAAGGGTCAGGCGCTTAAGACGCCGTCCTTCTGGCTTGTTTTTCTTGGAATTCTCTTCCTCTCCATTTCTTATCTCGGCATCAGCACTTATATGCCGTCGCTGCTTACAACTTATGGTATGGCGCAGTCCACGGCTTCTGCGATGCAGGGTATCATGCAGGGCGTCGGTATTCTGTTCGTCTTCCTTGGCGGCGCAATTACCAACAAGCTTGGCATTAAGGGTCTGATCCTTTTGACGGCAGTGCCTCTGGTTGCAGGTGCGTTGGTTTATGCACTCGTTTATCCGAACCTTGCAGTTGTTTGGCTTGCGGTCATCTGCTCTGTACTTTGCGTCACAGGCGCCATGACTTCCAACATCTGCCCGGTGATTACGGCGACCCTCTTCGGCAACAAAGACCTTAACTCTATCAACCCGATCTTCTCGGGTGGTGCGTTCTGGGGCGGCGCCGCGCTCGCGACGCAGGTCATTGGCCGCGTTGTGACCGCAACGGGAAGCTTCTCCAAGGGCTACATCACGGCTGCTGCAATCTGCGTGGTCGGAACGGCTTTGCTGTTCCTTGCGCTTGCTGCAAGCCCGATGAAGAAAAAGGCCGCGTAAGAAATACTATTAATACTATTAAAAAGGAGCTGCTCCGGCAGTTCCTTTTTGTATGACTATGAAAAAATAGACAAGAATCATTCTTTTGTATCTTTCATTAATAATTTTAAAAGAAATGATAAAAAATATAGCTTTTTTTTGGTAATTATTTCTTAATTTTTGAACGCTTTTTTTTAAAATACTATTGAATTGCGTAGAAATTTCAGTTATAATCATACAAGATATAGTGTGAATTACTATGTTCACAATACAATCGTTTATATTGTTGTTACATTTTTTTAGAAGTGAGTACTCGCTTTTTCACGCTTTCGGTTTGAAGCGCGCCCGGGCAAGGGGTGTGTTTTAAATAAATAATTCTATGGAGAAAGGAAAAACCACCATGAAAAGCAAAAAAGTTCTGGCTCTTTTGTTGGCTGTGCTGATGCTGCTGTCTTCCGTGACCGTGGCCTTTTCTGTGTTTGCCGCCGATGTGGCCGAAGCCGCAGCGGAGCAAGCCGCAGAAGAAGTGACCTACACGCGTGAAGAACTGAAGGACATCTCTGACAAATACGGCTACGATCTGACGGAAGATCAGATCGACGCGATTGCCTCCGGTGAGACGACACTCTCTGAAACCGTAGGTGATCAGGAAGAGGACGTGACCCTCATCGTTCAGCTTCCAGGCGCAGGTGCGCTTGCCGGCAGCGACAGCTCTGAGGCAGACAGCGAAAAGGCTCAGGATCAGAAGTTTGAAGTGAACGTAGTTGCAACAGTTAGCTCTGGTAAGTCAACACTTATAAATGCCTTGTTGAAGCAACAACTTATGCCAACTGCTAATAAAGCCAAGACTGCTACGATTGTACGTATTTTAGATACTGATACCGATCGTTTTTCTGCAATTGCCTATGATAAATCCGGGAATGAAATATTTTCGTCTTCTCCTATCACATATGATGAAATGAAGATATGGAATGACGATGAAAGGATTGCTGAAATTCACATTAAAGGAAATATCCCATTCATCAAAACAGGTAACATTAAGCTTGTATTGGTTGACACTCCAGGTCCTAACAATTCTAGGAACAGCGAGCATAAGGAAAAGACTTACAGAATGCTCCAAAATTCCGACAAATCTTTAGTCTTATTTGTTGTGAATTCCGAGCAAAATGGAATAACCGACGAAAAAATGTTTCTTGACGAAGTTTGCAGAACCATGAAGGAAGAAGGCAAACAATCAAGAGATAGGTTTATTATTGCTGTTAACAGATTGGATAATTACGACCCTGATAATGAGGGGGAAAATTGTATTACAGAAGCTTTGGATGCAGTAAAAAAAGACTTTGAAGGAAGAAATATTTGCATGCCCAATATCTTTCCTGTTTCAGCCTTGGTTGCACTTTTTAAAAAAGAAATGGAAGAAAAAATCCAAAATGCTAATGAAGAAGAACTAATTGAGATTCATTCGGGAATTTTCGCTATAGAACAGGCCATCAACTTATATATAAACAAATATGCTCGAACTACGAAAATAAGAGATCTCGTAGAGTCATTTAATGGTAAGCTGTCAGAACTGGCTGCTGTTGAGAAAATAAAAGATGCTATT
>CADBBT010000014.1 GCA_902792985.1 Oscillospiraceae bacterium
GCTTATCTTGAAAAGCTCAGCCGTTATTGGGTGGCGCGATTCAATGCGTTCCCGACGATCTGGACACTCGGACAGGAGATCGACAACGACCCCTATCAGGACGACACGTCCCCCTGGAATACGATCAACAATCCGTATAAATATGTTGCGGAATACCTTGCAAAATATGACCCCTACGCTCACCCGGTTACGGGACACATGGAGAGCACGGGCGATACCGTGGCCTACGGTAACGGTCGCGGCACAGGTGAACTGCACATGATGTTTTATCCCAATGGTGCGCCGTCTGCGTTTCGCAATGTGAAAGCACATTCGATGTATGCCGCGCAGTGGCATCCGCATTTTAACAAGCGCGACGATTTTGCTTCGGCCAAAGATTTCTGGTACAACGGGCAAGGTAAGCCTGTTGTGAACTATGAAGGTCTTTACTGTTATCTTTGGACAAAGAACTATGGCGCGCGCGCACAGGCCTGGGCGTCCTTCCTGACCGGCCTTTACGGCTGCGCCTGGGGCGGTCAACCCACTTGGGCGTTTGAAAACGGCTTTGAGCGGGACATCAAATCTGATGACGGCGTGGATGTGATACGACCGGAAGAAAAGCAGGCCGCTACCTGGCAGGACGCGCTGGAATATCCTTCGACCTATCAGATGGGCTACCTGCGTTCCTTCCTTGAGGATGCCGAATGGTATAACCTGATCCCGCGATTCAACAATTATGCCTATTTTGTCCCGTGTTCCAACGTGTTCAGATACTATGCGAGCAACAAGGATAATTCCAATATCGTTGTATACTTCTACTCTTTCTCCGATGCAAGCGTTGCCGAAAGGATCAACGCAAAAGGTTACGGCGGAATTCTGACCGGCACGGTCGGTTCGTTGAAGCCGTTTGCAGAATATACCTATCAATGGTACGACCCGATCAACGGGAAGTATGTTGCGGAAGGATCCTTCCGCGCCTCGGCGCTCGGCACATGGTTTGCCGGTGCGCGTCCGGGACAGACGGATATGGTACTGCATATCCAGAAGGCCGATTGAAATTGAAAAACAAAAAGGCATCCGCTTTTTGGACGGGTGCCTTTTGATTTTCTTTCTTATTATTCGCGGTTTACAAGATACTCCAGCGCCATGCAGTAGCCTTCAAAGCCAAAGCCGGCGTAGCGCTGTTCGGCGTAAAGCCCGACGTAAGAGATCTGCCGGAACTCTTCTCGCTTGTCCACATCGGAAATGTGGACCTCCACCGTCGGCAGCGCGACCGCCTTGAGCGCGTCAAGAATGGCGACGCTCGTGTGCGTATAGCCGCCGGGATTGATGACGATGCCGTCCGCCGTACCGTAGGCCGCCTGAATTTTGTCGATCAGCGCGCCTTCGTGGTTGGACTGAAAACACTCCACGCTGATGCCGAGCGCATCGGCTTTTTTTTGAATCTTTTCACAAAGCGCGGCATAGGTGCCGCTGCCGTAGATATCGGGTTCACGGATGCCGAGCATATTGAGGTTCGGTCCGTTGATTACGAGAATATGCATGAGAGGATCCTTTCCGCCGTTTCGTTTGCGTCGTCGTCCACATCGACCGTGTAATCGGCAAAGCTTTCATAGATGGCTTTTCGTTCGTTAAAGATTGCCTGCAGCGCTGCCTTGTCTTTGGATAGCGGCCGTCCTTCGCGTGCAAGCGCGTCTATGCTTCGTTTCAAATAAACAACCGTGCCGTTTTGCCGCAATGCGTTTCGGTTGCGTTCGCGCAAGATCGCGCCGCCGCCCGTGGCGATGACGGTGCCGAGCTGTTTTCCGAGTGCTTCACATGCGGCGGATTCCGCGTCACGAAATGCTTTTTCCCCGTGTTCGGCAAAAATCTGCGGGATGCTTTTGCCTGTTTGCGCTTCCACTTGCGCATCGGTGTCAAGCACCGTCCGTCCGAGCCGCGTTCCGAGCAGCGTGGCAACGGTGGATTTTCCGCAGCCGGGCATGCCGATGAGCACAAGGTTCGTCTGCATCTGCAGCATTTTTTGCGTGACGAGCGCAATGATGCTGTCATCGAGCGGCTGGCCCAAAAACAGCTCTGCGCTGCGCTTGCCCTGCGCCACAAGCATCGCCATGCCGTTGGTATTGGGCAGACCGAGTGATTGTGCCTGCAGCAGCAAGGCTGTGCGGCGCGGATTATAGATCAGATCGAGTACTGCCGGTCGGTTCTTGAACTGCAAAAGATCAAGCGGCGCTTCTAAATTCTTCGGAAACATACCGACGGGCGTCGTGTTGACGATCACGTCCGCGTCTGCGTGGCGAGAAAGGTTTTGATAGTTGTTTTCTCCGCTGCGGCTGACGAGGATGATCTCCTTTGCGTCGCCGTCGCTTGCAACCGTCTGCACCGTTTTGCTTGCGCCTCCCGTGCCGAGGATGAGCACTTTCTTCCCTTGAAAAGCCACGCCGCACTGCGCTGCCATATAGGAAAACCCGAACGCGTCCGTGTTGTCGCCGAAGAGCGTACCGTCTGCACGCCGGATCACGGTGTTGACCGCGCCGATCCGCTTTGCTGTTTCCGAGAGCGCGTCGCAGCGCCGCAGTGCCTCGAGCTTATAGGGAATCGTTACGTTAAAGCCCGCAAGTGATGTGTCAGCGAAGAAAGCGTCAAGGTCTTCCGGTTCACGTTCAAACAGTTCGTAGCTGTAATCGCCGAACATTGCGTGGATCTGCGGCGAGAGCGAATGAGATAGTTTGCGGCCAAGCAGGCCGAAACGCTGTTCCATAGTCAATCCTCCGTGTAAGAGCCGAGATAGGTGAACAGTTGCGATTCCGCTTCCAGCTCCGTAATGAGCGTGCGCAGCGCAGGGGAGTATACCGAGGCTTCCACGTCAAAATAAAACATAAACTCAAAGTTGGAACCGGCGATCGGTCGGCTTTCCAGCTTAGTCAAATTCAGATCCAGCGCGGCAAAGCGTGAGATCGTGTGATAGAGCGAGCCGGGACGGTGCGCCAGCGTGAGCATGATGCTGGTTTTATTTGCGCCGGGATAGATCTCAAGATCCTTGGAGATGCAGATAAATCGCGTGTAGTTGTTTTGCGTGTTCTGCACAGCGGTGGAAAGCACGTTCAAATCATAAAGCTCTGCATTGTCCTTGGAACCGATGGCGGCAACGTCCTTCCGGTCGCTTTCGGCAACCAGTTTTGCTGCTTCGGCAGTATTTTTACAGGGATGTACCTTCCATTGGTTTTTCGCAATGAATTCCGAACACTGCGCAAGCGCCTGCGGATGAGAGTAGACCTCTTTGATGTCCTTCAAACAAACGCCGTCCGGTGCAAGCAGAGCATGACCGATGAACAGCTTTAAGCTGTGCGTGATATAAAAGCGGTATTTGCGCATGAGGTCGTAAACTTCGTTTACTGAACCGGCGGTACTGTTTTCCACTGGCAGAATACCGTAGCGGCAAAGTCCGCTGTCCACAGCCTTGAATACCTCTTCAAAGCCGGAAAAGTAGAGAATAGAAGGATATTTGAACATTTTGTCTGCGGCGTGCTGAGAGTAAGCACCCTCCACACCCTGACAGGCGACAACGGCACGTTCTGGACGCTCTTTCGGCGTTGTTTCAATCACACGGTCCATTTGCGCGCACAACGAGGACAACGCGTGATTTCCGCTGTGCTGATAGGAACGGCTGACATCAAACAGTGTCTGATAGAGCACCTTGGTATATCCGGCAAGGGCGGGAGGCACATTGCCGGTTTGCTTGTTGATGATCTCCCGCTCGCGCGACGTATCGGTTACAGCGGTCTCATGCTCTTTTTTCCATTGCGCAATTTTTTGCGCGTCCTCCATGCGTCGCACGAAAAGCGAGGTGATCTGATCGTCGATGCAATCGATATCTTTCCTGAGTTCTTTTAAATCCATACCGTGCCTCCTTACTTTAAATTCATGAGCGCAATCGCCATCACTGCTTCCATACACGGAACAGCTCGCGGCACGATGCAGGGATCGTGCCTGCCGCCGACTGTGATCGTTTCTTCCTGCAGCGTTTGCAGATGGACCGTTGTCTGCGGCTTTGCGATCGACGGCGTCGGTTTGATCGCCGTGCGGAAGATGAGCGGCTGTCCGCTTGTGATGCCGCCGAGGATACCGCCGTGCCGGTTCGTTTTTGTTGTGATTACGCCGTCTTTAAGCGCGAATGCGTCGTTGTTTTCGCTTCCGCGCAGATCAGCGCCTGCAAAGCCGCTGCCGAATTCAATGCCCTTGACCGCCGGAATGCCGAAGGCGAGATGGGCGATCACGCTTTCTGCGCTGTCAAAGATCGGTTCACCCCAGCCGACAGGCACACCGACCGCCGCGCATTCGATCACACCGCCGACGGAGTCACCGTCTGCTTTCGCAGCGGCAATCGCAGCGAGCATGGGCGCTTTCTCATCGTCGCAAAACACCGGGAAGTCCTTCTCGGTAATCTGTCTGAGTGTTTGCGCGTCAATGCCGACCGGATCAAACGGCGCGTCGTCGATTTTCGCCAGCCGTGCGATGTGTGCGCCGATGGTGATGCCTTGATCTGCAAGGATCTGTTTTGCAACTGCGCCGGCAAAGCAAAGCGGTGCGGTCATGCGGCCGGAAAAATTGCCGCCGCCGCGTGTGTCCGCGTAGCCGTCGTATTTTTCAAAAGCGGTAAAATCCGCGTGTCCCGGTCGCGGCAGGTTTTTCAGCGCGTCATAATCGCCGGAGCGGCGGTTTTCGTTTTGAATAATTGCGCAAAGCGGAGCACCGCAGGTGACGCCTTCCACAACGCCGGAAAGGATCTGCGGCGTGTCCGTCTCTTTGCGTGCCGTTGTGTGTGCACCTGTGCCCGGTGCGCGGCGGCGCATGAAGGCAGAGATCGCATCCATGTCCAAACGGATACCTGCCGGTACGCCGTCGATGACAACGCCGATGCAGTCGCTGTGGGACTGGCCGAACACGGTGATTTTGAATTTGGAACCGAAACTACAGGACATGGGGTGCACCTCCGATGGATTGCAGTGTTTCAAAAAACGTAGGGTAGGATTTGTTGATTGCCTGCGCGTCTGTTACAACAACAGGGGAACAACATTTTTGGGCGAGCACGGCGGCAGCCATGACGATGCGGTGGTCGCCGAAGGAAGAGACCGTGCCGCCGGAAAGCATTGGTTTTCCGCGAATGATCAGTCCGTCATCGGTCGCTTGCGCAAAGCCGCCGAGTGTGTTGATCAATGCACAGGTACTTTCAATGCGGTCGCTTTCTTTCAGCCGCAGCCGCATCGCGCCGGTGATGTGCGTTGTGCCGTCGGCTGTGGCGGCAACAGCGGCGAGCACAGGCACAAGGTCGGGAATATTTGCCACGTTAAGGTCTATTCCATGCAGTGCAGAAAGGTTTGCTTGAAAAACGCAGTCTTTCCTGGAAATCTTTGCGCCGAACGCTCTAAGCACGTCCAGCACCTTTCGGTCTCCCTGTGCGCTGTTTTCATCAAGTCCCTGCACCGCAGCACCGAGACAGAGCAGGGCAGCAGCGTTCGACCAGTCGCCCTCCACAGCATAATCGCCGCTTTTCGTCATGGTGGGTTCCATGGTGTAGGTGTGATCGTTTTGTTCAACGGGAACGCCGAACCGGCGCAACGTATCCAGTGTCAGGCGCATATAGGATTCTGATTCGACCGGCGGTGTGATTTGAACCACACTTTTTTCGCTTGTGCGTGTGAGCGCCAGCATCAGCCCTGTGAAAAACTGCGAGCTGACATTGCCGGGCAGCGTAAAACTACCGCTTTGCAGCTTGCCGCTGATCTCGATAGGGAATCCGTCGTTGACGGTCACGCCGCTTTTTTTCAACGCATCTTTCAGCGGTTCCATGGGGCGAAACGGCAGTCTGCCGCGTCCCATGAATGTTGCGTTTACACCCAGCGCTGCGGCAACAGGCACAAGAAAGCGCAGCGTGGAGCCGCTTTCGCCGCAGTCGAGCACAGCCGATTCACGGGGCAAAGCGATCGGTTTGACCGACCAACCGCTGTCTGTGCGTGTGATGGTCGCGCCGAGCTGCTGCAGACAGCGCACCGTTGCGTCGATATCTTCGTTCGACGTTTTCATATGGATGTGGCTTTCGCCGTCAGCCAGCGCGGCAAGGATCAGCATGCGATGCCCGGCCGATTTGGAGGGCGGCGCGTCGGCAATGCCTTTGGGTGAAAACGCCGATAGTCTTACGTCCATGTGCCGAGCAGCTCCTTCCACGCAGCGAGTGAAACGGTTTTCAAATAGCAGCGTCCGATCTCATTCGGCAGCACAAGCGTCAGCGTGTTGCCGCTGCGCTTTTTGTCGCCGATGGAAGCTTCATACAGCGCTTGCAGCGCAAAGGGCGACGCAGCGCAAAGCCCGTTGGCCTCAACAGCCGCCTTGACCGCAGGAAGCGTCAGCGCATCGCTGAGCCCGTTTGCGTCCGCAACGGCGCAGATGCCTACCATGCCCATAGCGACGGCCGCTCCGTGTGAAACAGCAAAGCCGCTCTTTTTTTCAATGGCGTGCGCAAGCGTGTGGCCGAAATTGAGCTTTGCGCGCTCCCCGGTGTCGAATTCATCCTTTGCCACCACATCGCGCTTGATGCGCACACAGGCGGTGACGATCTCTTCCAGGTTGTTTTGCACGTCGCCGTCTTTGACAAGCTCAAACAGCGCCCTGTCGGCGATCACGCCGTATTTGATGACCTCAGCCATCCCGTCGGCAAAATCCTTTTGCGGCAGCGTGGACAGATAATCGAGGTCGCAAATCACCAGCTCCGGCTGGCAGAACACGCCGGCAAGGTTTTTTCCGGCGTTTAAATTGACGGCGGTTTTTCCGCCCACAGAAGAGTCCACCATGGCCAGCAGTGACGTCGGCATTTGAACGAGGTGCATTCCGCGCATGAACAGTGCCGATGCAAGGCCGGTCAGATCCCCCGTAACGCCGCCGCCGAGCGCGACGAGCACGTCTTTTCTGGAAAACTGCTTTTCTGCGAGAAATTCAAGAAGTGAAAAAAGCGTAGCGGGACTTTTACTTTGCTCTCCGGCGGGAAAAACAAAGTTTTCCACGGAAAAGTCCTGTGCTTTCAGCGCAGACAGCGCATCCTTTGCGTGCAAGGGCGCAACATTGCTGTCGCAAACAAGGCAGACCTTCGCTTTCCCGAACAGTGCCGATAGCTTTTCGGCAAGCAGCTCGCGCACGCCGTGCCCGATACAGATGTCATACACGCGCGAAGCGTTGACGGTGAGTTGTTCCATACCGTACTCCTTTTCAGCGGTTGGTGAGCGTTTTCTTTTTTAGTGCCGCTCCGTCTTCCAAAAGGGCGGAAAGCGTTTTTGCGTCCTGCGCCTTGATCGCGTTTGAAAACGCCTGCAATTGTTCGGTCAAAAGGTCGATCTCTTCAGCTAAATAGTCGCCGTTTTCCAAAAACAACTCCGTCCACATCGGAATATTCAGCCGCGCCACACGGGTCATGTCGCGGAACGAGCCTGCGGAAAATCCGCTGCGTTGCTGTGCGGTCGGACTTTTGATGTATGCGTTGGAAACCACATGCGCGAGCTGCGACGTATAAGCGATGATGCGGTCGTGCTCCTGCGGGGTGGTGATCGTCAGCTTTTCAAAGCCGAGCGAGGTGAAAAACCGCTTGATCTGTTCGAGCAGTAAAATATCGTTGATCTCTCCGGCGGCAAGGATCATGGACGCGCCTTTAAAAAGGTTTTCGCGCGCATGGGAAAAACCGGAAAACTGTGCGCCCGCCATCGGATGTCCGCCGAAAAAGCGAAAGCCGAATTGCTGCGCAAGCGGCTCTGCGCGTTCGCAGACGAAGCGTTTGACGCCGCAGCAGTCGAATACAAGGCACCCTTTCGCGATTGCAGCCGCGTGCGAGGTCAAATAGTCCACGGTCGCCTGCGGATAAAGCGAAAGCAGCAGAACGTCACATTGATCGATCGTGTCGTCGGTCAGCGCGCCGTCAATGTCGCCGGTCATCTGCGCGGCGAGCAGAGTCGTTTGGTCTTTGTCGTGCGCGAGTACACGGTGCGCTGTATGCGCTTTGAGCGCTTTTGCAAACGAACCGCCGATCAGACCGAGACCGACGATGCCGACCGTCAAAACCTGCTCAGTCATTGTCCATCACCTTCCAAATCTCGTTTGCGCGCTTGACCACCTGCGCAAACTGCGGCGGTGTGAGTGCCTGCGGGCCGTCGCAAAGAGCGTGCGCCGGATCGTTATGAACTTCTATCATGACGCCGTCTGCTCCTGCTGCCACAGCGGAAAGCGCAAGCGGTTCCACCAGCCGTGCAATGCCGCCGGCGTGGCTCGGATCGGCAATGACGGGCAGGTGGGTTTTTTCTTTCAGTAAAGGGATAGCGGAAACGTCAAAGGTGTTGCGCGTGTATTTTTCAAAGGTGCGGATGCCGCGCTCGCAGAGAATGACTTTGCTGTTGCCGCCGGCCATGATGTATTCCGCGCTCATGAGCAGCTCCTCCATCGTTGCGGAGAGTCCGCGCTTGAGCAAAATCGGTTTGTCGCAGTGACCAAGCTCTTTGAGCAGTTCAAAGTTCTGCATGTTTCGTGCACCGACCTGAATGATGTCTACATCCTCGAAAAGATCCAGATGGGAAAGATCCATGATCTCCGTGACGATGGGCATTCCTGTTTTCTCTTTGGCAATCTTCAGCAGTTCCAGTCCTTCGGCGCGCATGCCCTGAAATGCGTAGGGCGAAGTGCGCGGTTTGAACGCGCCGCCGCGCAAGAACGCAGCTCCGGCTTTTTTGACTTCTTCGGCGATAGACGTGATCTGTTCGGGCGATTCGACCGAACAGGGACCGGCAAAGAACTGCAGTGTGCCGCCGCCGATCTTGATCCCGCCGACGTCGATGACAGTGTCGTCGGGGTGAAATTTGCGGTTCGCGCTTTTGTAGGGCTCCGAAATGCGGGTCACGGAATCCACAATGCCCAAGCCTTCGATCAGATCGATATCGATCCGGCTGGTATCACCGATCAGACCGAGCACGGTGTCATAGGCGCCTTCGCTGCGGTTGACGGTGATGTCCATGGAATGCAGCCATTCCACAAGGGTGGAGAGTTGATGTTCATCGGTTCCTTTTTTAATAACAACGACCATGATAATAATCCTCCTTGGATAAGAAAACCCCGCAGCGTTCGTTCACTGCGGGGATTGTGTACATTGTCCTCTTTTACAGCATGCGTGAACGCCTCTATTAACTTTTGTTAATAAAGGTAAAATAGTAGTAAACAATTGCAAATGTTCCGTTCATCGTTCGGACGCCTCCTGTAAATGTTGGATGTATTTTATCACTTTAAACACCTAAAGTCAATACATTGCACACGTTTTAATTTTTCTTAATTATTCGATCGGCTCAAAATCGGCAACGCCGTGTTTGCACAGCGGGCAGATGTAATCATCGGGCAGTTCGTCGCCTTCATAGACATAGCCGCAGATCTTGCACACGAAGCCTTTCTTACCTTCGGTTTTTGGCTTCGGCTTCACGCTGTTCTGATAATAAGTATAGGTCATGGTCGGCTTGTCGGAGATCACACGCGCTTCCGTAACGGTGCAGATGAACATACCGTGCGTGTCAAGGTCAACATAGTCCTCCACTTTGAGTGAAAGCATGGCGTTGATGTATTTCGGCAAAAACACCAGTCCGTTGTCGGAACGCAGGGGAGCGCAGTCCTTGAACTTGTCAACCCCGCGGCCACTCTGGAACCCGAAGGTTTCAAACACTTTGAACGGCGCTTCTTCGCTGAGCACATTGACGTTCATTTTTCCGGTCTGTTTGATCACATGGTGGGAATAGTTTTCCTTATTGATCGTTACTGCGATACGGTTGGGTGTATTCGTCACCTGTGTGACGGTATTGACGATCAGACCATTGTCTTTTTTGCCGTCATTGGACGTGACAACATACAGACCGTAGCCGATGCTGAACAGGGCAGAGAGGTCGTTCTTGTTTGCAGTCTCGTCGTGCTGGGCAAGATAATCCTTGCAAAGCTCGTCAGCGAGTTTTTCGATCTGCTCCTTGCTCGTATCATTGAGCGCCGAGGTGAGGCGTACATCGTTCTCGGCGTAGCTCAGGTTCTTGCAGCCTTCGAGCATCTTTTTCATCGTCTTGGTGGCCATCGGCGCCCAGGAGCCGTTTTCAATGAACGCAACGGTCTTGTTCTGGAAATTACGTTCGGTCAGATGATCGATGAATTCACGCATGAACGGGAAAATGTCTGCGTTATATGTTGTTGTTGCAAAAACAAGCCGGCCGTAGCGGAACGCGTCTTCCACACATTCTGCCATATCTTCACGCGCAAGATCGTTGACAACGACCTTCGGGCAGCCTTTTTCTTTCAGTTTCTGCGCAAGCAGTTCAACTGCTTTTTTCGTGTTGCCGTAAACGGAAGTGTAGCTGATGAGGATGCCGTCGCTTTCCACACCATAGGAGGACCAGGTGTTGTAAAGTCCTAGATAGTAGCCGAGGTTTTCCTTGAGTACGGGACCGTGCAGCGGGCAGATGGTCTGAATATCGAGCGCGGCGGCTTTTTTGAGCAATGCCTGCACCTGTGCGCCGTATTTGCCGACGATGCCGATATAGTAGCGCCGCGCTTCGCAAGCCCAGTCTTCCTCCACATCCAGCGCGCCGAATTTGCCGAAGCCGTCCGCGCTGAACAGCACCTTATCCGTGGCGTCATATGTGACTATGACCTCCGGCCAGTGGACCATCGGCGCAGCGACAAAATGCAGTTCATGCAGGCCCAGCGGGAGCATGTCGCCTTCCTTGATCACGATGCGGCGTTCGGAAAAATCTTTGCCGAAGAAGTTGTTCATCATGGTGAACGCTTTGGCAGAGGAAACGATCGTTGCGTCGGGGTAGGTGTTCATGAAGTTGACGATATTCGCGGAATGATCCGGCTCCATGTGCTGTACGATCAAATAGTCGGGCTTGCGGCCTTCAAGGGCTTTATCGAGGTTGTCGAGCCACTGATGAGTAAAGTTTTTGTCAACTGTATCCATTACGGCGATCTGCTCGTCAAGGATGACATAGGAGTTATATGCCATGCCGTTGGGGACGATGTACTGTCCTTCAAATAAGTCGATCTGGTGATCGTTCACGCCGATATAACGAATATCTTTGGTAATTTCCATAGTATTCAACCTTTCTGCTTGATTTGGCGGTATTATATCATATTTTTAAAAAGAATGAAAGCCTAAACTGAAGGATTGCGAAAAAAATCTGGTTTTTCGCGTCTTTCGGCAAAATCGAACAAAATTCTCCCGTATTTTTCTACATCCAACAACGCCTCAAGCTGGGTGAAAACTTGAAAAAGATATGGAAAAAAAGTCAAAAATATGTTAATATAAACCATTGAGAAAGCCTCTTTTTATCAGTAGGCACTTCAACGAGAGGAAATCCTATGAACATTATCATTGTCGGCTGCGGTAAAGTCGGTGCAGCCCTGGCGGAACAACTCATCGCCGAGGGACACGACATCACCGTTGTGGATCAGGACCCCAGACAGGTGACGGCGGTCACGAACCGTTGTGATGTGATGGGTGTGATCGGCAACGGCGTTTCCCACAGCATTCAGAAAGATGCCGGTATCGAGTATGCCGATATGTTGATCGCCATGACCGGCTCAGACGAACAGAATCTGCTGTGCTGTCTGATTGCAAAAAAAGCGTCAAACTGCATCACGATCGCGCGCGTGCGCAATCCGGATTATATCACCGAGCGAGGTTTTATCAAAGAAAAGCTCGGCATCTCCATGATCGTCAATCCCGAATTGGAGACAGCCGCCGAGATCACGCGTCTGTTCTCCATCCCTTCCGCCATGGAAGTGGACACCTTTGCACGCGGACGCATCGAACTGCTGAAAACAATGCTTCCGCCGGATTCGCCGCTGCTCGGCGTCCCGCTGAAAAACGCGCTCGGCAAGCTTTCCGGTAAGGTCCTCATTTGTGCGATCGAGCGCGGGAATGAAGTGATCATCCCTTCGGGCGACGATATTCTGCAGCCCGGCGACGCCATCTCGTTTGTTGCGTCACGGCGTGAAGTGGGGCAGTTCTTCAAAAAAGCCGGCTTCTCAAAAGGACACATCAAGTCCATTCTGATCGTCGGCGGCAGTAAAATCGGGTTTTATCTTGCGCGAAGACTGTCGGAAATCGGTTTTCGCGTCAAGCTCATTGAAAAAGACAAGGAGCACTGCGAATTTCTTAACGCCGCGCTGCCGGATAATGTTGTGATCATCAACGGAGACGGCAGTGATCAGAATCTGCTGCTTGAAGAAGGCGTCGAGGATGCGGACGGTTTTGCGGCGCTGACGGATATCGACGAAGAAAACCTGATGCTTTCGCTGTTTGTACGCTCCCATTTTCGTGCAAAAACCGTGACGAAAGTGAATAAGATGAATTTTGAAGGACTCATTGAACGGCTGTCGGTCGGCTCGGTGGTGTATCCGAAATTCATCACTTCGGAAATGATCCTCAGCTATGTTCGCGCACTGGAAAACTCTACCGGCAGCAATGTTCAGACCTTGTATAATATTGTCGGCGGAAAAGCGCAGGCGCTGGAGTTCAATATCCGCTCCGAGAGCCCGGCGGTCGGAAAACCGCTGATGGAATTGCGGCTGAAGAAAAATCTTCTGCTTTGCTGTATCAGCCGCCATGGAAAAATCATCGTTCCCTCCGGCCGCGACAGCGTGCAGCTCGGTGATACGGTGGTCGTTGTAACAACGGATCGCTCCCTTGCCGATTTTAAAGACATCTTGGCATAGCAGGTGGCGTTATGAATTATCGAATGATTCTGTATCTGCTCGGCTGGGTGCTGAATATTCAGGGCTTATGCTTTCTCTTGCCGGTGGCGGTCGGGTTGTTCTACGGCGAAGCGCAGTGGCAGTTTTACGCGCTGATGACGCTGATGTGCCTTGTCTGCGGCGTGCTGCTGATTTTGAAAAAGCCGAAGCGCACGGTGTTTTATACGAAGGAAGGCTTTGTCACTGTTGCGCTGTCGTGGCTGCTGATGAGTTTGACCGGCGCGTTGCCGTTTTATCTTTCCAAAGAGATTCCGCGTTTTTTGGACGCCTTATTCGAAATGGTGTCCGGCTACACCACGACCGGTGCAAGCATTCTTACAAATGTGGAAGCCCTGTCGCACTGCGCGCTTTTTTGGCGCAGCTTTTCCCACTGGATCGGCGGTATGGGCGTGCTTGTGTTTTTGATCGCCATCGTTCCTTTGACCGGCGGCCATGTCATGTCGCTGATGAAAGCGGAAAGCCCCGGTCCCTCCGTTGAAAAATTCGTGCCTCGCGTGCGTCAGACGGCGTTTATTCTGTATTCGATCTATTTTGCCATGACCGTACTGGAGATCATGTTGCTGCTTGCAGGCGGTATGCCGTGGTTTGACGCGATTACAACGGCGTTCGGCACTGCCGGTACCGGCGGTTTTGCGGTTCGTAACGCAAGTATGGGTTTTCCGTATCTGCACGCACATTATCTGCAGACGGTTGTAACGGTCTTTATGCTGCTGTTCGGCGTGAACTTTTCCGTTTATTATCTTCTACTTTCCAAAAACATCAAAAAAGCGTTGAAAAGTGAAGAACTGCGCTGGTATTTCGGCATTGTCGCATTTTCGATCCTATGCATCACATGGAACATCTGTATGCAACCGAACAGCGGAAAATGGTACGATGTTATGCATGATGCTGCGTTTACCACCGCGTCTGTGATTTCAACCACCGGCTTTGCTACCGTGGATTTTTCCAAGTGGCCGACCATGTCGCATTTCATTTTGTTCGCGCTGATGTTCATCGGCGCATGTGCCGGCAGCACCGGCGGCGGCATCAAGGTTTCGCGCATCATCTTGCTTGTAAAAAGCTCGTTTCGTGAAATCCTTTCCATTGTTCATCCCCGCGGTGTCAATGTTGTAAAACTTGACAAAAAACGCGTGAACGAGGAAGTGGTCAAGGGAACGCTCTCTTATTTCGTTCTCTGCATCCTTATTTATGTGATCTCGGTTCTGATCGTCAGCTTCGATCATTTTGGGCATAATCCGCTCTATGATCTGCAGACGTCGATGACTGCGGTCGCTGCCACGCTCAACAACATCGGCCCCGGACTCGGTCTTGTCGGCCCGGCGGGCAATTATTCTGCGTTTTCGCCGCTGAGCAAGCTTGTGCTGATTTTTGACATGCTTGCCGGACGGCTGGAACTGTTCCCAATGCTCATTCTCTTCAGCCCACACACATGGAAGGGGAGTCTGGGCGCAATCAAAAGGAGGCTATCATGGAAGAAAGAAAGTATGTAACCAAAAAAGAATCCGTGACCTATGCCATAGCGGCGCTCGGACAGGGCTTGGTCTATAGCTGTATGAGCAGCTATATCACGGATTTCTACATGAACGTGCTGATGCTGACCCCGTGGTTTGTCATCATGCTCATGCTGCTCGCGCGTGTCTGGGACGCGATCAATGACCCGCTCATGGGTATGATCGTTGACCGCCACACAACCAAATGGGGACGTATGCGTCCGTACCCTGTATTTACGGCCATTCCCATCGCTGCGCTGACGATCCTTATGTTCATGCGGCCGATCGGCTTTGAACCGGGCAGCCAGAGCAAGCTGCTGTATGTGTATGTTGCTGTTGTCTATGTGCTTTGGGGCATGATCTATACCTCGTCCGACGTGCCGTTCTGGAGCATGCCGAACGTGATGACGCCGAATCCGGCGGAACGCGGCGTGATCATCTCCTACGGCCGCACCGTCGGCGGCATCGGTTCCGCCGTTACGGTTGCGCTGCCGATCATTGTCGGCTTCTTCATCAGCGATTCTGCAACGAAGTATGCGATCATGGCGATCTCCATGTCGGTGATCGGTATGCCGCTGTTTGTTCTTTCCTCGTTCAATATTAAAGAGCGCATCGTCCACCCGAACGCACAAAAACGCGCTCCGGGCGAACCCTCCACGCTTTCACGCATCTTCAAATGCAAGCCGCTCATGCTCGTTGTGCTTTCCGGCTCGCTTTCCTTCGGCCGTTACATGCTGCAGTCCGCTGCGCCGCACGTTGCGCGCTATGCCGGTTTTTATATCGGTCAACAGCCCACAACCGCCGAAGCGTTCAGCGCAAACATGAGCAAGATCCAGATGATCATTCAGATCTGCGCTGCCATCGGTATGTTCGGCGCCATGATCTTCCTGCCCAAGCTGTTCAAAAAGTTTGAATATCGCACGCTGATGATCGCGTCCTGCCTTGGCGGTTTCGGAGCGTCTGTGCTGAGCTTGCTGGTCGGCTGGTTCACCAAGAACCTGCTGCTTTGCATCCCGTTTATGATCATTGCTGCGATCCCGCTCGGCGTTATCAACAATGTTTCGGGTGCAATGGTGTTCGACTGTATCGACTATATGGAGTGGCAGACCGGCCACCGCGACAACGCGCTCGGCTCTGCGTGCCAGTCGTTTGTCAACAAGCTCGGCAACGCATTTGCGACCGTGATGATCATTGCCATGTACCTGATCGTCCACATTGACCCGAAGAACCTCAACGCTGCCGATCCCACCGCGGCACTTGCCATTGCACAGTCAATGAGTGTCGGACAAAACTTCGGCATGTATGCGCTGGTCTCTATCGTTCCGGGCATCAGCCTGCTGCTTTGCGCGATCCCGCTGTTCTTCTATGACATTGTCGGCGAAAAGAAGCATAAGATTACTGCCGAGCTCGCTGTGATGCGCAAGGAGCGCGGCATCGAAATTTCGGATTGATGTTCCAATCGGAACCAATAATATATCAATCAGTTGAAAGGAGTTTTTGGCATGACTATCTATTTGACCATGGCACTTGGTGTTGTAGCGTTTATCCTGTTTGTTGTACGCTGTAAAAACGGACGCAGCGTGCAGGGCGTATTCACAAAGAACGCGACGAGCTTGTTCTTTGTGGGAACAGCCGGTATCGCCGTTTTAAAGAACCCTTCTGCATATGAATACGGTGTGATGATTTTGCTGGGCCTTGTCCTTGGCATGCTCGGCGACATTTATCTCGATCAAAAATGGGTCTATCCCGACGATTCGGATAAATACTTGTATGCCGGATTTGCTTCCTTTGGCATCGGTCATCTGTTCTACATTCCTGCCATCTATTATTGTGCGCACCAGTTCGGCCTGTCCTATTCCTTCGTTTGGATCCCCATCGTTTTTGCTGCTGTCGTCTGCGGATTTGTTCTGCTCACTGAAAAGCCGACCAAGCAAAACTTCGGAAAATTCCGCGTGATCGTTGCCGTCTATGGCATGGTCGTTGCCGGCATGGCGGGCACAAGCATCCTTGCTGCGATCGTGACAAAGCAGCCGACGTTTATCGTTTGCGCTGTCGGCGGCGTGATGTTCCTGATCTCCGATCTCATTCTCTCTCCGATGTACTTCGGTCCGAAGGAAAAGAACAATTTCCCGAATTTCTTTGTCAACCATCTGACCTATTACATCGCGCAGTTCCTGCTGGCATATTCGATCTATATTCTGCCGGCACAGGGCTGATTCCGAAAAAACAAAGGCCGGGGCGTGTTCGCGCTCCGGCCTTTTTTGATGCAAAAACGGGCTGCCGATGACAGTCCGTTTTTCAGTTTGTTATTCAGTAACGTCAGCTTCTTCGCTCTCTTCCTGCTTGAACAGGAACGGATAATGTTCTTTCAGAGAGCCGAAAACGATGTCGAGGAACTCTCCGAGATTGAATGCGAATTTCAGCAGCTCGATCGTGTTGCTGAGCAATGTCATGATATCCATTTTTCCACCTCCATGTTCGAAATTTTACCAGTTTGGCAAAAAAATGTCAATGACATTAAGGCGATTCTAAGAAATCTTAATGCAATCTTAATCAGGCTGTTCTGCGTTTTGCAGCGCACTGACAAAGTAACTGCCGTCAGGCGCAGTGCGCAGTGTGATCTTCATATACTTTGCCGGTTCGGGCGCAACGATGTTTCCGTTGCTGTCCTGCTGAAAGTCCTCGCCTGCGAGATAGCCGACGATGAGCGTGACAAGATCGCGCTTTTCTTCAGCGGAGATGATGCGCGGCGTGTAGATCGGCGTCACGCCGGTGATGGGGATCAGATAGCCCTTCTCGTTCTCACTGTAGCGGAATTCGATGCCGCCGCCGTCCACATCTTCATGATGCACGGTCAGCTCCGTTCCGAACAAAGCGGCGAAGCTCTGTTCGACTTCGGTCTGCGGCAGCAGCATATCGCCTTCATAATAGTCGTAATCGTCAGGGTTCGGGTCGTTTTGCAAAATCTCCCAGATCGCAATGCTGATGAGCTGATTTGGATCCGCGCCGGTGATATCGTCAAACGTGTCTGGATCGTTCATCACAACGGGGCTCAAAAACTTCTGATATTCCTGCAGCCGCGCCGTGTCGCCGGTGATGTCCCTGAGTTTGCCGCCGGCAAAACGCACGGTGGCAATGATGCCGATCACTGTAAAGGCGAGGATGAGCAGTCCGAGCACCATGTTTGCGGTTTTGCGTGCCGGTGATTGTTTCATGAAAGCCGCCTTTCTCAGCGCACCTGTCCGTTGCCGCTGATGATGTATTTTTCGCTCGTGAGCTGCTGCAGACCGAGCGGACCTCTGGCGTGGAGCTTTTGCGTGGAGATGCCGATTTCGGCGCCGAAACCGAATTCACCGCCGTCTGTGAAGCGTGTGGACGCGTTGACATAAACCGCGGCCGCGTCCACTTCGCGGGTGAATTTCTGCGCTGCGGCATAGTTCTGTGTGACAATGCATTCGCTGTGACCTGTGGTGTATTTCATGATATGCGCGATCGCACTTTCGATAGAACCGACCACGCGCACGCTGATCTCATAGCCGAGATACTCCTTGCCGTAATCCTCTTCGGTTGCCGGAACAGCCTGCGGCAGCAGCGCGCAGACGGTCTCGTCGCCGTGGATCAGCACATTGGCTTGCTGCAGCTTTTGCGCAATCAGCTCCAGCGCTTTTTCGGCCACATCCTTGTGAATGACCAGACTTTCGCAGGCGTTGCAGACGGAGGGACGCGACGTTTTTGCATTGAAAATGATATCCGCAGCCATCGTAAGGTCTGCGTCTTTGTCCACATATACATGGCAGTTGCCTGTGCCCGTTTCAATCAGCGGCACTGTTGCGTTTTCCACACACGCACGAATGAGTCCTGCGCCGCCGCGCGGGATGAGCACATCCACATAATCGTTGAGCTTCATCAGCGCGTTTGCGCTTTCGCGCGAGGTGTCCTCCACAAGCTGGATGCAGTCCTTCGGCAGCCCAACGCTTTCCAGCGCGCCGCGCATGAGTCCGGCGATCGCTTTGTTGGAACGAAACGCCTCTTTCCCGCCGCGCAGAATTACGCAGTTGCCGGATTTCAAGCAAAGCGTTGCCGCCTCTGCGGTGACATTCGGGCGAGCTTCATAGATGACGGCGATCACACCGAAGGGCACGGTCACTTTTTCAATGAACAGTCCGTTCGGACGCGTGGTGCCGGAGATCACTTTGCCCACAGGATCCTCCAGCGCGATCAGTTCCCGCGCCGCTTTGGAAAGAGCGGCAATGCGATCCGGATTCAGCGCAAGACGGTCAAGCATCGCTTTGGCCATGCCGTTTTCCTTTGCAGCGGCAAGGTCTTTTTCATTTTCTTCCAGCAGCAGCGACGCGTTTTGTTCAAACGCCTTTGCAATGGCTTCCAGTGCCGCATTTTTGCGCGCACTGTCGGTGTTCATCAGCACACGCGAAGCTGTTTTTGCGTTTTTTCCGAGTTCAGTCAGCATATGTATCCCTCACTTCAAAATAGGTTCCGATTCTATGTCCGTCGATCACACGGTAAAGATCCTGCGGCTCACTGCCGTTCATCACGATCACGGGAATGCCTTTTTCAGTTGCAATGCGCGCGGCAAACAGCTTTGTGACCATGCCGCCGGTGCCGCGGCTGCTTCCTGCGCCCCCGGCGAGCGCCAACAGTTCGTCTGTGATCTCTTCCACCACGGGGATCAGCCGCGCGTCTGGGTTCTCGTTCGGATTGTCGTCAAACAGTCCGTCGATATCTGAAAGGATCACGAGCAGATCCGCGTCGACAAGCGATGCAACCACAGCGGAAAGGCTGTCGTTGTCGCCGTAAACGATCTCTTCCGTGGCGACGCTGTCATTTTCGTTGATGATCGGGATCGCGCCGTATTCAAAGAGCTTTTCAAACGTGTTGCTCAAGTTTTCGCGGCGCTCCGTGTTTTCAAAGTCGGCTTTTGTAACAAGCATCTGCCCGATTTTTTGTCCGTATTCGCCAAAAAACTTATCATACATGAACATCAGCTCACACTGACCGACACACGCGGCGGCCTGTCTGCCGGGAATGTCCTGCGGCTTTTGGGCAAGGCCGAGCTTTCCCACGCCGACGCCGATCGCGCCCGATGTGACAAGCGCAACGTCATGTCCGGCGTTATGCAGATCTGCAAGCACGGCGCAGAGTTTCATCATGCGGCGGATGTTGGTTTTTCCTGTTTCATAGGTGAGGGTGGAGGTGCCGACCTTCACCACAATGCGTTGAAAGTGTTGCATGTTACTTCTCCTGAATTTGAAGGATCGCGCGGTAAAACGCTTCTTCTTTTGTCGTTCCCACAGCGGTAAACGCTGCGTTTGAAAATTGCAAATACTGTTTTGCGGCGCGGCGCACGTCGGAAAGCGTCACCGCTCGAATGGCATCGATGATCTCCTCGTCCTCGGTGCAGTCGCCGAACATCAAAAGGTCGTGCCCGAGCGAGGACAGCTTGGAGTGGGGTTGTTCCCGTTGCATGATCAAGGATGAAGTGAGTTTTTCCTTTGCGGCACAAAGCGCAGCGTCATCGATCGTTTCGCTCAGCGCGCAGATGATGCGCTTTATCTCTTCCAGTGCCTGCTGCTGCGTTTCCGGGGAAAGCGACATGGAAACGGCAATATAACCTGCGGCAAGGAAGCGACCCAGCCAGGCGTCGACGTTATAGACGAGACCCAACTCCTCGCGCAAACATTGCCAAAGCTGCGAGGATGAGCCTGTGCCGAGCAGAAACATCAGCACCTGCAGCGTATAAAGATCACCGTGCCGCAGGGGAACGCCGGGAAAGCAAAGCATCAGATGCGTTTGCTCAAATGACCGTTCCAGCAGCGTGATGTGCTGATGGAACTGCGGCGCGCATGGGGTCAGCGGATTGTTCTTGCAGGGAAGAGCTCCAAACGCTGTTTCGATCAGCGCTTTCATTTCAGCTTTATCAAACTTGCCTCCAATGCCGATGACCATGCGCTCAGGTGTGTAGAACGCGGCGCGGTGCGCAATAAAATCGCTTTTTTGCAGTCGGCTGACGCTTTTCTTTGTGCCGAGGATCTGCAGCGAAAGGGGAGACGCCGCAAAAACAGCGCTTTCGTTCGCTTCATAGCAGACGTCGCCGGGATCGTCTTCACACATGGCGATCTCTTCCAAAATCACGCCGCGCTCGGTGTCGATGTCGTTTTCGTCGAGCTTTGGATGCAGCACCATGTCAAAGAGCAGATCCGCAGCATCGCGGATGCGGTGGGAGAGTGCGCGCACATAGAAAAAGGTGTATTCTTTTGTGGTGTAGGCATTGACCGAAGCGCCGATGGCGTCCATTCCGCGCGCGATGTCAAATGCAGAAAAGCGATCGGTGCCCTTAAACACGATATGCTCAATGAAGTGCGAGATGCCGTTGGTCTGTGCTGTTTCGTTGACACTGCCCGATGCGACCCATAAGCCGACCGTTGCGGAATGCAGATGGCTTTGCTCGTCAAACAGCACGCGCAGCCCGTTTTGTAATGTCCATTGTTCCATGCGCATTTCTCCATGATGATTCATTCGCTTTCTATTATAACCATTGCGCAAAAAAATACAAGAGGAAGGACGAATTAAAGTGTTGATATTCTGCTTGAACTATGATATAATACTTTTTAAAGGAGCTGATATACTTGCAATATACAGTCTTGGAGCGTGCAATCCGCTTTGCGGTGGACGCGCATGCGGGGCAGACGCGCAAAGACGGTTCGCCGTTCATTCTTCATCCGCTTGAGGATGCGTCCATCGTCGGCACGATGACCGACGACCTTGAAATCCTTGCCGCCGCGGTACTGCACGATACCGTGGAAGATACTGACACCACGGAAGAGGATATTCTGCAGACATTCGGTCCGCGTGTGCATGCGCTTGTGATGCATGAGACCGAAAACAAACGGCCTGCGCTCTTGCCGAAGGACACCTGGCGCGTGCGCAAGGAAGAGTCGCTGGAACTGCTTAAAGATTCAAACGATCCCGCGACGCTTATGCTCTGGCTGGGTGACAAACTTGCCAATATACGCGCGCTCAAGCGCGACCACGATGTGCTGGGTGTCAAAGTGTTTGATCGTTTCAACAACAAAAACCCACGCGATCAGAAATGGTATTACGGAACAATTCTGAAGCTGCTTTCTCCGCTTTCGGACACGGCGGCTTATCGGGAATACAGTATGCTTTATCATGCCGTGTTTGACGGCTACGAAGGAGAATGATTATGATTCAAATCACAGCAAAGCAACAGCCGGACGCGCTCACAATCTTCCTTGCGGGACGCATTGATTCAAACAACGCCGCCGAAGCGGAAACGCAGATTAAGGCATATACAGACGGTTATGCAGGCACGGTGGTGCTAGACGCGGAAAAGCTCGAATACATCTCCAGCGCGGGTCTTCGTGTGGTCCTGCGTCTGAAAAAGGCCTTCCCGGACACCAAGATCATCAACGCCTCTTCCGATGTTTATGAGATCTTCGATATGACCGGCTTTACCGAGATGATGGATATTTCAAAAGCCTATCGTAAGCTCTCTGTGGAAGGCTGCGAGGTCATCGGCGAAGGTGCAAACGGCAAGGTGTACCGCATTGACGCGGACACGATCGTGAAGGTGTATAAGAATCACGACGCGCTGGAAGAGATCCATAACGAGCGCGAGCTTGCCCGCAAAGCGTTTGTGATGGGTGTTCCGACCGCGATCCCGTATGATGTTGTGCAGGTCAGCGACCTTTACGGCTCTGTGTTTGAACTGCTCAATGCAAAATCCTTTGCAAAGCTGATGATTGCCGATCCCTCAAAAACGGAAGAGCTCGCAAAGGCGAGTGTGGATATTTTGAAAACCATGCACAGCACAATGCTCAAACCCGGTGAACTGCCCGATAAAAAAGCGGAAGCGCTCGTTTGGGCGGAATACTGCCGTGACCATTTGCCGCAGGATGTGGGCGAAAAGCTGGTTGCGCTTGTGAAAGCGATCCCCGATACCAATAATATGCTGCACGGCGATTATCACATTAAAAACATCATGCAGCAAAACGGTGAAAACCTGCTTATTGATATGGACACCCTTGCCATGGGTCATCCGATTTTTGAATTTTCGGCGATCTATGCTGCTTACGTTGGTTTTTCCTGCATTGACAAAAACAACGTCTATAAATTCCTCGGCATTCCGTATGACCAGGCGCAATTGTTCTGGAAGGCGACGCTCAAATACTATTTTGGCACGGAAGATGAAGCCTACATGCGCGAGATCGAGGAGAAATCCGCAGTGATCTGTTTTGCGCGTCTTCTGCGCCGCACCTTCCGCAAGGCGAAGGAAGACGAAGCATATAAAGCAAAGTTGATTGATTATTGCAAGACGACGCTGTGTGAATTGGTGCCGAAGCTGGACAACCTGGTATTTTAACGGCGTACGGTTTTGGATGTTTTGAAATGTCACGCTTTTTCTCTGCATTTTGAACCCCGGCGATCAGGGTTCCTTTCACATAGAAGATGAGCCGGAACCAATCAACGCCGAAAAACGAATGGGTACAACGTATGGAATGCTGTTGCTTATGGCAACAGCAGCGGTAAACCGCAGGAGATTTTGGATATGCTCTGGGATAATGTGAATACATCTGCAGGCGATGCCTCGCAGATTGATGATTCGACGAAGCCTTGTACGCAAGGCAACCTGGCGGATTCAGCAGATTATAAGACACTGACTGTGGAAGCAACAAGAGAAGCGTTCGCGCAGGTCAACGAGTTTGTTGACAGCTTCCTTGAAGCGCACGACTGTCCGCTGAAAGCGCAGATGCAAATTGACCTTTGCGTGGAAGAGGTGTTCGTCAACATTGCAAGCTACGCTTACGGTGACACGACCGGCACAGCACAGATCGATCTGTGCGGCAAAAACGGGGAAGTGACCCTGGTGTTCTCCGACGAGGGTCAGCCGTATGATCCGCTCGCAAAAGACGATCCGGACATCACGCTTGACGCACAATCGCGTCAAATCGGCGGGCTGGGCATCTTCCTGGTAAAGAAAAACATGGATGAGGTTCGTTACCGCTACGAAAACGGAAAGAATATTCTGACTCTGCATAAGACTTGGAACAGCTGACGGATGAAAACACAGGTAGAACAAATCCTCGTCGGTGAAATAGAAATGCGATATTTCTCGTTCGGTCACGGCAAAGAAACCATGGTCATTTTGCCCGGGTTGAGCGTGCAGAGCGTGATGCTTTTTGCCGACGCTGTCATTGATGCTTATGCTCCGCTGACAGATGATTTTACAATTTATGTTTTTGATCGCCGCGAAGCACCGCCGCAGTCATATTCCGTTTTTGACATGGCCTGCGATACTGCAAAAGTGATGATGGCAATCGGTTTGAAAGACGTTTGTCTGTTTGGCGCTTCGCAGGGCGGGATGATCGCGATGGTGCTCGCCGCAGAATATCCGGCGCTTGTGAAAAAACTGGCGCTTGGCTCCACAGCGTCGCGCATCACAGACGCGCAGATGCAGCGTTTGGATCAATGGGTGAAAGCTGCACAGGAAAAGGACGGCGTGAAGCTATATCTTTCTTTTGGTGAGCTTGTGTATCCCAAAGCGGTGTTCAAAGCTGCCCGGGAAACGCTTGTGAGCGCCGGAAAAAGTGTGACAGACGGTGAATTTGCCCGCTTTGCGTTGCTTGCAAGCGCGATGAACGGCTTTGATTTTACCGCACGGCTTCCGGAAATTCAATGTCCCGTGCTGGTGCTCGGCGCAACGGATGACGCTGTGCTCGGCGCCGACGCTTCCCGAGAGATTGCGCAGACGTTTGCGGGACGCGAGAATGTGGAACTTCACATCTATGATGAGGGCTTCGGTCATGCGGCTTACGATACTGCGCCGGATTACAAGGAGCGTTTGCAGCGTTTCTTTTTGAAATAAGAAAAAAATGAAACAGAAAAAGGAACTGTTCGAACGAGCGGTTCCTTTTGCATTTCTCACAAGATTTTACAATGATTTGAATTTGTTTTGTTGACTTTTCAGAATTCAAGTGGTAAAATTAAACTGTATATTTATAGCAAGGAGGAAACTCTCTATGAAACGAACGAAAAGAACTTGCAAACGCGCCCTTTCGGTGGCTTTGAGCGTGCTCATGCTGCTGACAGCGTGGGTGTTTGTTGCGCCGGACTCACTGCCGAAGGCGAGCGCCGCCGATACGTGGAGCGGCTCGATCAGCGACCCCGGTACGGAGTACGTTACAAGCGGCAGCACGGTGCATCTTTATTCTGCTCGTGCGCTTGTATGGTTCATAAACCGTATCGCGAATGGAAACGATTTTAACGGCGTCACCGTCTATCTTGATACGGATGTAGACCTTGCCGGCCATGATTTCGGTAACACTGTGTTTCCTTATAATTCCGGCAGGCTGTTTAAAGGTACCTTTGACGGACAGAACCACACGATCTCTAACTTCAAGATGACGCACAGCGACCACCGTGTCGCCATGTTCCGTCAAACCTCAAACGCTACGTTTAGAAATCTGAAATTTGAAGGCGTATATATTGATGACTCAAGTGACAGCAACAAAAAGAACGGCTTTGCGGTGTTGGTCGGTTATCATGACTCCGGAAGTTTGACTTTTGAGAATGTGCATGTCAACAGCGGCAATATCTACGGCTATAACTATGTTGGTGCATTGGTTGGTGAAGTTGGCGCAAACAGCAGCGGTAACACTGTGACGATGACAAACTGCTCCAATGCTGCGACGATCAACGCGATTAACGTCCGCATCGGTGGCCTTGTCGGCAGTTCTCTGCCTGCGGTTCATGCCACCAACTGCACCAATACCGGCAGTGTGACAGCCGGTTCAACAGACGTTGGCGGCATTGTCGGCTGGATCGAGGATGACCCGTCTTCATTTACCGGCTGCAGCAACTCCGGTAATGTTCAGGGTACGGACGCTGTCGGCGGTATTGTCGGTTACTTCGGCAAGGATGCTCAAGATCAAAAAATGACTTTGATCAACAATACCAACAGTGGTAACATTACCGCTACAAACGGCAGAGCGGGCGGTATCGCCGGACACCTTGAAACTGATAATAACTACCATGAGATCACCGGCAACGTCAACCACGGCACGATCAGCGGCACGACTGACGTCGGTGGCATCGTCGGACGTAACAAGGGCTACGGTGTTTGGACAAACAACAAAAACTACGGAGAAGTCTCCACGAACGGCGACAACGCCGGTGGCATCTGCGGTGAAGTTGAAGACGACAAGCAGTCTTTCGTCAACTGTATCAACGCGGGAGCAATCACCGGCAAAAATTCCACCGGCGGTATTGTCGGCTGGCTGAACAACGCGGCTGAAGATGAATTTAATCGCTGCTTTAACACAGGCGCCATTACATCCAGTAACTCATACGCCGGCGGTCTTGCCGGCCGAGGCAGTAAAATGGTTACCTGCATCGAAAGCTTCAATATCGGTACTGTTGGTGGCGGCGACGACAGCGGCGGCCTTGTCGGCAGTATCGACTATCACACGTTCTTTTATCGCTGCTTCAATGCGGGTAATGTGACGGCTCCCAACAACAAGTCTGCCGGCGGCATGATCGGTTACACCAGCTACAACGGCGGTAACAATTCAGCACAGATGGTCGTAGATTGCTTCAACTGGGGCACAATTTCAGCCGGTACTGCCGGTGGTTTGGTCGGCTACGTCAACGGCGGCAATGCAGCTTATCACGTTGCGAATTCCTATAATGCAGGCAACAGCCCAACAAAAGCAATCGTCGGCAACGGCGGGTACATTGACAGCAATGTTTATTATAACACCGGCGCTTCTTACGGCACTGCACAAGGCACCGGCAAATCATCAAACGATTTGGAAACCTTTGGTTTTACCCTGGGTTCCAACTTCTGCAAAAACACCTGGGGTGTGCGCATCGGCTCCACGACATATAAATATCCGATCCATACGTGGTATCGCAATTTGTTCAGTTTCAACTTCAACTTTGTGGACAGCGCGACCGGCACCAACGCTTCTATTACGAAAACCTACGGCCAATCCTTTACCGTGCCCAACCCGACCCGCAGCGGCTACAGCGCCGGTCAGTGGCTTTCCGGCAACACCCATCGCCTTGTGCGCGGCGCGACGGTTACGGCTGGCAATACATATTTGACAAACACGAATTATGATAAATCTGCCGGTCCGGCCGACACCAACACCGTGGTGCAGTCATTTACGGAGCCGACCGTGATTCGTTCCACGAAGACTTACGGCTTGACATGGAACGCCGGCGCAGCGGCAAATATGTATGCGACCTCATTGGCAAACGAAGAAAACAACACCAACAACCGCTACAGAGCCGGTATTGACTACACAATTTATAATTTAACAACCGGGCATGATGTTTCCTATACTGACAACAGTGCGACAGATTACACCAGTGGCAACAGTCAGTATTTCAAGAGCTATCAGAAAAACGGCACCGGCAATGCGACCGCAACGCTTGAAGTTGACCGCTCCAAAATGGACGACATCAAGGACACCGGCATCTACATGGATTATTATCCGTTCATTTATACCGGTCCGGGCGGCGTGCGCTGGGGCGTTGAGATTTTCAACCCGAGCGATTCCGACAGCAAAGGCGTTTTGAACAATGATCACTGGACAGCGACTGTGACCGGCAGCAGCGGCAAGTCCTATACTTATGAGCAGCGGTTCAACGATGTCAACGGCAACGATCACCGCTGTGCCGAAACGAGCAGTGATTTCACACAGGAGCCCAGCGGTGCTGTGGCAACCGATCGCCGCTACGGTTCTTATAAGTGGTACTTCAAGGGTGCTGCGCCGGATGTCGGCGACAGCGTAACGCTGCGCATTACGGCAATCTGCGCCGCACGCTATAACAGCGGCAACCTGCAGATTTTGTCCGAGTGGACTGATCTCACCATCACCGGCACCTGCTCGCACAGCCAGGGCTTTAACGATACAGTAACGCCGCCGACGTGCACGAAACAAGGCTTCACCACGCATGTTTGCAAAACCCCCGGTTGCGGCTACACTTATAAAGATAATTACGAAAATGCGCACGGACATGATTTCTCAGCGGCAGACGCACGCTATCATGACCTCGGCGACGGCACGCACAACTGGGCGTGCGCCTATGGATGTGGCGGATACGGCACAGTTGAGAACGGCAGTCAGCGCGTGGACGGTTGGGTCATCAACACCTATAACGTCACTTTGAACGCAGATGAAAACGGCTATGACGTGACAACTGCTCCGGCGGCGACGGTCAACCACAACGGTTCCGTCAGCTTTACAATCACGCTGGATGCCGCGCACAGTCAGGCTGAACCGACGGTGACCGCGACCAACGGCACAGTCAGCAGCAGTAAAACGGGAAATGCCGTGACCTATACGGTCTCGAACATCACCGCCGCGACGACCATCAGCGTGTCCGCGCCCGCCATCAACACCTACACCGTCATTTTTGAGGATAAAGACGGCAACGAGCTGAAGCGTGCAACCGTTGCGCATGGATCTGACGCTACGCCGCCTGCAGCGCAGGAAAACTACACCGACGCAACCAACCATTACACCTTTGACGGCTGGAGCGGCTACACAAACATTACCGCCGAAACCACCATCCGTGCAACATTCACATCTGCGGCGCATGTGTTCGATCAGGAAGTCGTTGATGCAAATTATCTGAAGTCCGGTCCGACCTGCACCGAAAAGGCGAAGTACTTCAAATCCTGCGTCTGCGGCTACAAAGGCACCGAAACCTTTGAAAGCGGCGAAGCGCTCGACCATGATTATGTGGATCATTCTGCGCAGGCGCCTACCTGCACGGCCGTCGGCTGGAATGCCTATCAGACCTGTACACGCTGCGATTATACATCTTATGTTGAAATCCCTGCCACGGGCCACAGGTATGCAGAGCCTGCCGAAACCGACTGGACATGGACGCCGAACGGTGACAGTTATGACGTTTTGGTATCTGTCTCCTGTGTCAAAGGCGACGATACGCAGACGCTGACCGCGAGCGTTGAAAAAACCGAAGATGTTGCCGCGCAGCATCTTGTAAACGGTCGAAAGGTATTCAAAGCGACCGCGACGATCGGTGATCAGACCTTTGTTGCAACGAGAACTGACACTATTACCGCCGAAGGACACAGCATGCAGTTTGTGGCTGCTGTTCCCGGCACAGACTGCGAGCATTTCGGCACGGTTGCATATTACCATTGCAGCGGCTGCAATAAGGATTTTGCGGACGAACAGGGCAACACGGAACTGACGAGCCTGAGCGACGACACCTACGGTGCGCATCAGCTCGGTGAACAGACCCCGGCTGTGGCTGCGTCGAACTGCACCGAGACCGGCACTGTGGCGTATTACACCTGCACGGTCTGCGAAAAGCATTTCAGTGACGATGCGGCGCAGAATGTATTGACCGACCTGAGCGACGGCGTCACCGGCTCGCACGATTTCAGCGTTGCGCAGAACGACGACACGAACCACTGGAACAAGTGTGCATACTGCAACGAAACAGATACTCCTGTTGCGCACAGCTTTAACGCTGCGCCGACCTGGAGTGCCTGGACTGACGATCATAAAACAACTGCAACCTTCAAATGCGACGGCTGTGTCTTTACCGTCACACCGGAAGTGACTGTGACGCACGACTCGCATGAACCGACCTGCACCGCGGACGGTTCTACGGTTTACACCGCGAGCGTGAACTTCAATGATACGACCTATACCAATGAAACAACGCAAACGGTTCCCGGCGACCCCGCTACCGGCCACACCTATGCAGAACCCGGTGAAAATGATTGGACATGGACGCCGAACGGCGACGGCTACGATGTGAGCGTGACTGTCACCTGCGTCAAGAGCGACGACACGAAGGTATTGACCGCAAGCGTGGAAAAGGTCGCTGACATTGCAGTTCAGCACCTTGTGGATGGATATAAAACCTTCAAAGCATCTGCAACCATCGGCGCGCAGACCTTTATTTCCACCAGAACGGATACCATCACCGCTGACGGACACAGCATGCAGTTTGTGGCTGCGGTTCCGGGTGCTGACTGCGAGCATTTCGGTACGGTTGCCCATTATCACTGCAGTGTCTGTGAAAAAGATTTTGCGGACGAGCAGGGGAATACGGAACTGACGAGCCTGAGTGACAACACCTACGGTGCACATCAGCTCGGTGAACAGAACGCGGCAGTCCCGGCTGAAAAATGTACAGAAACGGGAACCGTGGCTTATTACACCTGCGCGGTTTGCGAAAAGCATTTCAGTGACGCTCAGGCGCAGAATGAACTGACCGACCTGAGCGACGGCACGTTTGGCAGCCACGATTTCAGCGATCTGCATTTCGATGGGAACGAGCACTGGTATGAATGCGCCAACGGCTGCGGTGAAACAAACGGCAGAGCGGCGCACACCGGCGGCAGTGCGACCTGTACCGCGAAAGCAAAGTGCAGCGTTTGCGATGCGGAATACGGCGAATTTGATTATAACAATCATTCCACGACCGAAACGATCTTGAAGAATCAGAAGGATGCAGGTTATACCTACACCGGCTATACCGGCGACACCTACTGCTTGGCGTGCGATCATCTGATTTCAGCCGGCAGCGTGATCGATAAGCTGAACATCAATGAGAATACAGTGTATACTACCGCCCAGGGAATCATGGCGGCGGCAGAAGCCGATCCGATGAAGTACGCGGCAAGCGATATCGAAGCGCTTGAAAGCAAGCTCGGCGCACTGGATGCAGCGCTGGCGATCGATGACAACGAAGAAGCTGTGAATACCGCTTTGAGCGAGCTCGCCGCACTGCTTGAAACGATCGCTGAACTGGAGTACTTCACCGTGACCTTCAAGGTTGACGGTGTGACTGTAAAAGAAGAACCCGTACTTTCCGGCGAAAGCGCCATAGCGCCGACACAGCAGGAACTGATCAACAACGGCGAGACGCATAAGCGTTTCTCCGGCTGGACCGGCGATTACACGAACGTGACGGCAGATGTGACGATCACCGGCTCCTACATTGACGAACCCCACGCATGGGTGGATGGTACGGTGACGAAAAACGCGACATGCATGGAAACCGGCACGCAGAACCAGTCCTGCGCCTGCGGTGCGACAAATGTCAAGGAGCTTGCGATCGACCCGGAAAACCATACCGGCAACAACACAACAAGTCAGGCAAACGTGGTCCCGGCAAGCTGCGAAGCGGACGGCAGCTACGATGAAGTTGTGATCTGCGAATGCGGCGTCACCCTCAGCAGCACACCGCATACCACGCCTTCGCTCGGCCACAGCTTTGTGAACTACGTGTTCAATGACGACGCGACCTGTGAAGAGGACGGCACCGAAACTGCAACGTGCGAGCGCTGCGACGCAACGGATACTCGCACAGTGGCCGGCACCGCGACCGATCACGCATGGAGCGCCTGGACCGTGACCAAGGCAGCAACGTGCACTGCGGCGGGCAGCAGAACGCGTACCTGTGCCAACGATGCTTCGCATGTCCAAACCGAAGTGATCCCGATGATCGACCATGTGGACGTGAACAACGACGACAAGTGCGACGTCTGCGGCAAGACGCTCGGCAAGCATCATCATAGTGACGGCAACTTTGATAACGTCTGCGATGATTGCGGCCAGACGATCGACACCGGCTTCCGCTGCTCGATGTGCAGCAGCAATGCAAGAATGCAGGCAAGCGACAACAATGGCTTTGTGAAATTTGTTTACACAGTTGTGCACCTGTTTGTCCATGCATTCCAAAGCTTCCGCAATTTTGTGATTCGTAAATAAAACAATAATATAAACGGCTGCGATGTTGAAACGTCGCGGCCGTTTTTTATAGTTTACAAAATATTCACAAGTATATTTTCTCACAATGAATGAACTTGTGCTATAATAATCGGGAATCAGAGAGGAGATGCGCAGATGAAACCAAACAGTTTGAACCGCAGCCTGCTGATCGTTGCACTGTTCGGTCTGTGTGTTGGCGTGGCGGTGTTTGTACTTTTGCTTTTCTCGGCACGCACGTTCAATATCTATATGCGTGAGAGCAGCGATGGCTATCTTGACGTTAAAGCTGAATACTCCGAACCCGGGATCGTGGAGATGGTCGACACAAAAAAGCAAGATTCGATTTGGGTTGTGAAGTTCCGAGCTTTGAAGAGCGGTGATACGGCCGTTTCTGTTTTATTCAGCCATAAGAGTGAAAGCTATAAAGATCTGACCGATACTCATTATACGAACTTGCATGTTACCCGTTTTGGAACGATCGTGCAGCCGGGCGAACTTGATTTCAACGGTTTTCATATCCTATGTGTCGGCTTTATGCTGTTTTTCCTGTTTGCTGGGGTATACCTGTTTGTACAATATCGCCGCCGCAAAAAGCTCGATTTTTTCTCCTATGAAACAGTGCTGAATCTTGGCTTATCCTTGCTCTTTTTGCTGCATACGCTGATTTTTCTTGTGGTTGACGTTTTTTGCCGATTTCGTCCGGATGATGCGACAGGGCGGCTGCTCTTTTTTGCGATGGAATATGCCATGACTGCCATGGTCGTCGTTGCTTTTCCGCTGGTGCTGCTGCTTGCTTTCAGCATGGCGGTCAGCAATGTGTGGCTGATCCGACACGAAGGAATGCGCAGAACGAATCTTTTGGCGTTTTTGCTGGCATCGCTTCTGACAGTAGGTGTTGCTGTTTGTCTTGTTGCGGGTTTTGTGAACACGCAGATTTTTGCGTTCGACCCGCGCTCCGTGTGGATCTCCTCAGCGCGCACGGTCATCTCCGCTGTTTTTCTTTATTTTGCTTGCATACTGTTTGCAACGCAGTATTGCTGTGTCATCGCTGCACACCGCAATCCGCCGCTGCGACAGGACTATGTGCTGATCCTCGGCTGCGCAATCAAAAAGGATGGCTCTCTGTATCCTTTGATTAAGGGACGCGCAGACAAAGCAATCGATTTTTATCATCGCCAGAAGAATGCCACGGGCGTTGCGCCGGTACTTGTCCCGTCCGGCGGGCAGGGAAGCGACGAAGTGATGGCGGAAGGCGAAGCGGTACGTCGTTATCTTCTTTCGCAAGGCATTCCTGAATCAGACATTCTTGCGGAAACGAAATCCGCCAACACGTTGGAGAACATGCGCTTTTCCAAAGCGCTCATTGACGAACGCACTGAAAATGCGCGCGTGATCTTTTCCACCACGAACTACCATGTGTTTCGCAGCGGCATTCTTGCCGGTGACGTTGGATTGAAAACGGACGGCATCGCAGGTAAAACAAAATGGTATTTCTGGCCAAACGCGCAGATTCGCGAATTTGTCGGTCTGCTTGTGCGCAACTGGAAGCTGCATCTGGGGATGCTTGTGCTGTTGGTTGGGCTTTCGTTACTGCTGTCCAATGCCAGCTCGATATTAAGCTTTCTTATTTCAAAATAGGACTGAAAACGGAAAGGAGCGTGAGCGGATGCTGAAAAACCTGGCTTATTCGGGCGTACTCGTTGAGCTTACTCTTTTGCTGCAGCTGATTGGACTGACTTTTGCGATCCTTCTTGATCCCTACATTCAAAAAAAGCATCGCAAGATCATGCTTTTGAACATTGCTGTCGGTTTCAGTCTGCTCGTGCAGAATCACTTGAATTATATGCTTGACGCTTCGGATGGCACGACCCTTGTGCGTACGCTTGTCAGTATTTACGGCTACTGTGTGCGACCGATCGTTCTTGTTCTGTTCTTCTATATTGTCGGGAATCGTCGTTCCTACTGGCCGGCCTGGGTGCTGATCGGTATCAATGCCGCAATCCATCTGACCGCGCTGTTTTCCGACGTTTGTTTTGCCTTTGACGAAAACAACCATTTTTATCGCGGCCCGCTCGGCTTCAGTTGCCACATTGTCAGCGGAATCCTGCTTCTATGGTTGCTTTGGATCACGGCAAAATCCTATACTGTGGTCCGCAAACGTGAAATCCTGATTCCCGCGTGCAATGTGATTTTGATCGTTGCCGCGTTGCTGGCAGATACGTTTGCAAACTTTGAAGCGTTCCCGGTCACGTTTTTGACCATCGCCGTGGTGACGAGCAGTGTGTTCTATTATATCTGGCTGCATCTGCAGTTTGTGCGTGCGCATGAAAAAGCGTTGATGGCCGAGCAGCAGATCCAGATCATGATGAGTCAGATCCAGCCGCATTTTTTATATAATACGCTGTCGACCATTCAGGCACTTTGCAAGATCGACCCGGAGAAGGCGTTTGATACAACTGAAAAATTCGGCACTTATTTGCGCCAAAACATAAATTCACTTCGCCAGCCGAGTATCATTCCCGTGCAAAAGGAACTCGAGCATGTGCGCATCTATACAGAGATCGAGCAGATCCGTTTCCCGTCTGTACATGTGACCTATGATACGCCGGATCTTGATTTTCAGATCCCTGCGCTCACGATCCAGCCAATCGTGGAAAACGCGATCCGCCACGGTGTGCGCATCCGTGACAAAGGGCTTGTGACTGTTTCAACGCAGCGCTTGCCGGAAATGCATAAGATCGTTGTGAAGGATAACGGCAAGGGTTTTGATGTTGCGGCGATTCAGGAAATGGATGATACGCATATCGGCATCCGCAATGTGCGGGCACGGCTTGAACAGCTTTGCGGCGGCACGTTGACCGTGGAGAGCAGTCTCAACGAGGGAACGACCGTCACTATTTATATTCCAAACACACCGAGAAAGGTGAATGAATCACGATAAGATCAGGAGGGTATAATGCAGATCATCTGTGTGGACGATGAAGCACTCGTGCTTGGGCTTACGGTTTCGCTTTGCAAGGAGCTGCCGCAAA
This sequence comes from Oscillospiraceae bacterium, assembly GCA_902792985.1. Classification (GTDB taxonomy): domain Bacteria; phylum Bacillota; class Clostridia; order Oscillospirales; family Acutalibacteraceae; genus UBA6857. Next base: position 34,123 of record CADBBT010000014.1, read on the forward strand.
AGCCGCAGGCCGAGGGCTTTCAAAAAGCGGGCGACGCGCTGGAATGGCTGAAGACCCATGAAGCGGACATAGCGATCCTTGACATCAACATGCCCGACATGGATGGCATCACGCTTGCTGCGAAGATCAAGGAGATGCGTCCTTATACTGCCATCATCTTTTTGACAGGACATACGCAATATGCCGTAGATGCGTTCGGCTTGCACGCGTCGGGCTATCTGCTGAAGCCGGTCAGTGCACAGCGGCTTGCCGATGAAGTCAGCTACGCCATGTCCGATCGACGGCTGACAAGCAAAAAAGCAACCATTGAAGCGCGCACCTTCGGCGAGTTTGACCTTTTGGTCAACGGGCAGCCGGTGGTGTTCGGACGTGCAAGAGCCAAGGAGCTGCTGGCATATCTGATCGACCGGCAGGGGAGCCTTGTTTCCCGCGCAAACGCGTTTGCAGCACTGTGGGAAGACACCTTTTATGACCGCTCGATGCAAAAGCAGTTTGACGTTGTTATCCGTTCTTTGCGCGACACGCTCGACCGCAACGGCATCGGCGACCTTTTGGAGCTGCACAAAGGCTATTTGCGTATCCAGCCGGAGATGATCGATTGCGACCTTTATCGCTTTTTTGCCGGAGACAGCGACGCGGTCAACGCGTATCGCGGCGAATATATGAGCGCTTATGCCTGGGCGAGCCTGACGGAAAGCTATATGGAGCGTCTGCGTTCGGAGCATTGATAGAACAGCAGCAGAAAAAAACACCGGGGCGTCGCCTCGGTGTTTTTGTGTTGGTGTCTTCAGACGTGGAAATAAACCCCCGGTTCAACCGGGGGAGAAAAAAGGCTTTAGCAAAGCCAAAACGGGCGAGCTAAAAGCAAGCCCAAGCA